>CAWJGR010000023.1:0-128621 GCA_963842545.1 Candidatus Bathyarchaeota archaeon
AGTTGAAGACTTTGAAAGAATCAATAAAGAAGTGGAATCAACACGATCGCTTTACTATGTCTTATTGAATGATTCAATTCATTAATCTGCATATGTGTTGTACCTTCAACTTTCTACAAAAAGTTTCTCAACATTTATATATGATGTAAAAAAATGCTATTGAATAACGAAAATCGGTTAAGTTGATTGTAATGAAAGAACTAAAACCAATAGATTACAAGATTCTATTCGAGCTCATGAAGGACTCGCATAGAAGCGATAGGCAACTTGCAAAAGCCTTAGGTGTTTCTCAGCCTACAGTTACCCGACGACGCGCTATGCTAGAAGAGAACTTTATCGAGGGGTACACTGTTATTCCTAAATTCGGTCAAATAGGATTTGAAATAGCCGCTATTACATTTTTGAAGAGCAAACTAAAATATGCAACAGGCGACGAAAAAAATCAAGCATTGCAGAAAATGAAAGAATGGTTCATTAAACAAACCAACGTGGTCATGGCTTTGGACGGAAGAGGCATGGGTTGGGATACGGTCTGCATATCGCTTCATGAAAACTTTGAAAACTTTGCCGGGTTCATAAGGGCTCTTGATTCAGAATTGTCGGATTGGGTTGTTGAAAGCCAAACATTCAATGCTGACTTAAAGGGAGGAATAGTAATCAAGCCATTCCATCTCAAGTATCTAGCTTCTCAAAAACTGTCTTAGTATGACCCTAAACCATCTTTTCTTTATTTATTTTCATCCAAAAATTAGTAGCTACAATAATTCCGCTATTTTTTTCCGAAGAGAATGAAATATCTAAACATCTGATTATCTTCTATTAATATTTTTTAGCAACCGTTTTTAGGCAACTTTGCCTTTTTTGTTCGGGTAGCATCAACAGTCAAACCGATTAATCTCCTAATCGACATTATAATGATGTTAGGTAATGGGATATGTCATCTTTTAAAGGCTCAGCAACTTATTTTTTAGTTTTTTAGGGTTCAAAAACCCAATGTCAAGGTAAAAGCATATATCTGTTAACTTGCCCTTCTTATTTTTTCACATTTAAGTCAGAACTAGGCGAAAACATGGCTTTATCGGACAAAATCCTAAAACTCAAAAAAGAAAAGAAAGCCGTTATATTGGCTCATAATTATCAGCGCCCAGAAATCCAAGACATAGCTGACTACGTTGGCGACAGCATTGAACTCAGCCGAAAAGCAGTTGAAGAGAAAGATGCAGAAATAATTGTGTTTTCAGCTGTTGATTTTATGGCTGAGTCCGCAGCAATTTTGAACCCAAAAAAGAAGGTTTTGTTGCCCTGTTTAGGTGCCAGATGTCCCATGGCACAGATGTTAACCGTCGATGAAATAAGACGAGCCAAAAAACATTACCCAAACGCTCCAGTAGTTCTTTATGTTAACACTTTGGCTTCCTGCAAAGCCGAATGTGACGTCTGCTGCACAAGTGCTAACGCAGTTGAAGTAATAAAATCACTAAGTGCAGACACCATCCTGTTTGGTCCCGACAAGAACCTCGCAGAATACGTTGGCGAAAAAACAGGCAAAAAACTAATTCCCATCCCTGAAAACGGTTTCTGCCCAACGCACCTTCTCTTCCAACCCGAAGATGTCAAAGTCCTAAAGATGCAGTATCCCGACGCAATCGCCATGGTTCACCCCGAATGCAGCACTGAAATGCGTAAAGCAGCCGACTTCATCGGCAGCACCTCAAAAATGTGCCATTACGCCAAAGAATCACACGCCAAAGAATTCATCGTTGGAACAGAAGAAGGCATCCTACATCGCTTGCGCAAAGAGAATCCTCAAAAAAACTTCTATCTCGCTTATGAAGGCGCAGTTTGTCCTAATATGAAGTTGACGACCCTTGATAGACTTTACACTGCCTTAAAAGAAGAGAAGAATGTAGTTAAGGTTCCTGATGCAGTGGCAAAAAAAGCGCGTGCTTCATTGGAACGGATGTTTGAGGTTAAAAGCTAGACTGATACGTATCATTGATTTGAGGATTTTTACTCCTCTTCTTGAGGCTAAGTGATCGCTCAGGTGCCTGATTTCTGAGCCTTTGCCCTTGACAGCTATGACTTCGAGGCAGTCACGTTCGCCTATATGTATGTGCATTGATGAAGAGATTAATTCAGTGTGATGGTGCTGGGCTTCTGTTAGGTCGCTCTCCAAACCTTTTGTGTCATGGTCATAAACCATTAGAAGGACACCTGTTTGTTGGGCGTCTTCTTCTTTAACCCATTTGCGTTCGGAGACATAAAGACGAACTGCGTCTTGGATTGCTTTGCTACGGCTTTCGTAACCCATTTTGCCTATGATTTCGTCGAAGTCTTGGAGGAGTTCAGGCGGGAAGGTTACGCCTATGCGGACGATTTTGGACATTGCTATTCACGGTTAGAAGTTGTTTGCTGTGCCTAAAAGCTTTTATATGGACAGTAACACGTTAATCAAAGAAAGTGTTACTGGGGTAGAAAAAAGATGGTGACCCAATCAACAATCAACCTCTCCCGAAACGAAAAAATAAGAATAGCCATAATCTTCGCGGTGTTGGTATCTATCACAGCCGTCGGGTTCTCAGCTGCCTTCATAATCGGAAAAATTGCCGTCGTCCTTGGCGGTTTAGGTATAGTCGCCTATGTCTTCGGCTTACGCCATGGAGTTGATGCCGATCATATAGCCGCTATAGATAACACAACACGAAAGCTTATGCAAGAAGGCAAACGTCCCTATACAGTTGGCATGTGGTTCTCCCTTGGACACTCAACAGTAGTGGTTGCCCTCATAATCGCATTAATTTTGGCAACACGAGCCGTCGCAACCAACATTCCAATTCTCCAAAGCACAGGTGCTGTTGTAGGAACACTAGTTTCAGGAAGCTTCCTATGGATAATCGGCTTCATCAACGCTGTCATCGTGATTGGGATTTACAAGATTTTCCAGACTTTAAAACAGGGCAAGCTTAACCAGGAGGAACTCGACAACCTGCTCGAAAACCGTGGGTTCATGAACCGTTTTTTCCGCCCTCTCTTCAGAATCATAAGCAAACCCTGGCACATCTACCCAGTTGGTGTACTATTCGGCTTAGGGTTCGATACCGCAAGTGAAGTTGCCCTCATAGCAATTAGCGTAGGCATTGGCGTTTCCACAAGCATTCCAATATATTACATCCTTATTTTGCCGTTACTGTTCACCTGTGGAATGGTAACTGTAGACACTGCAGACGGTGTGGCCATGCGAGTCGCTTACGGCTGGGCTTTCTTGAATCCCATCAGAAAAATATACTATAATCTAACAGTGACAGTCATATCCGTTCTGGTCGCCTGGGCAATAGGTACCATAGAACTCCTTCAAGTGCTCTCAACAGAATTAAACTTCAATGGGTTATTCTGGAGCTGGCTAAACACCATAAACTTTGAAATGATTGGCTTCGGAATAATTGGCATCTTTATAGCATCATGGCTGGTATCGTTTGGCTACTGGCGAGTCAAAAAATATGATAAACTCGAACACTTCAACCAAGATCAGCAACCCAAAATAAATGCCAACTGCCCTTGAAAAAAAATGCAAGAACCCATACAAAATTTTTTGAAAAGTTTTTATCAGTGATTTAGTCATCTAAGGCTGATGTCGGGCAAAGAATTTTTCTTAGATCGCTACGAACGATTGGGTTGGAAATACCAAGAGGTTAATGTAAAGCAAGCTATCCGCATAAACAACTTCATTGCAAAAGATAAAAAACTCGTACAAAGACTAACAGATTTAGGTTTATGCCTTCAAAAAATTCCGTTCCTTGAATCAGGCTATTGGGTGTTGGATTCAAAAGTCTCCGCAGGTGCAACCGCAGAATACCTGCTGGGAATGTATTCGATTCAAGAGGCAGCCGCTCAAATCCCCGCTTCCGTCTTCGTTCATATCAAAGGTAAAAAAGTCCTCGATGCAGCTGCTGCTCCAGGCGGCAAAACAGTGCAGTTAGCTAGTTTAATGGAGAACACGGGGGGAATTGTGGCTTTGGATGTGGATAAATGGCGGTTAAATGCATTATGTAACCATTTGGAGCGCTGTCGCGTTGGCAACACGGTTGTTTATCTGTTGGATGCACGACAAGCTTTATCTTTAAACCTGAAGTTTGATAGAGTGCTTGTAGATGCTCCTTGCTCGGGAAATTTTGCCACTGATAGGGACTGGTTCAAAAATAGAACCCTAAAGGATGTTGAACGTAACGCTGGCTTACAGCGGGAAATTTTGACTGAAGCAGTTGATTGCCTAAGTGAAGAGGGCGAAATGGTGTATTCCACTTGCTCGCTTGAACCTGAAGAAGATGAATTGAACATGGATTGGGCAGTTAAAAACCTCAACCTGCAAGTCGAAGAAATCTATTGCGTTGGCGATAAAGGATTGACTAATATTTTCGGAAAACAGCTGGATCCATCGATAAAAAATTGTAGGCGACTGTGGCCTGGAGAAACTCAAGGCTTCTTTATTTGCAAAATGACAAAACGGAGTTCCAGATTATGAACACAAGAGCAATAACCGATTTTGCATCACAATTCGGAGTACAAATTGTATTAAACTTAGATTTGATGGCTGAAAAAACTGGGCGATTCTATCTTGTGAATCCCGCTTTGAAACCCTTGATTAGAGAAGATTTCTTTTCTGCGGGAGTTTATTTGGGGAAAGCTAAAGAGGGCAAGTTTTTTCCAAGTTTTTACTTGCTTGGGGTCCTTGCTAAAAAAGAAGCTAACAGAATTATCATAGATAAGAAATCTGCATGGCTTTTTATCTGCGGTAGAGATATTTTAAGAAAGAGTATTGTACGTATTCAGGGTCAGGGCAAGAAGGATACTAATACTTTGGTATTCAATGAATTTGGCGAATGTTTAGGTTTTGGCAGAATTGTTGAAAACCTGCGCGATTCACTATTGGGTAATGAAATTGTGGTTAGAAACGTATTGGATATTGGAGATTTCCTGCGTAGAGAACGATAATGGCGAAATTTTTGGTTATTTGAACTAGTTAAAAAGTGTTTTTCATCTTATTTTACAGCGCATTTGCTAACCAACGTTTTGCACATTATTTCAGCAATTAGAGCGGTTATTGAACATTTATCGATGCTATTAAAGCGATAAATTTATATATGTTTATGTTTAATCTGATTTCCATAACATATGGAGACTAAAGCCCAAACCTTAAAGGAGTAGACAAAATGAAAAATTTCAAAAACCCAGCGTGGAAAGAAGCAGTATCCAAAGTCATCCAACAAATCCAAGAACAAGAAATAAAATTCGTTAGACTACAATTCACTGACATAAACGGCATGCTCAAAAACATAGCAGTAAACTCAAAAAACATGGAAAGCATCTTTGAAAACGGCCAATCCTTCGACGGATCCTCAATCACCGGCTACCGACCAATAGAAGAATCAGACATGGTCCTCTTCCCAGACCCAACAACTTTCGCAGTATTACCCTGGAGACCAAAAGAGAAATCCTCCTGCAGACTACTCTGCGACATATACACCCCGCAAAACAAACGCTTTGAAGGAGACCCACGCTATGTCCTTGAACGAGCAGTAGAGAAAGCTGCAAAAGCAGGCTACACTTTCATCTGCGCTCCAGAACTCGAATTCTTCATCGTAAAAGAAAGCGAAACAGGCGGTTTACCAACACCCATCGACTTAGCAGGTTACTTTGATTTCCACCCAAGCGACTTAACAGACGATTTACGACGTGAAATTGCGGATACCGCTGAAGCTTTCGGCATAGAAATTGAAATCAGCCACCACGAAGTTGCCTTGGGACAGAACGAAATTGACTTCAAATACGGTGAAGCTCTCGTAACAGCTGACCGCGCAATAACTATGAAGATGTGCGGTAAAGTTGTTGCTGCACGCGCAGGCTACGTTACCACCTACATGCCTAAACCCTTCCAAGGCATCAACGGCAGCGGTATGCACTGTTCACCAAAGCCTCTGGAACAAAGACATAACTCAAAACATGTTCTACTCAGACGACGCCAAAAACGGTTACCTCTCAGACTTGGCAAGAAACTTCATCGGTGGACAATTAGCCCACGGACGAAAAATGGCAGCAGTCCTTAGATTCATGGCCAAACAGCTACAAACGCTTAGTCCCAGGCTACGAAGCACCAGTCTACCTTGCATGGGCACACAAAAACCGCTCACCCCTCATCCGTGTACCCAACTTCGGCGGAAGAAAGGGCGCTGCAAGATGCGAAATCCGATGCCCAGACGGCGCAGGAAACCCATACCTACAGTTTGCAGTACTCTTAGCAACAGGCTTAGATGGAATAAAGAACAAGATTGACCCAGGCGACCCAGTTGAACTAAACGTTTACCACATGACCTACGAAGAACGCAAAGCACGCGGAATAGTTTCATTGCCAGAATCCCTCAAAGAAGCACTCGACGAACTCGAAACCAGCGACTTAATGCGTGAAACCCTCGGCCAAACAGCTTTCGAGAACTTCCTCAAAGAAAAACGCAACGAATGGGACCTATACCGCACACAGGTCACCGAATGGGAAGTCAACCGTTACATCAAACGACTCTAAATCAAAAGAAGCCTCTTTTGAGGCTTCAAAACATTTTATTTTTTAGCTTTTAATTTTTTCAACGAGTTTATCCACTGAGATGGTGCTTTGTTGTCTATTTGCTAAATCCTTTAGCACAACGGCGCCTTCTTTGAGTTCTCGTTCGCCAACGATAACTGCAAAATCGACTTTACGTTTATCAGCGTCTTCGAGGGCTTTAGCCATTTTTCTGCCCATAACCTCAAACTCAACTGTCAAACCGGACATGCGTAATTGTTGGGCAATCTTAAGTGCTTCAGACTTCAACGCTTCAGTGATGGGCAAAACTGCCACTTTCTTTTCTGTTTTTTCTAAAAAGGCTGTTTTTTGAGTTTGCAATGCAATTGCAACTCTATCGATTCCATGGGCGCAGCCGACTGCTGGTGTGGGTTCGCCGCCGAAGGCTTCGATGAGTTTGTCGTATCGTCCGCCGCCACCCAAAGCAATCTCCAATCCAGGAATATAGATTTCAAAAATCATGCCAGTATAATATTCTAAACCTCTGGCAAAAGCTGGCTCAACCATGAGCGTTAGATCTGCGTTTTCAGTTACAAGTTTAAGCACTTCTGCAAGGTTTTCAACAGCAGTTTTAGCTTTCTCGTAGCCTGCAACGTAACTTTGGATTTGCTCAACAGAATCGAGCCAATCGTTACCCCTAATATCGATTAATCCCTCTAGCATAGCTTCGGCATTTCTCGGATTCCACAAGTTTGAGGGCTGCGTCATACTCTTTTTTGTCCATCCGCTGCAAAACGGCGTTTTGGGTTTTTTCATCGACGCCGTCTTGGCTAAGGATGCCTCGAATCACGCCTATATGTCCAATTTTAAAAGCATAACCTTTCAACCCCAACGATTTTCATCAAGTTATTGGTGAGCAAAATTATTTCTGCGTCTGCTTCGGGTTTAGCTGAACCCATGAATTCAAAGTTTGATTGCCAAAACTCTCGGTATCGTCCACGTTGTGGTTCATCGTAGCGGTAAACGGTACCAACCGAAAAATTCGTAAGCGGCTTAGGCTCATTTTTTAGAGCAGTTGTAGCTAAGTCGTGCGATTGAAGCAGTAAACTCTGGTCGCAAAGCCACTTGGCGGTCGCCAAGATCTTTGAAGATGAACATGCGTTGACGGATTTCCTCGCCTGATTTGGCGCTTAGAAGTTCAAGTGGTTCAACATGAGGTGTTATGACTTCTTTGTAGCCATAGAGTGCGGCGGTTTCTCTTGCTTTAGCTATGATGTTAGTGAAGGTTTGTGCTTCTTCGCCGATTAGGTCTCTCATTCCGCGAACAGGTTGGAAAGCTGGCATGTTTTGGTCTCCAAGATAGCTTAAGATTGGATGATTATTCTTTTAAACTCTCGCACTAATGAACTAACATTTTTACTTAAATACGTAAAGAGCAGTAATTTCTCTTCGAATATCTTGAAAAGCCATTGGAATTTGAAAGTATTATTGTTTGCATGCTTCTACTTCAAGCCGCATCATACCCAAATGGATCTTACCATCGAGGTCTGCAGGATGTTTTTTAAGAAAGCGAGCTGCGATTTCTTTAACAAACACTTCTCTGTTGTTCAACAGGCAAACGTTCAGTATAGGGAAGCCATGTGGTTCTTATCCACCCAACCAATCCATCCTCACCCTCATGCTTCATATCTCTTGGAAAAAGCTCAACGCGCACCGGCTTTCAAGCCAGCCTCAACAAGAAAAGCGGTGTATTCTTCAGCGCTAAAAAATCCGTAGGGAAACGATGAAGCTTGTCAAAGAACCTTTTCCAGTATTCTCGTTTAGTAGGTCGTCGAGAATGTTGATTATGTCTTGGGCGTTGCCTTTTCCAGCCATCTGAACGACGAGTCTTCCTTTAGGTTTTAGGCTTTTCTGAATGCCTTGCAAAACCGCTTTCTGGTCAACTATCCAATGTAGAGCTGCATTGGAGAATATTACGTCAAATTCTTCGTTAAAAGAGAGTTTTCTGAGCATCCATCAACTTGAAAACTAAGATTAGGATAATCTTGTTTGGGAAAACTGGTCTGGGCAAGATTAATCATTTGGAAGAACTATCGATGCCGATTGCTTTGCCGTTTGATAGGCATTTGCGAGTTCCACAGTGATTTTTCCGTCACCGCAACCTATGTCCAACAAGAGATTCGTTTCCTATGAAGTTTCAACTTCGGAATTAGTTCTTTTGCCCATTGGAATTGGTTATGAGAATTCTTCGCGTAATCTTTGGCGTCCCAAGCATAATTCTTGAATTTATGCATTTAATTGCCTTCAATCATCAATCTTGCTAAACGTCAATTGGGAAACAGAGTAGTATACAATTTCGCCTCGCCGATTCATAACCGCCAAAGTAAGATCCTTTTTTTGGCTGTGGCACTGCTGTAATGCTCCTGCAAGGTCGTTTACTGGTAGAGGTTTGCCTTCTTGGGTGCTTAAAACCAAGTAGGGAGCGGTGTCTTTACCGAAAGTTCCTCGCTCGTATATGCGAAAGTCGATTCCGCCGCCAAAACCTTCTCTTACAACGTAGCCGCGACTGCGTAGATCGCGGTAAACCAGAGTAGTTGACCCAAGCGTTGTCGTTTTTGGTTTCGTAACATTGCAGAAGGCTTTGGAAATCCACTGTTTTGCCTTTTTCGTCTTTGATTTCAAGCATGCATTTATCTAAGAGGTAAAGTGATTCGTAAAATGTGAGCGTGAAATGTTTATTTTCTAATGTCCCGTAGCCACGCGAAGAGAGCGCGTCTATGTTGCATTGGTCGGATATTAGGACGCCTTTCTCTGCGAGGATGCCGTTAGTTCGAAATTCCACTGGGGCTTTTTTTTTGTTTTCGGTCATCCGTTGAATCAACTGTAATAAGTGCATTTTGGACTTGTTGACTCTTTAACATTTTGCTTTAGAAAATACTTTTAAGAAACGAGGCTCGGAAAAATATTTTTCTTTGTTAATTGGTTTTTTGAATTAGTTGTTTTTGTGGCTTTTCCTTTAGGATTTTATTAGCAGGGTTTATTTTTTGGGTCGGATTTTAAAGTTAGCTTGTTTTAAGGGGTTTGTAAGTTGTGGTGGTTGTTGGGCGGGTACTGCCTTCCATAAATGCGGCATTCTTCTACTTATGGATTTTTTTTGAAATTCAGATCCAAAACAGGAATTAAAAGGTTTTAAAATGTTCTGCTTTTAAGGTCAATCGTTACTTACAAAATCTTTTTACCCTAAAGCTTGATTATTTTATAGGATAAGGCTTTATTAACTTAATGCCAATTTGCCTTAAATTGGTGTTAGGTGTCAAATTTGGTTTCTGAAAAAGCTCAGCATTTTCATGGATGTCAGATGGCAACCTCTAATTCTGTGAAACAGTACAAATTAAGGAAAATCCTTGCTTGCTTTTCAGAGCAAAAGGGGAGGGGCTCAGAGTTCATTTCTCTTTATATACCTCATGAGAAACCTACAGATGAAGTTATTTTATTTCTAAAGGAAGAATCGGATTCTGCATCAATAAAAACTGAACTTGTTAAAACTCACCTTCAAGTTGCCCTCAGAAAAGTAATTCAGCGTTTAAAGATGCAGAAGGAATTACCTGAGAATGGAATTGCGATGTTTGCAGGGACGTCTGCAACGGATCATTTTGAAATTGAAAATTTGAATGTAGAAGAACTTATCCCGCCAGAACCCATCACAAAATACCTTTATTTTGTTAATGACCATTTCCAATTAGAACCGCTTAGGGAAATGCTAAGGAGCCAAAAGGTTATAGGAATTTTAGCCATGGATTCAAAGGAAGCTAGTTTTGGAATCTTAAATGGTGAACGCATGGAAATTATTGAAAATATCACATCAGGAATTCATGGAAAATCTGGAAAAGGCGGGTCAAGCCAAAGAAGGTATGAAAGAGAACGCGATATGGCTCTCATAAACTATTTCCACAGAGTTGCTGATCACGCGACAAAGGCATTTCTTGAAAACCATGAAGTTACAGCGTTAATAGTTGGCGGTCCAGGTCTAACAAAAGAGGATTTCTTAAAGGGTGAATTCCTGCATTATGAGCTAAAAAATGCCCTTTTAAGCACTTTGGACACTCAATCTACTGGCAGAAGCGGAGTTGAAGAGGTACTTAGAAAGTCATCCGAGACATTAAAGAATATGTGCTCTCCCGAAGAAAAGATGATTATGCAACGCTTTCTGACGCATTTGGGTAAGCAAGATGATTTAGCAATTTATGGTTTCGACACGGTGTTGAATGCAATAAAGAATGGGGAAGTAGAAGTCGTTATTGTGACGGATAATATCTAACATAGCTGATATTGCGGCGGTTTGCAAAAAATGCGGGCAATCAAAAACAAGAATAACAACAAAGAAGATGAAAACTCAAACTGTACAAGAAATGGTATCGCTTCCCTGCGAGAAATGCAATGCAATTGATTATGAGGTTACTGAGAAGGATATAATAGATTTCTTCGAAGATGCGGCTTCAAAGAACGAACGCAAGGGTTGAAGTGATATCTACAGAATCGGAGGAAAAAGCTCAACTAAACACTTTGGGAGGCATTGCCGCTATCTTGAGATACAGATCCCATCTAAAGGAGTAAAATTTCCCAGAGACATCAAGAATTTACTTTTAGAGGCGTTTATTTTCCAAATGACCCATAGTTATTCCTTTTTTAAAGAGCCAAAATCCTTGCCATAAATAACGCTGTCCTCGGTAATTATAGCTGTGACGTATTTTAAGGGAGTTGCATCAAATGAGGGATTCATCACTGATACACCGTTTGGCGCGATTTGCACACCGCCAATATGTGTAATTTCTTCTGGCTTGCGTTCCTCTATTTCCACTTCGGCGGCTTTATGTTTTAAATCGAAAGTTGATTTAGGCGCGGCAACATAGAAAGGAATTTTATGTTCATGGGCTAAAATCGCAATACTGTATGTGCCGATTTTGTTGAAAACGGCATCCTGGACTATGCGATCTGCACCAACAATCACAAGGTTAACCAAGCCTTTACTCATAACGTAGCCCGCCATGTTATCGGTGATCAAAGTAACAGGTATCCCATCTCGTTTGAGTTCATAAGTGGTGAGCCTTGCACCTTGAAGAAGTGGCCTTGTTTCATCTGCGATGACTTTGATTCTTTTGCCTTCTTCCCAAGCTGCACGAACAACACCCAACGCAGTTCCATACTCAACTGTTGCCAGTTCGCCAGCATTGCAGTGAGTTAAAATCGTGTCGCCGTCTTTAACGAGCACGGAGCCATTTTTTCCAATTGCATGGTTCTGCGCCGCATCTTCATCCGCAATCTTTTGTGCTTCCAAGATTATAACTGCTCTTCAATTCCTCAATGTTTCCTGAAGCACTGTTGGCTTTGTTTAGGACGCGGTCTACCCCCCAGAACAGGTTCACTGCGGTTGGTCTTTGGCTTTTAATGACTGTTCCAGCGGTTTCCAGTTCAGCTAGAAATTTTTGCTTATCCTTTACTTTGGAGTTGTAAGCTGCCAAGTGCAACACCGAAACCTGCGGCTGCACCCAGAAGCGGGGCACCTCTAACGCGGAGCGTTTTTATGGCTTCTGCCATCTGGTCAACTGTTTTTATTTCAAGAGTGACTTCTTGGAGAGGAAGTTTGGTTTGGTCGGGTGTAATGACGGTTCCGTTTTGCCACTTTATCATCCGCATATTCATGTCCTCAAATGTGACTGTAATATCGTTTAGTTGTGGATGGTTGCGTTAAAGATTTTCTATCCTAATGCTTGAAGCGTTGAACTAAATCAAACAAGTTGCCGTACAGATCCTCTAAAACAACATCGACACCCCAAGCCTGCACCTCTGGTTTTCCATAGAATTTAACGCCCTTCGCCTTCAAAGCCTTGTATTCTTTGCGACAATCATCCGTTTCAAGAGTAAGGAACACATGGTCTCCCGCCTGCTTACCCATCGCCGTACGTTTTTGTTCGCAGTCAGCCAAAACAAAAGTCAGCTCAAGGTCAATTTGACCTTTCGGTGAAACAGTGACCCATCGCATGTTGTTTAGGGCGAGGTCTTGTCGTTTTTGAAATCCGAGTTTTTCGGTGTAGAATTTTAAGGCTTCATCTTGGTTTTCTACAAGGATGGTTATGTGGCCGATTTTATTCATTGTTTTCACTCAACGACGAATTGACTTAATGAAAAGGAGACCTTAAGTTTTTGCTTAAGCAGATGTGTCAAAAGGTGATTTTAGGTGAGTGACAACTTCAACGGGTGAGTCTTCGCCTGATTTTAGTCGTTTCTTCCATTCTTCGCCGACAGCGATTAGTGAGAAGATGCCTGAAACCTCAGCTTTCGACTTCTTTACTAAGTTGATGAGAGCTTCTTGGGTTTCACCGCTCTTAATCATGTCATCAACGACTAGGACGCTGTCACGTTTTTTAATGGATTCCTTAGGGATATAGAGGGTCACTGTTACGCCTGAATCTCTGCCAAGGATGTATGTTTCTTCGAGGAAGGCTTTGACGCCGACTTCTTTGTTCCGTTTGGCAACTATGAGGTTAACACCCAATGAGTTGGCAACCATGGTTGCTAGTGGGATGCCGTCGACTGCGGCAGTTAGGATTTTTGTTACTCGTTTTCCTGCAAAGTTTGCTAATGCGTGGTTTGCGGCTTGCTGAAGGATATTGTAGTCCCCGACGATTTCAGTATTGTCAAAATAGCCTGTGTCATCGAATTTTATTCTGCTGCGGAGTTCTGCTTCCAACCCGACAAGTTTGGTTAGGACCCGCCAGAGTTGTTTGGCTCTGGTCGTGTTTGGCAGCACATGGCCTTTTGCGTATCGGCTTAGGACGGTGACTGGTAAGCCTGTTTTTGTGGCTAATTCCCGGTAAGTGATATTTCGTTTGTATTTTGCTGTTCGTAAAAGTTCGATTGTCATTAAGCGAAGTTTCAAATCTTCTGCGTGAGTGCTCATTTTTCCCTAACCCCATTTTTACATTTATCAGTTAATTATTATATGCTATTCAGTATTGTATCTTGCTAATTTATAACTTTCCGTTAAAATTAAATTGAGGCAGTCAAGAATTTACAAACTTTAACATTTCAACATTAACCTTTTTAGATTCAACCTTATCTGCTATAATAAAAGGGGACAGGATGCAGAAGATTCAGCGACTATTCATAATAGCACTCTTCGGCGCCATAATCTTCGTCACTAACGTATTTTTGCCACCACCACTAAATTACTTGATAATAGTTGTCCAAGCAGTTTTGCTGGCTTTAAGCGGGTTATTTATTCCGAAAGTTGGCGCCATGTACGTCGGCGCATTAGGTGGGCTGTTGACCGCATTGGTTAGTCCCGCTATAGGACCATTCACATTCTTCTTTGCTTTCCTATTTGGTGTTATTCGTTGATCTCTTATTATTAATCTTCAAAATCGAAGGTTCCGCCCAAGGCGTAAACCGCAACCGTTTAATTGGTGCAATGGCTTTGGCTACTCTGCTGATTGCAGTTTCAAGCTATTCCGCATTCGCCATTTTCCCACAGTACATCAATTCGCAAGGGTTCTCCATTGTTAGTTTGTTTGTACAGAGAAGCGAAATGCTCGATGCGATAGTGTTATTTATGGGGCCCGTCACTGGTGGCGTGGCTGGTTACGCCGCTTCTTACCTCTGGAATAAGTACCTGAGGCATATCAGCATCTAGAGTTGCAGTTCCTTGATTTTTTGGTCAACCAGCTTGGCAATCATCAAATTAGAAACATACACACATTTAACTCCAAGCAACTCCGCAAGCTCTGCGGGCTTCCGGTACTGAGTAACTAAAATTAAGTTGTGTTTTCCTGCGTACTCAACAATATCTCGGTCTTTGGCAATTTTTAAACCAGCTTCTTCAGAAGTTATAGCTTCATAGCCTAAAGTTTCAAAGTATTCTTTTAAACCAGCGTACATTTCATCAAGGAGTATCTTCATGCTTTCTTGTTGTGAACATAAATTATTTTAGCTTTTCGCTAATTAGTCTATAAGCAAAATAGCGAAAGATTCTGGGTTCTTGGCAAACGGAAAAGTCACTGAAATTCCAGCGTTAGCGGCGGTTTTCTTCACATTCACACCAACTGCATCTTCGGACCATCGTGCTAAGTTGGGATTGCGGCAAATCTTTGTTTCAGTGTTGCATTTCTCGCAGAGTTGACAATGCCCTGAAACAAATGAAATAGCCAATGAATACCCTTCGTTCATCGCAGCTTTTTCCAGATTCACCACGCTCTGCAGCATTTTTCGTTTGTCGTCTTTCCAGTCTATCCAGAATTTGGCTGCTTTTTCCTTAATTTCTTTAGAAACCGTTGGGTCCGTTTCTGAGACCATTAGTTTAGCTAATACTTCAGGTTCCGCTTCAGCGTTTGATGTGAACTTCATAAACATGGCGAAGCTGTATTCGCTGACGATTTTTCGAAATTCCTCAGCAGACGGGGTATAAGGTGGGCAGGCAAGGGTTTTGCCATAGTGGTTGCAACCGACTTTGCATTTAAGAACTACGCGGTCTTCGACGATGACTTTATCAGTTGAGATGATTTTTGCGTCTGCAGCCCCCTTTTCAAAGGCTAATTTAACGAGGAACTGAAATTTTTCCGCACAGTTTTGTGGCATCTATTGTGCACTAACCTTCTTGGTTTGATGTTTTCTTTTGATATAAACGTTCTTTTCATCACGCGAATCTTTGATTTCGTTTTGATTGCTGATGGCTTCAATAGAGACTTATCATCTAAAGTTTCTGAACGTAAACTTTTAGTTACAAGAAAGGACACACAAACAATATTGCGTTAGATTGAGTAGTTGGCGATTATGTTGTCTTGCAAACACAAGAATAATATAGCTAATCCTAAATGATGTGAACAATTAAGCGGTGGGTCATGGCGCTCGCTTTATTCACTTAACGCGGCTATGAGCCAGATTGCGCTTAGCCAAGTAAGCTGGAGAAACAAAGCGGTCTTAACACTCGATGACCGAGGTTTCCCAAGAAAAAGCATGTACAACGCCTCACCCGATCTTAGAACGGCGTTATAAAAAAAACCCTGCTTCTAATGAACTATGGAAGCGGCTACAGCGATGACCCACTTGTTATGGCACAAGACCTAGAAAATATATTGAGGAGAGAAAAACCTCACATTTCTCCATGGGACTCCTTCACATCTGCTCTGTCCTCACCTTTAGCTGAAAACACAAACAAATATGAGCACGTTGTTGAGATTAAGGGACGCGGTAGATTCAAACCTGGGGCTAAATATCGACCAGTTATCATTTGGGCAAATGTGCTTAAAATTCGGAGGAAAAGTCTTCGCTATAACTGGCAACAAAGACTCGTCTTTAGCTAAAGAGGCAGACCTCAAAATAATCTTACCTGAAGAAGTCAAGCCATCAACGCCAAGACAATTCTACACAAGAGCAGCCTATGTTTTAAGTCGATTGCCAGTGAAGCTTGCGGAACGCCTCGGCGAAAGGGCACTTAACCTATCTGAATACATTATAAGCTGGTACCACTCGGTAACACAATAACAGGCTACAATAAGGTTAATAACCATTTTTTACTGGTTTTTCAACCAGAAGGGTTTACCAACCAGAAAGTCGGATAAAAACTTGGCAAAATCCATATTCTCCTCATAAACTTCAACCACTTTACTGTTAACAAGGACTTTGAAGTTTTTCTGTATCGCTCTTGCGATCAAATCGGCAACGCCAACATTTTTGCCTCCATCCGACAATTTCTCTTTCAACAGTATTGTAGCATCGGTGGTTTTTCTCGGTAGCTCCACCATCCAGCGTCCTTCTTCAATGAAAGGACCACAAACCACCCTCTCATTATCACTATATTTAGCAAGGTACTTTTCGCATTCTGTTTCTCGTTCAAGTGGCGGACCTACGTGCTTTTCGATGTTTGGCAACACTTACTGTTCTATCTCAAACATGAATATGCTTTGGGATTTTTCGTTACTCCAAACCGCGTCTTTTAGAACCTTAAAATCGCTTAACTCAAGCAGAGTGCGCAGTGAGCGTTTAGACCTATATATTTGTCCCCAGAGAACATCAGGAACAGCATTCAACTCACCAATAACCAAAAACAACGTGTCTGAACCGCGGTTTTCAAGTTTGCTCTTTAAAGCAGCAATTGTTAAAAGCTCTGGTTTAGGAGGATAAAAATAAACATCTAATGGTTCCTTCAAAAAAGCTCTTGAAGCGCCGATGAAAGTGTAGAGTTTTTGGGGTTGCACAGCTGAAGCAACATTTCTTCCTTTATCTACAGGATCAACGATTACCAAAGGTTCTGGAAAAAGAAGTGAAAGCTCTCTTTCTCTGTTAGCATAAAATTTCTCAATATCAATCTCAACTCGACGAGTATACTGGGCAAAGGCACGTAAGGTTTCGGCAAAAGAGCCGTACTTCATGATTAAAAGCTCGCATAGGTAACCGCTAAAACCACCAACCTTAATCTCTGCACCATAAACATTTATGCCTTGCATGAACTTTTTAAGGAGCCGAACTTCGCCTCGCATCTCCTTCGACAAGTGTTTCCTTATATAGTCTGTGTGGAAAGGCGTTCGGTCGGTTGCACTTTGCCAATCACCTGGCTTAGAGTCGTAGCATGGAACGATGTCAACTCGGTAACCACTAATATAGATTTCAAGGTACGGGTGCTCAGCGAAACGTTCAAGTTGTTTAGCTTTCCCGGCCGCTTTTTTCGCAATTCTTAATCCTATGTCACCAAGGTTTTTGCGTGGTATAGATGTTGGCAACTGAATGAAAATGTCGATATCGGGGTTTTCGCTTAACCAAGTATCTTTTGCAATTGAGCCTTCGACACGCACTATTGCTGTTATACCTTCTTGCTGGCATGCTAACCTGATTTTTTGTTCGAGTTCACGGCTCAAAGCCTCAATTTTGGTGTATTCCTCTTTTTTAGGCGTGATTTTCTTAAGAATCCGCTTTGTTAGTTGGTTTATTTCATTTTCCATGGTTTATCATTTAAGGGCAGTATTCTTTAAGCGTGGAGTAAGTTGGACCCTTTGGTGAAAGTTGAGATTTTTTAAGCCTCAAACAATCAGCTCTTATGTTGCCAAAATCGTAGTTTGCCTGTTTAGTTACAAGGTCGACTAGTCTTTGCTTATTTGCTCCTGACCGTACTCGTGCGATGGTTAAATGTGGACTAAATCCATTGGGGTCTGGCGCGAACCCCAATTCGTGAATTTGTGGTTCAAGCTGCTCAAAGATGCTTTTGAGTTGTTCTGCGCCATCAGTTATTCCTGCCCAAACCACACGTGGATAATTAAGTGTTGGAAAAACCCCTAACCCAGAAAGTTGAACGTTGAAGGGACTAAACTTGACGTTTTTCATAGCTGCATAAACTTTCTCGACCATTTCAGGGTTAATTCCGCCTAGAAATCGAAGTGTAATGTGAATGTTTTTGGGTTCAACAAGTTTTAGGTCTGCGTTTGTTTGGATCAACATTTTTTGCGCAGCGGCAAGCCTGTTTAACACGTTGTCGTTTTTCATGTCAAAAGCGATGAAGCTTCTAATTTGTGGTTCTGGTTCAGACATATTGTATCTTCCAGTAATTTTAACACATAACCCTCATAAATGCTTATTTACAAATTTCGTGGGATGTCTCCCGTGCTCGCTCTTTTTTTTATTTTGTGTGGGTGTGGTGGGGTAGGATTGTACATTACACTTGGGGCTTTGGGGTTGTTTGCTTTTTTGGTTTGGGTTGTTTTTCTCTTGTGTTTTGTGTGTGGGAAGTGGGGTTGGTGCACACAGCTATGTTGGTTGGTATGTTGGAAAGTGTGGGTGTAGTGTGGGGTATGTTGAAGTTTTTGTGGAACCACACGTTCTGGGTATGTCTGCCTTCGTATGCGCTGTCGGTGTTAAAGTTTTACTCTACTGTGTTTGAGAAACAAGTAGGAATATGGTAAAGGTGCGGAGGCTGTGCAAACTAAAACTTTCAATTTGGGATTAAGATAAGGAGAAGGAGTAGTGGGGGCGGTTCTTTTTTCAACACTCCATTCGTTGCCAACCATACTGTTAATGAATGAGGCTGAGAAATTTTGGGTCTCAATCTTAGCCGTAGCAGTTATCGTTATCGCTGTAGTCTTTATGGAAAGCATCAAGAAAGCCCAACTCCTAAATGTTGAGCTTTTTCAGTTTTACTTACTCTCCACTGGAAACCCTTGAATAAAGACTGCTGTAATAAACTAGAACTCGCTAGCGTAAATGCTTTAATCAAGGATGTTGCTATACAACCAAAAAAGGGTATGTTAACGTGAACGCTGACAAATTGGTTATTGGTTTAGCTGGGATGCCTGGCTCTGGGAAATCCTTGGTTGTTGACACTGCACGCGAGTTGGGCTATGATGTTGTGGTTATGGGCGATGTGGTTAGGCAAGAAACCTTAAAACGTGGCTTGGAGTTGACGCCCCAGAATGTGGGAAAAGTTATGCTTGAACTGCGGGCAGAAGGAGGGAACTATGTGATCGCACAGAAGTGCATTCCTAAAATAGCTGACCAAACCAGCCCCAATGTCCTCGTTGACGGCTTAAGAAGTCTCTACGAAGCCGACATATTCAAAGAGAATTTTGCCAAATTCAGCCTTGTGGCAGTCCATGCTTCCCCAGAAACACGTTTCAACCGCCTCTCGAACCGACGCCGAAGCGACGACGCCTCAGAATGGGAAGTATTCCATGAACGCGATATGCGAGAGCTTAGCGTTGGTTTAGGGAACGTTATAGCGATGGCACAGCAGATAATAGTGAACGATAATAGCTTCGAGCATGTTAAAGCTAAAGTGAAAGAAGCATTTGGGACGATTGAGGAGAAATGGTTGAAGTAACAGTTTTTATTGAAACCGAAATTTATCCAACTGAAACCGAAGAAAACGTTAAAACAGCGGTCACCAACTTTTTGGATAACGCAACCATAACCGTCAAACCCGCAGCTAAAGGAAGCACCTTGACGGCGGTGGCGAAAGGGGAAGAATCATTAATAAAACTCCGAAACATGTTGTGCAACGATCGAATTCGCGACGCAGCAAGAAGATTACTCTTCAAATCAATCCGCGGAAACATGATTTCCTTTTGCTTAAACAAGCAGGTAGCTTTTGCTGGGCACATTTCTTTTTCCGAACAAACTGCGGAGTCACCATTGGGTCCGATAAGAGTCAATATTGAGACTGAAAATACTGAGCAGCTTATCGATTGGTTAGCGGAAAAAACTTAGCGAGAAGATACGGTTTGGCTGAGAGGGCATTGATAACTAAGAGTGGCGCGGTTCTGTTAGGGAATAGTGTCGCTTGTGATGCTCACGAGGCATCAAGACCTCTTCGGATTGTTACCCATGCTCACGCGGACCATCTTTACGGTTTACGTAGCAGTTTGAAGGATTGTGAGAAAGTTTTGATGACAAAAGCCACCCGAGATCTTACACAAACCCTTAACGAATCGCTTAAACTCAAAGATGCTCCAGCATTAAAAACATTGGAATACGGCAAAGTGCTCAAGTACAGAGACGAAAAAATCAGTTTAGTCAAAGCGGATCACATTTTGGGCGCTGCTCAGGTTTTGGTGGAGGATGCAGGCGGTATCCGCATAGTTTGGACAGGTGACTTCCGATTAGATGGCACCTCAGTCGTTGAATGCGATGTCCTTGTCGTTGAAGCAACGTATGGCAGCCCATCGTGTAGGCGCAACTTTGAAGTGGATGTGCGCGAACTTTTAGTTTCCATGATTGAAAAACGCCTGCGGGGAGGCACGGTTTACGTGTTTGGTTACCACGGAAAACTGCAAGAGGTCATGCAAATCCTGCGCAATGCTGATGTTGAAGTTCCTTTTGTTATGCCTGAACGCGTTTTTGAAGTAACAAAAGTTTGTGAGAAACATGGGATGAAACTAGGCTGTCTCTCGCTATCCACCGACCATGAAGGACATGAACTTTTAGACGGCAACCTGCCCTGCGTGGCATTCTATCACATGAATCAGCGGCAGCATGTGGGTTTGCGTAATGCCCGGATATGTGTGAGTGGTTGGGAATTTCGTAATCCTTGTCGACAGATTGGGGACCGGGAACATTTAGTAGCGCTTAGTGACCACTCAGATTTTGATGGGTTAATTGAGTATGTGAAACGTTCAAAAGCTAAACAGGTAATAACTGATAATTTCCGAAGTAACGGCGATGCGCTAGCCCGTGAAATCATTAAGCGCTTAGGCGTCTCAGCAGTTGCCATGCCACGTACTAATGGTCAAACCACCCTCTAACCACAACATTTTGGGACATAATATTGGTTAAAGTTTAAAAGCTAAAACCAAACACACAATTGCAAGCAAGTGAAAAAGTATGGATAAGTCATCTGTAATTTCAGGTTTCTACAAACTTCCGCCAAAAGAGCGGTTAGCAATCATTAAAGATTTTGCGGGTTTAACTGAAGATGAAGTTCGTTTGTTAGAAACCACTGGTTCTTTGTCTTTGGATGTGGCTGACCACATGGTCGAAAACGTTATCGGAGTTTTCCCTGAACCGATGGGAATTGGCGTTAATTTTCAAATAAACGGAAAAGATTACCTCATCCCAATGGCAACTGAAGAGCCAAGTGTAATCGCTGCAGCTAGCTACGCCGCGAAGATGGTTCGAGAAGGTGGAGGATTCCACACAAGTAGCACTCCGCCAGTTATGATTGGACAAATTCAAGTTGTTAAAATCAAGAATGGCGACATCGCCAAAAAAAAGGTTTTGGAAGCCAAAGAGGAGCTTCTCAAAAAAGCAAACGATCAAGACCCAGTCCTTAACTCCTTCGGCGGCGGAGCTAAAGACTTAGAGGCTCGAATAATCGAAACCACCATGGGGCAAATGCTTATCGTGCACTTATTCGTCGATTGTCGAGATGCAATGGGTGCAAACGCAGTCAACACAATGGCTGAGGCCATTGCACCCATAATTGAGCAGCTTACAGGCGGACACGTTTATCTCAGAATAATCTCCAATCTAGCCATCAAACGCCTTGCAAAAGCATGGTGTACAGTACCTAAAGAAACATTAGGCGGAGAAGCAGTGGTAGAAGGCATAGCTTATGCATCTGCTTTTGCAGCCGCAGATCCTTACCGTGCAGCTACACACAATAAAGGTGCCTTAAACGGAATTATCGCTGTAGTTTTAGCAACAGGCAATGATCACCGTGCAATTGAAGCAGGAGCTCATGCTTACGCAGCATTTAATGGACCATATACCAGTATTTCCAAATGGACAAAAAACACAAATGGCGACTTGGAAGGTTCAATCGAGCTGCCCATGGCTGTCGGCTTGATCGGTGGAGCAGTAAAAACCCACCCAATCGCAAGAATCGCAATGAAAATCCTCAACGTGAAATCCGCCAACGAATTCGGAGAGGTTCTGGCAGCAGTTGGATTAGCGCAGAATCTTGGTGCTTTACGCGCTTTATCTAATGAAGGGATTCAGCGTGGACATATGTCATTGCACGCGAGAAACATTGCTGTTACTGCAGGCGCCAAAGATGCACAGATTGATATAGTTGCTGAACGCATGGTTAAAGAACGTAAAATTCGTGTAGACCGAGCTAAAGAAATCCTTGAAGAATTAATTAAAAAACAATAGACCTTTTTTTATATTATTCTTTACCTTAATAATTTTTAATTACACCTGCGGCCTTAAAAAATTTCTCAAGCAATATTTTTTTCTAAAACGAAATGCGACTATTCTAGTATTATTCTCGCATCAACGGTTTTTGCACCTATAGGGTAAGCCATCACTGGGTTTAGGTCCAATTCTTTGATTTCTGGCTGCTCAATAACAAGATTCGATACATTGCACAATATGCTGACTAATGCTTCGATGTCTGCTGCCGGAGTGTTTCGGTAGCCATTCAACAATGGGAAAGCTTTGAGTTGCAAAATCATCTCTTTTGCATCCTCAGCAGTTATGGGCGCCACACGGAAGTTTACATCTTTTAAAAGTTCCACGAAAATGCCGCCTAAGCCAAACATGACAGTTTGCCCAAATTGCGGGTCTTTGATAGCTCCAATGATGACTTCAGTTGATTGTGGTGCCATCTCTTGTACTAAGATTCCCAAAATTTTTGCATCTGTTTTGTGCTTCTTTACGTTCTCGATTATTCTTGCGTAAGCGTTGGTTACGTCTGCTGGGGTTTTGAGGTTTACGAGAACTCCTCCTACATCGGATTTGTGGATTATATCTGGAGAGACAATTTTTAGTACGATGGGGTAACCGATTTGGTTGGCTTGCTCTGCTGCTTCTTTTTCATTTTTTGCAAGGTTAAACTTAGTGACTTGAATGCCATATTCAGTTAAGATAGTTTTTGCTTCGTTTTCCAGAAGTGATTTTCTGCCCTCTTTTTTGGCTTGGTTGATGATTTTTGCTGTTTGTTTCAAGGCTACTCTTCCATTAGTGATGTTTGTGTATGTGATGTTCTTTTGAGTTAAAAATGGTTCGTTTCTTTCGCGTGTTTTTGGTTTTTGTATTTGTGTCGAACATATTGACACTACTGTTTAGTGAGACATAATATTTAATAGTGTTTGAAAACAAAATACGAACAACGACCTACAATGCCAAAACTTGATCTAAAACAAACAATAAAAGAAAGAATCTTGAAAGCGAAAGCCAAACTACGAAAATCAAGCAACGCATTTAAAATGCGTCTCAGTACAATTAAACACAAATCTAAGCCTTCACCTGCAAGTACAAAAGCTAAAATAAAATTCCCACATATCAAATTTAAAATAAACTTAAAAATCAAGAAAAGTCAGCCCGAAATTGAGCCGACCCCCATAGCCAAAACCCTGCAAAGAGGCATAAAGATCGTTGACAAATATCCCCTATATGAGCCATTTGCTCAAGTTGCTATAATCCAAGACCCCAAAACAGGCGAGCACAAATACATTCTAGACGAACTCCAGCTTGACCCCATGGAACGAGGAATATATACTCGAATTTTAGAAATATTGCTCGCGGAAATTGAGTCGCCAAAAGAAGAAATTACTGATCCTAGGAAGTTTTTCGCTGAGGAAGCAAAAAAAATCGTTGACAAATACAGAATCACCCTTGGTTGGCTTCCTGATGTTTCGTGGTACAAAATTCTCTATCACGCTGAACGAGATTTGGTTGGGTTTGGCAAAATCGATCCTTTAATGCGTGACCCTAACATTGAAGACATTTCCTGCGATGGAGTTCAAAAACCAGTGTACATTTGGCATCGCAACTTCGAAAGCATAGAAACCAATCTTCAATTTGAAAATGACGAAGATCTCGATAATTTGGTTGTGAAACTCGTTCACATGGCAGGTAAACATGTCAGCAGCGCTTTCCCAATCGTGGATGCGTCCCTTCCAGGGAAACACAGACTTGCCGTGGCATATAGACGCGAAATTACACCTTTCGGCACAGCTTTCACAATCCGAAAGTTCAGAGATGATCCTTACTCAATTATTGACCTAATCAACATCGGCACGTTCACTGAAGAAATGGCAGCTTACCTTTGGATTTGCCTTGAAAACCGTGCCTCAGTCATGGTCCTTGGAGGCACTGCAGCGGGTAAAACTACTGCCTTGAACGCTTTAGGTTGCCTTATAAAGCCAGGGAGCAAAATCATGACCATCGAAGAAACCGCTGAACTCAATCTATCCCATGAAAACTGGGTCTCGCTCATTGCGCGCCAAAGTTATGGTTTAGGTGGCAGCAGCGTAGGTGAAGTTGCGCTTTTTGACTTGGTTAAAACGTGCATGCGTCACCGCCCAGATTTAATGATTGTAGGAGAAGTCCGAGGGCAAGAAGCATACGTCTTGTTCCAGGCTCTTGCAACAGGCCACGGTGGCATGTGTACTATGCACGCTGAAAACGTTCAATCAGCTGTTAGACGTCTAACTCAAAAACCGATGGACATTTCACCAGCATACATTCCACTAATGAACATTGTTATGTCAGTGCAACGTGTTCACTTAGTCAAGAATGGTGAAAAGAAAGCCTACCGCCGCATACTCGCAGTTAATGAAATTATTGATTCTGAAAAATTCGTCGAATCCTTCAAATGGGACCCTATAAAAGACCAGCAAATCACCGACATAGAACATAGCTTTCTGCTTACCAACTTTTCAGAACGCCTAGGAATTACCAGAGAACAACTAATTGAGGAATTGCAGCGGAGAAGTAATGTGCTAAAGTGGATGCGCAAGGAAAAAATACGAAGTTACAAAGAAGTCGCTTCAATAATTGCAGAATATTATGCTCGACCTAAAGAATTCTACCGAAAGATTATCGAAAGAGAGGAGGCTAAGCCAGTTGCCACTCATAGATAAATTTGAAGCCTTGTCTTTTCGCTTATTCGGGCGATATGCTCCTTACGTTTTGAAAAATATATTTCCTCAAATCAAGAGTTCTCTGGAAAAGGGTCGAGTGAGAATATACCCTGAAACATACATTTCTCTAATGTTCTTTGTAGCAATGTTAACCCTGCCCGTGTCTGTTATTGCCGTAGCGATTGCTTTGACTTTTGGATTTTTGCCTATTCTCGCCTTAGCTTTTCTACCTCTCTTTGTTATCGTAGGCTTTTTGATCGTTCCGTTAAACAATGGAAGTGAAAGATCCTCGGGGTTAGAGAGGGAAATGCCTTTTGCAGCAGCATACATCAGCGTCATGTCGTCAGGAGGAATTGCTCCCTACACTAGCTTTAAACGGTTAACTCAAGTGGATCTCATGCCGGCGATGAGTAAAGAGGCAAGAGATATCATAAAAGATGTGGAAATCTTTGGCATTGATCCTCTCTCTGCTTTAGATCTAGCTGCAAAAAAGACTCCGCTTGACATATTCAAAGATTTCCTGAGTGGCTATGCTTCAACTGTTATTATAGGCGGTGACATAGGGCATTATCTTGAACGTAAAGCAGAGGACATCTTCAAAGCACGTGCTCTTCGCGTGAAAGCAGCCGCCGAACGTTTGGGAATGTTGCTTGAAACCTTCATTATTGTTATGGTTATGATGTCCCTTTGTTTTTACATTCTGTTCGCAGTCAACGGGATACAAAATGGATCAAACGCAAGCAGCGATATATCACAGTACTCAGGAATACTGTTGTATACTTACATTTTTACACCTATGCTCTCGATGATGTTTATTTATTTGGCACATAGTATGCAGCCTAAAACACCAATATTAGATATGCGTCCGTACAAAGTCTTCGGTCTTACTAGTATAATTGCAGTTATCGTTTTCTTGCTGCTTACCAATTTCATGGGTACCACCCAACTTCCAATATTTACCCAGTTGCAAGCGTTAGGAGTTGACTTACCTGTAGCCTTAGCTGTTGGATTATTCATCTCAGCTGCCCCTGCAGCCATCATCCACATTAGATTGACAAAAACTAGAAACGGGCATGGAACAAGGCGTTTCGAATTTTCTACGTGATCTCACCGAAGTCCGAAAAACTGGGTTATCACCAGAAAAATGCATCGAAAGCTTATCCAAACGTGAGTACGGCGGATTTAGTAAGGAACTTAGAAAAATTAGCTCCGAAATCTCTTGGGGGATTCCAGCAAAAAAAGTCATGATGGATTTTCTGCATCGTACACGCAGTTGGATGGTGCAAATAGTTATGTTTCTACTGGTTGAAACCATTGATGTAGGTGGAGGTACTGTAGCAATGATAGAATCGCTGGCGCGTTTCAACAACTTGACGCAGGAAGTTGAGAAAGAAAAGAAGATGTCGGTTCGTCCCTACGTGATGATGCCTTATCTAGCTTCGATTCTACTAGTGGCAACCACCATTATGATGATGGGGTTAACTACTGGAGTAGCTGTTCCAGGAGCAACTGCAGCGCCAAAAGACAATACTCTCATGCAGGTAGTATTCATTTCATCAGTTATCTTCAACAGCTACTTAATTGGTATCGTTGCTGGAAAAATTAGTGAAGAATCAGTTGGTGCAGGCTTCAAACATGCAGCCATACTTGTGTTAATCTCCATAGTAGCAGCTAAAATAATTCCATCGTTCGTAAAACTTGGATAGGAAGGGAAAAGTATGCAAAATCATCGCACAAATATACGCAAAGATACACGGGCAGCTAGCCCCGCCATTTCCACAGTAATATTGACTGGTGCCGTCGTTGTCCTTATTTTGGTTGCGATGACTTTCGCAAACAATACATTAGGCCTGAAAATGGCGACTAATGAGTATAACACAAACAAACAATTCATGCAGACTGTGGGTCAACAGATTGACGATGTTGCTTGGACCGTTGGTCGAACACAGACAATTACGTACTCAAGCAACTATGGCAATGTTAAGTTCCAAGAAGTTGCATTAGACTACACTTTCCAAGTCTTTACCGCTTCAGGAGGTTTGCAAACTTTAACTTTGCCTGGGGAAACAGGAATGATTCTCTATAATATGCCCGTAGGTTATTACTCGCTTGGGAACAATTATTTTGCGCGGGTTCCTTTGGGAGCTAGTGATTCATTTTTGCAGTACGATTCTTCGGCACCAATAAGCCAGGTGATATGTGAACAAAAGGTACCGATGAGCGATGGAGCCTACAATCGTATTGCCTTAGTTCCGACAATGAGAGTGCTTTCTTCAACGATGACGTCAGCCTCTGGGTCAATAAGTAGTAACTTTAAGTTTTATCTGCCAGACCTGGAAAATGGCACAAACCTCTACAGATCCCAATCTATAACCTTAACCGGTGCTGGTATCTCAAAGGTTACAATGTCAGATGTTTCCAAAGTCATCATTACGGTTAGTTTTCCTCAAGCATCTCTTGGATTTGACGCTTCGTACTTTAATTTTAATGGAACTACAATAACTCTTGATGGTTCTTCAACTCCAAAATTGCTTCCTCATTCAGTTGTAGAATTTTACGTTGGCAAAGTGATAGTGGCGCTAGGACAGGTGTAGTAGATTGCCGTCAATAACAATCGAGTACATGATTATGATTCCTGTCTTGATTATCCAGATTTTCATTTTTCCTTTAACGGCATCCGTCATCATGAATAATTATACGGATTCCCGCATGACAATTGAGCTTCAAAATACCGCTGGACATATTGGCAGTTCTATTCAACAATTGTACTATACGATGAACCATGATTCAATGTCTAATGGCACGATTTCAATCACTTTGGACGTGCCGCCGCTCATTGAAGGCTATGCTTTCAATACTACTCTAAGGCATGTGGAGCATCTGGATACTTCGTATCAGATAATGAATATCACCCTAAAACTTTTAGACACAAACGATCAAACTTCAACGTTAGTAACTCTGGGACCAAACGCAGATTGGCAAGAAAACTTATCATTCCTTAGTGGAGCACAGCCTATTATCGTGGTTGCGGAAAAAACATCAAATTCTATCTCACTATTCCTCGGAGGTTCATAGAAGCATGGCGTACGGTGCCATTGACCACATTGTTTCCCTCATTATATTCATTGCTGCCATGGGAATCTTTATTGGACTCTTCAGTCAAAACATGCAGACAGGCATTGCTTACGAACGTCACAATGCGCTGTCAACTAAAACCAGCGACCTTTTAGACAACATGCTTCTCAACCCTGGTATTCCAAGCAATTGGGGACAAAGTGATGGAGCCATCGTAGGGTTTGGGCTTCAGGACCCAGCTTATGCCGAATACCAATTGAGTTCATTTTCTTCCATGCGTCTAACTTCAACTGAATCGACTGTCTATTACCCCAGAACTGACACTTACTACAATAATGTGTCTGCTGGGTTTGGCAGCTACTTACTTGTGCCAACAGCAAAATGTGTAAATTGTTCAGCAGTATCTAGGATTCTTGGAATCAATGGCACCTACGGATTCCAGTTGGCCTTGAAACCAACAATTACAGTTTTGATCAATGAAACATCAATTACGCCATTGAAAGTTTCAGTTATAGTTGATGGAACAGGGTTCCCTCTTGCAAACGCTCCATTGTCATACAGTCTTATTTTGGTTAACCAAAATCTAAACACCTATCCATCGTACATAATTTTTAACGGCACATCTGAAACTGACGCAGCTGGTTCAGCGCAACTGAGTTTTCCACAAGTTTCTAGCGAAATTCAGTCATATGCGCTTATAGTGTATTCTTATCTTGATGGGCTTAAGGGAGTAGGCTACTACGTTCATGATTCACCGGGCTTTATCAATACGGTGCTTCCCATAGTTGACAGTTTTCAGAACCATAGCATTATGCTTGTACATGGGAACACAATTGGTCAACAGGTCCCAGGATATTCACAATTAAGCTACAACGCATCATTTTTCATATTAGCTGAGGATTATACATTACGCCAGGTGCTATTAGATTCGCAAACTTCCTCTGGAAAATTGATTTCTGGTGGTGGCAGCGGACAAGACTTCGTCTCATTAACTGTTCCTAACAATGATGGAGTATTGGTTGCAACCTACAAGGATGATTTTGGGCATTATGGAGTTGTTTTGATGCCTTGGGGTTTAGGCTCTTTGTCTTTTCCTTTAACCTTCGGTGCAAACCCTGTAGGACAGGAATGGGTTACAACAGATATCCGCCAAGTAACTATCGATGGCATGTCTTACCAAGCTCAACTTAGCCTTTGGAATCAAGGAGTCAGTTAAATGATTCGAACAATTGAAATCCTATTTGTAATCATCATTTTAGCTGGCGCGGTTATTGCTACCTCGTACTTTACAGTTCTGCCCTCTCCAAGAGATGTTTCACCTATAAACCTTCGACGTTTATCTTTTACAACCCTGCAGACTCTTGATTCAAACTATGCTTTAAGTCAAGCTGCCTTTGAAACTGACAACGCCACGGTTTGGGCTGGATTGCAAGTTGCTCTCTCCGCTTCATTGCCGCCCAACGTAGTTTATAATCTAACAGTCTATAATATTAATGACCAAAATGGGCAAGTCTACGAAAACGTAACATCGATATCAAACGCTGCAAGCCTTATTACAACTAATGATGTCTCCACGTATACTGTGGCTTCTTCTAACGTGACTTTTAACGTAACACCAGAGAAAATCGGCGAGAAAAATGGAGGAACAACACTTTACATTTTGAATTGCAGTGACTCAAACGGCTGGTGGATTACTGGCTATACAGCTCAGAGCTTAGCTCAAGACCTTTACAACTTGTTGTCGCCATACTTTGCTAACACAGTAATGGTTCAGAATACAATTCAACTCAGAAAACTAATCGACAATCAAACAATTTCTGGCTTACCAAACGAGAGAGTGCAAAATGCAGTTGTAATTAATACTTTCGGCGAAAGTGTTCCAATGCCGCAGGAATATTATCAAGGTCAATCTCGTGCAAGCCAAGGTTACGATTCGGGGGCTCCAAGCGGCTACAACTATGTTAAATACTGTTACACCTTAGGGAATACGGTTCGAATTTACAATTGGACTTGGGCTAGTATAGTCGGATACCCTTTTTACTATGTTGGTAACAATGGCGTTTTTTCGAATGACCAGAACAACTGGGGCATCTATGGAATGAAAATGACTTCCGTAGGTGGTTCAAGAGCCTTCCTTGAAGGTTTAAACAACCAAACTTACGTTTACAACGGTAATGCGGTGAGCGATAGTGCAAGTAGGCAAGTCACATTCACGCAAAATGTAGCTGGCTTGAGTAATTATTATGGAATCTATCCTTCAACATATCAGACTTCTACTCGCGCCTTATCCAGCTCAACCTTGGCAGGTTACAATCTTAAAGTTGGGCTTAACATATTCAACCCTTCGGGCGACTACTTAGCAGGAGCAATATACAATCATGTCGCTACAGGTTCATCGAACATTACGGGGTCGCTCTTAGCTTTAGGGTTAACCAGAACACCTGATGTTCGAGTTACGGGATTGAGCCTACTATCATATTTTCAGCCTAGACTTTACGCTTCCGAATATACAGCTCAAGGCAATTCGCGTTTAGTAGTTCTACAGTTAGGTATGATGGGGAGTGGTTAAATGAATAATAAAGGTCAATTTTCCATTATAGCTGCCTTGCTTGTTGCAGTGGTTTTAATCGGTTCAGTTATGGGAACTTACTCCTCTTTACGATACAGTGTTAGTACCACACAGGAGCAGCCTCAAATCATGAGTTCAGTGGATGAAACCAATCAGGCGCTTAAGCAGCTTTTAGGTTTCACTGTGGGTTATTATGGTTCAGTTTTGAAGGTTACTGGCAATGTAACTTACGCTCAACAGTTAGCCCACACCTACCTTGACAGTGGTATTGAGAATTTGGGCTCTATAAAGCCAGAATGGGCTTTATCGTTGAATAATACCCAAGTCGGACTTAGTGCCAACTGGTTTACGAATGATAGTTACAGCCAAGGTAGCATGAATGTTACCTATGATTTAAACGGGTTAGGTATCACGGGCGTAAGCTACTCAGCCTCAAGTCGATTAGAGGTCCAAGTTTCTAACATTAACTCAACAACACAGGCTCAGTTTAAAATATTAACCGATTACGGTCAACCCTTAATCAACCTTAGAGCTGATAACATAAAGTTTTTCCGTTATGTGCTTGGAAATTTAACATGGGAATACTCGGTTCCAACCAACGTAGTTTCTCATACAGATGGAACCTACATAGTTGACCTTCCTTCGGGAGTGTCCGGTAACGCATACGTCGTTCAAGTGGAAGATGCCGCTGGGCTCTCAGTTTTGGCTGCATCTTATAGCCAATTTACCTCTTCAATGGCTTGGAATAAGACTGGGTATAAACCCGATTTGACATACGTGAATAATGCTAACTTGAACGTTACTGGTACCCATGGCAATTTTACTGCCCAGAAATATGGTCCAGATGGCAAATACGATAATTTGACTGAGGGAGCATTGGGAACAACATACGTTCCAATCTACCCGACAAACTATAACACTTACGGCTCAACTACACTGGCTAACGGCTCAATAAGCAACCTGCAAGCAAATGATGGCTCCTACCTGAGTTTCCGCTCTTACGGTTCCTCTTTTGGCGGAACGCCAGCGACTTTGGGTTATGCAACTCAAGGATCATCAACAACCACTCTAAGTATGATTCGAGGCTCCCAGTTTATAGCCAGCCAAGCGGGTCTAGCAAACAGCATAAGTGCTTATCTAAGGTTTACTGCCCAAAGTCAAACTTTAGGAAACACAGGTACAGGCAACTCTGGGGATGCAATAAACGATACAATTCGAGGTCAATGGTTCACTTCCCCAGCTTTTCCAACTTCAGTTCAAAGCATTGCAGCATACATACAATGCACCACTAGTGCCAAGAACATGAAGGCGGCAATTTATGACAATGTCGGCAACTTGGTGGCTTTTTCAGTGGAACAATCTGTTCCGTCAAATATCAATCCAGCATGGAGAATTTTTACATTCTCTTCGCCTCCAACATTAACTGAATCAACAAACTATGTTCTAGTAGTCTGGTCTCAGACTGGCAGCGGTACTGCAGTTTTACGTTACAGCAGCACATCGGGCGGGAACGGCAACTATGCTAACCAGGTCTATGGGAATTGGGCAAACACATTAACCTTCCAAACAAATACCAAACAATACTCAATATATTGTAATTACAACTCTGAATTCAGAGCTAAAGCAGCAATTTACTCCAACAACGGTGCCACACTAATCGGAGTAACAGAAGAGAAAGTAATCGATACAGTTGATAACTGGGTTACGTTTAACTTTATTTCTCAACCAACATTAACCTCAGGAACAGATTACGAGCTTGTAGTTTGGTCCTCAGATACATCCAACGTCTTAATTTGTCGAGACACAGGCTCTGCAGAAAGGTTCGAACAAAGCGCTTCTTACCCGACTTGGCCGACAACCATCGGTGATGCAGGCAGTAAACGAACATATAGTATTTATTGCACTTACACACCCGCGAACCAATATACTGCCCAAGTTGAGTTAATTGGAAATTCTACAATTCCTTTTCCATGGACTGACCTTGCTTGGACGGTAGATGGTTCAACCTCGACCAACGGGGTAACCGCGACTTTCCAGCTTTACAATTCGGCGACTGGACAATACCCTAACAGCGGGGACGGATACTTGAATGCCACTTTAGGAAGTGGAGACTTAACAAAGCAACAGGGAATATCAGTTAATCCCCCAAACTATCTCAATAGTAGTGGATACTGGAAATTAATGGTAACTACATTTAAGTCTACTTCAAGTCCCTATAACCTAAACTTAGATTGGATCCAGTACAACCCCGATGCTACCAATTATGCGATTAATCTGCAAGAACAATGGACAAATGTTAATGCCACAAATCTTCGTCAAGATTTATGCATAAAGACAGGTACCATGGGTGCAGAGCCTTTGCTTGTTCAAGTATTACATAGTGGGTCATGGCAGAATCTGACGACGCTCCTTCCCAATTACTTCAACAACGTTTCGTTGGTCCCATACATAGATTCAACCAACCTAACCATACGCTTCATCGGTAGCAACGATGTCGCAGACCCCATACAAGACATTTGGAACATCGATTCAGTATACCTTCAAGATGAACCCGACATCAACTTCCTCGTCAACCTACAGCAATCGACGTTTACCCTTGAAATCCTGCAGAATGGTACCATGCGTTGGCTAGGCCAAAACATGCAAATGACAACCCAAACCCTTCCAATTCCACCCATCCCAGTAAAAGCAATCCACGTGAACCAAACCATAAACGGAGTAAACCAGGAAGTTCCTTTCCAAATTGAAGACTGGGCATCCAACTACCAAATCCCCTTAGGATTAACAAGCAATACTACTCTCTTTGGTAACCGTCAAATGATTGTTTTACTCTTAAACAGCAGAGTTACTGATTTCACGGTTTGGTGGAACGGTAGCGATGTGGCAACTCAGACGCCGCTGGCATTCACAAACAAGTATTTCACCAACGACAACACCGGGACTTCAACACTTACAAATGGCAATGTAACTCTTTTAATCGGAAACTTTAATGTCAAAGCAACTGTGGCTGGGTCAGGGAACTCTAGCACAGCGAATTTCATGCGTATAAACCAGCAGGCAAGCACTTACGGTGCGGGCGCAGCATACGTTATTCACCACGGTGTAGTCAGAGATGTTGTTCAGCAGGAAGCAGAATGGAACAACGGTGCAACTGGCTGCCCCAACCTGTATGCAAACATAATCCTAACACTTCCAGCAAACGCAACCTACTACACCTACCAGCTAAGAATAATGTTCATCAATTCAACCCAAGCCCGCTCAATCACAGACCTCTGCCCAATACAACTCACTTCCACTTTGCCCTCAATGCAGATACAAACCGAAAATGGCACCCTCGCTGGGTTCCCCATAATCCAGAATGGAACAGGAACATTCATAAACACTGCAAGCGGCGGCTGGATGGCTCATCATTTTAGCCAATTCATCTCAGACGATGGAAAAGGCGCAGGATTAATGTTTACAGATTTAGCAAATCAGAAACTCTATGCGTTTGATTCTTTCTCTGGAAGTTCCTCTAAGGGCGCTCTTAAAGCTAGTAGTGGATTGCTTGAATTGTTGCCGGTGAGTTCGGGCGCAAGTTGATTTCAAATATTCATATGATATAACTTGGCAGGGTGCAGTTGCAACATTTGACGGTACAACACCTATATGCAATTTGTATGATGGAACAACGCCAATGGGTCTTTGGATATTGGCTGAGTATCCGCCCACATTAACTGTCAATCCAAAATCCTAAGCGAAACGACAACATGCTTCATTGTGCGATGTAAAATTTACCAACAAAATCTTATTAGCCTAAGCTACATCAACTACTCGAATAACATCTAAAGGGTGCACCATCAATTCAAATACTTCAATCAATCTTGATCGCGGCAAAGTAGCATTTTCATTAGGTGTCTCTAATCTATGCTTCATGGAGTGACTATAAAACCCGAGAAGTAAGCAACCGTGTCTGGGCAATCTATGCTCCAATAGCCTTGGCTTTGTCGCTTTCTGAATTGCTTTTCTTTGAGTCATCCCAGTTGCCCTTTTTGGCTTGAGCTTGGCGTAACCGTTGGGATTGCGTTTCTTATTGTTCTATTCTGGTGGTTTCGGCGGTGCAGATTCAAAAGCTCTCATGTGTATCGCGCTTGCTTTACCTTTTGCTCCTATAGTCTTGTTTACACCTTTATTGCCGGGGGTGTTTCGCCAATTTCACAAATCATTTTTCCAATAACAATTTTTGGCAACGCCGTTTTCTTCGCTGCAGCAAGCGGCATATATATGATACTTCGCAATGTCGTTTGGCATAAGAAAACAAAAACCAAAATGTTTTCGGGGACACTTGCGTCAGAATCTATTGGGAAAAAGATTCTTGTCTTAATAACTGGCTACAAGATGAGTATTAGTAAGGTTAAGGAAAAATGGCATATTTTCCCCATGGAAGATGTATGAAAACCAAGATGTCATTTTAAAACGTAAACTTGGTCATTGTTCCTCACGATGAGGGGCGAGAAAAAATCGTTGAACGCTTATCAAAAGCTGTTGATGAAGGAAAAATTGATACTTATGTTTGGGCGACGCCTGGATTGCCAATGTTGATTTTTGTTACTTTAGGTTTAATTGTTGCTTTGTTGCTTGGGGATATCGTATGGTTGCTGGTTAGGTTTATTTTAGGTGCTTAGAAACCTGAAAAAATTATTGAAGGATATTTTTGCTTCGTTTAGAATAAGAAATTGATGCTGTGACCATGGAGATCGAGCCGAAACCGACGAATGCAAGGGCAATTCCTCTGTATGGAAAGACTAAAGCTTAAGCCGTTTTGGTATGAGTAGAAGAACATTGCTACTGCAAATAATGAGATAGCAACTAGTAACAAGCTAACTTCTGTTTTGAATCTCGTATACTCCTTTCCCCTCTTTGTATATCTGAATTCATACCTTAAATCAAAAGGTTATTTTAGCTTTTTGGAAATATACTCTTTAAGGAGTCTTCATATGTCATCAGCGCATGGAAACAAGAACTTCAGAGCTTTCTTACAACAAGATCTTAAAGAATGCAAAGTTGTTGTTTTGCCTGATTTTTTTCTTGACCGACTTGTAAACCTGAATGGAATACCCCAGAGTTTTCTGAGGCTTAGTTTCAGATGTGGCTAAACGAAAGGGCGGCAGCATTGATGGAATTCCCAGACTGACCTGCGAGGTGGAAACGCCATCAACGTTGCCTCAGCCTTGGCTCAATTTAGGTGTCAAGGTCACGCCGATTGTTTGCACAAGCGAATATGGTCTTCAACAAATAAAATATAACTTCCAAAATACTCCAATCGACACTTCTCACATAAAAACATATGGTAAAGCCTCAATTACAACAGCTTTGGAATTCAAAAAGAAAAACGAAAAAACAAACGTTATGCTTCGCGATTTAGGGCATTGGCGGATTTTGGACCCGCAAACCTAGATGAATAGCGATTATGGATTGATTGAAAATGCGGATTACGTATGTCTTTTTAACTGGGCAGGAACCTTAAAATTTGGCACAGAGTTGGCTCAAGCAGTTTTTGAGTGGGCAAAACGAATTGGTAAGGGAAAGACTTACTATGACACGGCTGACCCCAACCCAAACACTAAAGCAATACCTGATTTGATGAATAAGGTTCTGAAAACCCACAAAGTGGATATTTTAAGTGTGAACGAGAATGAAGCGATCACTTATGCGACTTTACTTGATGATGGCTTGAAAGAGAAGAAAGAGCTTGGATTTGCTGAGTTGGCGATGGAGGCGGCAAGGGTTTTAGCTAAGCATTTGTCTGCGAGAATCGATTTGCATGCGACAGATTTTTCCGCCACTTTGAGAGGGAAAAATGAGGTTGTGGTTCCAACGTTTAAAGTAAGAGTTTTGCGTGCAACGGGCGCTGGTGATGCTTGGTGTGCAGGCAACATCTTAGGAGACCATAATGGCCTCTCTGACGAGTGCCGTTTGATGTTGGCAAACGCTGTTTCTGCCTGTTACCTCTCAGACCCAATGGCCAGCACCCAACTAAACAAAAACTTGTATCTTTCCTTAGAACCTGCAATTAGAGTTTTGCCAAATTCTTTTTTAAGTCAACTCACACACTACCATGCATTAACAGGTGCAGATTAATGGGTAAACTGTTCGGAAGCTCAGGAGTCAGAGGATTAGCAAACATTGATTTAACTCCAATTCTTAGCTTGCAGGGTTGCTTCTGCAGTAGCAACTCATGCAAAAGCGAAAAGAGCTGTGGTTGCCTGTGACACACGGGTTTCAGGCGGTATGCTTGAGGACGCTTTGGTTTCAGGTTTGGTTTCAGCTGGACGGATGTTTTACTTTTAGGTATTGTTCCCACGCCCGTTTTGGCTTATGTAACTAAAGCATTGGGTGCTGACGTTGGTTTTATGCTTACAGCTTCCCATAATCCACCCCAGTATAATGGCATCAAAGTTTTCAATGGCGACAGCTTATCCTACACTGACGAGGACCAAGATTGCGGTAGAAAGAATAGTGGATGAAGGAAGCTTTGCCTTGGCGAATTGGCGCAGCCTCGGCAAAGCTTCTTCTGCCAACGCTGGACAGGTTTACTTGGACATGGTTCTGAAGTCTGTTTCCTTGGAAAAACAGTGGAAAGTTGTCGTTGACCCAGGATGCGGCGCTGCATTTACAATTGCTCCTCAAATGCTCAACTACCTTAGGCTGCAAAGTAACCGCCTTAAACGCTCAGCCAGACGGATATTTCCCAGCCAGAAAATCCGAACCTACCGCCGAATCCCTCCAAGACCTCGCAAAAACGGTCAAAGCCTCGGTGCCGACATCGGCGTCGCTTTTGACGGGGACGCTGACCGCGTTGCATTTGTAGATGAAAATGGCGTTTTTGTAAATTTCGACCGTTCTTTGGCGGCATATGGGGCTTGGGCTCTCAAAAGCAATGGCGGCGGAACAGTAGTTACCAACGTTGAAGCATCAATGTGTGTGGAAACGATGGCTGAAAGATATGGTGGCAAAGTTGTTCGAACAAAGGTTGGTGACATTTACGTTTCCGAAGCCATCAAGCGTGATAATGCAGTTTTCGGTGGTGAACCATGTGGCGCATGGATACATCCGCAACAACATCTCTGCCCTGATGGATCCACTTTCAGCAGCCCTGATGTTAGCTGCACTGGAAAAAGTAGGAAAGAGTGTTTCCGAATTCATCGAAGAGGTTCCTGAGTACATTACGATTCGAAAAAACATCGTGTGCAAAAACGAACAAAAATACAAATTGGTGGATCAATTGAGCAGAATTCTAAAAGCGGAATTTCCAGAATATACAGATTTCAGCGTGGTCGATGGGGCACGTTTAGCACTTAAAAACGGATGGCTTCTCATCCGCGCTTCAGGAACAGAGCCACTTATTCGCTTAACTGTTGAAGGCGAATCCCAAGAAGTGGCAAAAGATATAACCGCAAAGGCAACAGCACTAATACACAAACAAATCGAGGCGCAAAACTAATGAAAGCGGTCCTTTTAGCGGCTGGCGCGGGCGAAAGACTCATGCCTATAACGGCAACGCGCCCCAAACACCTCATTAAAATCGGCGGTAAACCAATTCTGCAGTTCTGCTTGGAAGCCGTTAGAAAAGCAGGAATAACTGAAGCCATAATCGTTACCCATTATATGGGCGAAGCTATCCGTAGCTACTTTGGAGACGGCGAAAAACTTGGGTTAAATTTAACTTACTTGGAGCAAAAAGAGATTTTGGGCACAGGTAATGCTGCCGAAGTTGCTGAGCCATATGTTGACGGAGATTTCGTTTTAATTTACGGTGATTTGCTTTTTGGTCAAGATGCAGTGAGACAAGTTCTAACTCAATTCAAGAAGCGAAAAACTTCAGCAGTCATGGCAGCGGTTCCCGTTGACAAACCCGAAAACTACGGCATAATCGAGCAAAATGTGGAGGGAAAGGTTTTACGCCTAATTGAAAAGCCAGCTGCTGGAAAAGCACCCTCCAACTTGGCAAATGCAGGAATCTATGTTTTTTCAAAAGATGTCTTCGACAAAATAAAACAGATAAAAGCCTCAATTCGCGGAGAATGCGAACTCACGGATGCTGTAGTTATGCTTGCTGAAGAAGGCAAAACGGTTACTGTAGCAGAATTAAGCAAGGATGACTGGTTTGACGTTGGTAGACCTTGGGATTTACTCGACGCTAACGTTTGGGCGCTAAAACGCATGAACCACAAAGTCCTCGGTACCATAGAGCCGGGTGCGCATTTAATTGGTCCCGTCACAGTGGCCGAATCAGCCCGAATCCGTTCAGGAGCCTACATTGAAGGACCAGTATTTATTGATGAAGAGGCCGATGTCGGCCCCAACTGTTATATCCGCTCAGGCACAAGTCTTGGCAAAAAAGTCCGCGTCGGCAACGGTTGCGAAATAAAAAACAGTATTCTTATGGACGGCACACATGCAGGTCACCTCTCCTACGTTGGCGACAGCATACTTGGCGAAAAATGCAACCTCGGCGCAGGCACAATAATAGCGAACTTGCGATTTGACGATAGACGCATCAAAATGATAGTTAAAGATAAGGTTGTGGACTCGGGAAGGCGAAAACTCGGCGCAGTACTTGGGGATAACGTGAAGACAGGAATCAAATCAATGTTCATGCCTGGCGTTAAAGTTGGAGCAAACACTTGGGTTGGAGCGAACTTCATGGTGGAAAACGATCTCCCAGCAAACACTATTGCGCTGCTTAAGCAGAACACCGAAATAAAACAAAAGAAATAACGCCTCTAACCTAAAATTTTTTTTCAACATTTTGAAAAAGTTTACAGTTTTCCAAAGAACAATAAAAAGACCTAAATTCTATTCCAATCATTGAAACGAACTTCTATTTGCCATTTTTTCTGATTTCAATTTAAATCAAAGATAAATAGTGGTAGTGCAATTTCGTTACACTATTGGAGAAATAAAAGTTGTCTGTAGCGCAAAGAAAATACTTCAGTGATGTGGCAGCGTTGGCAGATAAAAACGTCGCTGTCGTTACTACTAACGGAAAAATATTCAACGGTACTCTCATCGGCATAAACCCTGACAACCTAAGTCTCAGCTTAACTGATGTAAAAGATGAGTCTGGAAAACTCCTCAATCGCCTAGTCATTAACGGATCTGTGGTCATGTCAATATCCAGTGCAGATAAGCCCTTTGATCTTAAAGCATTAGCCAATAGGTTAGAAAAAGTGTTCCCAACCATGGTTAAGCTTTACGATGACAAAGGTTTCATCTGGGTTATGGACAAAGTGAAACTAACTGAGAAAGGCGTCGTGGAAGGTTCAGGTCCAGCTGCTGACCGCGTGCAGAAAGTATACGATACCTTCATGAGCGAAGTCAAAGCCTAGCAGATAAACCAGCGCAGTTGCTGCTCCTCTTTCTTCTTTTCTTCTGTTATACTTCGAATAATTCCAAAGGATTCAAGCATTTTTTTGATTTCTTCGCCACTGGCTTCCAACCCGGATAAATCAACATCTAGGTACAAATATTTGCCCAGCGTAAGCAGTGCGTAGCGCGCAGCGTTCACATCTGGGTTCATTCCAGGAGTATCAATCAATAATGAAAAACCCTTCATATCCCGAATCCTTGCCATGCCAACCGATAAACCTGCGATTCCAAAAACATGTCCAACCATGACTTTTGTGCCTAAATCAAGCGCCTGTTGCATAGTATCAAGATCCGTGGCAGTGGTATAAATTCCAGGAACAGGTTGTGCCTCATCTTTTTTGAAGCCCCCTATTGATATTACAAAGCGGCAACCAAACTGCTGGGCGATGTCTAAGACTTTTCCGACTAACTCGTATTGTCCAACCGTGGTTAATGCTTGGGTGTTTCCGTACCAAATGATGAGATCGCGTTCGCCGTCCCGTTTTGCGTAGTAAAGTTCGTTTATTGGGGTGCGAGCTGTGCCATCGCCAGTAGTTATTGCGAAATCCTGAAAAGACGAAGAGAAAATCTGAACAAACCTTGTGGCCTTCAACTCTTTTATTAAATGCAATGCTGCAATGTTGGCTACGAAGCCGATGCCGGGTAACCCTTCGATTAGGATTGGGTCGTTTAAGACGGGTTTTTCGGATATGTCGATTGAGCAAACCATATCGGTGCACTTCGGTGGGTATTAGATGAACGAAGCGATATAAGGTTGCCTAACAAAAGTGGCAATGACGTTTCGGCATTGGGTTGACATTGATGTTATTGCCTTGGAGTTTTCGGGCTTCTTGGCGAGCGACAAAGAGGATTAGTGTTGACATGCCTGCGAAGAAGCTGATGCTAAAAATAAGTAGAACATAACCAAAACACATTTTCTTAATCTTCCTTTGTTAATGATTCAATAAGATTAGCCATGATTTCTTTTTGGAGTGTTTGGTTTATATGTTTTACATTTTACATTTAGGAGTCATTATTCAAAATACAGAGATTATTAATCAATTTTATTTAGTGGTAGCTTTCGTGTAACATACCCCAAAATGAATCCTGTGCTTACCACATTCGCGTTAAATGATGCAGAACTAAACACGAGGGTCTGCACCGAGTTCGTGGCGCCTAAGGCCAAGTTGCTAATGGAAACTACCTGTTAATACAATTAAGACTAGGGGTGGTAGGAGAACCGTCCAGATCCTTTTAGCAACCCATTCTTTGCTGACAACCATAAGTGAGGAGAAACCGAAGAGGATGCTTGCGATGAAGAGTAAGCCGTTGGTGAAGTCGAATGAAACCTGTAAGTCAACCGCTAAATGCTTTACAACGTAGGCGTCGTAGAAAGGGTAGATGATGGCGAATGGGAAACCGACTCCTAAGAGAATTGCCCAAATCAATCGAATTCTGCGTGTTTTTCTTTGTTCGGCCACTTAAACCACAACCAGCTAATTGGACGCTTACCAAAATAAGCCTTTGCAGGGTTTTGGGGCTAACGTTTTTTATACGCGGGCGCGCGTTCCTTGTTTGGGTTTCATCTTGAGTTTTGAAATTAAAGAAAAAGATTTGCTGGGCAGAATCGGCAAACTAAAAACCAAAAGTGGCACAATGGAAACTCCACTGTTATTCCCAGTTATCAACCCCAGCATCCAGCCCATCCCACCCCAAAAGCTCAAGGAAACTTTCGGTTTCCAAGCAGTCATAACAAACTCCTACATTATCAAAAAAACGCTATGACAACAAACCCATCGAGATGGGATTGCACAAGTTTCTGGATTATGATGGCGCCGTCATGACGGATTCAGGCGCCTATCAAATACTTGTTTACGGCGACATTGAGGTTTCCCAAAAAGAAATCGTTGCATACCAAGAAGGCATGGCAGCGATATCGCAACAATACTTGACATTCCCACAGGGTGGAAAGTCACAAAAGAGCAAGCCGAATTCACCGTAGCAGAAACTCTACGGCGAGCAAAAGACGTTCTTTAAAGAAAAAACCCGCGACGACATTTTGTGGGTTGGTCCCGTTCAGGGCGGAAAACACCTTGACCTTGTAGCTAATTCAGCGGTTGAAATGGGCAAGTTGCCCTTCCAAATCCATGCACTGGGAAGTCCAACCGAAGTCATGGAAAGCTACCGTTACGACGTCCTCGCAGACATGATACTAACTGCCAAAAAAGGTTTACCACTGGAGCGTCCGTTGCATCTGTTCGGCGCTGGACACCCATCTATGTTCGCTTTGGCAGTTGCGTTGGGCTGTGACCTCTTTGACTCAGCAGCTTATGCACTTTACGCTCGTGAGAACCGTTATATGACCGAAAATGGCACCTGGCGCTTAAACGAGTTGGAATATTTCCCATGCAGTTGCCCAAAGTGTTCTGCAGAAACTCCAAGAAACTTAGAAAAGAAATCGCCGAAGGAACGAGAAGTTTTCCTCGCTGAACACAATCTCCACGTTTGCTCTGCCGAAATAAACCGTATAAAACAAGCTATTCGTGATGGTAGACTCTGGGAACACACCGAAATGCGAGTCCACGCCCACCCAGCTCTACTCTCAGCCCTAAAACACCTCCACAAACATTCGGACTTCCTCGAAAAATTCAGCCCAACAGCAAAAGCCAGTGGCTTCTTCTATTTCAATTCGGTCGGACTCGCAAGACCAGAGATCACACATTACCGAAAACACCTCAGCGAACGTTACACTCCCCCTACAAACGCAAAGGTGCTATTGCTTGTGCCCCAAACCCGAAACAAACCGTTCCACAAAGCACCCGAATTCAAGAAAATCCGCCAACTCTTCCGAAGCCTAGGTAAAGACCTATGTTGGAAGGTCCATGTTTGTGTTTATTCGATTCCCTTCGGTTTAGTTCCCTTAGAGCTGGACGAGGTTTACCCACTATCCCAGCATGAATCTGCCCAACCACACGATTTAGAAACTGTGGATTACGTTGCGAACCAAATCGGAGTGTACATTAAACGCTCAACTTACCAAAGTGTTGTTCTGCTCGATGACCCCAAACACTGGAACGATACCATAAAAAAAGCCTGCATAGAAGCTTGCAAAACGTCAAATTTATTCTTTGATTCTGTGGAGGCAAACGTTCTAGGAAGTAGAGAAATTTTCAGCCGTTTAGAGAACATACTGCGGGAACAGTTGAAAGAAAAAACTTGATTTAAACTGGCCTTTGGCACTAAGCACAGCTTTTAATAGTCAGATCTTTCCAACCATAATATACTCGGATAGGAGATTATTCAATGGGAAAAATCACTGTTACTTTAACTGATGAAACTGAAAAGAAACTTCGTTCTTTTGTTGCCAAAAAATCAAACTGCAAACTTGATGAAGTTGTAGAAATAAGCATAGAAGAATATTTGGAAAAACAGAAAAATGAGCATATAGGCACCAACCAAACATTCTATTCGTCACCTTGAAACGGGGAAATCACCAATAGAATCTCTATACGCCGACTTTCATATTCATACTATTTATTCGGCAGACTCCGTTATCCAACCTAAAACCCTTGTTGATATGCTTGCTGCGCACAGTTTCATTAAGGTTATAGCCGTCACTGACCATGACAGCGTACGCGGTTGCCAGGGTTACGGTTGAGTTAGCTTCTGCTTACACTGATATTTTGGTTATTCCGGGGGTAGAAATCAGCACCGATCAGGGAGATGTTGTGGTTTTAGGCACTAACGAGTTACCGCCAAAACCCTGGACGCCCGAAGTCGTTGTTGATTTTGCCAAATCAGTCGGGGGAGTTTCCATTGTAGCTCATCCATTTAGGATGTATGGTATGGGTGAGCGTGCAAGAAACTATAAAATTGACGCCATCGAGGTCTTAAACGGTGGCTCCAGCCAAACGGCAAACAATGAGGCAAAGGAGCTGGCTAAGAACTTGGACTTGCCAGGGACAGCGGGCACTGACGCGCACCAGGTTTCAGAATTATTCAGCGTTTACAACAAGGTTGAAGCTTCTTTGGATGTGGATGAGGTTTTAAAGGCGGTAAAGAAGGGTCTTGTATCTGCACAAGTAAACCGAGGGTCAATACATTTTTAAACAGATAAGTCCATTTTTAATCGTTAACTTTCAAAGATATGGATTTGGTCTTACTTGCAAATTGGATTTTTAGGTGGAGCCCGTGAAGTAGGCAGAATCGGGGTTACCGTTAAGACTGAGAAGACTCAGGTTGTCTGCGATTACGGAGTTATGCTTGACAATGAACCAGGATTCCCCATGCATATCCCACCCAAAGACGTTGACGCGGTGATTTTGAGTCATAGCCACCTCGACCATTCAGGCGCCATCCCGATTTTCTACATCAACGATAAGATGCCCCTCTATACAAACAAACTCAATTTGGAACTGACGCAACTTCTTGTGCAGGACTTTATCCACTTATCTGGCTACTACTTACCTTTTGAATATCTTGAACTTAAAACGATGATGAAGAACAATCATCACCTCGATTTTGGGCAGGAAGAAATTATCGGCGACATGAAAATGAAACTGTACAACGCAGGCCATACTCCAGGTAGCGCAAGCGTCTTGCTAGAAGCTGAGGGTAAACGGTTCCTCTACACTGGCGATTTTAACATGGAAGAAAGCAAACTTTTAGCTGGAGCATCCATGGATTACGGCGCCTTAGACGCAGTTGTTATAGAAAGCACTTATGCAGACGCAGACCACACTCCAAGGCCAGAGTTGGAAAAACAGTTCGTTGAAGCTTGCACCAGCGTTGTTGAAGCAGGTGGGACGGTGCTAGTGCCTTCGTTTGGCGTTGGGCGTTCTCAGGAAATGGCGACGATTTTAGCTGCCCACCATTTCGAGTACCCAGTCATTTTAGACGGGATGGCAAGGGAAGCCAGCAGAGTAATCATGAACTACAAAGAATTCCTTAGAGACCCCAAACTTTTCATGAACGCTATGCACTCTGCTGAATGGGTAGAAGGTTGGCGAGACAGACGAAAAGCACTCAAAACTCCAGGTGTAATAATTTCCACAGCTGGCATGCTAAAAGGTGGACCAGCAGCATTTTACGTTTCTAAATTGGGCAAAAAAGCTATCAATGCCGTTTTCCTAGTCAGTTACCAGATTCCAGGCACTCCGGGACGTGAACTGATGGAGAAAGGTGTCTGTACCATCGACGGACAAGTTCGCAAAATCAAAGCGCAATACCGCCATTTCGATTTCTCATCTCATTGTGGTGCAAGTCTACTTAAAGAAGCCCTGAAGCGAATCGGAGGCAACCCCAAAGTTTTTGTTGTCCATGGGGCTGAAGGCAACTGTGAACTCTTCGCAAACTGGGCAAAAACAGAGTTGGGTTTGGATGCTGTGGCTCCAAGAACTGGCGAAACCTACCAGATATAGGTTATAGATTATGAAAGTTGGGATTTTGCAGGTCGGGCGAGTTACTCCCGAAGTTTTGGTTGGAATTCAAGAGGGTTTAGTGAAAACTTTCCCTGATATTCATGCAGCCATAATCAAGTATGTCCTGCCTATTCCACAAGGGGCGTTTGACAAGAAACGTAACCAATATCACTCTGATATAATCCTTGGTGAATTGAAAGCCTTCTCCTCTAAGAAACCAGAGTTCAACCGGATATTAGGTGTAGTCGATGTTGACATTTTTGCATCTGGGTTAAAATATGTTTTCGGTGAAGCCTATGTCGAAGGTGGTGCTGCGTTGATTTCGGTTTGGCGTCTAAAACCTGAATTCTACAGGGACAAACCTAACATGGTGCTCTATAAATTGCGAGCGCTTAAAGAGGCTCTTCATGAGTTAGGGCACACTTTAGGTATACAGCATTGTCCGCGGTCGATGTGTGTTATGCATTTTTCTAATTCAATTTTTGACACCGATAGGAAGCAAAACTTATTGTGTGACGAATGTTACATGCAAGCGGCATTAGCTATTAACAATTTAGGGTAAGCAACGTGACTGAGCAACCAAAACCTGAATCAAAAGAACAGTGACAAGTTCAAGTTTCAAATTGTTTATTTGGTTCCGATACTTGGCAAGTATGTTGTTTGGTTTAGTCTGTGCTTACCTTTTGTTGCCTTCTAAATCTGAGGTTATTCCTGTTACTCCCATTCCAGAAACTACTCCTGGGGCGCCGATTGGCAATGCCTTGTACTTTGTGGTGCTTATCGCGATTAGCGCAACATTGTTTTATTTTTTGATTAAACGGAGGAGCAAGAATATCATCAAAGGCTTAATCATATTTGCCCTAACTACGGCCTCTTTGTTGCTATCTGTGGTTTATTTGTCAGCGATTTTGGCGTTTTTCCCAATCATAGATAATTTGTGGGTACTGATTGCTCTGTCGATAGTTTTAACGGTGCTCTTTGACCTCGCTATTTTCCGTTTGGGCAGCATTGCTCGAAACGTAGCTGTTGTGGCGTTGGGAGGTGCCTTGGGGATTTTCTTCGGCTTCTCTATTCCACTCTATAGTGCAGTGATAATCCTCGCGTTTCTCGCGGTTTATGATGTGATTGCTGTTTACAAGGGTCCAGTGGGAAAAATAGCGGCGTCTGGGCTTGACCAGTTGCAGGGTTTGAGTTTCTCGTTTAAGGATATCCAGATGGGGTTGGGTGACCTCGTGTTCTACTCCATGCTAATGGGCATTATGTTCTTTCGCTTTGCTGATATCCTGCCAACTATAATGGCGATAGTTGGCGTCTTATTAGGCTCAATAATAACGTTCTTTGCACTTGAGAAAAAAGGCATATTTCCTGGTTTACCATTTCCAATAATGCTTGGGTTGGTAGCTGGTTTAGTGACTGCGTTGGCTCTGGGGTTGCCTTTTCCAAGCCTGCTGGGGTAACTTTAGGTGTTTAACTTTTTTTGTTTCATAAAAGTTTAAAACATCCTTCAAGCCATAAACAACAGGTGACTTTACGGAAAAATCAAAAGTGGCAATTGTTAAAGGCGAGCGTGGGGTTGAGCCCGTTTTTAAAGCGTTAGATTTGATAGATTATGCGTCTGCGTTGGCTGGTTTCAAGAAGGTTCTCATAAAAGTCAATTTCATCACAACCATGACTTGGGACACAGGAGCTACAACCGACCCCATAGTTGTTGAAGCCTTAATCCAGCGATTAAAAAAGCTACCCTTGGAAATCTATGTTGTCGAATCTGATGCAACCATGACTAATGCTGATAAAGCCTTCAAAGCAACTGGCATGGCGGAGATGTGCGAACAATACGGTGTAGAGTGTTTGAATTTGAGGCATGAGCCTGACAGAATTAAAGTTCAAGTTCCCAGCGGCGAATGCCTAAAAGACATAACTGTCCCACGTATTGTGACGGAATCTGCCATAATTAGCGCTGCCAAAATGAAAACCCATATGGCAACCAAAGTCACATTGGGCATGAAGAACATGTTCGGGCTCCTTCCCGACAAACTGAAGATGAAGTACCATGCCAAGGGGATAAGCAAAGTAATTGTAGACATAAACACTGTCATAAAACCCCACCTTACTGTAATTGACGGCTTCGTCGCGATGGAGGGGCGTGGTCCAACCGATGGGTCACCAGTCAAAATGGACCTAATAATTGCTGGCAAAGACCCAGTCGCCACCGATGCTACAGGTGCGCGCGTAATGGGAATTGACCCCCACGAAATCAGCCATATACGAACAGCTCATCAAAAAGGCTTGGGCAACATTGACGACATCGAAATTGTTGGTTCACAGCTTGATGAGGTCAAACGGGTTTTTAAGAGGAGATAGAATCTCCAAGCTAAATTGCTTCTAAAGTTCCCTCTTGAAATAATGTTCCAGCAATCTACGTGTTCCCCGTCGCATAATCTCCGAGAGCGTCGCTGCGCTGATTCCCAATTTCGCTGCTAACTCTGCCATACCAATTTGTCGTGGATAATCGAAAAAACCGCTTTTAAGCGCCAACCAAAAAATCCTCTCTTGATTTTCTGTTAACACTCCGATTTGTTGTTCGAATTTGCCGATTTTGCGAACATTAACTTGGTGTCCGCTTTTTTCTAAATCGCTGATTATGCCTCTGTAGGCTTCGTGGGTTGGAACCATAAAGCTGTAGGATATGATGCAGTCCTGCATGCTTTTGCCCGAAACCAAAAACGCATCGTGCGCTAGAATGGTGTTGCAGACTTCGCATCCTTCGCTTTCCAACCAAACAGCTGATTTGCCTTCAACATGACCTTTAGCTGCGAGTTCTTTTGGAACCTTATGTGCTTGGTCTTCCCCCATATCCATCAAGTGGCGCACAGAACCACTTGTGGAGCTTCGTACATCAACTACTTTTAGATGTTTAAATCCCAATGAGGCGAGTTTTCCAACCATTTTGCATTGCTTATTTTCAACTTCGATAACAACATGGTAGGGTTCGCGCCAAGTATCAACCAAACTAATCAGCCTAAAAAATTAAACTCGAAACGTGTTGTTAAACATACTGCCATTAAGAAAAGTGATCTTTCAAAAACTTGGTTGCCTATCCAAAAGAAGAAGAGGTGGAATTGCATTTTGAATCAGCTTGGTTTTGGTTGTTTTTCCTAATAATGGCTTTGAATTATCTGCAGGTTGAGTCGGCAATTGTCGCAAAGAAAACGGGAAAAGTCGGAAAAAGTCAACGTCTTGTTCTATTTGGCGTTGATTAAGAGTCACCTTCAAAAAAGACTGGAAGAATGTTTTCAATCAAAAGTAAAGGGAAATATCTTCAAAAAATTTTTATTTAGTAAACATTCTCCAAAAAGAATCCCGATTAGTGAATGTCTGCATTGAGTTTCAGCATATTTTTTATAAATAAAAAAGAAGAAAATTGGTTTTAGATTTTGTAGTATTTTGCGTACAGCACGATGCCGACCACTAAGATAGCAACGCATGATACCGCTACCACAGCTAAATCCAGTAGCACCGTTAAGCTTCCAAGTGAAGCACCCCGAAGGAACACCGAAGTTAACGCATCTGTAACATAGTAGCTGGGAATGAATTGTCCAACAAGTTTTGCTCCTCCTGAGAGTGATGCGCCCACGAATGTACCGAGGAACAGCTGTGGAAGCACGAAGATGAACGCTAAACCCGTTGCTGCACTCGAAGACTTTGCGATAGTTGCTGTGATTAAACCAAAGCCGACGTTTGACACGGAGAAGACAAGCACCAAGATGAACGCAAAAGCGTACGCGGGTATGCCGACGGCTGGTTTGAAACCCATAGCATAGGTCATTGCGAAGACTAAGGCTGCTTGGATTAAGGCGATACTCATGTATGAGATGACTTGGCTTGCCATAAATTCTGTGGGGGTTGTGGGTGAGATGCGAATGCGTTTCATCATGCCGTTTTCTCTGTCCTGAGTGAACGATTGCGCAACCATCATTATGAGGAATATCGAGGCGAATGTGAACATGCCTGGTGCAATGAAGTCAAGCGCTGAAGACTGTTTCACTTCCACCAGCGATGCAGTTTGAAGTTGGATGGGGCTTACAATTGCCTGCTGGTTTTGGCTTAGCATGCAGCCGAGGACTTGTTGGAATATTGGCGGAATAGCTTGGGTTGCAACAATGGAACCTTTATCGAGATACAGCGGAACGGTGACATTAACCCATTGGCTTGGTTGATTTGGTGCAGAGTTGTAGGATTTTATGCTATCGCTGAAGCTGGCTGGAATCAATACGACGGCCTGAATTTTTCCTTGGCTCAAATCTGATTGAGCTGATTGGTTATCATCATAGAATTTAATCTTCAACATTGTTAAGTTTGATAGTTCGTTGGTAAACATATGCGAATATTGTTGATTAGCGTTTGAATCGAGGTTGACGATGCCGACTTGGTAGGTTGATGTTTGGCTTCCGCCAAAACCACCGAAGGATGCGCCAAAAGCAAACACGAATACAATGGGAAACAGGAAAATCATGAACAGTACAGCGGGTTCACGAATGGTTTTCTTCATTTCTTTTTTAGTTAACGCCAAAACTCTTTGAGCGTTCATTTATAATTCCTCCCGCATGTTTCTGCCAGTAAGTTGGATGAAAACTTCTTCGAGGTTTTTAACGTGGTTTTTAGCGATGAGGTCTTTGGGTGTTCCTAAGGCGATGAGTTTGCCGTGGTCGATTATGCCGATGCGGTCGCAGAGTTCTTCGGCTTCTTCCATGTAGTGGGTGGTTAAGATGATGGTTTTTCCTCTTGTTTTTTGGTCTTTTATGAAGTCCCAGACGGCGTGGCGTGATTGTGGATCCATGGCTACTGTGGGTTCATCCAAAAAAGCGATCTGTGGGTCATGGATTAATGCAAGAGCTAAGCTTAATCGGCGTTTCATGCCTCCGCTATATTTTGCTGTCAACCTTTTTGCATCTTCGGTGAGCCCCATTTTGGTTAGCAGCATGGTACTTCTTTCTTTGATGGTTTTTTTGTTCATGCCGTAAAGTTTTCCGAAGAGTTCAAGGTTTTCTTTTCCTGTTAAGTAGGGGTAAATAGCTGTTTCTTGGATGCAAACTCCGATTTGCTCCTTAACTTTCTGCGTTTCCTTTTGGATATCGTAACCCATGATTTTGGCTGTTCCGCCCGTTGGTTTTACGAGTCCGCAGAGAACGTTAATGGTGGTTGTTTTTCCTGCTCCGTTTGGTCCCAAAAGACCGAATAGTTCGCCTTGGGCAACTTGCAAGCTGAGGTCTTCCACCGCAGTTTTGTCCTCAAATTTCTTTGTTAAATTTTCTATTGTTATTGCCGATTCATTCATTTTAATCCCTAAGTCTTAATGGGGAGTTTTAGAATTTAGTTTCATGTTTATGTGTTGGTTAAAGAAAATGCCATTTAAGGGGGCAAAAAGAGCTTTTTCAACTAAGAGTGGTTAAAGAAAGGGACATACCGTTTTTTATAAATTTAACTAAGTTTCTTGTTTGGAAAAAGCTGATTCTGGGGATGTCGAAGTGACTAAGCGTAAGTCTCCGAACTCGGGTTCAGATATCTGCAACCACCTGCATGTACGTTTTGTCGATTTTGGGTTAAGAGTTTAGTTTTGAAAGATGCAACAGTGGATATGCAAAATTGAATTGCATCAGCGATCAGCAGTATCTTCTGGTTTTTCCATTTGGTCGGGTACTCTTTTGTCTTCATTCCTAAAGGTATCAACAACTTGCTTCTAATTTCTCTGATTGTTGCAACCCATCTGCAGCGTGCAGTTGCAACAACAACAGCAACAACAACAACTCTTTATCATCTGCTGGAATCCACAAACTTAATTATGTATAGAATTATGGAATTTCATCTCGCCAACTCTTGAATATGTATCCAGTATAAATTATGTTTGGAGCAACCGACTTTATTGCGGGTTCCTGTTCCATGCTTTCACGGATGTCCTTCAACTCCTTGGTGGTTGGAGTCCAAACCATGAAGATATAGGAGCCTGGGATGTTCGTGAAGCTCCAGTAGAAGATGGTGTTTGGGTAATGTTTTTGTAAAATCATGTTAGCAGTGTTAGGGTTGGCGTCGTCCTTTATGTTGACGTGGAAGATGCTCATTATGTCATTTGATGCGTCCGGGTACCATTCTATAGAAAACTGAATCGCATAGTTGTTTATCATGCGTGTGAGTCTTCGGCGAACCGTTTTAGTTGAAACCCCCAATTCTTCCGCCACTATAGAAGTGGCTTTGCGGGAATCATTTTGCAGGGAACGTATAATTTTGAAATCAAGTTCACACAGTTTGTTGTTAGGGTTTATTTTGGCGTTTTTCAGAAACGCTGGAACAGGGGAACCCGTCAAACCCACGGTCGGTTCAGTCATTTCTGCTTTTTCTTTAACAAAGCGGACCATAGGCTCCAAATCGCCTAAACTTCTCAGATAAGCACCTACATACAGGACGTTTCCGCCACCCACTGCCAACCAGTAAATTGAGCCTTGCGTCTCTAGCTTGGACTTCAAATTTGCAACCGAATTAGTTTTTGAGTTTCCATAGATAAAAACGTGGATGGCGTATTGTGCGAAAGCACTAATGCTCGTTGTGAATTTCCGTATTATTCCTATGTCGATTAGGGATTGGATGCGGTTATGAACGGCGGTTACAGACAAGTCAAGCTTCTCTGCAAGTTCACGATATGATAGTCTCGAGTTTGCTAGCAAAAGCTGGCATAATATAACGTCTGTGTTGTCCAAGGTAACCCCTTAAATGTCTATACCAATGTATGGCTTTAAGACTTTAACTGAATGTTTCCTGGAAACTGCTACATGGAATTTAAATATCCAATATAGCCGCACCCTGCGCAGCGGTCACGGCTTCTTTGCTTCCCCCGGGTCCACGAAGTATATAGGCAAACCCAACCGCAAGCAATGCACCAATCAGAGGACCCACCACATAAAGCCAGTACGTTCCAAAGTTTAGTAGCATAAGGTCTGGACCAAATGACCGTGCAGGATTCATTGAAACATGGCTAACGGGGTATGCCCAGATTCCAGCTAAGGCGATATATCCTCCGACTGCAATAGCGGAAAAGTAGCCAACGTTCTGTGCTTTCGATGCTGTACCAAGAATTACGCTAACTAAACCAAACGTTGTAAGAACCTCTATTACTAGCGCCTGCCAAACGCTAAACATGGGTCCAGGTTCTGTCCCGCCCATATTTCCGACTAGACCGAACACAATAAGCAAAGACAAAGAAGCAACCGACGCTCCAACAAACTGTGCAAATATATACATGGGAACTCGCCGCCAAGGAAAATCGCCACGAGCCGCAAACGCCACCGTTACAACGGGGTTGAGATGTGCTCCTGAGATTTTACCCATAAACAAAATTATCGCCATCACCATCAAACCCGGCGCAATAACGATAGCGCTTTTAATTATTTGACCGTTGGACAAGGTGTAGACAATTTCGCCTCCTGCCGCAACAAGGACCAAAAGGAACGTACCTAAACCTTCAGAGACCAATCGGCGACCTGTAAACTTTGGGTTAACGAAGTCTCTTTGCCATGGCTTGAGCTGCTCGAGCCTTTGATTTTTTTGTTCCTCGCTAGTTTGTTTTTCCATCAATCTAAAATCGCCATTAACCAATTAAAGAAACCTTTTAACGATTATTAGCAAATAGAAGCTTGTTACTATAATTAATTTTTCCCAACCCCAATATAATACCTTAGACTTCTTAAGTTACTTTAAATCTTCGAAAAGCGAAAATAAGGCATTGTTTACTGAGAATAACGCGCCACAAAAAATCGGCGGAACTACAGGAAGACATGAAAAAGTGGCTGGGATGGTGTATATGCGGGGCGAAACTTCGACATCTCGCACAACTACCTCTCTTTTTTAACTAAATCTAAGCCATTTCTTACTTGGCTATCCTTCCAAACCGTTGAAAATTCTTAGGAATTTTTTTTCTGCGATTTTCTTTTGATTTTTCATTATACTCTAAACGTATTCTTACCTTTCAACCCTTTCAAAAAAAGAAAATCATTCAACAATATTGAACGGATAGCTTATCCTTTTTTCACATCTGTTTTGTACGTCAGACTAGTTTTCTCTTTTGGGCTTTGGTAGTTTTTCTGGGGACTTCAGAAAATTTTGAAGAAAATCTTGGACATTTTCATGCAAATGGATAACCTTTTTTTGATTTTCTTCCTTGGTTTCCGGTTTTGGTTGAAAATAACCATGTTCAGTCATGTAAAACATTAGGCTAGAGAAATCTCCAGCCAAGGCACAATTAACTTCTTTTTTTCCCAATTCTAACAGCGCATAATACCTGTGATGACCATCCAAAACTGCGTATACATCAAATTTTGGATGCTTAACTACGATTATGGGTGCAATTTTCTCCCCGTTTTGGATCTTCTTTTTGTACATCTCTATGGCTTCCGGATCGACTTTTGTGTCAGCAACGATTTTTTCTATTGGCAACCGTATTAAGTACTTCTCAGGATTAGCAAACACGTCGATGTTAATTTCTCGCTCTTCTAGGTCTGGTCAACCGCATAATTTTCAATCTTAACGAATCCACAATATCTAAAACACGTTTTCCCAAACAATCACGACCTGTAAACAGTGGTTATCTAAAGATGTTGATTGACCCAACGAAGTTGGCATTGATCAAATATCTCCATTCTATTGACTTTAATAAAATTTGTAAAATAAATTATCAAAAATCACCTAATTTAACTCGAGTTTTTAATCATATATTTGTTTCGGAAGATGCTGATGAAGAATTTTTGTTTCCCTTGATCCTTTCGTGTTAGTGTTGTGAAGAAACAATGAATGTTTAGCACTTAAAGGTAAAAACCAAAGTCTAGATGCCCAGCGCTGAACATTCAATAAAACGGTTTATAGACCCGCTTCAATTAATTATTTTAGGCAATATCATTCAATTGCCAGGCGGTTTTCTCTGAATAATCAAGATAGCCAAAATCAATCAGTCATTCTGGAGCATTCCAACTTCTGAACTTCTTCAGCAACTTCAGACGACATCAAAAGGCTTGACTGAAGATGAAGCTGAAAAAAGACTCACAAAATATGGCTCCAATCTTCTTAAGCCCAAGAAAAGATCAGACTCACTTACGCTCCTGTTAACTCAATTCAAGAGTCCACTTAATCCTTATCCTCATCTTTGCAGGTGGATTGTCATTATATCTTGACGTATCTGCAGGTGCTTTGCCTACGAATGCAATAATTATCCTAACGATCATCCTCATAAGCAGCCTTCTTGGATTCTGGCAGGAACGAGGAGCAGCCAACGCCGTCGAAAAACTGCTTGCGATAGTTGCAAACCAAAGCGACCGTACTTCGCGATGGAAATCAAAAGGAAATTCCAGTTGAAAAAATTGTGCCAGGAGACGTCATCATCCTCAACGCTGGAGACCTAATACCTGGAGACTCCATAATTCTAGAATCAAAGGATCTCTTCGTAAACGAAGCATCCTTGACTGGAGAAACTTTTCCAGCTGAGAAAACTGCCGGAATTCTGCCGCCAGCAACATCACTTAGTCAGCGGACAAACAGTCTTTTCATGGGAACCAACGTGGTCAGCGGCAGTGCACAAGCCGTTGTTGTAGGAACAGGGTTACAAACGGAGTTCGGCAAAGTCTCCGAACGCCTAAAACTTAGACCGCCTGAAACAGAGTTTGAACATGGGGTCCGACATTTCGGGTATCTCCTCATGGAAGTAACGTTGGTGCTGGTGGTCGCCACCTTTGCCATAAACGTGTATTTTGCCCGTTCAGTGCTGGAATCTCTTCTTTTTTCCTTAGCGCTCGCCGTTGGACTGACTCCTCAACTATTGCCCGCTATTATCAGCATTAACTTCGCTCACGGAGCCAAAATCATGGCAACCCAGAAAGTGATTGTTAAACGGCTCGCATCCATTGAGAACTTCGGCAGCATGAACGTACTCTGCTCTGACAAAACAGGCACACTAACTGAAGGCATAATAAAAATACAGTCCGTCCTTGATTTTAACGGTAACCCAAGCCAAAAAGCGCAACTTTACGCTTATCTCAACGCTTCTTACCAGACAGGATTCACAAATCCGATCGATGATGCGATTTGCAGCAAACAAGCTTGATGTGTCTGGTTACCAGAAGCTGGATGAGGTGCCGTACGATTTTATTCGGAAGCGACTAAGCATCTTGGTATCAAAAGACAATAAGAATTTGATGGTCACCAAAGGCGCTCTGCAAAACGTGCTTGACGTATGCACCTCAGTTGAAACTTCCGAAGGGACAATCGTACCAATAACTGGGGTGCAAAAGCAGATCCAGCAACGTTTTGAGGAACTAAGCAGCAAAGGATTTCGCGTTCTAGGGATAGCTTACAAAGACATCGGATCTGAAAAACTCATCACCAAAGACAGTGAAGTCGGAATGACTTTCTTAGGATTCCTTGTTCTCTTTGATCCTGCCAAGCCTAAAATCGCCGAGACTATTAGCGAGTTGAAGCAGTCTTGGGATTTCGCTAAAGATTGTAACAGGAGACAACCGATTGGTTGCAGCCAGCATCAGTCAGCAAGTCGGATTTCCAAATCCAAAAATTCTTGCAGGTCCAGATCTTCGTGTCTTAAGTGATGAGGCATTGCTTAGGCAAGTGAATGAAGTAAATGTTTTCGCAGAGGTTGAACCAAACCAGAAGGAACGCATTATTCTCGCACTCAAGAAAGCCGGAAATGTGGTTGGCTACATGGGCGATGGAATCAACGATGCCTCTGCTCTTCATGCTGCTGATGTGGGTCTCTCGGTCGAAAGCGCAGTGGATGTTGCCAAAGAATCCGCCGATATTGTTTTGCTTGAAAAGGATTTAGGTGTGCTTGCAAATGGAGTGAAAGAAGGAAGGAAAACCTTTGCCAACACTCTAAAGTACGTGTTCATGGCAACAAGCGCAAATTTCGGAAACATGTTCAGCATGGCAGGTGCATCTCTCTTTTTGTCATTTCTGCCTCTTCTGCCTAGGCAGATTTTGCTTACTAATCTGATGACAGATTTCCCAGAGACAACCATCGGCACAGACAATGTGGATAGTGAAATGGTTGAACAGCCCCGACGCTGGAATGTTAGCTTTCATCCGCAATTTCATGATAGTTTTCGGCATCTTAAGTTCGGTTTTTGATTATATTGCCTTTGGAGTACTTCTTTTTGTTCTGAAAAGTCCTATGGATCTGTTTAGGACCGGATGGTTCATAGAATCGGTTCTTTCTGCAAGTTTAATTGTGCTTGTTATTCGGAGCCGAAGACCATTCTTCAAAAGTTTTCCAGGGAAGTATTTGCTGTTAACCACCATAGTGATTGTTGGTGTCACACTTATCTTACCCTTCACTCCACTTGGCAAACTATTTGGTTTTGCCCAGCCGTCCCTCTTGGTTCTTGTTTTGATGTCGATAATTGTTGTATTCTACATAATCTTGGGCGAAGTGGTGAAAAGAATTTTCTACAAACGAGTAAAATTCTAAAACTTGACTCACAAAGGCAAGTTTGCTTATTTCCAAGATTCTTCTTTTCTATGTGTAACTGAGACCCAGACAACAACTATTAGTCGTTTTTGAAATATTTCAATTAGAAATGACGCGATTGATTGGAAAAAAGTATCAGGCTTTAAAAAAATAAGCCAATCGATTTAGAAGGATCAAATTCAAGTGTGTCTATGCTTTTTTGGTTAACACTGCAATAATTCCAAGTAATCCTCCCAAAACAACTAGTAGTCCGCCTAGTCCGCCGCCAATGATTCCAACGATTATGAGTACGATTGCCCAGACGAGAGTACTTGCGCTTCTGGCACCGATAATTGCAATAACACCGCAAATTATAGCTACAATCCCAGCATATGCAAAAGCATATAAACTAAAATGGAAAATTGCCAGTCCACTGAAACCAATCAAATCAAATAATCCAAAGAGTACCAGCAGTATTCCTCCTATTAGGGCTAAAATGTATGCTATTCGAGAAATTGACGTGTCTGCCATATACGAATTCACCTCCCTTATCTATTAAATAAGGGATTTAGAACTGTTTGAAAGCAGCACTCCAACTGTAAAGCATAGTTTTCAGTTATTTTGACAAGAACTGAATTCTAATATGCAATCAGGACTTAATTATGCTGCAAACAAAAATTCTATAGTTATTCTTTAGCTGACCACGAATAAAAAGGTTAGCCCTAAGTAAAATTAGAAACCAGTTTTAGCAGCTAAATCTTTAGCCGTCAATAACTAATTTGATGTTCCGACTAATTCTTTGGGAGTCCGAAAGAATTAACTTAATTGAGAATTATATTATTTAGACAATGTTGTCCTTTAGAAGGTTGAAGGTATATTGAATGCTCTCTCTATAGTTCTGGTTGGTTTAGGTCTTTGGCTAATCATAGATGGTGTTTTAAGCATAGTTAAATATCCTAAGCAGAGTTTTCCTGAACAACTAATTAGAGTGATAAGGGCAATGGTTGGAATTATAATAATCATTATTGGCATAGTTCAAAATTAAACAAATCCTATGGCAATATTGCAGAGCTCGTTGTAGGGTTCTGAGCTAAATGGCTGGGAAAAGTGAGGTTCCAAAGCTAATTACCTTTATATCCTTAAAATTACCCAGTTATAATTGACCAGTTAGAAGTCGACGGTTGTTCTCATGAATCTTTCTACCCACATAGTGTTTGGCATAATTGTTGGAGCCTTATTGTTTGGAAGACCAGAAATAGCGCTAATGGTTGGAATCGGCTCTGCAATTAATGATCTTGACCGAGAATACGGTTTTTTTAGCAAAGAGTCCTTTCGCCGTCGACAAATACACCGTGCATTATTTCATAATTTCTTGTTCATCGGCATAGTGTATTTGATAAATCCGTTTTTTGGCATCGGAGCTTTTCTCCATTCGTTTCTAGATTCATTCACAACAACAAGGGACAGAGGCGTCGAATGGCTATACCCCTTTTCAAGAATGGTATCCAAAGCAGTGTATGATTCGGACGGCAAAAAACTACCCCTTGATCCAAAACATAAAATCTATTTTCTTTCAAATGACCTGCCTGGACTGACGCAAAGAACTACAAAAGATATTAAACCAGGCGAAACACCGGTGCCCAATAGACGAACTTATGGTCCAGCTCTTTCGGGAAAGTTTCTTGACAGAAGCATATTTTTCGGATCCATAGCTCTTTTTTTCCTTATGCTTCTTTTTTCTGTTCTTGGCTTGCGGCAGTTCATCGATTTAAGCTTACAAAACATGACACTTTCACTTATGCTTCCATTGCTAATAGCGTCAATAGGAATTTTCTTGAATTTTCTTGTCGGCGAACTTGACAGAAAGAAACTAGTTAAGACCAAGACGGATAGACCCTACAAGTTTTCGTTTGTCTTGTCAATTGGAATTATTATTTTTGCGATAGTTCTTGGGGGAATAATGAATCCAGCAGCAATATCCAATACGCTAAGCATAATGCCGTACATTGCTGTTGGAATAGTCGTTGTTGTTTTCGTCTCGTTGGGGATTCTGATCTATTCTACGAGAGGTTTTTCTATAGACAGCAAGAAAGAGCCACTCATCGTGTAACCAACCCACAAGCTTCCTTTAGGAGAGGTACGCATCTTCTTTATTGTAGTCAGAAACCAGAACTTTCAACAGTATACCGCTTTGTTGCTGTAAGGTCACTACTACAAGGGTTTAATAGCAGTTACCGCTACCTATTTTTTAACTCTGGAGTTGTAGTTTATGGCAGTTTTAGATGACATTTTTCATTTTATTACTTCCGGAAACATAAGCGGAATACCAACAATAGTTGTAATGATTCTTCCCTTCGTAATCGGATTAATCGTAGGATACTTAGTTCACAAAATGCTGAAGATCGCTATCATAGCAGGAATTGTACTTGTCATAGTTGCCTACTTGGGCTTTTTTGGCCTAAGTCTTAGTGTGTTGAAAAACTTATCAGATAAATACGGTCCTATAGCAGTTCAGTACGGAACACTCCTAATCGGAATATTACCGCTCGGTCTTGGGTTCATCGTAGGCCTAATCATCGGCTTCATATTCTCATAAAGTGAAGACGGTGTGTAAATTGTTGAAGAATTAGCATTTCATAATTGTAGATAAACGATGGTGATTTAATGGGAAGTTTGTGGCTTGGAGCATTAGTAGGTTTCGTAATTACGTTACTTCTTGGTTTGCTATTCCCAGGCATCGGACATTTGATTGGTGGATTTATAGGTGGATTAGTAGCAGGTATCATAGCTCGCGGCGGGATGTTAAGAGGAGCCTTAGCAGGTTTCCTTGCTGGAATATTCGGTGGAATCATAATTACAATACTTGCTATCATTGGTCTTGCACTCGTTGGAGGTGTTGCCGGAGGGTTACTCGGTGGGCTTTTCGGCGGCCTGGCTGGGCTTGCAGTTGGAGTCGTGGCGATTATCCTAGCTATTTTTGGAGCAATCGCATCAACAATCGGTGGATTTATAGGCGGGTTACTCGCACGCTAGAAAAAATGGAACCCTGCTTGAATCTCGAATAGACGAAATTGCGCCGTACATTAATGGGGTTATTTACGTTTCGTTGGATGGTTTAGAGAAAACTCATGATGAAATCAGAGAAGTTGACGGCAGCTTTCAAAAATCAATTCGAGGTATATGTCCGGCTAAAGAAAAAGTACCTGTAACCATTAACACTACCGTCATGGCTGAGAATGTTAACGAAATAGAAAGCATTGTGGAGTTGGCTAAAAGATTTAGGTACAAGAATATCCATAGCTGCAGCACATGAATACTGCAACGCCAACGTTTCTTCGCCAGACGCTGGCAAAATACCGAAAATAGCAAAAAGACTTATGGAAATGAAGCAGGAAGGCTACCCAATTGTTAACTCGATTGGTTACCTTAAAGTGATGGCTAAAGAGAAAAAATGGCAATGCAAACCTTGGACTATGATAAACAATGATCCCCACGGAAACGTAGTTTTACCGTGTTATGTCCTCAACGATTATGTAAGTATTAAATCGATGTTTGAGAACGGAATTAAAGGGGCCGTTGCCGATTTTGATTGGAAAAAAATTGATAATTGCCAGAGTGTAGCTTGCACTGTTATGTGGAACCTTCTTTGGTACTTTCAAAAGATATCCATGCGTACATGCATTGGGCATTTCGAGTAAACATATAATTTTCCCAAAATAACAAGTTGGTCAGAACGAGCTTCGAATACGTTTGTCAGAAAGATACGTTAATATTCTTGAGGAAACGAAAATGATAACGAAACCAAGCATCTCCAGTAGGCGGAGACTTCTAAAAAGTGGCCGGGGTGGTGTAGCTTGGTAGCATAGAGGCCTGTGGAGCCTTTCGCCCGAGTTCAAATCTCGGCCCCGGCCCCACCATCAATTTTAATAATGTTTTTCTATCCCGCCAAATCCAAACTGCTTATTTTTCTCAGCCATTTTTATGAAGTAATTTAGTCGTTTCTTAAATTCGTTGGGTCGGTTTCTTGCACCTTCAATGAATGCTATGCGGATTTTCTTGTATGGAGGCGAAAATTTCTGGAAGTTAATCCAAGCTTGCTTGGTTCTTTTGTATTTCTTCCAAAATATCAGAAGGTATAACAAACTCCTCATTCAAAGTATCTTGAACTGTGGCTTTTACGGATGGTATCACCAAGCCTTGCTTGATTAGTGCTCTTAAGCGCGTTTTATTTGCTTCAGAATAAGGGGTTTTAGGGTTTCGTGGCGAAAAACGTTGAGCATAACTTTTTTCATCAATTCTTTTAGCAGTGCTGTCAATCCAGCCAAAACACAATGCTTCTTCAACTGCATCGTTGTAGAGTATGCGTGGTTTGCCGCTTGCTTTTTTGGGGTAAATCAACCAGATTTCTTTTTCTTTGTCGTAGTTTTCAGCAAGCCATGTTCGCCATGTTTGTCTATCAGTGACGTAGAGTGTTTTGCCAATGTTCATAGGAATAATCCGCCTTGAGTATAGTTTATTTTTTGAACATTAATAAAATAATGCGTTTCAGAGTTTTTGAGTAGCTATTAATTGATAAAAGCCACAACAACATTTAACCAACACCGCACCTACTTTTAGTTGCCTCACCAAAATTGAGCACCCATAACGACGGACTCAACAGAGGAACGTAAGAAACACAAATCTTGCACCTATGACGATCGAGTTCTACCCAATTATGGAACAGGTGAGGCACCGGGCAAAAGTCCCACGCCGAGAGAGCTTAGCCAAGCTAAAAGCGACGCTCAGCAATGAGGTTAAGTGTTAGGTTACGTTGGGAGACAATAGCCCGCAAAAAGACTGTAGTCAATAAAATAATTTTTAAAGTAAGACGTTGCAATTTAACAGGTTACGTGGATCAAAGCAACCATTTTTCTTTTCTCTTGATCTATCTTTTCAGTTATCTCCTGTGTTGGCAGTATAATAGTTTCATATTCCTTGAGAATGGATAATGCTTCGGGAGTTATTTGTAGCGCTGATTGATGACCTATTCCTATGAAGACGACTTCAGGTTTTTCTTGTGAAAGAAAATCGAGTTCATGCTCTGATAGAGGTGTATGGCCATATTTTTCTTTCAAGTTTTTTGATTTTTTCTTCTCCCTCTTTGTGACTTTACCATTTGCGTGAAGAATAATGTCTTTTTCATACTTGACGCCATTCACTTTTATCCATCCAAACTCGGATTTCAACATTACAACCCTATTATTCATGGGTCGGGTTGTATTTCTTGCTTGCGACAGGACATCGGTTGACCCGAAATCAAGCGGTTAAGTTGGGTCGGCAAGTTACGGTTTGGATGACCAAAAAACCTTATTTAATCAGTCTCAGTAAATCTGTTAGTGAAAGTTTTGGCAAACTACAAACAAGAGGGCAGTGTTTCTGCCAGAAGGTCAACTTTTACTGTTTTATTTTCCGTTGTTTTCCTTGACAACTTAGGCTTTGCTATAGTTGTTCCTTACCTGTATTTCTTTGTCCGTTCTCTTGGAGGCTCTACTCTGCTCTACGGAATTCTTTTAGCTTCTTACAGTTTAATGTCTTTTATTTTTACGCCGTTGGTTGCAAGGTTCAGCGACCGTTATGGAAGAAGAAAAATCTTGCTTGCGGCGTTGGCAGTTTCTAGCTTTGCCTACTTCATTTTTGGTGCTTCACAGGTGATTTGGCTATTGTTTTTAGGTAGAATGCTCTCTGGGACCACTGCTGCTACGGTGCCCGTTGCCCAAGCGTATGTTGCAGATGTTACAACAAAAAACCAAAGACTAAGATATTTGGGGCTACTTGGAGCAGCGGCGGGAATTGCCTTCATTCTAGGTCCAGCCATAGGCGGAACCCTCAGTAGCCTATTTGGGTACGCTGTCCCGTCATTTCTCGCATCCGCACTGGCTTTCATAAATTTGGTTTCAGCGTATTTTCTTTTGCCTGAACCAACAAGCTTCAACATAAAAAGAACCGTACTATCCTTTAGAGCACTACTAGATGTTCTCAGGAAGCGTAAAATCGCTTTACTTTTGGCTATTTATTTTTTGTTTTTTGTCTCGTTTGTTTTTCTCCAAGCATCGCTTTCGCCTTGGCTGCAAGAGGTTTTTGGGTTTGGCGCATTGCAGACGGGGCTGGTTTTCTTCTTTTTTGGCACCGTTAGTGTGTTTACTCAAGCGGTCCTGTTACCAGCACTTAGCAAAAGGTTTAGCCGATTAAACCTAACTTTACTTGGCATCACCTTTTTAGCCAGTGGACTCTTGGCTTTGTCGCTAATCCCCAACCTCGCCTTTATGTTAGCAGTTGCAGCCGTGTTATCCTTCGGGTTCGGAATCCAAATTGTAACTCTGAACACCTTGATTTCCACGAACACACCTGAGAATGCACAAGGCGGCGCGTTGGGAGTGGCTTGGGCAATTGCAGGGTTAGCACAGACGGCTGCACCGGTTTTAGCAGCAACGGTGTTTTCTTTTGGAGTTTCAGCGGAGTTTGCTGGGTTAGTGTTTGTGGTTTCAGCTTTGATTTCTGTTTCAACAGTTCCTTTACTTTTGGCTTTCAAAAAAGTTGAACAAAAATAATTCTGCATGCTTCAAGATACCTTAGTTTTTTCGATAGTTTTTTAGGCGTAAAACCCACAATTAGATATCGGTGCTCGTTTGGCAAAATATTTCCCCGTTATCTTTTTTATTTTGATTATTTTTGTTGGATTCACGGTTTATTGTGTGAATCCTGTTTCTTTTGTTTCAGCTGAAACGTATGGGCAAGCCTCAATGGGTAGCTCCAATTTTGGCGGAGGTTTAGCTGACGCGGGTTACAGTATAAGGTTGACACGTGAAAATGGGTTGATTATGGCTGGCTACACTCGGTCCTTCGGGTCGGGTGGGTCAGATTTGTGGCTGATCAACACAGCTCCCCAAACATACTCACTGAACGGTAACATTATGGGGGCTTTCCAAAATGAGCAATGGAACGTAACGTTTGGTGGAGCAAAAGATGATGGTGCATACAGTGTGATTCAAACAACTGATGGCGGATATGCAGTCGCAGGATTCACAAGTTCTTTTGGGGCTGGAGGAAGTGACATGTGGCTGGTCAAAACAACTGCCAATGGAATGTTACAATGGAACATGACTTACGGAGGAGACAAAGATGAAGCTGCAAAAAGCCTGCTTCAAACCAGCGACGGCGGATTTCTTTTGGCTGGATATACAAACTCAGGTGTTCAGTCACAGACCACCTGGATAGTAAAGACAAATATGTCAGGCAGTAGTGAATGGAACAAAATTTACTCAGGGAATGCTGCGAACTCGGTTATTGCGACAAATGATGGCGGGTACGCCTTGGTAGTAGAATATTCAGATTCGTTTGGGCTTATTAAAATTGATTCTTTAGGTAATCAACTATTGAACAATAAGTACGTTGCACCTACCAATCAAGCAGCTGCTCAAGCCATAGTTCAAACGGACGACGGCGGCTTTGCCATCGCAGGGTGGACACTTGACGTGAGAGCAAGCGTTCATGGCACTTGGCTAGTTAAGGCAGATGCGTCAGGGCAACAACAATGGAGCAAAACATATTCTGGACTTGGGTGCTGCGATTTAATAAAAACAACATCTGGCGGCTTTGCAATGACAGGAGATCGTGCCTTCTTAATTATTACAGATTCAACTGGCAATGAAGAATGGAATAAAGTTTACGATGGGCTAACAGCAAACGACAGCCAAACTCGTATGCAATCGCTACAGGAAGTTACGCCTAACCACTTTGTAATGGTAGGTGTTGAAGATAGCGGTCTTTATGGTAGTTTGCAGTTGAATTGGATTCAAGTCGCCCTTAAATCCGGTGACCAAATAATCCCTCCACAAACCACAATTCTCTCGCCCAACAACATCACATACAACGTAAGGAATGTACCGCTAACGTTCTACGTTAACGAACCTACAAGATATCTCCTATGCTCCGTTAATGGCGTTTTCAATATGTCAATAAATGGAAATACAACTCTCACAAACCTATCAGATGGGTCTTATAGAGTCGCAGTTGTTTCCACGGATAACGATTACAATTCAGCGGCTTCACAAACTATATCTTTCAGCGTTATGAGCACTGATCCTTTGGTGCTTCCAACAGTTGTTATCCAATCGCCAACTGACCAAATTTATAATAGGTCCCAGGTCAGTTTGAATTATTCTGTAAATCAAATGGTCCTCTGGTCTGCTTACTCTTTAGATGGTGGAGATAACAGAACAGCATTTCCTAACAGCAACATGTTGTTATCACTTGGTCCTGGATCGCATACAATAACAGTTTATGCCGCACAAAGTCCTGTCGGCCCCGCGGCATCAGCAACCGTTACCTTCACAGTTTCCACACCTAGCTATCCAACTCCTTTTTCGTACGCTGACACTCAAGCTCTGCAGCAAGTCAATCAGCTATCTCGAGAGGTTTTAGGCTTTTTTACTTCCCAAGCGTTTCTGATATTAGCGGCTTTGATTATTGTGGTCGCTATAGGCATAGTTGTTGCTGTACTCATTGTTTCCAGAAATGCTGCTACAGAGAAAGAAGTTATGGTAAGTCAAACTTGAAAAATGCAAGTTTTCATTTTCTGCTTAAGGGTACATGTTGGTACCGTTTTCCAATTCAATTACCGTATTATAATGCGTTTTTATTGAACCGGTAAATTCGTGGTCATTGTAAACTATGTCGATGCGGTCACCGTACTGATTAATGTAATTGTTAGTATCAGCCCAAATTGCCTGCGACAAAGCATCACCCTTTGCTCCCCAGACAGTATCACCTGCATTGCGGAAGCCAAAACCAAGGTTCTGCGGAACAACCAAAGCTACCGTCGCCACTGTGCTTCCGTGTTTTTCTGAGTGTTGCTGAGTGTATGTCCAGAAGTTCTTAAGCGCCTCAAAATGCTCGTCTTGCAGGATTCCGTATTCCTGCGGTTGGTAAGGCACCATTTCTTGACCTGAAGCTGAAACCGTAAGCGCATAATCGAAAACCAATGCGAATTTTGCCCCTGAATTGTAACCTAAAACTAAATCGTTATAAAGGTCAGGTCCCGATTCCAAAATCCGCCCATCATAAAATCTTGTTGTAACCATAACACCCCAATCTTTACCTTGCGATGTGGCAGCTCCTCGGCATAGCGAAATCGGCACCTGCCTGCTGCCGTTGTTACCTCCCAATTCAGCCAAAACAGCAGAGTAACCTGACTTGTAGTCAAACCAGTACAACCCATAATCTGAGGTATAGGTCTTCACGCCAATGTTCTGGTACGACTGGATTCTTGTACTCACGTTGGCAATAAACAGGTTCATTAGGTCTTCGTAGTCTGCTTGAGAAATTGTTCTGTTTTCAAGTGTCGTGCCGTCAAGTTGGTTTCCACCTGGTTCATCGTAAACGTAGGCACCTAAAAAGTGGTTACCGTACTTTGAGGTCGCGTTTCTCAGCCAACCTATCGGCAGAGTTGATTGGGAGATAGTGGCGTTGAGATCTGCCAGAGCTGAATAGTTTTGGCTGGGCGAGAAATAAACCGAAACAAACAGTCCAGCATGATAGGCAAAGTCGCATACATCGTTTAAGCTGTGATACGTTCTTTACGATATCCGTTGAGCCGACAATGAAGAGATTAGTGTAGTCCTTAACCTTGTCAATGAGCGCTTTGCAGAGCGTAACGTTGTTGTATCCACATTCAACTCCTACGTAGAAATTTGTTTGAGTCTCAGCTTGGTTTTTATGGAGAAGAAAATTTTCGGCTGCAAAAAAAAGCGATAGTGTTAATAGCACCACAATTGCAGCTGCGAGTACGCCCTTTATTTTCATTGTATCCTCCTTCTTACTGCCAACTATTCATGCTCCTATTCTAATCAACATTCGATTTGACATTTCCTTGTTCTTCTCCTCAAAATACCTGCACAGGTTAATCAATATTCTTTATTTCATAGAAAAAGGTGTTAAACCAAGAAAGATGCAAAATATTCAAGGAAATGGCGCGGGATGTTAGATTTACATTCACGTTTATATTTCACGCGAGAAAGTTCTTTGAACTTCGCATTTTAAGAAGAGAATAAAGAATAAAAGTGCCGGCTTGCGCATTTCTATCGGTCAAGCAACTTGGTGATTAGGCTTCTAGCTGAACCAGTAATGTTGGGCAGAGAAAAAGAACTTGAAGAGCTAAGCCGAGATTTCCAAAAAGTTCTTGAGGGTAAGGGAAAGACCGTTTTTATTTCTGCAGAGGCAGGAATCGGAAAGACCCGCTTAGTGACTGAATTCTTGAACTCAGTTAAACAAGAAAATATCATAAAACTTTCTGGATGGTGCCTGTTCAACGCAGAAATTCCCTATTTTCCGTTTGTCGAGGCTTTCAGCAATTACTACTCGACTTCAAGCGAAAAGCCTGTCGAAGAGGAATTAGAACTCAACTCTTTGTTGAAGGAGCCTACCAAAGCCGAGTTGTCGGGACAACTCAACTATCTTAATCCACAAGCCCTAAAAGACCATACTTTTGCAGCGGTAGCGAAGGCAATCCGTTCCCTTGCTACAAAGAATCCGGTCATCTTAGTTCTCGAGGATATACATTGGGCAGACTCAGCGTCTTTGGCGCTCCTGCATTACATTGCCAGAGCTATACAGAATTCTGAGAATGTTATGGTATTAGCTACCTTCAGAAGCGAAGAACTCACAAACAATTCTGAAGGATACCCTCACAAACTGGTGGAAACACTGGCTATTATGAGGCGGGAGGATTTGTTTGATGAGATAATCCTGACAAATCTTAGTCCAACCCTGCGTCTCGAGAATGGCCGAAAACATGCTTGGGGGTGCTTTGCGGCAGGATTTGGCAGAAACACTGTCGGTCGAGAGTGAGGGCAACCCGCTTTTTGTGGTGGAATATCTAAGGATGCTTAATGAGCAAGGAAATCTTTTTCAAAAGAGTTATGAATGGGAATGGGATCTCGCTATCGAAAAAACAGAAGTCCCTAACAAAATCAGAGACATCATACTCAGAAGACTTGCTTGCCTAAATAACGCTCAGAAAAGAATACTTGAAGTGGCAGCCGTGAATGGAGACGAGTTTGAAGCAGGATTTCTAAGTTCCATAGTCAATGAAGACAGTTTAGATGTTTTGGAAACGTTAAACATTATAGCCCAAACCACAGCCCTTGTTTGTCTTGACGAAGACATGTTCAGATTTGACCACGCATGCTCACGTGAAACGATATATGAAGCAATATCCAAGCCACTTAGGATAGAATACCACATAAGAATCGCACAGAAACTCGAAAGTTCACAAAGTGGCTGCCCCAGCTTCTCCACAAATTAGCATATCACTACGCACGAGCTGGCAACAAAGCAAAAGCAGTAAGGTATGCATTAGGTGCAGGTCAAGATGAACTGGTGAGGTGGAGTAACACAGAGGCTATTGAGCACTTTACCTATGTTATGCAGGCCATCAGACAAGACCCTGAACGAACCAGAGACACAGAGAAGGCGCTTGAGGGTTTAGGAGATGCATTCTGCGCTAACAGCATGTTCAAAGAAGCAACGCTGACTTTCGAAGAACTTGGTAACATTGCTGAAACGAATGTTATTAAGTTGCGGGCTTTCCGAAAAGCAATGGAATCAGCTTTTCAACAGGGAGATCCAAATCAAATGTTGGAGCTTCTGAAAAAAGCCAAGCCTTACGCTTCCGCGGATCGTTTAGAAAACGCTAGGCTTCTCGCTGGGAGAAGCCGTGCTTTTATGCTTCAAAGGAAACCCGATTGCATAAAAGATTTGGAAGACGCTCTACAAGTTTTTGAGGAAGAGTATTCTCTTTGGGATGTCGCCTGGGCTTTAATGGGAGTGGGAAACTTCCATGTCGCATGGCGAGGCAAAGAACATCAAGGATTGGCAGAGACTTTGCGCGCTATTGCCCTATTTGAGGAACTCGGAGATTTCAGCTCTCAGATGGAAACATGTTTTGTAGCAGGATACAATTTTATGGTTTGTCAGCTTAACAAAGAAGCATTGGATGTTTATGCAAAAATCATAGCAATCGATGAAGACATGAAGATGAGGGATTACCTCCATGTATGTAATGCCTATGCTTGGTCAGGTAGTTTGCTCTCTTTCTATATTGGTGATTTGGAAAAGGGATTATCTTACAGCTTAAAGGCTCTTAAATTATCTAAGAAAACAGATTCACTTGTAGTTCAAGGAGTGGTATACTCCAACCTTGTGAGGATATATGCCCTCCTTGGAGACGTTGGACATGCAGAAGAGCATTTTGAGAAGCTTTCAGAAACTACCAAAAGATATTTTCAAGTTTTCACTCCGTAAACGGAGAATTTGCAAGAGCCATGGCTATTTGCTACGTAGCCAAGGGTCAACTGGAACGAATCAAACCGCTTTTTGAAGAACTCTTCGACGAAGGTCAGAAGCCTGTTATTCCCCCGGCTGGTCTCGAAGCTGCAAGAAAAGATATCAAGCTTGGGTCGCTTGAGAAGCAAGGTCGCCTTCAAGAGGCGCAAGCCTACGACAAGATAAAAGCCAATATAAAGTCTTCGAGAGGCAGAAGAGCGGTTTGAGCACGCTAATATTCGAAGCAAGTATGTAATGGTTCAAAGGAAGATTGTTATTGATGAACGAGTTTGAAATGCGGTTTGATCTTGCTAACGTTAGTAGAAAGCCTAGACTGTAGTCAAGGTGGAAATTACAGTGCCACCTGAGTTGAAAATGACATTCAATGCCTTCTTACTGCAAGTTAAAAGAGAGTTGCATTCAGATGCAGGAGAGGGGTATTGGTCCGTTCGATCTTGAAACAATCACTCTTAAGTGTTGTGATAGGGAGTGAACGGGACTTACAATTTGGAAGCTTAGGTGACTTACAGCGATGAATTATCTGAAACTAAAAAAACGATAGCGTGGGACCTATCATAACTATTACCAGTTCGTCTAAACCGTAGGTCTTTCGTGAGTACTGGGTGAAAAGTATTCAGAATTTACAAGACAGAAGTTTTCTTCGAGGTCAGAAGCTGCTCGAAAGACCCTCAATTATTTGTTCAAGCGCTTTTGAAGAAGACTACATAAAACGAGGGCTGACAGAAGAAAGATCTGGATGGAGAACATTGATGAATATTGTTAAAAATGCGAATGTATCAAAACATAGTATTTACGGACGCTCTGGGAGAGGTGGAAAAGTAATGTCTGAATTGAAGACAAGTGGCATGCTGGAAATACGTGTCTTTCAGGGAGAAGTAGGTCGGGGAGGAGAAGTTGTCAAGATAAGACTTTCCCTAAATGAAGAAATTCAACCTGTTCTTCGTAAACTATTAGACACACAAAAACTCTAGCACTCTCATTAAAATCTTGAATTCCCTTAATGCAGTTTTCTATAATAGCGCAAAAATATCTTTGTAATTTTCCGCTCATAATTAGAAAGTAGTAGTCTCTTCAAAGGAGGTGAGAAAGATTAAAAGAATCACGGTTACAGTTTTGTTCATGGTATTTCTAATGGCGCTCACGATAGCGTCACCAGTATATGCATGTACGCGAGAGAAACCAACAGTTGTTCCTTGCAAATTTACATTGGTGGGGAGGGCCAGACTATGAGCCAGGCAAGGTCTGGTGGACTGACAATAGCGCTTTTCTTCATGTTAGAGGAGCGTCAGCTAATGATCTGATTTTTCAAGGCGCGACAGTTACACCTATCGAGATAGGAACCAGTGAGAATACAATAGTTTCCTTGGATTTCAATACTAAAACTGGAGAGGGCTTTGCAATTATAATTTGTAAAATGACCTTCATTGCACCAATCAACTATTATACTGGTCAGCCCACTGGCAACCCAAATCCCTATGGCATTGGAACACTTAAGGGATTAATAATCGTTAAGGTTACAAGTTTACTGGGTCAAGGATTTACGGTGCCTGGTAATACTGAGGGACATTTGTTAGCCATGCAGGGAACAGGCGACTTTGCAAAAGCAACACTTTCAGCTGATGTAATTGGCAAACCAACACTCTTGCCAAGTCCTCCATACCCGCCTAACATGTGGGATGAATTCATATATGTCGGCTGGGATGGTGTAACACCTACCGCCACTGGCACGCTGACTTTCTATACCTAACTTACTCCTTATTAGGAAAACACTCTACTTTTTTTTACCGAGAAACATTCTTAACCCCAGATTTACAAAAAGTAAGCCTGCCATTTGCTTTAAAGCATTTTTGTGAAAAAAGGAACAAGAACTACCCTTTTCTTTCCGGATCGTGAGGCAAAGATCAAGACTAAATTCGCTAATTGATAAGACCCGCTTACTGGTTCAAGTGCTTAGCGTAGGGCTCTGAAACATGGGATCTATCGCGTTCGTCCGAATGTGCCTTCTTTTAACTGTTATGAGATTTGAAATGTGAGTCATTTTAAACAGCGTGGGGACAAAAACGTGGAGAATAAGTAGTTTGTTTTGGGACTCATTGGCCAAAATAGCCCGCAAATAATCTCTATTTAGCAAAAGGATTTGGCGCGGGATGTGGGAATTGAACCCACGCGGCCTTTCGACCACAGACTTAGCAGGCCTGCCCCATACCAGGCTTGGGGAATCCCGCACGCCCTGATTTACCCATTCAGATTTCTGAAGACTACTTTAGATGTTCAATAGAACACCAAAGTGATCAGTCACAGCAATCTGAGTATAGGGTAATTTAATTAAAGTTTTCTGAGCATTTAAACTGCTTCTGTTACTTAGCTGTTACTCCATATATTTTTCAAACGTCGATGATGCAAAATTTAATTTTGCCAAATTCAGATTTATATTAACAATCTCTATTTTTCTATAATAATTGATTAATTGTTGAAAGATTACTTTCCTTTTTGAATAGTCTAAGAATATAATTTTGGGGTATTTTCTGTTTTAGAACCATAAAGATAAACTGACTCATTAACTGTTACCTTAAAATTGTGATGACATTTTCTGCAGTCATACGCCTCAATAGTGAAACAATGATTCTTTAACACCCTAGAGGGCTTGATAACTTCTTTACCGCAAATTGGACAATGAGTCATTTAATATCAACATTGTTTTTAAATTAAATAAGAATATGAATGTTATGAATTTAAAATATGCAATAATAACACTTTATTAGATACTGGTTTGAACAAATCATGATTTATACGCAAAGAAAATTCCCCACCCACAACAATGATTGTTTTGCTTTAAGTTCATGAAGGTTTTTTCTATAGACGATTTCCTAAATTGACATTAATTCCAGTATTTCGCACTGTAAACAGCATTTATTCTTTTCATAAAATTGATCTCCCTCTGGATTTGCATCAACATAGTTTAAAAGGTTGACCTTGTTAAGTATTCTTTGCAGGTTTTCCTGTGTTATGAAATTGATTGGTGGTTGAATGGGGATTAAGCTTTCAAAATCCGATATATTGTTCATTAAGCAATTGCCAGTTTGCCGTCTAGCAACATCAACAGAAGAATGCGAACCAGTCGTCAGGCCAGTTTGGCCCGTTTTTGATGGCGCAAACATCTACATAGCCTCTGACCCTGACACCCCCAAACTGGAGCATATAGAAGCGAACCCACAGGTGTCGCTAGTTTTTGATGACTATGACGAAAAGAACTGGTCAACGATCAAAGGTATCCGGGTTCAAGGCGAAGCAGAGATAATTTGGAACGGCAAAGAATACCGTTACGCACATGACCTTCTCAAAGAAAAATACCCTGAGTATGCAAGTCCAGAAGGCAGCTGGAAAGAAGGAGATGTACCTATCATCAAGGTTACACCGATATCTTTCACTAAATGGTCTTTTGGACAATGGAAGAAATAGCGTTGTCTGTCCAAAATTTTTATTGGTAGGGCAAAAGCGGTCCACTAATCAGCTGCTTCTTATTTTTCTCCTTTGATTATGCCTAATGGACCAATCATGAATGGCAGTTTAAGCGCTTCTGGGATGAAGGGTTCGTTTCTTGTCTCGATGAATTCTACTTTGGTTATTCCCCAGCTCTTAATGACTGAAACCAACGCGTTTATGTCACCGTAAACTTGCTTGAGCAGAAAGAGGTCTTGAAACGCAAATTTTCCGCCTTTTTTAACCACCCGAAGCGCTTCACGGATTACTTCCCGCTTATCTTTTGCATCAGCGACTTCGTGGAAGCACAAGTTACTTACGACTGCATCAAAATACTCATCGTTAAAGGGCAATTTTGAAGCGCTGGCTTTCTGGAAAACGATTCGGTTACCTATGCCTTCAGATTTTGCGTTCGTTTCACAAGCGTTCTTGGAGTATTCCCATCGTTCACCCCAAAAGTCGATTCCAGTTACTTGTGCTAAAGAAAGTTTGCTGGCGAGTTTGATGGTTAAAGCGCCGTTTCCGCAGCCGATGTCGAGGGCTTTTCCGTCACCTTTCCAATCTAAATTTGAGATGGCTAAATCCCAAATTTGATTCTGCACATTTTTGCCCTTTGGCGAGAACAGGTACCGTGCATAAGCAAAGTAGGATGCAATTAAAACGAACAAGACCCCCGGTATTATGAGCGCCCAAAAAAGAAAAGCGGATGCTAATAACGCGATACCCACAATTGCTGGTAAATAGATAATTCGCCGTGAAACCCAATTGCCATAATCAGGTGCTGCCTTAACCGCTTTAGCCATACCTTGCCACCTAAAAGAATACAATTAATCATTACGCTTTTTAAGCTTAAAGATGCTTGTCCCAAAAATTTTATAGCTCAGACAGATTAACGGAGATTGTGCAGAACATCGATCCCATCTTTATCATTCAACCCATCATTATCATCATTTTAGCCTCAGCTTTGATTGTGTATTGGTATTTTAAACGCCATTTTAACAAGGAAGTTTGGCTTTACTCACTACTAGCATACGGCACCGCTATCGCCTTGAAGTATGCAGTGCAGATTCCAACAATCAACCAAGTAATCGCCACCTTTGGGGCTCATAGCGTCGGGTTGGGCATTTACTACGGCTCTCAAACAGCAATTTTTGAGATCGGCTTAGCTTCTCTGGTTGCTTGGTGGGCGGTCTCTCATAGCAAACTTGCTAAAAAAGACGCGGAAGCGTTTGGTTCGGGTTTGGCTTTTTGGGAAAATGCTGCTTTCTTAAGCTGCGTTGTCTTTGGTCAATTTGGTAGCCTATTATTTTATTCTCTCCAACAACACTCCTCTTGCGCAAACCCTCTACAGTCAATTGAATACAAATGCTCCTGCACTTTTTGTACCTGCTTCCGAAGCATTACGTTCAGTAGCTCTGGGAGCAATTGAAAGAGTTTCTTCAATTATGATTCATTTTGCTTGGGGCTACCTCTGTGTGATGGCTGCCGTATACCGCAAGAAACGATTGTTACTCGTAGCGTTACCCATGGGATTTATCGATTTTTTGGTTCCATTTGCTTCAAATGCAATTGTTATTTTTGAAGCTGTAGTTTTTGGTTTGTCACTTCTTTCGCTCGGGGTGGCTTGGTATGCCACAAACAGGGTAAAGAAGAGCTTAAGAAACCCATCTATTGCGTCTCAAAATGCTGACTGATTTCTTATATCATCGAAAAGCTTATCCCTAAAACTAAATTAAATATCGATAGAGGACTAGAAGTGTCTCTTGAATCGGGCAGAAAATTTGGTTTTTATGCCAGTCTAATGAATGTTATTTTGCCAATTGTTGGCATAGCAGTTGCCATAGCTTTTGTTGCATCATTAATTTCTAACTTAACATCCCGAATCGCAAACGGGACACCCACAACCGCCTTCTCAGGAGTTTTTGGTGGAGGATTAATTATATTCTTGATCGCTATCGGCATAACCGGTGTGGTTGCCTATTTCCTGTTCATGTATGCGATGTATACCTTATCTAAATATTATAAAGAACCAAGAATTTTCAAAAATATCCTGTACGCTTTCATAATAAGCTTAGTTTCAGCGGTAGTTATTTTCATACTTAGAATTCGCAGTTATAATTTCAACATTTGCGGGAATTTCTCCGACAAACACGCCATCTCCCGCCACTTCCGTTTTTACGCAAGCTATCCTTGCATATTTGCTGGTAATTGTGGTGGCTCTTGTTTTCGGAATAGTTAATGGCTTACTCTATATGCGTGCTTTTAACAAGCTGAAGGAGAAATCTGGGGTGGATAATTTCGGGACAGCTGGCTTGCTTACTTAATCGGCGTAATAATACCTTTGATAGCTTGGATAGCTTGGATTTTTGCCGCAACGGGTTTCAAAAAGCTTAAAGCTATCCCACCCCCGGCCCCATATGCTTCCTATTCCACCCAACCACCACTATCAAACACCGTGCAAATCAAACGTTGCCCCAACTGCGGAACAGAAAATACACCAGACTCATTTTACTGCAGAAACTGCGGAAGACCTCTGCAATAGCAAAATCCAAACAATCAAGTAATGGCTCTTACCTCTTCAAACTAACTCTTAATAAAAAATTTTATATCTCAGTGCTTTCTCCTTTTAAATACAAGTTGTGATTATATGGCAGTTAAAATTTCACCAGACTATATTGACCTTCTAAATAAGGCAGTCGAACGAGAAATTCAAGTTTCCCTCCAGTACATTCTTCAACATGCAAAAATGGAGAAGCTCGTGCGAAGAACAATCCCAGAAAACATCCTTTTAGATAAAACCACCTACGATGCGGTTGGAAAGATTCTAAGAGAAATCGCCATCCAAGAAATGAAGCATGCAGCCTCAATAATCGAGCGCATCTACTATCTTGGGGGACAGGCATCAACCAAATCAGCAAAAATCACCGTTGGCGACAGCATAAGCGAATTCGCCAAACTGGGCGTAAAAGCTGAAGAAGAAGCCTTAACTCTCTACCGCCAAATCATCGAGACCGCTGGGAAAATGGGTGATTGGGAAACCCGAGAAGCTCTTCGAGAAAATATATGGCGAAGAAGAAGGGCACTTGTTCAAATTCCAAGAATACACAAAGTTCCAAGACGAAAAAGATGAACCAAGCAAAGTGCCCCTTCCTGAATGGCGAAAAATCTACACTGACGACTACTTTACCCTCTTAAACAAAGCAGTTTCAGCAGAAATCACAGGAATAATCCAGTACACAAACCAACATGAGAAAATGGCTTTCCTTGAACTGAGAATGAAAAACACCGCACTCGAAGCAATCACGGAAACCAACAAAGCCGCCGTCGTAAGCAAAATCCTCAAAGACACCTTCATGCAGGAAATGGATCACCTCGAAAAAATCAGCGAACGCATCTACCTCCTCGAAGGCGAAGCCACATTCAAACCAGATCCACTTCCAGTCGTCGGCAACACCGCCCAAGACTTCCTGGTTCTGGACCATGCACTCGAAAGCAGCGCTATAACGCTCTACCGACAAATCATCGCTGAAGCACTCAAACTCGGCGACACAACCACAAGACGCATGTTCGAAGACATCATCCTCCAAGAAGAAAACCACTTCTGGACCTTCGACGACTTCGTAAGATAAAAAACCCAATTTCCACCCTACTTTTTAGGGGTTTTTCTTTTTTTTTCACTTTTAAACTATTTAACATGTTAATGGCTTAGAAAAAGTCAATTCTGACCTACCGCTTCTATGTTTTTGGGAAAACTTAAAATCCCTTTGATTCCACACACTAAGATAGCAGAGGCGAAGAGAATTGAGTCAAGAAGATCAGCCTCGTTGTTTAAATTGCGGAAACTTTATCGACGACTGCAACTGCGTGTGCCCATACTGCGGCGAAACCGCAAAATGCACATGCTGCATAGGACACGATAAGGCAACTGGCGGCGGATAATCCGTCAAACAAAGAATTTTCAAATGTGAGACAAAATGGTAGTTGAAAGCATAAATTGGATGGCAGGCGGCCCTCAAGGAAGCGGCGTTGATTCAGCGTCCACCATATTTGGCAGAGCCTGCGGCTATGGCGGCTTGTATGTTTTTGGCCGAAGAGAATATCACTCAAACATCAAAACAATGCACAGCTATTTTCTCCAACGCATATCCAAAGAGCCCACACTAGCAAACATCAGTGATGTAAATTTGCTTGCGGCTTTTGATGCGGAAACGGTCGTTCGGCATGTTGGCGAAGTCGTGAATGAAGGCGGCATAATAGTGGATTCACGCGATCTTGGATGTCAATGTCTTAAAAGATATAGCCACTTTCTCTGAAGATTACAAAGCGCAGATTCGCGATTTCATGAAGGAGAATAGTGTTGGCGAAACCATCAACGATTTCCTAAACTACGCCAAACAAAAAGAACATCCAGATTTTCGCAGTTCCATACATGGATTTGCTTACAACAAATCGGCGAAAAACTTCACATAGAACAAGTAAGTACGCTATCAAAAAATGATTAATGTTCTTAACAATCGGCGTATCTTTTGCGTTACTAAAGTATGACCGAAAACTCGTAGAAGACGCAATCAGAGCTACCTTCCACGAAAAAATCGCCGACATGAACATTGAAGCAGTGGACACCGCTTACGAATATGCAGAAAAAAACTTTAACGTAAACAATTTCAAGCATAAACTTGAAAAAAAAGAAATTAAAGAACCGAGAATTTTCCTGACAGGAAACCAAGCTGTCGCCATGGGCAAAGTTCTGGGCGGATGCAGAGTACAAACATACTACCCTATCACCCCAGCAGCAGACGAAAGTGAATACTTGGAAGCCCACGAAATCCTAAAAACCAAAAAAGGGAGCCAAGAAGCCATAATCGTTTTGCAAACAGAAGATGAAATTGCCGCAGTAAATTCGGCTTCAGGCGCTTGCTTAACAGGTGCGCGGGCAGCAACAAGCACGTCAGGTCCAGGTTTTTCTTTGATGGCTGAAGGCTTAGGGTGGGCAGGCAACAACGAAGTGCCCTTGGTAATAACACTACTATCAGCGTGGTGGACCAGCAACTGGGCAGCCGACAAGGCATAGCCAGCAGGATTTGCGGTTTGCGATGCATGCGGCTCATGGAGAATTCGCAAGAATAATCCTTGCATCAGGCGATATTGAGGAATGTTTCTTTGATGCAGCGGAAGTTTTCAATTTAGCTGAGAAATATCAGATGCCAGTAATTCATTTGCTAGATAAGGGCATGGCGAACTCATCGCAGACTTACCCCAGTTTTTGACTATGCCAAAGTCAAAATTGACCGAGGCTTAATCGTTGGCGAAAAAGAGCTTGAAGGCAAAGTTTACAAACGTTTCCAATTCACAGAAACAGGCGTATCGCCCCGAGCTTTTCTGGGAACAAAGAACGGTGTGCAATGGTGCAGCGGCGACGAACACAACGAAATGGGAAACATCAACGAAGAACCCATTAACCGACGAAAAATGATGGATAAACGCTTGAAAAAACTTGAATTAGTCGATAAGGAAGTGCCATTGGAAATGAAAGTGAAATTTTTCGGCGATAAAGACTCAGAGAACATTGTGGTCAGTTGGGGTTCACCTAAAGGCGCAATAATCGAATCATTAAACCAGCTAAAAGAAGAAGGTTCAAGCTTAGGCTTTATTCAGGTGCGTATGATTCATCCTCTTCCCTCTGCACAATCTAAAACAATTGTTAGCGGGCAAAAAACGCATAATCGACATAGAAGACAACGCAACAGCCCAGCTTGGCGGTGTAATAACTGAGCACACAACCATCAAACCTACCCATTACATTCTCAAATACACTGGTAGACCCATGATGACAACCGAAGTCTACCAAGCAATCAAGAATGATTTTAACATGATAAAGCAGCCGAAAGGCAGGTGCTGATGCTTGGCGCATAAAGCTTCAGAATACAAAACAGACGTCTACGTTGACTGGTGTCCAGGATGCGGAGACTACGGAATCCTGAGTGCCTTGCAGATGGCGCTTGGCAGAGCTCAACCTTGAACCCCACAACGTGGTAGTTGTTTCAGGAGTTGGTAACGCTGCTAAAACGCCGCATTTTGTTAAAGTCAATGGTGTCCACACACTCCACGGAAGGTTCTTGCCTTTTGCCATGGGTATTAAAGTCGCGAATCCAAACCTCGAAGTCATTGGCGTCGGCGGCGACGGCGATGGGCTCGGTATTGGTGCAGGGCACTTTGTTAACACTGGGAGAAGAAACATCGATATGGCTTATCTGCTATACAATAACGGTGTTTACGGTTTAACAAAGGGGCAAGCTTCTCCAACTCTTCGGCTTGGAATGCAGACAAAATCACTTCCGAAACCCAACATTAACGAAGCCATAATCCCAGTTGCCCTTGCGATAACTGCCGGTTACACCTTCGTTGCAAGGTCCTATGCTTTCGACGTCATGCACCTCAAAGACACGATTAAGCAAGCAATCGAACACAAGGGTTTGGCGCTTGTTGAATGCTTGCAGCCTTGCCCAGTTTACAATGACATAAACACAAAAGACTGGTATGCTGGCGAAGACCGCAAAGACGCCTCAGGCAAGCCGCAATCAAGGCTATACAAACTGGAAGAATCAGGCTTTGACCCGGTGGTGCATGATGCAAGCGAGGAGTTTAAGAAAAAAGTTGCTGGCTTAGAGAAAGCGCAGGAATGGGGCGACAAAATCCCAATCGGCGTCTTCTACAAAAACGAGTTAGAACCCACTTTCCAAGAACGCTTTGCCCAAAGAATACCATTCTACCTCCAGAATCCACCCGCGAAACAGCAGCTAAAAGACGAAAACGGCGTTTCCACACTTGACTTAAGCGAGTTCATGGATGACTTAAAAACAAGTTAACGTTTTGATTAAAGAAACGTAAGGAGCTTCTCCTTTCTCCTCAAAACACAATATCGTTAATTCACGCTTATAACTGCTATTTCCACAATCGACATATATCTCTTAAAGCGGTTTTTCTGTTTCGTCATCAACATAGCAGGCTTCAGTAAACCTCGGAGTACAAACGCAGTAGAACTACAAGGTCAGTTTTGCCCGTGTTAGTTATTTTCTGAGATGCTCCTGCTGGAATAATGATAACATCACCCACACTCACTGCGGTTGGTTCTAAGCCGCTGAAAGTTACTTTACCCTCTCCAGCAGTTATAATGTAGATTTCTTGAATGTTCTCAAGATGATGCGCTTTAGTTGTAATTCCTGGCTTTACTGTTGCATGTGCGATTGAGACCTTTTTGTCGCTGAAATTTTCGGCTATGTAGCAGCGTTCAGGGGTTAAATAAGGGTTTAATGAGTTGGCTTTTACGATTTTTGGCTGCAAAGTTTCACCATTTTCTTGTTCTGGTTTGGATAAGATATAAGGTAATAATGAATATTGAGATTTTAATTATATTGTTTGCGCAAGCCTTAACCAAAGATGTATTTGCTTGAAAATGGGTTTTTTGGCGAAAAAGGGCTTATTTTGATTTTTTTTATTTTGTGTTTTTTGTTTAAACTTCATGGTCTTGTCATGTAGGGTTATTCGTTGTTTTGCATGTTTGATGTGAAAATACCTTATATATGCGCTAAATGTAGTGTGTAGACTAAGTTCGCTAACACTATATATGTACACAGCAATGAGTATGATAAACCATGAGATGTCCATACTGCAACTCAGAAGATTCAAAAACCCTTGAAACACGCGATTCCCCAGAGAACACCACACGCAGACGCAGAGAATGCATTAAGCTGCGGCAAACGCTACACCACCTACGAATACCTCGAAACCAGTCGAACTCATGGTCAGAAAAAAGGACGGCGAACTCCAACGTTTCGACGTAAACAAAATCATCCGCGGCTTACAAAAAGCATGTGAAAAGCGCCCAGTTACCATGAGCCAAATCAACGAGTTAGCAGGGCAAGTACGAGCAAGATCTCATGCTTAAAGGCACTGAGGAAGTTGCATCCGGAGAAATCGGCGATTCAATCATGAAATACCTAAAAAACTGTTGACCGAATCGCATACATTCGATTCGCTTCAGTTTACAAACAGTTTGAAGAGCCTGAAGATTTCAGGAAATTACTCTTGGAAGTGAAAAAACAATGAAGTTCGTACTAAAACGTGATAGTAAATTAGAACCCTTCGATCAAGAACGAATTACAATTGCCATTTGGAAAGCTGCAAAAGCAGTAGGCGGAAAAGATAAAGAACAAGCTAAACGCATCAGCGACGAAGTCGTAGCTTTACTAAACAAGCAGTATGGTGACGATGGTGTCCCCACAGTTGAGGAAATTCAAGACCTCGTTGAAAAACGGTTAATCGAAAACGGTCATGCCTCAACAGCGAAAGCCTACATCCTCTACCGCAAACAGCACACAGACATGCGTGAGTTAGCTTCGCTGCTTAGTTCTTCAGACATGGTTGACCAGTACCTTGAAGTTGAGGACTGGCGCGTAAAAGAAAACAGTAACATGAGTTATTCACTGCAGGGACTAAACAATTACCTCTCATCCACAGTTATTGCCAAATACTGGATAGCCCGCATTTACCCTCAGAACATCGCGGAAGCACACTTTTCAGGCGACATGCACATTCACGATTTAGGTGTGCTTGGACCTTATTGTGTCGGCTGGGACGTAAGCGACCTGTTACTTTCAGGCTTCGGTGGAGTATCAGGCAAAATAGAGAGCAAACCCGCAAAACACTTCCGCACAGCACTTGGGCAAGTCGTAAACTTTTTCTACACATTGCAAGGTGAAGCGGCAGGCGCACAGGCGTTTAGCAACTTTGACACATACCTTGCCCCATTCATACGCTATGACCACCTAAACCAGAAAGAAGTCGAGCAGGCACTGCAGGAATTCTTCTTCAACATGAACGTACCAACCCGAGTAGGCTTCCAAACACCCTTCACCAACTTAACTTTGGACTTAACGGTTCCAGACTTCATGAAGAACGAAGCCGTCCTCTACAACGGCAAAGTCACCCAAGACACCTACGGCGACATGACCAAAGAGATGGAAATGTTCAACTTAGCCTTCGCTGAAGGCATGCGCCAAGGCGACTCAAAAGGTAGAGTCTTCACATTCCCAATTCCCACCTACAACATAACAAAGGACTTCGACTGGGACTCCCAGTTTCGCAGGCAATCTTTGAAGTCACCGCCAAATATGGGGTTCCATACTTCAGCAACTTCGTTAACAGCGACATGAAACCAGAAGACGTCCGCAGCATGTGTTGCCGCCTACGCATAGACAACCGTGAACTCCGCAAACGAGGAGGAGGATTCTTCGGTGCCAACCCATTAACAGGCAGCATCGGAGTAGTCACTTTAAACATTCCAAGAATCGGCTACCTATCCAAAGACGAAGACGAATTCTTCGAGCGACTTGGAGACTCTGATGGAGACTGCTAAATCAAGCTTAGAGATTAAACGTAAAGTCCTTGAAGCATTCACCGATAACGGCTTGTATCCGTATTCACGACGTTACCTGCGTCATGTTAAGGAAGGATACGACAAGTTCTGGAAGAACCACTTCTCAACAATCGGCATAGTTGGCGTTAACGAAGCAATCATAAATCTGCTGGGACAAAACATTGCCTCCAAAGATGGACAAGCTTTCGCCATGAAGATGCTTACTTTCATGCGTGACCGCTTAGCTGATTATCAAGAGGAAACAGGTTGCATCTACAACCTTGAAGCCACTCCTGCTGAAGGCACCTCCTATCGTCTTGCACGCATAGACAAAAAACGGTACCGAGACATCATCTTCGCCAACCAAAAACAAATAAATGCAAACCATGCCGAACCATTCTACACCAACTCTTCCCAACTGCCAGTAGACTTCTCAGGAGATCTCTTCGACGCGCTCGACCACCAAGAAACTCTGCAGTCACTCTACACAGGCGGCACAGTGTTCCATATTTTCCTTGGCGAACGCTTACAATCTTGGAAATCAGCTGCAGAACTGATCAAAAAAGTCGCTTGGAACTCAAAGCTCCCCTACTTCACCTTAACCCCAACTTTCAGCATTTGTCCAACCCACGGCTACACAACAGGCGAACACAAACTATGCCCCGTCTGCGGAGCACCTAGCGAAGTCTACTCACGAGTCGTCGGATACCTACGTCCAGTTGACCAATGGAACGATGGAAAACAGGCAGAATTTAATATACGCAAAACCTTCGACCGATCAACCGTCATATCTTCAGCGCCCTTAACAGTTTAAGGAGAAATCCTCCAAAATGAAGTTTAGTGGAATACAAAAAATCAGTCTCGTGGATTACCCCGATAGAATAGCTAGCGGTGCTCTTTACGCCAGGTTGCAATCTTCGATGCCCATTCTGCCACAACTGGCGCATAGCTGTTGATCCACAGCCGCCGTTTCTACAGGAAGGGCTCGCATTGGAGATTTTAGAGAGCCGCAAAAAATACGTCGACGCAGTAGTGGTGACTGGCGGGGAACCGTGTATGCATAAGGAATTGCCAAAATTCTTGGCGAAACTCAAAGAGCGCGGTTTCATGGTGAAGTTAGATACAAACGGTTTCTTCCCAGACACACTCGAGGAATGCTTGGGATACGTGGATTATGTGGCTATGGATGTGAAGACCTGCACTGACAAGTACAAGTTACTTGGCGCCAAAGACACAACCGGATTCATGCGTACCATGGAAATCCTCAAAACAGGTAAAGTACCCTACGAATTCCGCACAACCGCCGTTCCAGAACTCGTTACGGCGCAAGATGCGACATGCATAGGTGAGATGGTAAAAGGCTCAAAAACTCATGCACTTCAACAATTCGTTCCCGAAGATACCCTTGATAAAAAGTATCAGACATTCAAACCTTATTCTCCAGAAACAATCGACGAACTTCGCAAAAATAATTCAGCCCTTCACGGAAAAAATTGTTTTACGCCTTTAAGCAATTTTATTTTAGTATATAAACAGAATTATTTTACTCTGGAAATTGTTAAAAATTGAAAATGCAATCTTAACGATTTAAATAACTATCAAAGCTAAAATGGTTACAAGTGAATAAGCCCCATGAGCCAGAGACTAATGATTTACTCTGATGGCGGAGCAAGAGGCAACCCTGGACCCGCAGCCATAGCATTTGTAGCCTTGAACGAGGGAGGAGAAACTGTAAAGGCAGATTCCTGTTTCATAGGGGTTCATACCAATAACCAAGCAGAGTACGAAGCTTTGTTGTTCGCATTAAATTTTGCCATCGAAACGAAGACGCAGGAAGTCGTTTGCCACTTGGACAGCGAATTGGTCACAAAACAACTCAACGGAGAATACGCTGTAAAAAATGAGCAATTATGGCAGCTGTGGCGCAGAGTCGTCCAATTGAAGGTTCGATTTAGAAAAATCAGTTTTATTAACGTTCCAAGAAGCAATCCTCAAACCCAACGGGCAGACGCACTTGTAAACAAAACGTTAGATGAACAAGTTAAAAAACGCTCAAGCTAAACAATTATAACAAACCACTCCAGAAATATTACAGATGAAAAATGTTTGTCCACACAAGCATACGTACAAGTAATATGGAACGATCTATCGATTTCTACTCTCGCTTCTTCGGCTTAAAACTACAAAGTCGCAGCGAAATCAAACAAACTAACGCTGAAATCGCTTTTCTACAAGACATCGAACGTAAAGGCTGCATCCTTGAATTAACTTATTATCACAACCAGAACAAGTTTCTTCAGCCCCAGTATGAAGAGAGATTGTTTGATCATTTGGGCTTTGAAGTTGCCGACATCAATAGAACTATTGAAGCCTTGAAAAAAGAAAATGTAATTGTAACCGATCAACCCTTCAAATTGAATGAACATACAACTATTGCTTTTATTGAAGACCCAGATGGAACATTAATCGAGCTTATTGAAAGAACTTGAGCTCTTTATAATCAAAATTTTGATGCCAAAAGACGTTAAACAAGAACCGATAGTTGTCAACTAATATAGACTTCATTTTAACGGAATTTCGCAATTTGCAATGGATTTTTCTTAAATTTGGTGGTTTTTAAGCCATATTTCAAGCGAAAACAACATCGCAATATTAAAATAATCGGAAAGACTGATGTGTTAACGAATTTACAAAATTAGGATAAATTAGCAGAGGATGAAAAAATGAGCAAAAGCGATAAACCCCACCTAAACATCATCATCATGGGGCACGTTGACAATGGAAAATCTACAACCACAGGCCACTTACTATATCTTGCAGGCGTAATTGACCAGAGAACGATCGACGCCTACAAAGAAGAAGCCGAAAAAATGGGCAAAGCAACTTTCCACTTTGCCTGGGTTTTAGACAACTTGAAGGAAGAACGAGAACGAGGTGTCACAATTGACCTTCGATTCCTGCAATTCCCAACCAAGAAGTACAACATGACCGTCATTGACGCGCCAGGCCACAGAGACTTCATCAAAAACATGATTACTGGAGCTAGCCAAGCCGACGCAGCTGTTCTTTTCAGCTCAGCAAAAAAAGGCGAGTTCGAAGCAGGAATTGGAGCAGGCGGCCAGACTCGTGAGCACGCATTCCTAGCATTCACCTTAGGTATACGCCAACTAATCGTTGCTATTAACAAAATGGATGATGCTTCAGTTAACTGGAGTAAAGATAGATACGACGAAATGAAAAATGAAATCTCAAGAATGCTAAAGATGGTCGGCTACAAGATTGAGAAAGTTAACTTTATACCTGTTTCAGGCTGGACAGGCGACAACCTGATCAAGAAGAGCGAAAAGATGCCATGGTATAACGGTCCAACATTGATGGAAGCATTCGACCTTCTCGAGATTCCACCAAAACCAACCAACAAACCACTACGTGTTCCTATTCAAGACGTTTACAGCATCACGGGCATTGGAACAGTCCCAGTCGGCAGAGTCGAAACTGGTACACTAAAACCAGGAGCAACCTTAGTCTTTATGCCATCTAACAAAACTGCTGAAGTAAAATCAATCGAAATGCACCACACACAAATCCCAATGGCAGAACCAGGCGACAACATCGGAATGAACGTCAGAGGAATCGCAAAAACTGATGTTCACCGCGGAGACGTTGCAGGTCCAGTGGACAACCCACCAACCGTAGCAAAAGAATTCATCGGACAAATTATCGTTATCTACCACCCAACTGCAATCGCAGCAGGATACACTCCAGTACTCCACTTCCACACAGGACAAATTGCAGTCAAATTCACTGAACTCATCAAGAAAATTGACCCACGCACAGGACAAGTTTCCGAAGAGCACCCAAGCTACCTCAAAACAGGAGATGCAGCATGGGTACGCATGGAACCACTCCATCCAATCGCAGTTGAAGCATTCATTGACTTCCCAGAACTCGGCAGATTCGCAATCCGAGACATGGGCACAACCGTTGCAGCAGGCGCAATTAAAGAAATCACCAAAAAGGGTCCATAAACCCCCTTTCATTTATTTTTTGTCAATCTGATAAACAAGATTTTATAAAGTCTTTCAAGTTTTAATGTAAACTCTAATGCAGAAAGAGTCAGTTTTGTAGTTTTATGTTTATTGTTGTGTCGTGACAGTCACAATTGTTTTTATGGAATGGTTGGAAGTGCTATCATAAGGCTGGGTGGGCTGTATGGATTATACAAATGGAAAATCCGTTTACCTCAAAAAAGAGCCTGTTAAAATTGAGGCAAATTTGGCTCAGATCGCACTCAAAGATGTGCCCTTGGAATTAAGGAGAAAAGAAGCCAAAAAACCCCTATTCTTAACAAGATACGAATAAAAATAGACTTATCTAAAATCGTTAGATTGAGTAGACATTTTGGTAATCTTTGGTCAGTGGAAATTGTGTGTCGTTATAAACAATATCAAGATTGAACCCGTGATTACTAAGGGATGTCTGCATTAAGTCCCAAGCTTGATGCGTTTTAGCATCAGGCAAAAATATTCCCCAAATTTTGTCTCCATCCCATCTTGTTCCCCAACCATAATTTTGGGGCAAAACCAAAATAGAATTAGCTTTAATTGACCCTTGAACCATCTTAGGGTTATTTACTACATTATTCCAGAATGATTTTAGCGCTTGAAAATGATCTTCCGTCAGGGTACCGTAAACACTGTTATTTGAATCAACATAATAATCAAACAAGACGAAATATTTGGCTCCACATTCGTAGGCCGTGCGCATTTGGCCTAGGATTTCGCTTCCATTTGCAAGGTATGGTGGTTGCTGATATTTCCAAGTGATCACTATTCCCCAACTCTTATTCTGCAAATCCGCTGCCCCACGCATAAGCGCAATCTGCTGATTCATCGATAAATTCCATCCAACCTGACCTAGAACCACATCGTAACCAGACAAATAATCAAACCAATAAAGTGCATAATCAGAAGTAAAGACCGTGGTGGAGTTTTTTAAAAATTCTATATTGTTATTGTCTCGTGCGTTGAATCTTTGGGCAGTGTCGTTCAGGTCTGTGAAAGGTTTGCAGTTTAGGAGTTGTTGGTAATTGTTGAAACTAAAACTTGTTGCAGCTGGTTTAACGACTTGAATTGTGCCGTTCGGGTAAAGGGTTTCTTCGCTCATGTCCTGGTTGCCGTTTGGTTCGTAGAGATGAATTATTCCTCCAAGTTGATAATTGATTACTATACCGTTGGTTTTTTGGACTGCTATGTCTCCGTATGTGGTTTTAGTTATTGTATCTCCCGTTACTGCATCTTTGAATTCGACGTTGCCATCAAGCATTTTTCCTCCAGGTTCATCAGCGTAATAAACTCCTAAAAGGTGAGTTCCCCATTTTTGTTTAGCCGACTCAAGCCAAACTGAAAAGGAAGATTGAACAATAGTGCCAAAATAAGGCAGAAAATACATTCCCGCAGAAACTGCATAGTCGCCTAATTCATCAACGCTTTTTAAATCCCTCTCCAATAAGCCTGACTGTAATACGAAAAGGTTTGTGTAGCTTTTCACTTTATCTATCATTTGTTTGCCTTGGGCAACAGAGTTTCCGCAGTATGCCACACCGACATATGCTTGGGGATTTTCCGAGATTTTAGGCGAATCATTTTGAGCTAACAAAATTCCAATGAACATTGCAACAGCTATTATGAAAATAAGTATAGTAGCTGATAATGCTCTTTTCATTGCTTGCCCCAAGATGGATGATTTTAACTTATACTTGTATAGATAAAGTATCATTTTAAAATGGTTTCCTTACTTTTACTTTATTTCAACAGATTAAAAACACCTGTTCAAATTAATGATTGCATAGAAATCAATAATGATTAAAGTAGGTCGCCTATAAGATTAGATTTGTTTTTTTATGAATAAATCGAAGAATTAATAAGCGGAAACAACAATTACCGACTAGGCGATTGGCTGTGTTACGATTTAACCCAAGAGTCTTTTTGATAACTTTTCTCATAATTGCGCTGGTTATACCAGCTTATCTTTCTTTTGTTTCATCATCGATTGGTAATATCAGAATAAACAGCACATCTACAAGCACCATTGGTCAACAAGTCCCGGCTGGAGGGAACATCAACCTCTATTTTGGAGGAATAACCTGGTCTAGCTGCCTCATTCTATTTATTTTGGAGTCAAGACGGTTTATCCCAAATATCATCCGGTGATTCTGTTTATACCCCTGCTTTTTCAATCTATGATGTTATTGATACAACTGCAGTCCACCAATACACTCAGGATACTTCAACTTGGAATGTAGGAAATTACTGGATTAACGGCAGCATACCTAATCTCCTTTCTCTTGGGTAACTATTACATCAAATCAGTTGACCAAATATTTTCTTCAGTTGCAGTAACTGATACGTATTTCACTATTAACACAATATTCTATAATTCCACATTAAACATTTCGCCGCCCTCTGGACCAGGAGGAATTGACATCGTATTTACTGGGTCAAAATACCCCCCTGGATCCACTGTAGATATTTCATATTACGACCCATCATTCAACACGTGGAATTTATTGACTTCGACCCTGGCTAATTCAACCGGCCAGATTCAAGCAACTCCCAAGTACCAGATTTGAAGAAATCACTTGGTACCGGCGATTGCCTAGAGGCCCCCAACCAATCCAGTATAAAGCTTCCATAACTGGCATTACTTATGGCAACGCCAACTACAACGAATATTTGAGAGGATTGAAAACTGTTGGAAACAAAACTGCCAATGGGCTGTATGGAAATGGCACTAATTTAGTTTCAAATGTTAGAGCAATGGTCTGGTGATACCATTTCGCTCTCAGGCAAATGGTTCCACCCGGGGATTGTATACATCAGATGGGACAGCGCCAATGTCGTTGGCACAGTGACCAGTAGCGAATGGTTAAACGCAAACATCATCGGCAGCACAGCTACAAATTCAAATGGTTCTTTCAGCACTACAGTGACATTCCCTAAAGTGTTGAGGCAGGCGAACATTATCTAGCAGTTGAGGATTCTCAATTGACTCGCGTAATCGTCAAAATCTTCGTTTCAAGGCGTCATTGCAGCTTTCGCCTCTTCAGGTCCAGGAGGTGCTAATGTGCAATTTACCGGCGTCAGGTTATCCGCCGTCAACTCATGTTGACGCTTTACTATATAGATCCCAAATTTGGAACATGGAACATATTGGACCTCGACTTCCTCGGATGCAATCGGAGATTTTTCTAAATGCTGAAATCCCCGACCTATGACAAGCAGTCAACATCCGCGGGATTCTTCCAGTAACGCTTCCACTAGCAATTTCCTTTAGAACTCAGATAGGTAATGTTGCTTACTCCTATGCGGATTATGCACAGTACTGGCGAGGATTAACACAAGTCGGAAACCAATTTGCCCAAAGTCTCTTTGGTAACGGCACTAATTTAGCTTCAAGCGTTAAGTGTCAATCCTGGAGATAGCTTATTGATTTCAGGTAAATGGTTCCATCCAGGCATAATTTATATAAGATTTGACGGTATCGCCGTTGTTGGAACGGTGACTTCTAGCGAATGGAGAAATGCTCAAATCATAGGCACAACATCAGCAGGTTCAACAGGTTCTTTTTCAACAACCGTCACAATCCCCGACTCCTAGTGGAGGAGATCACTACTTATCAATCGAAGATTCTCAAACTCATATAATAATCAAAATTAAATGTTTCAGGAGCAATAATTGCAACTCCTACTCCAACAGCCGCACCTATAACCAACACCTACACCCATACCCACACCTAACCCTTCATTGCCCACACCATCAATCGATCTTTCCTGCAGAAGCACCACTACAGTAACCGGCTTTAAAGTTGAAATAAACGGCAACTTATCTCTAAACGGAAATCCCCTTTCAGACCAACCCGTTTTAATTTCTTACAGTGTCACAGGCGGAAAATCTTGGCAAAGCTTAACTCTGATTAAAACTCTCCCTGACGGTCACTTCACTGCAGTTTGGCAGCCAAACGTAAATGGAAACTATCTGGTTAATGCTGCCGTCGATAGAACCTCAACTATGAACGGAGCAACAAAAATCGTCAATTTAGCTTTGACTCCTGATGCAGGACAAAACGTGTTCACTTTAACTTCAAACTCAACAGTAACGCAGTTCGCTTTCAATTCTACAACTCAAGAATTAGGTTTCATCGTATCGGGACCTTCAGGCACAAAAGGATACGTTGAAATCTACATTCCAAAAACTCTCATAAGCGACATTTCCAGCCTTGAAAACCTACATTGACGGCAACCAAATTTCCTTTAACAGCGAATCCCAAGCTGACTCATGGCTCATATCCTTTACGTACTCTCATAGCCAACATACTATTACAATGACGATTGGTAACGCTTCTAACTCAATCAGCGATACTGCATCAGCAGCACAATGGATAATCTGCGTGCCAATCTTTGTAATAGCAGCCATTGCGGTCACAGCTATCACGTTCAAACAGAGAAATAGGAAAAATAACTTAAACTGATAACGAACTAAGAAACAGCTCGCTTTCTTTTACTTCAAGTAAAAACCCTCATTTTAATTACTTATTAAAATTAATGATAATTTTGGTTTTTTAGATACTAAAACTAAAATCGAAAACAAAATTAATCGCTTCAACGTAACCGCACTTCTAAAGAGTTGACTGTATGTCTGGTATGGAAACGTTGGTTCCATTCATCGGTGAGAAAAAGAAGCCTAGCGACGAACCAACCATCATTATGGATAGTCGTGAAGCAAGTAGCGCAAAAAAAATTGCGTTGGGATTGGTCGAGAAAGGTGTCAACTTAAAAACGGAGATGCTTGAGAAAGGTGACTACATACTCAGCGACCAATGTGCCGTTGAACGTAAAACCGTCAATGACTTCGTCTACACCCTAACCAGACGCTACCTTTTCGAGCAACTTTTCCGATTAAAAGATGTTTACCCAAAATCCCTCATCGTCCTTGAAGGCTATATGCCTATAATCTATAAGTATAGCAACATTTCGCCTGCCTCAATTTGGGGTGCCATTTTTAACCTTGCCAAAAACGGCATAGCCATCGTTAACACTGCTTCACAGAAAGAAACCATTGATTTCCTCTACACAGCTGCTAGGCAAGAGCAAATCGTTGAAAAACGAAGTGCAGTGGTGCATCCGTTCAAGAAATGTGATACCCTCTCTGATGCTCAAGTCTATTTTGTTGCAAGTTTACCTAGTATTGGACGGGAAAAAGCAACTGCGATTTTGGATTCTTATCAGACCCCAATGAATGCATTGATTAACGTGGATGATTGGGAGAAAGCGGTGCATGGTTTGGGTCCGGTAATTACAAATCGTGTAAAAGATGTTTTGAGTACACCCTATAAGGACAAGAAATGCGAAGAAAATCCTCCTTAACTTTCTTTTTGACCTGTCCTTTAAGTTTTTGTAAGGGGTTTACTGAGCTGATCCGAATGTATAGTGCAATGGTTGCCATATTTTAAAGGAAAACCTTAACCGCTAAAGTTTAAAGCCAAGCCAACCTTAATGTAAGAAACCACTAAAAACATATCGAAGCCAACTGTCGAAGGGGCCGTCGGCTAGTTTGGTCCAGGCTTGTAGCCTCGGGCGCTATAGACCCCGGTTCAAATCCGGGCAGCCCCACCAAACAAATTATTTTCTTTAATAGAATTATCATTATTTTGGGTTGTGCTGATGAATATCCATTAATTATTTGTGTTACGTTTTTTCAAATGTTTTACAAGTAAACCTTAGTCCTGAACTTAAAGAAGTGTTCTTCTTGACTTTCTGAACTTAGCTCATTAAAATGAATTATGATACTATTCGACATATTCCGATTTAGCGAAGTATCGCTTATATGCTTTTTTTTGTGGCATGTTTATTAAGAGTAAAGACGAGGGAAAGGAATGGCTTTAAAATTAATTTCGGAACGGGCAAAAAAAGCAGGATACCTCGCAGGATATTTTGCTCTTTTACTCTACACCCTTAGCGGATTAATGTTTAAAGACGGTATATGGCTGCTTGTTGGAGCATTTTGCTGGTTAGGAATTGTTAGCCGTTTCTTTGTCAGCTACATTTATCGCTATAACAAGAGACGCTTGCTAGAAATATCATTAAAAACTGAACGCCAAAAAAGGGAAAAAAATGAAAATGCTCAGAAAGAAGACAAATCTTTTTTTGGCTTCAAATTTTTATCCTGGTGAATGCTTTCTGGATTTAGTTTTCCCAAACAGATAAGCTGGATGGTTTTAAGGCATTTGTAGAAATAAAGTAACATTCACTATCTAAAAGCAAACTTAAATTATGTTGGCTAACGAAATCTTTAATGAACAAAAGGTTGCTGCCATTTACCAAGTCCTGCTCAATTGTTAAAACAATTCCATCTTTTAGAGTATCGAGCATCTTTACATCTAAACTGCAGTTTGCCCCAATTTCCCTTTTAAATACCATAGCCTCAAATATCTTCATTTTTCCACTCGCCCATCCAAATTTAGCTGCTCCACTTAAGCCAAAAATATCTGGACAGGAGAAATGCAAACTTGGTAACCTAATATAAGGTTCTGGGGCACTTAAGGCTTCCCTTGAAAAACTGTTTTCTGATCAAAATACTCCGATCAGTTTTACAAACACAACGCCGATTGATATCGCAGCAACTAAAAATATGATTATTCCCTTAGACTTGCCAAAGCCCACCTGACTCGCCTTCACCCTGCTGAAGCTCGTATTCCTTAATTTCTTTGGTTTTATAATTTATCTGCACTTTGGCGCTTAACTTCTGAAACATCATTTCGACCACATAGAGATCCCCATCTAAAGATACTTTCATGGGTAGCCAACTTCCTTTGTAACCTAACCGCTTTAAGAAATCCGCTGTCAAAGACGTTGCATTTTCAGCGTCGAATCGTGAAATCTCTGGGGAAACCTCTGGTGATGCACTCGACATGAATCTTCTCTCTGGAATATGTAGTTCTCCATTTTAGGGCTTATGAAGTCTAAAACAGTATTTCTAATCAGCAAAAAATAAATCAGCAAAAAACCTGTTTAACCATAAAAATTCGATTTCGGAAAGGAAGTTATGGACCCTGCTGAGTTGGAATTTCTGGTGAGGTTTGATTAAAAAAGCTGTCCGTCTGATTTTGTATGCCATTTTCAATATTTCTTATTCTGGCAAGTTGCGGTATATTGTCTGTATTAAGAGTCGCCTGAATTATGCCCACAGCATAATCGACAACTACGCAAGTAAGAATAACCGCAGAAGTAATCAAAAGTAAAGTAGCCACCGTTGTCTGCAATTGTTCTCCTTCTCCAATATATTAATCGCTGAAAAACCGTTTAATAGGTTGTTCTAATTTTGATACTATTGCAGTTTCAGTAATATCAGGAATATTTCTAAAAAAATGTGTGGCATCGCTCAAAAGAAAGAAGCTAAAAACTCTGGTATGGGTTACTTCTTCTCTGTAGCTTGCGCTGTAACGGCGGCTGCTGCAACTGTCGGAGATGCAGTAGGTGTTACTTCTAATTTCTCTGGCGCCGTTTGGTTTGATGATGCATTAGATAGAATCTGTATCTTTTCCGCCATTGGGTGGAGCAGATCAGGCGGTGGATAAGGCGTATTCAGATTGGATGACAAAATGTAGATTGAATTGAAGACGTGTTGGTAGATTGTGAAGAGAATTTGGGGGATCTTGGTTTTAGGGTTAACTTCGAGTTTTTTCTTGATATCGTCAGGTTTACCCGACATGGTAACGGTGCCTGAAGTAGAGTATTTTACGACGTTTGGTTTAGTGGAAATTAACAAGTTAAAGAAAAGCGTAACCTGGTTATTTTCTTTTTTCTGCTCTTCAATTTTCGCGTTGATATCGAAAAACAATTCTTCTGCTGCCGAGTAAACGCCGGTTCTTTCAGCCTGTAAGCTATTCAGACTAATCGAAACTATTACTCCTGAAACAGAATACTGCGGATTTACGGCTAATTCCTCTCTATTTCAATTCTGCTATTTTCATATTTAACTTTTGTATTCTACCAATCCATTAAACTACCATAAAAACCAATTGTTATCGGTCTTATGGGTTGTTAGAGCTATTATAGTAGGCTGGGACGGAAAGCTCAGCCATAAACTTGAATGTTTCGTCTCCTTTATTGTTGGCTTTCTGTTTTAACACTATTTTTCTAGGAACATCCTCCTCGATGTACACTATGTAGTTAACTGTTGTTCCTAAACCCAAGCGGGCAAGCTGCTGCACCGTTGCTTTAAACTTCTCGAATTCTTGAATTTTAACGTTAATTTTCTCTATGGCTAAAAACAAAATTTCTGTTTGACCCTGCTCGGTGAACGAGATCGCTATGTCCCCTGATTGAACCCAACACGAAGCTTCTTCCTTGCCTTTTCCGCCTTTACTTCCCTTCTTTGATTTATCTGTTTCCACTGGCTTTTTTGAATGCGCTTTGAGGGTTTTTTGTAAGGCAGCTGATTTTTGGTACCATTCCTCATTTTTGTGGCTGGTTTCAGCATCTCTTAGGACTGTGCCTAGCCATTGGCTGTAATCTTCAAACAACGATTTGTACTGACTTGTTTGAATGACTAAATACTCAGTTAGATCTTTTAGCGATGTGAAAGTATGTATTTCTGTGCCCAAGGTTTTCACTTCATTGGCAATATCGATTAATCTTGTTCTATACACACAATGGTTAGTTTTTGGGATAATAGGGTTTGTCCATCAGAGAAATTACATACTGTTTTCTATAATTCAGCTAACTATCCAGTAGTTATTGGTTTTTTGATTTTTCGTAAGCTTTGGCGATGGCTTCACTGGTTAAAATACCAACAATCTTCGTGCGCATTTCTCTATCAACGACTGGGATGAGGTCAATTTTTTCTCTAGTTATGAGTTTGTTCACTTCAAGAATCGACTCATCTTCATAAACTGAAATATTCTTCATCGGCATCTCTTCAACCTTGAGAGTGCTGCGTTGTTCCGGTTTTACTTTCATGAGCTCAGTCCATGTGACGATCCCTTGAAAGACGCCGTCTTTTTCCACCAAAGCGTCATGGTATCTGTTCTTGAACATCATTTCCAAAGCTTCGCTGATGGTTTGTTGGGGAGTTACGGAGCCAATTTCTGATTGCATGACATCTTTAACTCGTACACCTGCTAATGTGGTGGAGATTATGGTTTGTTCTGCTTCTTCGCTGGCGCCTATGTAAACAAAAATTCCCACTAAAATCAGAAGGAAATTATATACAAAGCCAATGAGAACCATAGCGATACCGAATATTTTTCCTATGTAAACGGCGTATCTTGTTGCATCCGAATATTTTAAGCGTTCAGCCAATAACGCTCTAAAGACTCTACCACCATCCATCGGAAAAGCTGGTATCAAATTGAAAAGACCGAGAAAAATGTTTAGAACTGCGAGATCTGTTAGAAAGTTGCCTGTAATCGTTGTGAAAGTGTATAAGGTAAATGTTTGCGGCAAAATTGCAAAACTAACTAAGAGAAGAACAACTCCTAAAACAAGACTTGTGAAGGGTCCAGCAACCGCCATCCGCCACTCCTGCGATGGATTGTCTGGGATTTCTTCTATTTCTGAAACTCCGCCGATAGGGTAGAGAATGATTTTTCGAACCTTTATTCCATAATTCCGTGCTACGACGGAATGTGCTAGTTCATGGAAGACTACGAAGACAAATAGAGAATAGAACAATAAAGAAAGTGTAAAACTGTTGGGTAGGTATGGATAAGATTAGAACTGCAAGAATTAAGAGTATGAAAGTGATGTGCAATTCAATCGGGATACCCCAAGCAGAAGCTATCTTGAAAGAATATCTCATAGCTTAATTTGAGGTTGATTGGCTTTTTAAAGTTTCTACATCTAAAATTTGGGTTCATCAACGTCCTGATCCACGAATAAAATATTTGTTTTTGCAAAAATTATAATAGGTGTCCTCAATATGAAGGCTGCAGAGCAGAAACTTGCTCGATAGGGTAAAAGCCAAAAAAAAAATCTATGGAAAGAGGGATATGAACAAAAAAATTTTAGCTTCAATCGTTGTTGTTATCGTGGTCGCCGCTTCAATAGCGTGGTTTCTACTTTTATCTTCAATCGCTCCAACCCAGCAGCCCACTGGTCCTCTGGATTTTAAAGTCAGCGGAACCAGCGACTGCCTAAGATTCCTAAATAGTTCAGTGCCAGCGATTTATGTACCCTTCACGATCGCTGCAAATGAAAATTGGCAATTGACTATTAACTGCACTAAAATGTCGGGCGGCGTCAACGGGTACACCGATGTCTACATATTCAGAGGCTACTGGAACAGCGGAGCAAACTACACCTGCACCTCAGCAGAAATCTACCCAATCTTAAACGACATACAGAGCACAGGGCAAGAAATACGCCTTGGCACACCCTTTAAAGAAGCCTTCGGCGGCTCAACCAAAGAAAGCTACACCATATTCTTTGTGCTTCCACCAGGCGGACAACAATCAACATTCCATGTGACACTGAAACACACGTAATACTTGCCTATTCGTATTAAAGGTCATTTTGAAGAAACTGGACAAACCATTTCTCTGAGGGTGGAGATGCATTCCCAACTCAATCAAACTCAGATTATACTATAGTAAATTTTTCTATGGGGTTATATAGTGCATCAACTTCTGGAGATGTTGAAAGTTACAACTTTGACCCAATCTACTATCTTCTTCCTTTTGATGTGCAAATATATTTTCAAGTTAAACATGACAGGATATCTCGAATTTACAACCCAAGATCAACAAACCAATTGGATATGTTTCCACGTAGTTTCACTGGTCAAGAAAGTGGGTGGATCAACACACAAAGAGTAACAATTCCGGGCAGAGTAGATTCAATTTTGATTGTGATTATCTATGAAAGAAAGGAAGAATAACGTGAGATTTCTACCTGCAATATGGTTAAATAATTGCTTCAAATTAGGGATATTGGAGGAGTTTGATTTGTCTGAGCTTGTTTGGCATAAACCGGTGTTTGAGTTTTTATCGCGAAAATAATGAGCACCCAGAGCGTGAAGCTTTCGTGGTTTTGAAGGCCAAAAGTTGGCCGTTTCCGAAAGAGATGGATTCAGTTGCAGAATCGAGGATTTCTTCTGTTTGATGGGTGATATCGACCAGTTCTACCAGGCAAGAAATATGTTGTCTGTTGGTTTGACGATGCTGTAGAGGACTTTTATGCTAAGGGTTTAAGGCGTTTATCAGGAGTCACTTTCAGATGGTCCAAAGTTACTGTGTGAAAACGAAAAAACAAGAAAAGAACGTACAACGCGTTCATTCAAAGCAAAACATGCTAAACTAAAGTAATCATTTAATGTTCGAGAATCAATGAATCTTTAACTATGGAACATTACCATTAAATAATGTACGTTTTATATCAACAAGTTACGGGTTAACGGTGAATTTTGCTTGTTTTTTAAAATCACTCTTAAATATAACTGATTAAATTCTATTGGTAAGGTCGGAATCATGGTAGAGCAAAAGTTAAACGTAACTTTGCTTACAGGTCGCACGATAGAGCAAGGCGTCGGCAAAGAGAAAGGTAAAAGCTTCAAAAGAGTACTTTGATGCTTGTTCAATGTGTTACATGGACGCAGAGGACATGAAGAAACTTGGTGTAAAAAATAACACTAACATTTTAGTAACAACCGTCAACGGCTCGGTTATTCTTAAAGCCGTAAAGTATCCTCGTGCTGCAACTCCTGGCTTAATTTACATTCCTTATGGACCATGGGCAAACGCTGTATGCAGCGACAAAACCACCAGCATAGGTATGCCCTCGTTTAAGGGAACTCCCGCTGAAGTTGAACCAGCCCCTACAAAACAAGTCCTAACCATGGAAGAGCTTCTTAAAAGTGAATTTGGAAGGTAAAAAAATGACAATAGTTAAATCTGTAACTTGTCCAATTTGCGGTTGCTTATGTGACGACATCGAATTAACAGTTGAAAACAACGAAGTTACCAAAGTTAAGAATGGCTGTGCAATTTGCGAATCCAAGTTTCTCGGTTACAACTGCGAACACAGAATCAAAACGCCTCTTATCCGAAAAGATGGCAAACTGGTTCCAGTTTCAATGGATGAAGCTGTGCATAAAGCAGCAGAGATTCTTGCAAACTCAAATTATCCGATTCTTTATGGTTGGAGCTCAACGAGTTCTGAAGCTCAACGCGTCGGCATGGAATTAACTGAAGAAGTCGGCGGCATTATTGATAACACAGCCGTTGTATGCCATGGTCCATCTATTTTGGGTGTTCAAGAAGTAGGTATACCAACATGCACTCTTGGGCAGATTAGGCACCGTGCAGACCTAATAATTTACTGGGGATGCGACCCATGGAGTGCACACCCAAGACACCTTGAAAGATACACAAGTTTCACAGAAGGCCGATTTGAGAAAAGCGAATGGAAATCATACATGCAAAAACTCAAATCTCAAGCTGGCCAAAAGAAAATTCAAAGCGCCTGAGAGACTAGGTATTGTAAGAAGCTCAGACCTCAAAGCCTCAAGCTTGCTATGTTGGCGGCGTTCCTCCAGCAATGGATAAAGGGTGGACGCAAACTAATAGTGATTGACGTCCGAAAAACTATGTCTGCAGAAATGGCTGATTACTTCATTCAAGTTGAACCAAACAAAGACTATGAATTAATGCAGGCGCTACGAGCTCTGGTTCGTGACGAAGAACTTGATGTTGACACAGTTGCAGGTGTTCCAGTTGAATACCTCAAAGAAGTGGCTGATGCATTGGTAAATTGCGAGTTCGGCGTAATCTTCTTCGGCATGGGCTTAACTCAAACCGCTGGCAAATTCAGAAACATAGAAGTCGCCATATCAACTGGTTCGCGACTTGAACAGCCGGACAAAATTCTTAATCATGCCTATGAGAGGACACTTCAACGTTACAGGCGCCAACGTGGTTTCTGCTTGGCAAAGCGGCTACCCATACGGCGTTGACTTCTCAACGGGTTACCCACAGATATAATCCTGGAGAAACAACATGCATGGATGTTCTCTTGCGAGGAGAAAACGATGCTTCATTGGTTATTGCAGCTGATCCAGGCGCAAACTTCCCAAAACGCGCCGTTGAAAACATGGTTAAGCATCCATTGATAGTCATTGATCCACACATGAACGCTACCGCAATGCTTGGCGACATAGTGTTTCCAACTGCTTTTGTCGGCATAGAAGTTGAAGGCACAGCTTACCGCATGGATCATGTACCACTTCCACTTAAGAAAGTCGTTGAACCACCAAAAGGAATATTTTCCGACGAAGAAATCCTGGAGAAAATACTTCATGAAGTCAAGAGTAATCAAAGGCTAAAAAAGCGTGAAAAGAAAAAGATGGAGGCTTAAAAATGACTGAGCTACTCATAAAAAATGGTTTCGTCTTTGACCCCATAAATGGGATTAATGGCGAAAAAATGGATATAGCCATTAAAGACGGCAAAATCGTTCGAAATTAAGTCGGACGCAAAGCTAAAAGCAATTGACGCTACGGGTTTAACAATAATGCCTGGCGGCGTAGACATTCACACTCACATTGCAGGTGGAGAAGTTAACACTGGTCGAATGGTTCGACCTGAAGACCATGTTAAAGATGCTGTAAGCAAAACAGCCTTGACACGGTCAGGAACTGGCTACTCTATTCCGTCAACTTTCGTCACTGGTTACCGCTACTCAAAGATGGGTTACACAACCGTTATGAACCCGTCCATGGCGCCTCTGGAAGCAAAACACACTCATGAAGAATTAAACGACATACCCCTTCTAGACAAAGCCACTTACCCATTGATGGGCGACTGGTGGTTTGTCCTTGAATACCTTGCAGAAAGGCGACATGGAAGGATGCGCAAGACACGTCGCTTGGATGATGGATACAACTAAAGGTTATGCCATAAAAATCGTTAACCCCGGCGGATTAGAATCATGGGGTTTCGGACATAACGTTCATAGCATTGATGATCAGGTACCAAACTTCTGCATTACTCCACGAGAAATCATATGTGGCTTGGCAAAAGTTAACAAAATGCTCAACCTGCCTCATTCAATTCACCTTCACACAAACAATCTTGGGTTACCCGGCAATTACACGACAACACTGGAAACAATGAGGGCTTTGGAAAGCGTGCCTATACTGACGGCAAACCCGTCGGTCACATTACTCACCTGCAGTTCACCAGTTTCGGCGGCGACGGCTGGGGAAACATGAAGTCTGCAGCGGAAGAAATCTCAAGCTACATCAACACTCATAACCACATGACTTTTGACATGGGACAAGTAATATTCACAGACACCACAACCATGACGGCTGATGGTCCCTTCGAGTACACGCTCTACCAGTTAAGTGGGCACAAATGGGTTAACAGCGACGTGGAAACCGAGACCAGCGGCGGAATCATCCCTTTCCACTACAAGAAAAACAACGCAGTAAACGCAACACAATGGTCAATCGGCTTAGAACTTGCTTTGCTGATCAATGACCCATGGAAAATGTTCATGACAACTGACCACCCAAACGGCGGGCCATTCTTTGCTTACCCAAGAATCCTCGCTTGGCTATACAGCAAGAACGCACGTATGGCAACATTAAAGCATTGCCACAAGAAAGCACAGAAAAGAGAGCTTGCTACCCTCAATTAACCGAGAATTAAGCCTCTATGAATTAGCCATAATGACTCGTGCAGGACAAGCCAAAGCTTTAGGGCTTCAAAAACAAAGGTCACCTTGGCGTTAGGCGCTGACGCAGACATTGCAATATACAACATTAATCCTGAAACAACCGACATAGCCCGAAAATACAAGACAGTGCGCAGAGCGTTCAAGCACGCAGCTTACACTATTAAAGACGGCAAAATCGTTGTTAAAGACGGCGAAGTAGTAGGCAAGGCTGACGGCAGAACCATGTGGCTTGACGTGCAAACAAAAGAGCCATGCAAAATTGATGAAGACATGAAGAGCTGAAATTCAAGCAGTACTGGACAGTTGATTACGATAATTATCCAGTATATGACCATTACGTCAAGGTTAAAGACCCAATAATTGTGAAGGCGAGCGTTTAAAATGATAACTTTAACTCCGCTGAAGAAATTCACTTTCCCAGTTCAAGCAGAATGCATAAGTCCCGATGTATTTCAAGGAAAAGACACCGCTGAAATCGCAAAGCTGCCTGTATATGAAGGAAACAGACCGAAAAAGACTAGGTGACCTCTTTAAAATAGAAGAAGACGGCGCTGAAACTCCAAGCATAACAATCAATGGTGACGTAGGCGAAGTAAGACGAGATCGGTCAAGGCATGAAAACCGGTGAAATCGTCATCAACGGCAATGCAGGAATGCACCTTGGCGAGAAAATGTTAGGCGGCAAAATCACAGTAAACGGCGACGCATGGTCAATGGGCAGGCAGCGCCATGAAGAAAGGCTTAATTGAAATTCACGGAAACGCAAATGACTATTTAGCTTCACCCTACCGCGGAAACAGCGAAGGCATGAAAGGCGGCAAAATAGTAGTAGATGGCAATGTCGGAAGTGACTCAGGTGCTTACTTGCACGGCGGCTTAATCAAGATAAAAGGCAGCAGCGTCGGCCAATTCTTAGGTTTCCACATGAGCGATGGAACTATTCATGTTGAAAAAGAATGCAACCACAAGAGTCGGCACAAACATGACTGGCGGAAAAATAGTTGTTTCAGGAAAAATAGAGGAAATGATGCCCACCTTTACTATTGACGCTGTCAAGCCAAAAGTCAAAATTGACGACACTGAATCAGCGGCAGGTCCATTCTACGTGTTTCTCGGCGACATCGCAGAGAAAGGCACAGGAAAACTCTTTATCTTAAAAGCCAACAATCCGCAACTTAAAACATACGAAAAATACCTATAATTTCTTTTTTTCTTGTTTTTGAAAGCTCTTTATAACTTTTCTTTTATCCAAATAGCTTACGAAAATTACTATTAGGAATGCAAGTAAGATTATGGTTCCGATGGTTGAGATAATGGCGAGGTAGATGTCGATGTATATTTTTAAAAATATGTATCCGTAAAAATTGCTTGTTGCACCAAAAATGAAGAATGCTTCTAGAGCTAAAAGTCCTATTACGGCTAATCGGTCTTTGTTTTTTTGGTTTAGGGCTGTTATCTTTCTTTGCTCCTTTGACAACTTCATTTAAGAGTAACTGGATATTCTATTTTGCTATTCTTATAAATATATAAAATGGATTTCTCAAGCCCTGTATGGTCAGTCCTTTAATTTCTAATCAGATAAGAAGCACAACAATAGCTTAAAATGCAACTGAACAAATTGAATGAGAATTCTAAATTTTAGTATAATTCAAGAAGCCGAATGCCTTATCAATACCATTGGGTTCAAAAAACAACAATGCGAGGACTATATTATGCATCAAGTTGACATCGTAAAAATTGATTTGTTGACTGGAAAAGCCAAGAAAATGGTTGATTACGTCGCAGAAGAAGTTCCACTTCAATTATTCGTGAACACAACTTTTTGGGCAACCATACTGTGTTCACCCACAAACCTAAAAGAACTTGCAGTTGGGCATTTGCTATCGGAAGGAATCATAAAATCAATAGATGAAATTGATAAAGCAGTACTAAATGAAAAAGAAGGGACTTGCATCGTCAAACTAAAACCCAACATTAAAGTTGAAGATAGAATCCAGATTTCAAGGCTACATGCACGCGTTATCTTGTCCGCGTGCGGCAGCGGCTCACCTTACCAGTACAAAGGGAAGACTCCTGAAGTTGAATCAACCTTATCGGTTAAAGCTCAAGTAATTTTCGACAGTGTCAACCAACTAAACTTTAAAGCCGAAGGCTTCAGGCTAACAGGAGGACTGCATGTCGCAGCGATTTACAAGGAAGACGGCACGATGGTTTGTTTGGCTGAAGATGTCGGCAGACACAACGCTGTGGATAAGGTAATAGGGATCGCGGCTTTCAGTAAGGTGGATTTTGGTTTGTGTTTTATTGCTTTGAGTGGACGTATTTCTGGTGATGTTGCTTTCAAGGCAGCAAAGGTCGGTTTGCCCATCGTGGCTTCCTTGTCAGCTGCACTTTCCTCAGGAATATTCACTGCACAAAAATCAAATCTTACTTTAGCTGGTTTTGTACGGGGAAAGCGCCTGAACGTTTATACTAGTTCCCGAGAGAATAATCATTTAGCTACTAACTTTCTATTCTGCGATTCGCACCATGACTTATTTGCTTTTGCCCTTTCAGCTAACAAATAACAATGTTTTTCTTCATAGATTTTAGATTCTGAACCGTAATTATAAGCGGATTTGTAAAAGGGAATCTTTGATTTCCCAGATTAATTCGTGTCTTCCACATTTTTTATAAAGATTTAGAAGGCTTTTTGCTTCATACTCTCGGCTAACTGCGGACCAAAAAGCTGAACATTCCTTTCTCGAACAGAGTAGCGCATTTTCTGAAAATATTTTTGCAGCATTCAAAAAATTAGAATTATCTATTTCTAAAGCGGCTATACTTAGGCGCGTTTTGAATTTCCTCAAGAAGATACAAACCCCAATATATCAAACCCACATTTTCCACAAATACCCCTTGTCCTTGACGTGGAATCAGACGGCTTAAATCTTCTTGACAGTTAATGTTTACGAAACTTCTGAGTTCAGGGTCTAAGGTCTTGATTTTGTCGAGTGGAGAAACAAGTAAGGTCTTCAAAGAACCTCTTATGATATCATCTGGGTGGGAACGTCCAAGTTGGGAGAGGACCGTTGCAATTTCCAAGGTGCTTTTTCTCTAAAACTAACAGTAATGTTTCAAGTCTTCCATTAGGCCACATAGGAACCGCAACCAATGAATCGTTGATAATATCAAATAAGTATTCAGCAACTTTTGGGTTAAGCATTGGCACATCGCATGGGATAGTAATACAATAATCTGCTTTGGCAAGCTTTAACCCTGTTAGAATTGCAATTAAAGGTCCACTCAGATTCTTGATTTCTAAATCAACAACTATTTTTGCTTTTGTGAAACGATATTTTTGTAAAACATTCTGATATTGAACTTTCCGGATTTGGTTTTCATTAACTACAACAATTATTTCTTCTACAACATCTTGAATGTTTTCGATCGCGTGAACTAAAAGAGGCTTCCCATCAAGCTCGGCAAGAGCTTTATCTTGCCACTTGTCCTGAGTGGTGGTTTGGAATCTTTTGGCTTTTCCTCCAGCAAGTATGATTGCCGCTCGTTTGATCATTAACTATCTTTATAATAGAAATCAAGGGCAGTTTATCTATTTTCTTGAAACTTCCTCAGTTTTGTCTCTTATTCAAATAGTTTTTTACTATTTCTAAAAGTTTGGGACCTTCTTCAGGCAAGTCGATGTAAGGTATATCATTTGAGGATTGTTTAGTTTTGGCTACTAAACCCGAAATTGCAAGTATCGGTGGACTAGTATTGTCGAGTGTTTTTTGGAGATCTTCAAGGGTCTTTGCAGTAATAATTTTTAGGATTTCTGGTCTTTTAGAAATTTCTCCTTTGAACCCTTCAATGAAAATAATGTCCAGGTTCTCGCTTTCCAAAAATTTTATTATTTTATCTAAGTCATTTAGAGAATTGCTGGTTTTTTCTATAATTGCTATTTCTTCAGGCGAAATCGCCACGGTTATTTTGGAGCCAGCTTTGCTAAATCTCCAAGTGTTGGTGCCTTCTTTGTCTATAGTGAAATTTTCTCTGTGAATATGCTTTATTGCGCCAATTCTGTAGTCTTCGTTGTAGAAATGTGAAATTAGGTATTCCAGAGTGGTTGTTTTTCCTGAACCACTTATTCCGACAGCAGCAATTATAACAGCCATTTGTCAAGTAACCTCTTTTGAGAACTATTTTGAGGACTTAATAAATTCGATGATATAGCTTTCTAGAAATTGATTATGACTCATCTTCTTCAAGTTTTACCCATATTTTGCCAGATTTAATTTTCCAATCATACTTTGTTAATTTGAAATCGGCCCTTCCTCATATTCACCAGTTGTTAAGTCAAAACGCCAATCATGGCATGGACAAACAATTACTAAACCATCAAGCGAACCACCCGAGAGAGCGCATGCCATGTGGGGGCAACGATTATTTATAACAAAGATTTCGCCTAATTTTTTAATGAACAAAATCGGTGTGCCTTCTATAGTGATTATTTTCATTTTCCCATCTTCTAATTCTTTTTCATCTAAAACTGGCACAAACCCCTCTGTATTTTCCATTTAAGCCGTCTCCATAAATCCTATTATTAACTTGGTGAACACACATTTAGAAATTACTCTTTACCTATTAATTGTTTAATGGGTACTTAATGAAACAAACTGAAAATTAACGAATTGGCCAGTACCAAAAACAGCTAAAATTCCTGCACTAAAAATGTAGCAAATCAAAATGCCAAATACTCATGGCTTCACGTCCGAATGAAAGATTATTTTGGCATTGCTATATCAATTATCTTTCTCTGAACTTCAAGAAGTAAACTGCGCCGCCGACTGCTGAAGCCACTACAATTCCAATGATGATGAATAGTAAGTATTTCACGTAAAATGGGGGTTCATCGACGGTTATTTCTAGGGGAGCGGTGTCGCCTCTCCAGGAAGTTTGTGTTTCAAGAGAAGTTGCAGTAACAGACCAAAGTCCAGAAGTACTAGCTTTAAAACTGGCTGTAAAAGTGCCATTCGATCTTAATATTGAATTTATGGTTTGAGTAGAGTTGCTACTAGCTAGTGTCACTTTGACTTGCGAATCGTTTTCGATAGGTGTCAAGTTTCCGGTTATTGTGATGTTTTCTCCAACTGTTATTTCGTTTCTAATTGCCATAATGTTTAGTGTTGGTTGTAACTTTACTGTGTAGTTACCAGTTGCTGTCATATTGTTGTTTAAAACATCATTCGCCTCTACTTTGTACTGCACAATTGAACCTGCTATTTGCCCTGGAATTGTGGTGTTGCATGTTTGGTTGCTGATTACCATGCTACTGCGGGTAGTACTTGTCCAATTGTTTGTGGTATATGAGAGTTCAGCGTTTTGTAAACTGGCGTTATTTGAAATGTAGGAAATTTCAGCTGGGGTGTTGGGGTAAACTCTTGTTGGAGCAACTAAAGGTGTCAGAGAGGTGTTTCCAAATTGACTCTTGAGCATGAATTCTATATCTCCTGCTCCTTCCTCGCCGATGAGAACTAGATGGTAGAGGTTTGCACCTGTGTTGTGTGTGGTGTAATTTAGAAACATTGATTCTCCCATGTATTCGCAGCTTGCGTAAGCGACACCTCGATAAGCTTCGCTTTCAAAGTTGTAGCCGCCTGTTGTACCTGTTAGGTTGCCATACAAGCCCGATTCCAAGGGCAGTGGGAATGAGTTTATACTCGGTGACTGGGCGTTATTCATTAAGTATAGCCTAGCTTCGTACATATCCAGGGTTTCCGGGACTTTAATATATAATTCAACTTTTGATTCGTTAGTTACAAATTCATAAGCCCAAGTTGTTTGAAAACCCGGTTGATTATTGTCGTCTTTGCCTTCGATTGTACTTGCGTACCATTTGTCGCATTCCAAGTTTTCAATAATCATGAAAGTAGCTTGCTGGACGCCCTGACTCTCACGAGGATCATTTTTTATCACAAATGAATAATCTCCAGATTGAAGTGGCGTGAAAAGTGCGTCATTGGTTGATGTGCCTAAATGTTCGGGAAGACCTGCGGCTTCAGTGTGTGAACTCTCCAAGTTTCCTTGAGGATTATAGACGTAGATGTCGTAATCGGTTTTTGCGGCAGATGAAATGTTTACCCATGTGCCGTAACAGTAAACGTGGTAGTTGTGGTCCTGCTTGCAAGGGGCAGATTATTGTCCAATCTGCGCCAATTTGTATTTGGGAGTTGTTTATCATTACGGGAAAAATTGGTTTTTCAACAAGAGTATAATTTCCTTGGGCAGAGTTGACATATGTGTGAACGTAACTTTTGTATTCTGATGTAGTGGTTAATTGGAAACCTGAGGCTTGAGCTAAGAACATTGGGCTGATAACTAGAACTAAGATTGTAATCAGCGATAGGATTTTTGCTTGGGGGTAATTTTTTAGATGCATGGATTGTGCAGCCTGCAATTGGTATTGACTAAGTGATGAGTGCTTAACAATAATGGTTATGAAGTCTGAATCAATATTCTTAAGAAGCAACATTATTTTTCTTGTTAGGGTTCAGAAAACTTTGGCTTGCTAAATGATTTTGTTGAAAATATTTGGGTATTGGGGTATTACTGTTTATTCAGATTGATAAACTGGTTTGATCCTATGAAGGTGGAAGCAGTATAACATGTATTGAATCTTGCTACGGAAGATATATATAAAGAATTGTAAGTCTTAACTGCTACAGGTGAAATAAGCAAATGAAACGATTATTAAGAAATCGCCTCGCATTAAGCACTGTAATAACAACTCTCATAATCCTAGTTGTATCCATATTACTTGCAAGCGTTCTAACATTCTTTGCGATAAACGTAGTTAGCACAAGAGTCCAAGAGGAAAGTCTCTATGTTTCTAACCAGCATATCTGGGTCGATGAAACATCTGGAAACGCAATTGGTGCAATAACTATTACTAACACTGGCGGACGGGACGTAGTCCTTAACAAGATTGCAGTACGTGGCCAAGTGTGTCCATGGGCAAATGTATTCCCCAATTCCACTGCTCTTGCCTCCGATGACATAGCATACCCCTCTGCATTGCCATATACAAACTTCACTACTGCAGCTGGAGGTCAATTAGTCTTACCAGCAGGCGCAAAAATTGGCATAATTATTACTGCACCAGACAGCATAAGCCTTAGCGATATCGGTCTAACTGTAAGCATCGGCGTTCATAGTGCTCAAGCGGTGTACTATAGCGAGACAAACATACAAGCACACCCGTAAACTTGACAAGATATCCTAAGGATACTATTTTTCTATTTTTAGTCTATTCTTTATAGAGTGTATTTTTTTTTACGCACAAGGTTACTTATCCAAAAACTGAGTTAATGACTCTTTCAAGGAGTAAAAAAATAATGAAAAATATAATGAAGAATCGTTTGGCTCTAAGTACAGTTGTAACAACGCTGATCATTCTCGTCGTTTCAGTGCTACTTGCAGGTGTCGTAACCTACTTTGCAATCAATGTCACAAGCACAAGAGTTCAAGAAGAAAGCCTATCTATTTCTAACCAGCACATTTGGGTTTCTGGAACATCAGGTGCTGCGGTAGGCGCAATTACGGTAACTAATACTGGCGGACGCGACGTAGTTATTGGCAAAATCACAGTACGTGGACAAGTAAGCGCATGGGCAAATGTGTATGTTAATTCTACTACTCTTGCCGCTGCCGACATAACATATACCATAGCCGCAGCACAGACCGGTTTCGCAGTCGCCTCACGTGATTTGGTGTTACCAGCAGGTTCAACGATGGGTATAGTGATTACTGCTCCAGATAGCATTACCCTCAATGACATTGGTCTATCAGTTGCATTCACCGTCTTTACATCACAAGCGATGTACTACAAAGAGACAAACATCCAAGCAGCATAATCATAGGTTTAAAATTAACCTACCCCCCTCAATCCTTTTCTCTTTTTTAAAAAACTTTTAAAACAAAAACTAATTTCAAAGTAATCCGTATTTTGCCCTAAAGAGCGTATTTTTTTTTACGCACAAGATTACTTATCCAAAAACTGTGTTAATGATTCTTCAAGGAGTAAAAAAAATAATGAAAAACATACTAAGAAATCGCTTGGCTCTAAGTACAGTTGTAACAACGCTGATCATTCTCGTCGTTTCAGTGCTACTTGCGGGTGTCGTAACCTACTTTGCAATCAATGTCACAAGCACAAGAGTTCAAGAAGAAAGCCTATCTATTTCTAACCAGCACATTTGGGTTTCTGGAACATCAGGTGCTGCGGTTGGCGCAATTACGGTAACTAATACTGGCGGACGCGACGTAGTTATTGGCAAAATCACAGTACGTGGACAAGTAAGCGCATGGGCAAATGTATACACCAATACCACTGGTGCTCTTACCGCTGTCGACATAGATTACACCGTAGCCAGTGCACATGCTTCCCCATTCGCAGTCGCCTCACGTGATTTGGTGTTACCAGCAGGTTCAACGATGGGTATAGTGATTACTGCTCCAGATAGCATTACCCTCAATGACATTGGTCTATCAGTTGCATTCACCGTCTTCACATCACAAGCGATGTACTACAAAGAGACAAACATCCAAGCAGCATAATCATAGGTTTAAAATTAACCTACCCCCCTCCTATTCTTTTCTCTTTTTAAGAAAACTTTTCGTAGTCAAACTGATTGGATGGATCAGTGCTAAGTGAAATTTTAGTTTTATTTCAGTTTTCTAAAACAATCTGTCAATTGTTTTACGCACAAATGGCTTAATCCAAAATCTCCCATCTTCTACAAGTAAAGCTTATGTCTGAGAGGATAACATGAAGGTAAGTTTACGCCATTTCAAAAAATTTTTCCGATCCAAAATCGCAATGGCCTTACCCGTAACCTTCCTTATTCTTCTTGTATCCACTCTCAGCATTGTCTCATTCACTTACTACTTTTCAGTTGAAAAGGTCAATTCTCAAGGCCAAACACTCAAAGTTTCCACGGCTAAACAAAGTCTACTATCCTTAAACGACGAAATTATTTCAACTCTGGGTCAACCTGGATCTTCATCAACGTTTGATTTAAGCGATTCAGGTGGACTAATAAAAATCCAACCAACCAGCAATGTTCTAACTCTAAACATCAACGACAACTCTGCCATTCAAGAAACCATCTTCAACAATACAATAGGCAAAATAACCTATCAACTTCCATACTCGAGTTCCTCAGAAACAGGACTATACCTAATAGGCGACAGCCGAACAATAACCAATCAAAGCGGCTCTACAACAAGCCAACTTTGCATAGCAAACGGTGCTGACCACCCAGAAATTCAGCTGCAGTATCGACCAACAGTTACATTTGCAACTGCTGGTGAAGAAAATAGCAAAACAGTCAACAACATACGAATCTACATTGTTAACTTGAACTCTTCAGTCAGAGATAGCTCTGCAAGGTGAGCTTCCCCTTCAAATTAGCTGTGCAAATACGCAGCTAACAATCAAAGAATTACGACGTTTCTTATAGCTATGGGAAGTTGACTTTAACTTCAGTTTTAAATGATGTCAGTGGAAGCGTTTCAGTTCCAATTTCAAGTACTTCGGCAGGCGCGATTGATTCACGTCGAAACAGTAATTTCTAACATTTCAATCGAGAGGTGGATTCGCTAAAGTGCCTTCAATAATTCCTGGTTACGTATATTCGCTTTTTGCCGCTCTAATTGTTGGCGCAATCATAGTTTACGCTTGTGGTCTCTCAACAATGAACATAAAGAATCAAGCCACAAACCAGCAGTTAAAAAACATCGATGAATACGTGGCGACTCAAAGTCTGACATTACTTACACGCACTACAGAAAACAATCAGAACGCCACTCAATTTCTCGATATTCCTTCAGCTATTGGAAACCAAAGATTCTGGATAAACATAGCCAACGACTCGTCAGGTGCATGGGTTGAATCAGGGTTTGGAACAACCGTTAATCAATAGCCAATGCCAGAGAGTGTACCTGCCCACGTTGCTGCGTCAGGTACCTTTATCAGCGGTTCAGGTAGAGCAAAACTGCAATGCCATTCTGAGAATCAAATTGCAACTTTAACATTAACAAGCGAGTGATAAGATGAAGATTGGGAAAAAGAAACAAAGAAGAAATACAAGAAAAACAAGAAACTCCCGATGAAGAAATGATAGCATACTTGGGAATTCAAGGCTATCAGGTGCCTGAAGGTTACACTCAAATTGAAAGTTACCCTCTTAATCCGCCTTTCTCTTATGCTTGGATTTTTCAAGATGACTCCGAAGGCAGCTTCTTCTATGTTGTTGATGAGCTTCCCATGACCAGAGAAGAGACGAGAAGTCTTACAAGCGTTTAAAAAACATTCTTGAGTATGAACTTAAAGCTCCCCGAATAGATGAAACCCTGGTTGATTCATTCCATCGACAACTCCCAGAAATAATCGAGGAGCACAAGGAAGCTTTTGGAGACATCAACCAAGTTGGCTTAAGAAAAATCGTGTACTACCTTGAAAAAGACTTAATTGGCTACGGAAAAATCGATGGGCTCATCAGCGACCCATTCATTGAAGACATAAGTTGCTTAGGCATAAACAAGCCAGTTTACATTTACCACAGAAAATACGCAAACGCACGAACCAACATCGTTTTCACTGATGAAGAAGAACTTGACGATTTCATAACCCGCATAGTGCACAGGCAAGGCAAACACGTCAGCATAGCCCATCCAATCGTGGACTTAACTCTTCCTGGAAAACACCGGCTTGCAGTTTCCTTTGGCAAAGAAACAACCCCTGCAGGCACAAGCTTCACTATAAGAAAATTCAGAGAAGACCCCTTAACCATCGTGGATTTGATAATGAACGAAACCATCGATGAATCAATCGCCGCTTACCTTTGGATGCTGATGGAAAACAAAATGTCCGTAATGGTTGTTGGACCCACAGGTGCAGGAAAAACAACCGCGTTAAACGCCATTGCATGCTTGGTGCGGCCTGATTTCAAAATGATTTCTGTTGAAGAAGTTCAGGAAATTAATTTGCCTCAGGAAAACTGGGTGTCAACCATTGCTCGAACAGGTTTCGGCGGAGACAGCGAAGGCGAAGTTACACTCTATGACCTAATCAAATCGGCGGTTCGGCATAGACCAGCGTTGATTTTGGTAGGCGAAATCAGAGGTGAAGAAGCATACGTTCTATTCCAGGCTTTAGCGACAGGACACGGTGGCTTATGCACCATGCACGCTGACGACGTTGAAACAGTCATCAAAAGATTAACTCAGCCGCCCATGAACATTCCGCAAAACATACTTTCGCTGATGAACTGCGTAATAGTGGTAAAACAGGTAAAAACCGCAAGCATTAATCCTCCAGGAACGAAAGATTTCAATGCGAAAATTCGTTGAAGTCTCAGAAATCGACAGCAACGGCATGCCTCATGAAGTTTTCAACTGGAACCTGTCAACTGACACTTTCAACCAAGAACCTTGAGCAAAAGTTACTTATTCAACAAAATCGCCAAAACCTCGATGTCCCTTAAGCGTTGTTCAACAAGAGTTTGAACGCCGAAAACAAATCCTGCTCAACATGGTTGAGCAAAACCTCCGCGACTTCAGAAGCGTCCATAAAGCTTTGAACAGTTCACTTAACCTTGAAGCATTTGGCTTCAGCAAACGAAAACTGCAGAGGAGCAATAAAAATTAAGGCTCCAGGCGGTTTTCTTGGCAAAATTTTCGGTTTCCTGAACAGAGCTACAAGTGAAGAACGAGAAAAAACTGAGCATGAACTGCCTTTTGCCGTGATGATTTTTACTCTTATGGCTGCAAGCGGAATTTCGCCGTATGACAGTTGGAAAAGAATGCGTAAGCTTAGCTTTCCTTCCGACCTTTAAGAAAGAAGCTGATGAAGTTGTGCGTCAAGTTGAGGTCTTAGGTAAAGATCCCTTAACGGTCATGCAGCAGCGTGGCGGAACAACACTCAATCTAAACTTTATCGGAACTTTCTGGGTGGCTTTGTTTCTTCAATTAGAAGCGGCGGAAAACTGGTTGATTACATGAAAAGCCAGTTAAAAACAATATTTGAACTACGTTACATCAACCTGAACCGTTCAATTGAACGAATAGCTGCATTGGTTGAAGCCTACTCAGTCATGTTAATCGTCGTATTATGCACATACATCCTCTTCGTGGTTTTCTCATCATCGAGCGTTATGGATTTGCTGTTCAAGCTCTTCAATATCGATTTCGCCAATCATGTCTTACTTGATAGCGTTCATAATTATGCCGGTTATGTCGGGAATCTTCATTTTAATGGCGCATAACATGCAGAAAAGTGCATTCCCAGACCTAAAAGATCTCTACAAAAAAGCGTTAATCTTCATAATTCCAGTTTTCGCCGTGATAGGCGTTTTCGGATTTATCGGTTGCAAATGCTATGAAACCATTGGGCTGCCAGAAATCACCACTATAGGTTTAGTTGCTGCATCTCTACCCCTTGCCTATCCAATACTACCGAATCTCAAAAATTAACTACAACGCAGAAGAATCCATTCCAAGCTTCATCCGCGACATTACTGAATCCCAGAAAACTGGTCTTTCCCCAGAAAAAAGCATAGTGCAAGCAACAAAACGCAAAGATTATGGTCCATTCTCCAAATTCCTTGATTTAATCCGTAGCCAAATTGAATGGGGTATTCCGCTGAGGAAAACTTTTGATAACATGCGCAGGGAAATCAGAAGCTGGTTTGTCATCGTTAACTTTGCCATGATGGTGGAAACAATTGAAATCGGCGGCAACTCTATCCAATCGCTGGAAATTCTCTCTGAGTACAGTGAAAAAGAACGGGAAATGCAAGTAAATCGCCGGGCTCTTTTGAAGCCATACATTCTTCTGGCTTTCATGTGGAGTGCCTTGATCGCTGTCACAACAACCATTGTGGCTTTAACCACAACTATGATGACGGGTGTTGTGAGCTCCGACCTTTCCTCAATTGGTCAGATTGCAATGCAAGGACAACTGAACGTATTCTCTGTGGGAATAATTATTCAATGTTGGATTTCAGGGTTCTTTATTGGAAAAATTAGTGAAGGCAATTTTGGCGCAGGGTTCAAACATTCAGCTTTACTTGCAGCGACCGCTTACTTATCCTTGGTGCTATCTCAATTCTTCCTCTCAGGTATTTTCTCAATGAACTCAATAAAACCTATGACTTAAGGAGAGCAACATTTGCCGACGAGTTCTTTTGATACTTTCTTTGCGTGCACCATCATTGTAGCTGTAGCGTTAATTGGTTTAGCTTTTTTGGGTTCAACAATGCAAACTAGAATTGCCAGCACCCAAGACATCAACAAGGACAGCTATCTAAAAGCTATATCCGACCATATAATAACAAGCCCTGGGTCACCAGTTGATTGGGGAATCAAAAGTTCCTTACCCGTTGACTTAGGTTTAGCATCAAACCTTTCAAACACTGTTTACGAGTTGGATATTGATAAAATCTGCAGGTTAAACAATCAAAACAATTGGTCGATATCATATCCTGACTTGTCAAACGCCTCTAATCTAAACAACATAGCTTTGGGTATAGGCGTCTCCCAGCTAATGACCATAAACGTTCTGCAATCAAGCAACTCCACAGTTGGAGGCAACACTTCCTTCTCATTCATTGTTTCGACGAGTATAGATTCTAAACCGACCAGCGCAAATTTACACCTCTACGTTGATGCAGGGACGTATCAAGCTGAAATCAACAGCACGATCTCGGATATTGGAACTGGCCAAGTTACCGTCCAAATACCCACTGCAGAAACAGAAAGCGCTCTGTTAATTGTCTTCGCCAGAGCATCCATAGATGACAGAATAACTTCCTACGCAATGTACAATTTTGCCCAATCTACTCAGGAATTAGTCCCAAGCAGCACAGATTTCGTTTTAAGTCCGCTTAATTACATCTTAAGCCTCAATAACAGTTCCCCAGGCTTAACGGTTCAAAACGGTTATGTTTTCTCTTACTCATATCGGCAACCGCTCGCATCGATTAATAGTTCGCAAATATCCATTCCAAAGTTAATCGATAACTAGCCCTATAGTTCTGGTAGTCGGAGGATTCAACGGTACAAGTCATATCGAAGAATGGATCGCTTATCCTCAGGTTCCGCTGAAAATTGGCGCAAACTTTGATGGCTTAGAACAGAACGTCTTCAGCTACATTGTCTCAGTCAATGGGGTCCTATATAGGCTTGATTTAAGTTTAGGAGACCTACCGGATTGAGGCTTATTAGCAACAAGAAAGGGCAGGTTCGAGTTATAGAGGCATTTTTTGCTTCAATGCTGATACTGTCTTGTTTAGCACTTATTCCTGCTCAGGCATCGCCGAAAAGCTCAGCTGTTAATCTTGCTTGGAAAGCCCAGAATGTCCTGTTAACTTTGGACAGCGGAGGACAACTGGCAAGCTTAGTAGACGCTCATGATTGGGTGAAACTCAGCAAATGCCTTGAATCTTCTTTGCCGCTTACAACATGGTTTAACTTAACTGTCTACGACAAAAACCTCAACGTTATCAATGATTTTCCGATTTCCAACGGTGGCTTAGTCAGCTACAGGATCACTTCAGTTGACTACGTTTGCGTCAGTCAAAATAGCATTTATTCAGTTTATGTTTTGCAGTTGCAGTTGGCGGTGATGGATTAATCATGGTGAAACGCAGTTTTAAATCGGACAAGTCCGGTCAGGTAATAATTATTACTGCTTTGTTGGTATCCGCATTACTTGTTGTCCACTGCTGTATATGTAATAGAAGTTGAGAAAGAAGTGCCAACAGTTGATCCAGGTCAAAGCAACTTTTTCTCAAGTTACAAACAATCTATTATCAGCACCTTGATTAGCGCATTAGCAAATGCATCCAACGGTGGCGACCCAAATATTTTAGGCACTGACCTAGCGGATTTGAAAACTGTAATTCTTGAAAATTCGTATCAAGCAATGCTAAGAATGGACTACTCCACTTTGAATTCGAGCGGTTACCAGAATGGACTCTTGATTTCTTGGGGCGCCAACGGTCAAGGTATTTCAAGCGCTTGTACCTCTTTTGTTTTTGCTTCCTCCGGTCCCTTAGCCGCTTCAGACTTGGAATACACTTTGAACGTGTCCTCAGCGTTAAATTTGAATGGCAACTACCACCAAATCAATGAAACCACAAAACAAGTGCACCTAACAGCCACCGTTTTAAACGAAGCTAAAGCAGCTTTGGCCCAAAACTTCACCCTTTCTTTTAGTAGCGGAACTGATTGGGTAAAGGTAGATTCCCCAGGAACCACCAATTTTGGCAACGGAACATACACCTTTAGCTTTACCGCTGAAACATCCCAGCCAACTGACCCATTGGTTTTATCGTTACTGTGTAAGGACCAGCGAGGAATATTTGTAGGAGCAAACCTTACATGCACAAACACTTAACAAGCGTTATTACAGCAAAAAGAAGGAGGAAGCTTGCTGGTTGAATTGTGCTAAAACCGTGAAGCTAATCGTGGCGCTGCTTGCAATATTAATTATTTTACCTATAAGTGTAGATGCTGCTCAAACCTCTTTTCCACTAAAAGTTGATAATAGCAATTCTGCAAGTGTTTTAGCCGCCAACTCAATTTGGGAAAAAACCTTCGGCGGAGCAGCTGACGACCGAGCTTTCTTTGGTGTCCAAGCGGGTGACGGATATTTAGTTGTGGGTTCATCGAGGTCAATTGTGGCAAACACGACTGTAGGTTGGGCAATAATGCTTGACGGCAACGGAAATGAGGTTTGGAATAAGACTTTCCTCGAAGGCTTTGGTACCGAACTCCGTTACGCGGTTAATTTAACAGATGGTTTCCTTCTTGTCGGCAACCAGTTCTTGGCGTCAGGAGATGTCAATGGTTACGTTGCAAAAATAGATGACCAAGGCACAATAATCTGGCAGACAATCTTAGGCGGAGAAAACATCGATAAACTCTTTGCAGGAATTGTTACTCCTGATGGATTTGCGGTTTTCGGTTTAACTCAATCTTATGGCAATAACCAGTCTGTTGCTTGGGTAGTCAAACTGGACGGGGATGGAAATGTTGTTTGGAACCAAACCTACGGACAACCAAACGAAACTACCCTAAGGTCGGGTGTTTTAGCTTCCGACGGAGATTATGTCATGGCAGGTTACGCAGATTTACCAAGCATCAATAACTATGATTTCTATCTCCTTAAAGTTCACCCTGACGGCACCGTAGTTTGGAATAAAACATACGGTGGATTACAGAGCGAAAAAGCTTATTCGATGACAAAAACAACTAATGGATATGTTTTAGTTGGCGAGATTGAGTCTCAAACTACGTCAACCGACGCATGGGTTTTGAAGGTTGATGAGAACGGGAATAAGATGTGGGATAAAACGGTAGGTGGAAAAGAAGCTGATTCCCCCGCTTATATTACTCAGTCGAGTGAAGGCGACTATTTGGTTGCTGGTTTCACTTTCTCTTTTGGAGCAGGAAACAGGGATTTTTGGCTCTTCAAAATAAATGATCAAGGACAAATTATCTTTAGCTGCACTGAGGGGGATGCTGGTTACCAGGAGGCTTATTGTGTCATCGAAACAAAAGCAAACACGTATGTTATGGTTGGTTGGACGGATCCGATCGGTCAACCTGATTTAGTTGGGAAAAAAATGTATGATTTCTACGTTACAGAACTCAATGTCGCTGATAACAGTGTTGGAACTTTGGGATTGCAGTTTATTGATTATGCGATAATTATTGTTTCAATTTTGCTGGTAGTTTTGCTTTTGCTAATTAAATTGCGCACAAAAGTGAAAAAATAATTTAATTTAAGAAAAAATTATTTGCTTATTATTGTGTGAGTTTTGAGAAAAGCATTTGCAGAGTGTTAACCAATGCGCTGTAATTTGTCCAGATTGCAGCTGTCCGATACTTTTTCTTTGCGTCATTTTCGTTGTTACTAATGTTGTCTTTTTCGTGGAATGCGATGAGCACTTCTTTGTTGTCTGAGATCATGAAGCAAGGTAAGTTTTGTTCATCAACTATTTTGCGGGATTCACTGAGCCACTTCATTTGTCCAATGAAGTAGGCGCTCTTCAATGAGTCGTCAGTTACTAATGTTACTTCAACTTTGTTAGTTTGGCTTTTTAGGTTGTCAGAGAAATCGTTGTAGTAGAGTTCTGAGAGGTAATCGGCTGAAGCGAAGATGTGGAATTTTTCTTCGGTTTTTTCGAGCAGTTCGTTGGCTTTCATGAGTACTTGCTGTTCGCCTTCTAGCATTTGGAAGAGTTCTTTTTTGATGGTTTCTATTTTTGGTTGGGGCATAGATTTCCAGAGTTCAACTATGCTTGTTTTTTCTTGTTCTAAGAGTTTTATTTTGATTTTCTGTGCGTCAACGAGTAAATCTATGGCTTTGTCTAAAGAGACTGCGGTGAATTTTAATGGTTTTTCGAAAATTGAGAAGACGATTCCTTTCTTTTCTAAGTCTCGAAGGATTCTGTAGGTTTCAGTGCGGTGTAGCGAGATAGATTCAGCAATTTCTCCGGCTTTTTTTTCGCCTGCTCGTGCAAGGTACATGTAGACTCTAATTTCGTTCTTAAGTAAGTCCAAACCTTGTGAGTGTCTCTTCTATTGTTGTTATTTGTTTGTTGAAGCTTTGGTCTTTTTTGACCATTTTCCATGCGTCGGTTTGTTTGTTGTAGACTTTTATTATTGCATCGTTTTCCATTGCTAGTGCCATTTTTGGGGGTTCAACCTTTCCTTATTTTGGGTATTGCTACCCAATTCTTACTAATTATATATAATATCATTACGACTTGAGAATCTGAATTCAGAGTTCATATTATTGAAACATCTTCCTTGAATCAAAATATAACTTCTTTTTGATAGATATGCAACAGTTAAACCCTCTAAATGAAAATTTTTAATGGTGAGTTAAAACATCTTCAAGTCATGCTGAAGACGATAGAAGCAGGCGGGTTTAGATATGTTTGGACCAGTATGGGAACTAATTCAAAACCAATAAGAGTATCCAATAACTCTGATTGGATTGATTGCGATTTGCTTTATTTGTAACAATTTTGGCGAATTTCTTTAGGATCAGCTATGAACTTGCAGAATCGCTTATGAATTGACGCTGAGGGTCGACAAGCATATAACGCAGTTTGTTGTCGGCAACAATTGTGTCCAAATTTGCCCATTGCTGGGTTCATTAGACTTCAATAGAAGAAGAAGAGTGATTTTCGCAATCTTCTTCTTCTTTCAAAACGTAAACCCAAATCCAACAACTTTAAAAATCAAAAATTAAGAAGTAAAACAAATTTGTTCATCAAGTTTTTTTTAAACCTTAGTTAGATTAAAGAGCTCTCTTAGATTACTTAGGTTGTATTCAGAATGTCGACCGCTAGTAGCTTCTTTAGTTCCCTTGTCCGAACTGGAGTACCCATGTGGCTTTCGATAAGACTTAGATGTTTGTGCTAAATCCCAACATGCATTTGCGTTCGCGGAGTATTCTAATTACCAGTTCCAGGGAAATACATTTGGGTAATAAATTAAAAGAATTACAAGAACAAGTCCAACTATAAGAAGACCTGTAACTATACCTCTTTTTGCATTATATGATAATCTGGACTTTGGAGCTTCAATTGTTTCGGAGTCAAAATTTTGCTGCGCAACAGGTTTAATATCAGGAAGACGAGTTGTTTTTTGGGGTAACGCTTTTCCACAGAAAAAACAAAATAAAGCGTTATCCTCATTTTGTCTGCCACAAGATGGACAAAACATTGTTTTCTCCAATACTCTATTAGCAAGGGAGGGCAATAAAGCTTACCAGACCTGTAAAATGGTGATAGTTTAAGTTATAAGGTAGAACAGTCTTTTTTGAGAGCTGAAGGTGTTTGAAATTAGAATTGGTGTTTGCGGTATTGCTTGCGAAAAATGTCCAAAAATGCAGAAAGCAACGTGTCCAAACGGAGAGACGGGCTGTGTCGCTCGTGCAAACAAATTCTGCAAGATATGCAATTGCGCCTATACCAAAGGTGTGAAGCTCTGCTTTGAATGCTCCGAGTTTCCTTGTGAAACTTCTAAGCAAGGACCTATCAGCTACAGCTATTGTCAATACCTTTCGGGAAAACCGTAATCGTTAGTTTTAAGTTTCCCGTTGCAAATCTAACTGTGATTGATTATGAATTCCAGCGAAGTTGTCATAGAAGCCAAAGGGTTAACCAAGAAATTCGATGATTTCATAGCTGTTGACAACATAGATTTTAAAGTTTACAAGGGCGAATGCGTCGGTTTTTTGGGACCAAATGGCGCTGGAAAGACCACAACTGTTCGAATGATTTACTGTTTTCTGCCTCCGACACAAGGCGAATTAAACGTTGCCGGATTCAGTGTCCACACGCAATGTCGAGAAATAAAAAGTATTGTTGGTGTAGCCCCTCAAGAAGACAACTTGGATCCAGACTTCACTGTTATTAAGAATCTAACAGTTTACGCTCGCTACTTCGACATCCCCAAAGATGTAGCTTTGAAACGGGCGAATGATCAGTTGAAGTTTTTCCAACTTGAAGAGAAAAGGGAAGTTCCAATAATGGCTTTATCAACAGGCATGAAACGCAGGTTAATTTTTGCTCGAGCACTGCTTAATCAACCGCAAATTCTACTTTTGGATGAACCAACAACTGGTTTAGATCCGCAGGCAAGACATCTGGTTTGGGATGAGGTACGTCACCTAAAAAAACAACAAGTCACTATAATTTTAACCACCCATTACATGGATGAAGCTGAGGTTCTCTGCGATCGAATCTTAATCGTTGACAAAGGTAAAATCATCGAGGAAGGTAGCCCTGCCCAACTTGTTAGAAAGCACATTGGCGAAGATGTCTTGGAACTTGATTATGATGAAAAACTCTTGGAAACCCTAAAAGAGTCTTTTCCTGATGCTCGCATAGAAAAATTGGGTGAACGCATGCAAATCTTTACCGATAAACCTCACGGAGTGTTTGAAAAGTTCCTACAAGAGCACCCACTTCAGAATGTAATGATTCGTAAAGCTAATGTTGAAGATGTTTTTCTCAAATTGACTGGAAGGGGACTGCGCGAAGAATGAGTAATCCAAACATTCGCAAGTCCCCTGCACGTTTCACTATACCCAAATTAACTTATCGGGTTTGGATGGTTTGGCGCCGCAACTTCGACGTTTTTATGAAGACGATAAAAGTAAACTTTTTGCCCTCGCTACTTGAGCCGATTATCTATTTAGCTGCTTTTGGATTTGGACTCGGAGGGTTTATCCCAAACATAAACGGTAAACCATATGTTAACTTTCTCGCACCTGCTTTAGTAGCGATTGCCATAATGAACGGTTCTTTTTTTGAATGCACTTTCGCTTCATATGTACGCATGTATTTCCAAAAGACTTTCGACGCCATCGTCGCAACTCCTGTTAGCGTTGAAGAAGTTGTTGCAGGTGAACTTCTTTGGGGTGCAACTCGATCAATGATTAACGCCACAATCGTGCTAGCAGTGATTGCGGTATTTGGCTTAGTTACTAGTCCATTATTCTTATTGGTAATTCCAATAGCGTTCTTTGGTGGGTTGCTTTTTGCAGCCATCGCTATGTGCTTCACAGCTATCGCCCCAAACATCGACTTTTTCAACTACCCGTCATTTCTCTTCATAACTCCTATGCTCTTTTCTAGCAGGTACATTCTTCCCCCTAACTTCTCCGACTTTACCATCAATTGCACAAGTCATCGCCATGGCAATTCTGCCTTTAACACATATCGTTAATGTCACGAGATGGGTTACAACAAGTAGTGTGGAGTCTATTTTTGGCTTGAGTCCTGGTCCTCTAATTGCTATAAGCTTGATTTGGTTAGTGGGAGTAACTTTCTTCTTCTTTGTTCTAGCCATAAACTTGATGAGGAAACGGTTAACAAGCTAAATTTTTATGCACTTAATTTCTGCGGCGAAAAAGTAAAATGCTGCTAAACCTTTCCATTTGTCCAAGCATTGGCTATTTCATGAGCTTGTACCGTTTTGATTAGATTTTCACCGCAAAAGTACCTTGAGAATACTTGTCTTATGCCAAAATCTTTGCGTGGGTGATTTTTGGATGTTAAAGATTTTTAACTTCAAATGACATTGTAGCCAGTAAAGATGAATAATTATGCGTTTAGTTGTGCGAATAGGCGGCTCAGTAGTTGCTTCACCAGTCAACACTGAATTTATGAGCAAATACGCTGAATTAATAAAAACCATAAAGGTCAAGGACACGAGGTTGCGGTGGTTCTAGGCGGCGGTGCATTGGCACGTGAATTTATTGGAATAGCAAAGATTTGGGTTTGGATATGAAGGCGCAGGATGAAATTGCTATTTCTGTTCGCGTTTGTTTGCTCAGCTTTTCCTCAAAAAACTCGGCGAAGTTGCATGCAGCAAAGTGGCTGTAACTCTTGATGATGCAGAAAAATGCTTAGCTGAGGGAAAGATTGTTGTTATGGGCGGTTTGAAGCCTGGAATCACCACGGACGCAGTTGCGGCATTGGTTGCTGAACGAGTAAATGCTGATTTGCTGGTGAAAGGCACAGATCAAGATGGCGTTTATAATAAAGACCCCAGAAAACATCCTGATGCAGTTAAACTTGACCAGTTGACGTTTGATGATTTGTCAAAGGTTTTTGAAGCAAGCGAACACAAAGCGGGGATTCACCAAATTATTGATCCTGAAGCCATCAAAGTTCTAAAACGCAAACGGTTGAAGCTTGATTGTTGTTAACGGGTTTAAGCCAGAGAATATTTTGGCTGCTGTTAACGGCGAGAAAGTTGGAACAGTAATAATGTAGTTTCTTAGATCTTCTCGCTATTGCTCAATTTTGAATTAATGTTTTTCTTTCTGATTTTGTTAAATTTGGCAACAAATTTAAATATCACTTGTGATATCGACATGTGATAATCAATAACGATATCGATAGTGATATTAAATGAATGATGAAGAAAAAGAAGAAATAAAAAACATCAAACATCAAATGCACGAAGAAAAACACATGATGTTCCACAGGCGAAACTGGCTACGCCACAACGCCATGGTCCCAAAAGGCTTCCTACGCTACCACGTACTTGAAGCACTCAACCAAAAAGCCAATGTCAGGCTCAGAACTAATGGAAGAAATCCAAAAACACACCGGCGGAACCTGGAAACCCAGCCCAGGCTCAATCTACCCACTGCTCGCATGGCTCCAAGACAACGCATACATAAAAGAACTGCCCACAGAAAACGGGTTCAAACGCTACGAATTAACACAAAGCGGCAAAGAATTACTTGAAGAACAGACAAAAATCAGCGAAAAATTCAGCGCAAGACGCAGGTTTTCTGGCAACCCCTTTTTTGACAGGTTCTTCGGAAATATACCTGAAGAAAAAACCAACCAAATCCGGCATCAATGAAACGGCTGTTTGTTTCATCGATTAAACTGGCTAAAACTTTGAGAGAAAACTATTCTGAAAAAGAATTAGATGAAGCACTAAAAGTGCTTGATGAAGCTTCAACAAAACTTGAAGAAATAAGAAACAAACTAAAAGGTGAAAAAACATGAGTGAAAATGAAGACGTCATAAAAGTTGAAGGATTAACCAAAGTCTTACAACCACAGCCTAACCGCAGTAGACCACATAAACTTCAGCGTTAAACGACGGAGAAATCTTCGGTTTTCTAGGACCAAACGGCGCTGGAAAAACCACAACCATCAAAATGCTAATAACAGTCATGAGACCCACCGAAGGAAAAGCCACCATTCTTAGGCGGCGACATCGCAAAACAAAGCATGGACGTACGAGGCTGCAATCGGCGTTGTTCCACAAGAATACACTGCAGACGAAGACTTAACAGGCATCGAAAACATCCTCTTATGCGCAGACCTCTACGGCATTCCACGTTCAGTATCAAAAAAACGAGCTGCAGACCTTCTTGAACTTGTTGAGTTAACAGCATTCAAAGACAAACGAGTCCAAACTTACTCAGGCGGCATGCGGCGAAGACTTGAGTTGGCATGTGGCTTAATCAACCGTCCAAAAGTGCTCTTCCTTAGATGAACCAACATTGGGCTTAGATGTGCAAACCCGGGCAGCAACATGGAACTATGTTAAAATGCTCAAAAAAGAATTCGGCATGACACTTGTTCTTAACAACCCATTACCTTGAAGAAGCAGATGCACTCTGCGACCGCATAGCAATAATTGACCATGGAAAAATCGTTGTAATAGGCACCCCAACTGAACTCAAAGACAGCTTAGGCGGAGACATCATAACTCTTAGCAATCCAAAAAGACGAAGACATCACTGAATTAATCAGCAAAATTGAACATGTTAAAGAAGTCAAAAAAGAAAACGGCTCCTACATGATAAAATCTTCAAATGGAGAATTAACCGCACCATTAATCATTGAAGCACTAAGAAAAAACGGCCATGTTGTAACAAAACTTTCCTTGACAAAACCAACCCTAAACGAAGTTTACCTGCAGTACACTGGAAAATCCATGCGTGACGCAGAAGAATCACGGGAAGCAGTAATGCAGCAAAGAATGGCTATGAGGAGGGCAAGACAATGAGCAATCAAGAAGAAACACAGTTTCAAAAAGCAGACTCCATGGGCTTTGGGCGTTAACTAACCGAGAACTCAAAAAATGGTATCAGCAACCCTTCGTTTTCGCAATGGGCATAATTCAGCCGATTCTATGGTTGGCGCTGCTTGGCAAAGCAATGAACATAGGCAATCTTTTCTCAGCTAATTCATTACCGCATTGCCAACACTAACTCCAGCTTTAACGCATCGCAACTTCAAGGATTAGGCGCATACTTTGCTAGCTTTCAGAGCACATGATGCAGACACTTTGGAACAGCAGATTACTTCTCATTTATGGCAATGAGCATGGTAGCATTCACCGTCGTGTTCACAACAGCATTCGTCGGCATGTCAGTAGTTTGGGATAAACGCTTAGGCTTCATGAACAAAGTCCTAAGCACACCAGTCTCACGATCAGTCAATAATCCTATCAAAAGTGCTTGCTGCAAGCGTTCGAGCAATCTTCCAAGCAGCCATAGTAGCAGCAGTAGCATTCGCATTAGGACTCAGCACAGGAACCAACTTTGCATGGTAGAGCATATTTGGAGTATTCGCAATAGTGTTCCTCATCAGCGTTGGCTTATCATCGTTCTTCACTGCCTTAACATTGCGAGCAACAAGAATGGAGATGCCTCAAGCAATCTTCCAACTCATAACGTTGCCATTGATGTTTGCAAGCAGCGCATACTTCCCAATCGCTCAAATGCCAAGTTGGCTACAAGCAATAGCAAACGTAAACCCAATATCATACACAATCGATGCAGTAAGAAGACTAATGGTATTCAGCGATGGATTCGGACCACTGCCGCTTGACTTTGCATACGTCGGCATCTTTGCAGTCGTTGTAACAGCCATATGCGTAGTTCTCTCATGGAGATACCTAAACAAGTAAGGGCAAAAAACCCTTCTTTATATTTCTTTTTTTTAATTTAACTATCCTTTATAAGAAGGCACTATTTCCATGTTAAACAAATATTAAGAAAGAAGCGAAATAAAATGTCACAAAACAATTCCTGTCGTCGAAGCAATAGACGTTAAAAAAACTTACATGCTGGGAAAAGTCCCAGTTGAAGCACTTCGAGGAGTAAACCTCAAAGTTGAAACAGGAGACTTCGTTTCTATTCTTGGTCCATCAGGAAGCGGCAAATCAACAATGCTAAACCTGATCGGCGCATTAGACAAACCAACCTCAGGAACACTGCTAATCGACGGCGTAGACATCGCCAAACTAAATGACAACCAACTTGCCGAATTAAGACTCAAAATCGGTTTTGTTTTCCAATTTTTCAATTTAATTCCAAGATTAACCGCAAAGACAACGTTGAATTATCAATGTCTATTGCTAACATGAGCAAAGCAGACAGAAGGAAACGAGCCATAGAACTTCTGGAAACTGTTGGCTTAAAAGACCGAGTTAACCATAAACCCGCTGAACTAAGCGGTGGACAGCAGCAACGTGTCGCCATTGCACGAGCATTGGCAAACAACCCCAAATTTCTCTTGCTGGATGAGCCAACTGGAAACATTGATTCCAAAACAGCAAGTGAAGTTTTAGCTTTAATTAAAAAATTAAACATTGAAAACAACGTCAGCATTATCATGGTTACTCATGACCAGCATTTGGCTCGAGAAGCAAAAAGAACCGTGCAGATGTTTGATGGCGAAATAACATCTGAAGTGGTGAATACAAAAATGAAGACAATAGATATTTTCGGTTATTCATTTAGCGCAATTAAACTTCGCAAGCTTCGAGCAGCATTAACAACATTGGGCGTAATCATCGGCATCGCCGCCATAGTGGCGTTGCTCTCGATCACTCAGGGCTTGCAAGCAACAATAACTGGCCAGCTTAACCAAGGATTATCAGCCAACACCTTAATTGTGACTCCAGGCAGCGGAGGCGTTTTAGGCGGCGGAGGAGGCGGTCAGGGCGGCGGAGGTTTTGGTGGTGGCGGAGGAGGCGGAGGCGGAGGCTTCGGAGGCGGAACGACGGACAACTCAGGCTTCAAACTATACGTCAATTATACCAGTGAAATTGATGCTTTATCGCCAGACATCGTAACTTCAATTGCAATTATAAGCGGACAGGTTATGTTCAAACAGACAACCTTAACCGATCAGTAACCATTTACGGCGTAGACTTCAACCAGTACTCGCAACTTTACAGCTACAACTTTCATTGCTGCAAGCGGAACCATACCAACAAACCCATCAGACAACCAAGTAGTTGTGGGTACACGCAGTAAATCAGCCTGGACAAAACGGCACAATATTCTTCAACGCAGGCGACACCATCAACATAACTATGGACAAACGCAACAGTTTTGCCTCCAGTAAACGAAACATACACGGCTGACGTTTCAGGTGTGCTTGCGAAAAATCGGAGGCTTCGGCATCGGCGGACCATCAGACACAGGCGTTTACATTCCACTTGACAAAGCTGAGAGCTTCTTTGGAACCAACCAATGCGACATGATAATTGTTCAACTCAAAAACAGCGACAACGCCACCATAACCAACGTTTCCAAAGCCATAACTGATCACTTCAGCAACCAAGTATCCGTCATATCCTCAACAGCAGTTCTAAGTTTACTTACAAGCATCTTTAGCATACTACAGTTGTTCCTAGGCGGAATCGCAGCAATTTCGCTTTTAGTTGCAGGCATCGGAATAATGAACATCATGATAGTTTCGTTAATTGAGCGCACACGTGAAATCGGCATCCTCAAAGCCTTAGGCATGAAAAGCAGAACTGTCCTGACCATATTCCTTGGCGAATCAGTAATAATCGGCTTAATCGGCGCAGTAGTCGGCATAATTTCGGCTGGATACTCGCAAACGTTACTGCTCAGAGTCTTAGGTTCAGGAGTTTTCGGCGGAGGCGGCGGATTCAGAATAACGCCACTGCTAACTCCAGAGGTATTGGTGGGCGCTTTAGCTTTCGGTGTAGGCGTCAGCGTAATCTTCGCACTCTACCCAGCTTGGCGCGCATCAAAACTAAAACCAGTAGAAGCCTTAAGATACGAGTAAGGGTTCTACTCCAACATCTTTTTCTTTTTCTTTATATTTTAAATTTAAACCCAGTAGAAGTTTTAAAGTACATTAGCATATCGTTAATTGGAGGCTTATTCGTGAAACGCTTGTACCCTGACCAACCCGTCGTAGGCATCGGCGCAGTAATAATCCAAGAAGGCAAAATAGCGCTGATAAAACGGGGAAACGAACCAAGCAAGGGCAAATGGACCATTCCAGGTGGCTTAGTTGAACTTGGCGAAAGCCCGAAGCAGCGGTTATCCGAGAAACCAAAGAGGAAACTGCCTTGACGTTGAAAACCCAACGTTTGATCGATGTAGTCAGTAACGTTGATTTGGATGAGCAGGGCAAAGTCAAATATCACTATGTCATCATCGACTACCTCGTGCATGTCAAATGCAGGAACCATACAAGCTGCAAGCGACGCCGAGGAATTGCGTTGGGTACCCTTCGATGAAGTAGAAAGTTATAATTTGACTGCTTCTTTTCGATTGTTTTTTAGAAATAACAGAGGAAAAATTGGAAAAATCTAATTCTTATCGCTAAAGAACAAGCGTGTTTCTCCCAGTGTTTTGATGTCTAAGGCTCTTACTCGGGCAACTATCGGGAAATCCCTGACAACTTTTCCTAAGGTTAAGCAGTGATGTGGTGGCAAGTCACGGGCTATTGACCGAACCGTCTCTGCGTCAACTCGGGCTGCCCTTGAAACAACGTCCAGGTCGTGTTCGTTTGTGAAGTTGAAGAGGAAGATGTTGTCGGCTTGGCGGTAGATGGTTTCTTGGATGGTGTCAGGTTGGTTTGTGATGAAGGTGGTGAATATGCCGTAGTGTCGCATGCGGGTTACAATGTCGTCCCAGTAGGTTTCTCGAAGGTAGAGATGGGCTTCTTCAGCGAAGAGGAAAACAGCTTTAAGCTTCCAGTTGGAAAGGGAATCAACGAGTTTGCCTAAAACATATTCGACTACGATTTGACGGTCAATGTTAGATGTGTTTTTTAGATTAATAATTAAGGCGCCGCCTGCATCTTTAGATTTCAAAATGCTCTCATCCAGAGAGTGTAGCCTCTCCAGGATAGTCAGTGAAAAAGCCTGAGTTAGCAAAAGAGTGAAAACGTG
>CAWJGR010000024.1:0-84374 GCA_963842545.1 Candidatus Bathyarchaeota archaeon
GCCGCATCCGCTTCCGCCTTCCATGCCCGCAGGCTGGCCTACGGCCTCGGGCTGCACGGCAAGCAGATCGGCGCTTCGCGCGCTTCGTCGGCGCATGTACCCGGCCTTTACCGCGCTCGATTGCGTCGTCGAGATCAACCCGCTGGTGGTCACCGGCGCGGGCGAAGTCATGGCGCTGGACGCCAAGATCAGCTTCGACGACAACGCCCTGTTCCGCCACCCGAACTGGAGAAGCTGCGCGACGTGGCCGAGGAGGACCCGAAGGAGCTCGAGGCCGCCAAGTACGACCTCAACTACATCGCGCTGGACGGCAACATCGGCTGCATGGTCAACGGCGCCGGCCTGGCCATGGCGACCATGGACATCATCAAGCTCTACGGCGGCGAGCCGGCCAACTTCCTCGACGTGGGCGGCGGCGCCACGCGAGGAACGGTGACCGCGGCCTTCAAGATCATCCTCGTCCGACCCGCAAGGTCGAGGGCGATCCTGGTCAACATCTTCGGCGGCATCATGCGGTGCGACGTCATCGCCGACGGCGTCGTCGCGGCGGCGCGCGAGGTCATCGCTCAGCGTGCCGCTGGTGGTGCGGCTGGAAGGCACCAACGTCGACGCTGGGCAAGAAGATCCTGGCCCGAGTCCGGGCTGCCGATCATCGCCGCCGACAACCTGGCCGACGCCGCGCGAAAAGAGTCGTCAAGGCCGTGCAGGAGGCCGCATAATGGCCATTCTCGTCGACGAGAACACCCGCGTCATCTGCCAGGGCATCACCGGCGCGCAGGGCACGTTCCACTCCGAGCAGGCGATCGCCTACGGCACCAAGATGGTCGGCGGCGTGACGCCCGGCAAGGGCGGCACCACGCATCTCGGACCTGCCGGTGTTCGACACGGTGCGCGAGGCGTGGCGAGCGACCGGCGCCGACGCCAGCGTCGATCTACGTGCCGCCGCCCTTCGCCGCCGACGCGATCCTGGAGGCGGTCGACGCCGAGGTGCCGCTGATCGTCTGCATCACCGAGGGCATCCCGGTGCTCGACATGGTGCAGCGTGAAGCGCGCGCTCGAGCGGCTCGAAGTCGCGGCTGATCGGGCCGAACTGCCCGGGCGTCATCACGCCCGGACGAATGCAAGATCGGCATCATGCCGGGCCACATCCACCGCCGCGGCACGGTCGGCATCGTCTCGCGCTCCGGCACGCTGACCTACGAGGCGGTGGCGCAGACCACCGCGGCCGGGCTCGGCCAGTCCACCTGCGTCGGCATCGGCGGCGACCCGGTGAAGGGCACCGACTTCATCGACGTGCTGGAGATGTTCCTGGCCGACCCCGAGACCGAGGCGATCGTCATGATCGGCGAGATCGGCGGCAGCGCCGAGGAGGACGCCGCCGAGTTCCTCGCGCGCAACAAGGTGAAGAAGCCGATCGTCGGCTTCATCGCCGGCGTCACCGCCCCGCCCGGGCGGCGCATGGGCCATGCCGGCGCGGTCATCACCGGCGGGCGCGACACCGCGGCGGCCAAGATCGAGGCGATGCGTGCGGCCGGCATCCACGTCGCCGAAAGCCCGGCCGCGCTCGGCAGCACGATGGTGAAGGCCTGCGCGGCTGAGCCCGCCGGCTGGCACTGCCGTGTGCGTGCAGCGCGCGGCGACCGTGGTAGACATGTGCGCCGCGTGGGCACCGCTATAGCGTCGCCGACGCCTCCGTCGTCCAGCGGCGACGAACGCGATGGACGGAGGACTCTGACCGGTGTCGATCGTCGCCACCGCCTTCAACGGCGCCAACGCGGCCTTCATCGCCGATCTCTATGCCCGCTGGTGGCCGCCCCCGCCTCGCGTCGATCCGAGCTTCGCCGAGCTGTTCGGCGCCCTGAACGACGAGGCCCGCGCGGTGCTGGAGGACGCCTCCGGCGCGTCCTGGGCGCCGCGCAAGTCGGCGCCGCCGAACCCGAGCAGCGCGGCGCCGGCAAGCCGCCGCCGGATGGCGCCGCCGTCGCCGCCATCCCCGAGCAGGTGCGCGCCGCGACCAAGGACAGCCTGCGCGCGCCTGATGCTGATCCGCACCTATCGCGTGCGCGGCCATCTGGAGGCCAGCTCGACCCGCTCGGCCTGCAGGTTCCGACGCCGCATCCCGAGCTCGATCCCGACGACCTACGGCTTCACCGACGCCGACATGGACCGCGCCGATCTTCATCGACAACGTGCTCGGCCTGCGAAACCGCCACGCTGCGGCGAGATCCTCGCCGATCCTGCGCGAGACCTATTGCGGCCCGATCGGCGTCGAGTTCATGCACATCCAGGACCCCGACCAGAAGGCCTGGATCCAGCGCCGGGTCGAGGGCGCGCCCTGGCGCACGCCATTTCGACGCCGACGGCAAGCGCACGCATCCTGCAGCGAACTGACCGAGGCCGAGGGCTTCGAGGCGTTCTGCCAGAAGCGCTACGTCGGCACCAAGCGCTTCGGCCTGGAAGGCGGCGAGGTCACCATCCCGGCGATGCACGCCATCATCGAGACCGCCGCCGCCGGCGGCGTGCAACGAGATCGCCATCGGCATGCCGCATCGCGGCCGGCTCAACACGCTGGTGAACGTGGTGAAGAAGCCGCTCACCGCGGTGTTCACGCGAGTTCGGCGGCGAGAGCTTCAAGCCCGACGACGTGCAGGGCTCGGGCGACGTGAAGTACCACCTCGGCACCTCCACCGACGTGGAGATCGCCGGCCACACGGTGCACCTGTCGCTGCAGCCCAACCCCTCGCACCTCGAGGCGGTGGACCCGGTGGTGGTGGGCAAGGTGCGCGCCCGGCAGGACGTGCGCCGGCGACACCCAGCGGCCGCGCACTCGGTCATGGCGCATCCTGATGCACGGCGACGCCGCCTTCGCCGGCCAGGGCCTGGTCGTACGAGACGCTGGCGATGAGCCAGCTGATCGGCTACCGCACCGGCGGCACGATCCACCTCGTCGTCAACAACCAGATCGGCTTCACCACCGTCCCGGCGCACGCCTGCTCCGGGCTCTACTGCACCGACGTCGCGAAGATCGATCCAGGCGCCGATCTTCCACGTCAACGGCGACGACCCGGAAGCGGTGGTGCTTCGTGCGCCGAGCATGGCCGCTCGAGTTCCGCATGCAGCTTCGAGCGCGACGTCGTGCTCGACATCGTCTGCTACCGCCGCCACGGCCACAACGAGACCGACGAGCCGGCCTTCACCCAGCCGCTGATGTACCGCGCAGATCGCGCACGCACCACGACCACGCGCACGCTCTACGCGGAGCGGCTGGTCGCCGAGGGCGTCGTCACCGCCGACGAAGTCCGAGGCCATCGTGGGACGAGTTCACCGCCAGCGCTGGAGGCCGCCTACGCAGGCCGCGCAAGCGCTACAAGCCGAACAAGGCCGACTGGCTGGAAGGCCGCTGGACCGGGCTTCGAGCGCGCCGACCAGCACGCCGACTGCCGCGACGGCGACACCGCGGTCGCCGCCGGACGCTGCTGCGCAGGTCGGCGCGCGCGCTGACCCGCGTGCCGGCCGGCTTCGAGCTCAACCCCAAGATCGCGCGCCAGCTCGAGGCCAAGCGCGCGATGATCGACAGCGGCGAGGGCGATCGACTGGGCGCATCGGCGAGGCGCTCGGCCTTCGGCACCCTGCTGCTGGAAGGCACGCCGCGTGCGCCTGTCCGGCCAGGACAGCGAGCGCGGCACCTTCAGCCAGCGCCACGCGGTGCTGATCGACCACGACAACGCAGAACGAATACGTGCCGCTGCAACAACATCGACGCCGAGCCAGGCGAAGTTCGAGCATCTACAACTCGCTGCTGTCCGAGGCCGGCGTGCTCGGCTTCGAATACGGCTACTCGCTGGCCGACCCGCAGCACGCTGGTGCTGTGGGAGGCGCAGTTCGGCGACTTCGCCAACGGCGCCCAGGTCATCATCGACCAGTTCATCGCCTGCGGCGAGATCGAAGTGGCAGCGCATGTCGCGGCCTGGTGCTGCTGCTGCCGCACGGCTACGAGGGCCAGGGGCCGGAGCACTCCTCGCGCCCGGCTCGAGCGCTTCCTGCAGCTCTGCGCCGAGCGCAACATGCAGGTCGTGCAACCTCACCACGCCGGCGCAGTACTTCCACGCCGCTGCGCCGCCAGATGCAGCCGCAACTTCCGCAAGCCGCTGGTCGTGATGACGCCGAAGAGCCTGCTGCGCCACAAGCTGGCGGTCTCGCCGCTCGACGAGATGGCGCCGGGCAGCCGCTTCCAGCCGTGATCGGCGAGATCGACGCGCATCGCGCCGGCCGAGCAGGTGCAGCCGCGTCGTGCTCTGCTCCGGCAAGGTCTACTACGACCTGCTGGCGGCAGCGCCGCGAGCGCGGCATCGACGACGTCGCGATCGTGCGGGTCGAGCAGCTCTATCCGTTCCCGAACGCAGTCGCTGCCGCGGCGCTGGCGCCGTACCGCCAACGCCGAGGTCGTCTGGTGCCAGGAGGAGCCGGAGAACATGGGCGCCTGGCAGCTTCGTCGACCGCCGGATCGAGGAGGTGCTGCGCGGCTCGAGGGCACAGCTACGCCGGCCGCGCTATGTCGGCCGCGCCGCCGCCGCCAGCCCGGCCACCGGGCTTGCCACGACGCATGCGGCCGAGCAGGCCGCGCCTGGTGGACGCGCGCGCTGACGCTCGACTGACCGCAGACCGAATCGACCGGCAACGGAGATCGCCTGATGGCGATCGAGATCAAGGTCCCGCCCTGGGCGAGAGCGTCACCCGGCGCCACGCTGGCGCGCTGGCTGAAGAAGGCCGGCGAGGCGGTCGCGCGCCGACGAGCCGCTGGTCGAGCTGGAGACCGACAAGGTCGACCGTCGAGGTGAACGCGCCCGGCGCCGGCGTGCTGGCGAGATCAGCCGCCGAACGAGGGCGCGGAAGTGGAAGTCGGCGCGCTGCTCGGCCTGCTCGAGGCCGGCGCCGCCGCGGCGCCGACCCGCAGCCGCCGCGCCGACGGACGCCGACGCCGCCCCGGCCGCCATCCGCCGCCGGCGTGAACCCGCCGCCGCGCCGCCCGGCCCGGTCGCCCGCCCCGGCCGCCGCCGCCGCGCCGATCGCCCGCACCCGCCGCTGCCCGCCGCGGCGCCGGCTGATGGAGGAGCACGGCGCTCGGCCGCCGGCCAGATCGGCGACGGCACCGGCAAGGACGGCCGCATCACCAAGGGCGACGTGCTCGCCTTCCTCAACCGCCCCGGCGCCCGGCCGGCCGCCCGCCGCCCGGCCGCCGCAGCCGCCGGCGCGCCGAGCCGCCGATGCGCGCGAGGAGCGGCGTGCCGCATGACCCGCCTGCGCCGACCATCGCCGAGCGGCTGGTGGAGGCGCAGAACACCGCCGCCATGCTGACCACCTTCAACGAGGTGGACATGAGCGCGGTGATGGCGCTGCGCGCCGAGTACCAGGACGCCTTCGAGAAGAAGCACGGCGTGAGGCTCGGCTTCATGTCGCTTCTTCGTCAAGGCCTGCGTCGCGGCGCTGCAGGAGTTCCCGGCGGTCAACGCCGAGATCGACGGCGACGACATCGTCTACAAGCACTTCGTCCACATCGGCATGGCGGTCGGCGGCCGCGACGCGGCCTGGTGGTGCCGGTCATCCGCGACGCCGACCGGCTGGGCTTCGCCGAGATCGAGAAGAGCCATCGCCGAGTTCGGCCAAGCGCGCCCGCGACGGCGCAGCTCAAGCTCGACGACCTGACCGGCGGCACGTTCACCATCACCAACGGCGGCGTCTTCGGCTCGCTGCTGTCCACGCCGATCCTCAACCCGCCGCAGTCGGCATCCTCGGCATGCACGAGATCCAGGAGCGCCCGGTGGCGGTCGACGGCCAGGTCGTGATCCGGCCGATGATGTACCTGGCGCTCGTCCTACGACCACCGCATCGTCGACGGCCGCGAGGCGGTGACTTCCTGGTGCGGGTGAAGGAAGGCGTCGAGGATCCGCGCCGCCTGCTGCTGGAGTCTGTGATGCCATGAGCCGAACAGCTTCGACGTCATCGTCATCGGCGCCGGCCCCGGCGGCTATGTCTGCGCCATCCGCGCCGCCCAGCTCGGCCTGAAGGTGGCCTGCGTCGAGAAGCGCGCCACCCTCGGCGGCACCTGCCTCAACGTCGGCTGCATCCCGTCCAAGGCGCTGCTGCACTCGTCGGAGAGTTTCACAGGCGACGCCACGCACTGGCCGACCACGGCATCAAGGTCGAGCGCGGTGACGCTCGACCTCGCGCGCATGCAGGCGCGCAAGGGCGAGGTGGTCGACGGCCAACGTCAAGGGCGTCGAGTTCCTGTTCCGCAAGAACAAGATCGACCTGGCTCAAGGGCGACCGGCCGCATCGCGGCGCCGGGCAAGGTCGAGGTGGGCGGCACGGAGTACGACGGCGAAGCACATCGTCATCGCCACCGGCAGCGAAAGCATGCCGCTGGCCGGCGTCGAGGTGGACGAGACGCGGATCGTCACCTCCACCGGCGGGCTGGAGCTCGACCAAGTGCCCGAGCCACCTGGTGGTGATCGGCGGCGGCGTGATCGGGCTGGAACTGGGCTCGGTCTGGCGCCGGCTGGGCGCCGAGGTGACGGTGGTCGAGTTCCTCGACCGCATCGTCGCCGGCCATGGACGCGCGAGGTCGCCAAAGCATTCCAGCGCATCCTGGCCAAGCAGGGCCTGAAGTTCCGGCTCGGCACCAAGGTCACCGGCGCGACGCTGACCGATACCGGCGTGACGCTCGCCGTGCAGCCCGTGCAGGGCGGCGCGACGGAGGAAATGACCGCGGACGTGGTGCTGCTGTCGATCGGCCGCCGCCCTTACACCAAGGGTAGCAATACTTAATCTATCAGGCTGGCGGATATTCACACAAGATAACCTTGAAGGCAACTATGTTGGCAGGCATTACCGCATTGCCGTTGTTGACTCAGACAAGTCAAAGAGTTATCCATCGAATTTTATTTGCATGTTGCCTTCTCAGATTAGTGTTGATCAAAAGAAGAATAATGTTTTCTCCAAGATGTTCGGCGACAAATGTGAAGAACAAGCAAAAACGCTCTTATCCCATGCATTAGTAAGCGAAAATGATCTAGATGTAAAAAACGAGATTGAAAGAAGACTTAAGCTGCTAGATCCAAAAACGATTAATCAGATAAAGTGTAGTTCTTGTGGAAAACTGTTTCAGCCTAAGCGGATAAAAAGGTTTAAGCGTAATTATTGTCAGGACTGCATGAATAAGAGTTATGGCAACCGAGGGTAAAATATGGAATACCTAGCGGACTGTCGCGACTTGACGATTTAAGAAACTTCGATAAAAAAAGGAATGGGGTCTAAATCGTTTCACAGGTCTTTCTTACTATTCAATTACATATTTATCATACCTGATTAAAAGAGTAACAAAAAAATTCAAACAGATCAAAAAAGCTTCGAACCCCTTAAGTCAATTTTATGCAGTGAGAACGTAATTGACTGGCAAGACAATCTAGTTTGAGACAATTAGGGCACAAACTAAATACCTGAAGAAGGATACGTCTTGTCTATGGGATATCAGCCGCGGATAAAGTCTCCTAAGGGCTCAATTCACGAATACAAAAAACCTTTTCGTGAAAAACGAAAAGATAGAAAACGTCTTCGTAAACATTTTGGAGAACCAATACTTAGAAGAGAACCACATTGTAACAGAAAGAGAGATTTCAGATGTAACGCTTAGACGACTGCATACTTTGGGCATTCAAAAATTCGGTTCTTCTCCCTTCAGCGAACACTTCGATCGTTGGCTGCAAAACGTAACTACTGTTCTGGACGAGTTTAAATCAAACCCAAATATAGGCGTAGACGACCAATTCGTTGAAGATTGCTCTCAGATACTTTCTAAAATAAAGAACCAACTTGAAGATATTCGCCATCAAGAAGCTAAACTTGATCGAGAACTAAATAATTTATCTGATCAGAGAAGTCTACTTAAGCAAATCAACAAGGAATATTCAATTTTGGCAGGAGCTTTAAGGGGTCAAAGAAATCGCGAAATTAAACGTCTCTACTTGCATCTTAGACCGCCTAAAAAAAGATCAAGATGAGGTAATTCGGATGAAAACAGGATTTCTCCGCGGCATTTCCAGGAAGAAAAGGGAACAGAAGGAAATGGATATAACACAGGAATTAAACGAAAAGCAAACCGAAATGGAGTTGGTGATGTTGGGTTTCAGCGTTAAGCAAAAGGAACTGCGAGCTGACTGCGACAAAAAAAGGGAGCCGGTCCTAGAGGAAATAAAAAGATTCCGCCGAATAATCCAGGTCCTGGAGACAGATGGTTCCTTGGAAGAGCGATGGTTTGCTTGTGAAGCCATCATAGATGCGGTGAATACATTTCTGCAGAGAAAAGCAACCGAGCCCTCAAGGGAACCAAACTAAAAATCCTCTTTTACCAAACGGTAAAGATACCACTCTAAGCGTTGGGCTTTGTTCTTTCTGTAGAAATCTTGTGCGGGCTTATTCCATTTTAAAACGGTAAACTCTATCCTGCCGCATCCTTCACATTTCGCTATTTCTTTTAAGAAGTCAAACATTTTTTTTCCTATTCCCTGATGTCTATACTCCTCAAGAACAAAAATATCTTCGAGAAAAAGAGTGGGGAGAGCAAGAAAACTTGAATAGGTAAAGAAAAAAATCATGTATGAAACATATTTGTCGCCAAATTTTCCGACAAATGCCTGATACTTGGGCTTGTCAGATAGACAGTCCTGCATCAGTCTTTTTTTCGCTTTTTCATCAGGTGGAGCCAGTTTTTCGTACTCAGCGAGTTTGTCGATTAAATCTAAAAAATCATTGAAAGTTTTTGAATCAACCTTCTTGATAACTACTAAATTCTCTACTTCAGTCATGCTAGTTATTTGGTAGCTTAAAATAAAAGATTATTGTCAACAGATAATTTGTTGGAAGATAAGAAAAAACCTATTATAGTTCCCAATTGTGGTGCCGGGGGTGGGACTTGAACCCACGAAGGCCTGCGCCAGAGGATCTTAAGTCCTCCTCCATATCTTAGGCAATCAAATTATCTGGCCGCCTATTTAGACCTGGCTCGGATACCCCGGCACCAGCACCGATAATTCTCTGCGCGGTATAGTTTAAGTTTTTTGTATTCGTTTTACGGGTATTCTCTGTTATCTAAAACGTTTACTCAGCACTTTCGTTCAGCTTCCAAAACCAACTCATAGAACTTGTCTGAAAGCTTGGGCTCCTTCTCCAAGACCCCTCGGACATCTGCTGCTGAAACTCTCCTTGCACTCAACGCCACAGCAGCCGCTTTGCCATATTTTTCAATCAACTCAGCAGTTTGCTTAGCATGTACCTGCATCTTTTCCTCGTTCTTCGCCAACTTTTCGCCTCGTTTTTCAATCAGCGGCAAAGCCTTTTCCTCTTCAATCTTCAGCATGCCAATCGCAAAAGAGCCGCATCTTGGGCATTTGGGTTTGTCGGGCAAGTCTTTGATGCGTATTGATTCCATGTAATCCCAGCAAGCGGTGCAGACAAAGTTGCCTGTCTCGTTTAGCAGCCGTGCTTTAGCGGATTCAACCAGCACAGCGCGCATCTGTTCGGGCGGAATAAGATCAGTCTTCATGCTGACCCGTTCAATGCCCACACGAGCACAGGAGTTGCGTTGCCGCCTGTCTCAACCAGCTGCAACCGGACTAAGCCGTCACGCAGTCGCCCAAGCACCATAACTAACCCATCGCCGTCGAGGTCTTTGGAGAAAACTTCTTTGAGCCCTTCCTCGTAAATTGGGGTTCCTTCAAAGCTTGTTATCAGCTTTTGGATGCTTACGTTGCCAAAGTCAGCCCACTTCTTGAGTGCGCCAAAACGCCGTGCCACCTGAATGACTCGACGCTTAAACAATCCAGTTTTCACCGTTGATAGCGTTAGCGTGTTTCTGATGGCTTGTTCATTCATAGCCTTGTATCTCTTTTAGTACTTCAACGAGTCGTTCAGCTGTCATGGCGCCCATGGTTTGCACAAAAATGCGGTAGGGGTCATGCTGAACCACTATGCCGCGTCCAAGTTTGTCGGACAACACTTGCCCCAAAAGCTGGGCAAACGCTCGATTTAGTGAGCGAACCAAAATTCGAGTGGACAATGATGAATTCTGTCCAATCCTCAACCACAATGCGTTTGGGAGTGGGAACAGGAAATCCGCTATGCACCTGCTCCAAGGTTTCTTCTAAGCGCATGCAGAATGGTTTCTTTGTCGGCGGGGTAACGTTCAGAAAGCAATGCGCTGATTTGTTCGCCTGAAGCACCGCTTTGGGTTTTCTCCTCCACGAAACCTGCTTATTTCCGCTAGTTCCTGCGCTATTTCGTATGGAACAGGGATTTCCTCGCCAATCCAGCTGGGTATTGAGCCTGTGGGATCGTCGACAGGTCGAACGTAGACTTTTTCTTCGGTAGCATGGATGATTTGCCATGGGCTGCCTCGGATGATGAATTTGGTGCCCAGGTTTGCCGTACTCTGCCATGAAGGCTTCGTCTAAAACGCCGATAGAGGAATCAGTTGATTCATCGATGACGAGGAACTGTTTTTCTTCTGGAATCATAGAGAGATTATCAAAGTAGTATTCAAACAACGCTTTGGTCCGTTGGGGTCGCAAAACAACTTGGTCTTCAAACGATGCCCAAGCTAAGCGGGGAAAACGATTATGCATATACTTGAGGATTTTTTCCACATCAGCTATCGTTAGGTTTTCGAATGGTGCAGCGTTTTTGGCAGATCTGCAAAATCTCGTTGAAGGCTAAGCGACGGTTCTTAAGTAGTAAACCCGCGATTTGATGCGCTAAAACATCGTAGGGCTTATCAGGTATCGAAAGTGGTTCCAGCTCTTCGCTCAAAGCCCGTCGTGCAATGACCAAGCGCTTCAAGAGTGTCATCGGAATCCATACCGATAATTATTCCTTCGGACAGCTTCCCATAAGTGTGTCCTGCCCTGCCAACCCGCTGGATTAGACGTGAAACTTGTCTTGGACTCATGTACTGGATTACTAGGTCGATATGACCAACATCTATGCCGAGTTCAAGGCTACTGGTGGCGATTAATCCTTTGAGAGCGCCTTTTTTGAGCCCCGTTTCAGCAGCTATGCGTGAAGGCTTAGCTAACGAGCCATGATGGATTGAAATTGGAAAATCGACATCCCAAACTTTGAAGCGTGAAGCCAAAACCTCCGAAACCGAACGCGTGTTAGTGAAAAGTAAGCACAGATTTGCGTTTTGTCATGTAATCGCGGATAATACGCAGTCTCGCCGCGACTTCTGGATGGGTGTAGATTTTGGAGGCAAAATGGGCGTCTTCTTCGGTTGGCTTAGGATAGATAACCTGAAGCTTCACCATTTTGGCAACTGGAACTCGGATGATTTCAACAGGCCGTTTATCACCGACGAGGAACTGGGCGACTTTATCTGGGCTGCCAACAGTTGCTGATAAGCCAACCATCTGAAAGTCTTTACCGATTAAATCTCGAATGCGCTCCAGCGCCAGCGATAGTTGGCTTCCGCGTTTGCTGTCAGCTAGCTCATGCACTTCATCGATGACTATCCAGCGAAGACTTTGCAGGCTCTGACGCAAGCAGCCACCCTGTGAGTATGGCTTGGAGGGTTTCTGGGGTGGTTATTAGGATATCTGGAGGGCATTGGGATTGGCGGGTGCGCTCTTTGGTTTCGGTGTCGCCATGCCGTACAGCCAATTTGATGTCGAGGTTGTTGCACCACCACTGCAGCCGCTCAAGCAAGTCCCGGTTCAGAGCCCGAAGAGGCGTAATATAAAGCACTTTTATGCCTGGGGTTTTTGGCATCTGCAGAAGCATGCTTAAAATTGGAAGGAATGCAGCTTCGGTCTTGCCTGTGGCAGTGGGTGAAATTAAGAGGACGTTTTTGCCATCGAGGATTTGGGGGATGGTTTTTTCTTGTGGTTCAGTCGGCTTTTGGAATCCCTTCTGTTCAACGAGCCTTCGCACTGGCTTTACTAGCATTTCAAAGGCGTTTTCAGAAGTGGATTGCAATAAATTGAACCTCGACTCTTCGAAAGATAAGCTTGAATCGGGCTATAAAAGAAGTTGGGGCGGAAAATCATGGTTATAAGGGGTCTTAAGCATTTTTTTGGTTAAGGGTGTTTTATTGGTATTGTTCTAAGCGAATATCTAAGCGTATTCAACTGTTGATTTTTGATACTTCTTTTATCCTTCCTCCATGTGCTTGACAGAAAATGTCTAATCGGAATGTTAAAAGAATAAATATCTATGGGAAAGCTACGGAAAGTTTTTTATTCCATCAATCTAAAGCATGGAAGCGACAATACGGAGGAAAATTAAATGGCTAAATGTCCAAAATGCGGAACCGAAGTAGCAAAGCCAAAAAAGACATGGAAAATGGCTGGTCGTCCAGATAAAGCTGGAAAACGCATGCAACTAGAAATCGGACTCTACGAATGCCCAACAAAATGTGGCAACGTATTCCGCGAAGTACTAAGTAAACAAAAAATATAAACTGCAACCTAAACTGAACAGTTGCAAAGTTTTGCACTCTCACTTTTTCTTTTTTTGTGTAACGGTAGTCATTATTTTGCCCAGATTACTTCTGTAGTTACTGAATTTATGTAGCAACTGGTCAAAGAAAGAAGAGGAAAACTGAACAACAGAGTAAATGAAAAAATTCAGCTACAGATGTCTTTATAAAGAAAGCTTTTGATAGATGAACATTCAAGAAAGGCGATATGAAAGAGGGAAAGGTTTGCCAAAAGTTAAAGCAACATTAAGCATCGAGAACGTGGTCGCTTCTGCAACTCTAAACCAGAAAGTCGATTTGAATGCTGTTGTCAAAGGCTACCCAGGTGTTGAATATCGCCCTGAACAGTTTCCTGGCTTAGTTTTTCGTTTAAAACGTCCAAAGACTGCAACGTTAATTTTTGGTTCAGGAAAGATGGTTTGTACAGGCGCTAAATCTGAGAAGGAAGCGCGTCGGGCCGTTATGAAAGTGGTGAAAGAACTCAAGAAAGGTGGCATAATAATCATAAGTAAGCCCGAAATGAAAATCCAAAACATTGTAGCTTCAGGAATTTTAGGTGGAATGATTGATCTAGAAAAAGCAGCTTACACCCTTGAGCACGCTATGTATGAACCTGAACAGTTTCCCGGTTTAATCTATCGTATGGTAGAGCCAAAAGTTGTGATTTTGCTTTTCGCCAGCGGCAAACTGGTTTGCACTGGAGGGAAAAAAGAACAGGACATTTATGATGCGGTGGATAAATTGCATACGCTACTCGAAGAAACCAGCCTAATCTTCTACGAATAACATCCGTTTTTTTAATGCTTTCTTTACTTGTTTTAGAATCGTTTTCAGGCTTTCTTGGTCGATTGCGCCCATTTCAAAGAGAGTATTGGCTATTTCACTTATTTTCAGTAACGAATGAATCTTTATTCCGTTCTTCTCAAGCAGTTGTTTTCCGCCTTCTTCACGATCAAGAAAAACCACCGCTTCTGTCACCACTCCTCCTTCAGCTCTTACGGCGTCTGCTGCTTTCTTAAGAGTTAAGCCCGTTGTTAGCAAATCATCAATTAACAAAACTTTGTCTCCTGAAACCAATAAGCCTTCAACTCTACGTTCTCTGCCGTGTAAGCGGATGCCTTTGCGTACGTAGAGGAAGGGTTTTTTGAGGTTATAGGCGATTTGGGATGCAAAAGGGATTCCTGCCAAAGGAATAGCTGCGATGCGATCAAAGTTTTTAACTCCAATTTCGCTGGCGATGTATTGGGCATAGGATTCACAGATTTCTCGGAAAGCATCCGGGAAGCTTGGAATTACTCTCAAGTCCACATAGTAGGGGCTTGCTTTTCCGCTGGATAGTTTGAAGACGCCAAATTTTATGGCGTCGATCTTAAAGAGTATGTTTGCCATTTTCTCCTTCGGGGCTAAAATTGTGCTTTGGGTTTTCATTTTTTCACTTCCTCTTTGTCACTTGATAAATTTTGTTCTGTTCAGGAATCAAACAAGCAGTTCTAGGCAACTCCTTCTTTAACAGCTCCGCAAATTCCTTTTGACTTGCCGCAGTTGCAGTGTGGTAGGGAACAGCAATTTGAGGTTTAGTTAACCATGCAATCTCAAACCCTGTTTGCGGTGAAGCACCCGGAGCAATGCCGACTGTACAGAAGACCACGTCAAAATTTTCTTTTTGTGCAAGCTTGGCGAGTTCAGGGAAAGGTAAACTGTCTGCTGTATGATAGACTTTCACGTTGTCCTCACTGGTTATAATGTAGGTGACTGGAGCTTGGGCTGGGTGGTTACTTTTTTCGGCTTTTACTGAGACTTCGCCGAATTTAATTTCCATGCCTGGTTTAATTTCTTGAAGTTTGTCGCTTGGAAGAGTGAGCTTGAGTTTTTTAGTTGAGGCACCATCGGCGATTACTGTGCATCCTGTGGCACTTTGAATTTCAACGATTAAAGGTGGGTCAAGGTGGTCATAGTGTTCATGCGTGATAAGGATGGCGTCCATGTTCTGGAGGTTTTTGGCTTTAACATCTACTGGGTCGATGGCAAGTGTTTTAGTTGGGGTTTTCAAGAGAATTCCAGCGTAGTTGTTGAGCCAAACGAAGAGTATGCTGTTTTTTTCAGGCGTTTTCTTAATGGACATTTTCTTGATTCCTCAAGAACTACTATGCAAGAGCGTTTAAAAGAAGTTGCGTATCAGTAAGAAGTTCCAGTTCCTCAGGTTAAGAAACTAATAAATCTCCCATTGAAGATTCCAAAACAACAAATTACCTTGTTTGTAAAGAAGCTAACAGGTTTCGAATATTTGTAAGCCATTCTTTTTCTGTGCACTTTCTTTTTTAGAAATCCACAGTAAATTTGATAAGGCTTAATAGTTTCTTACGTCGAGTACATGTAAATTAGTACGTGACTTAGCATGGTTGATGTTTGGCTTCCCTACGGAAAAACCGACGTATGCGTGCGAGTTCCAGCCCGAAACCTGCTCGGCACAATCGAGACCAAAGAGCAGCAGGCTGCGCCAGACTCCAAAGCTGAGGTGGAACGCGCACTAAAGGAACCCATCAGTAGCAAACGCTTATCCGAAATCGTAAAGCCGGAAAACAAAGTGGCAATCGTAGTGGATGTTGCCACACGTAAAACTCCCGGCGAAATCATACTTTTACCTGTCCTTGCAGAACTCAATGGAGCAGGAGTTAAAGATGAAAATGTCACGGTTGTTTTCGGTTGCGGAACCTATGGGGCAGTGAAACCAGAAGAAGCAGTGAAACTGATTGGCGAAGAAGCCCTAAGACGCGTCAAAACAGTTAGCCATAATTGCCGAGCACAAGATTTAGTTCATGTAGGCACTACAAAGACCCATGGCAACAAAGTATTGATAAACCGTAAATTCATGGAATCTGATGTAAAAGTGCTTCTGGGCGACGTTGACTTAAACTATTATGCAGGGTATGGTGGGGGGAGAAAAGGTGTTTTGCCAGGGATTTGCGGTGAAGAAACCATCAAGCAAAACCACGGCATGCTCGTGAGCGCAAATGCAAGGTCAGGTAACTTGGTGGATAATCCAGTGCATGTAGGATATGACTGAGGCGGCGCGATTAGCCAAGGTTGATTTCATTGTCAACGTGGTTGCAAACAGGAAAGGCGAAGTCGTAAAAGCATTCGCGGGCGATTTGGAAGCTGCATTTTTGGAAGCAGTCAAACTGTATGAGGAAATGTACCGTGTAACTGTGGATCGCCGAGCTGACATCATTGTGGTAAGTGCAGGCGGGTACCCAGCTGACATTAGCCTTTATGAAGCTTACAAGGGTTTAGACAACGCCTTAGACGCCGTTAAACGGGGAGGAGTAATAATCCTAGTCGCTGAATGCCCAGAGGGACATGGAAACCAAGTGTTCTATGAGTGGATGACACGTTTAGCAGACATCAAAAATGTAGAACGCGAAATAAAACGCAACTTCGTCCTGGGCGGATACAAAACCTACTACCTTCTAAAAGCCTTGGCAAAATCACCAAATAATCTTGGTTTCTTCGTTGCCAGAGTATTATGCCACTAGCGTATTCAAGCTCAAGACTGCAAGAGCCGTCAACGACGCCTTGGCAGAAGCCATCAAAATTGCGGGTTCCGCCTCAAGAGTTTGGGCAATCCCATACGGAAGCTACACATTGCCAGTGTTTAAGGCACCAGAAGAAACAAAAACTTAAACAATCACCTGCCCGTTGCTGCAACGAAGCGAGCGATTGAGCCTTAAAGCGTAACCTTTAAGTTTCAACTTGAAATTTGGTTTAGAAGGCGAAAGAATGCAACAACCCTTCACGCTGCGGAAATTCGTTCCTGATGATTTACAGAGCGTAATGCAAATCAACCGCGTTTGCCTTCCAGAAAACTATACCGACTTCTTTTTTGTGGATCTCCATCAAAGATTCCCCGAAACTTTCATTGTTGCAGAAGAAAACGGAAAAATCGGCGGATACATAATGTGCCGGATCGAAGTCGGGCTATCAAATTATGGTTTAGGAGGCTTAATACGCAAAGGACATGTGGTTTCTATTGCCGTGATGCCACAGAGCAGACGCAAAGGAATCGCTTCAGCATTAATCAAAAGGGCGCTTGAAGGCATGGAATACTATAAAGCAAAACAATGCTTCCTAGAGGTGCGAGTGACTAACGAAGCGGGCATATCACTCTACAAGAAACTGGGCTTTGAAGTTACCCGAACAATCAATGGCTACTACTCTGACGGGGAAGACGCGTACGTAATGACAAAAAAACTCTAAAGCAAGATTTATTATTTCAACTAAAAACAAATAATTCAATTGCTGAAATAGAATAAAAAGCAACTTTAGGCAGGTCTAAGAAGCAAACAAAAGATAAGGAAAGAAAGAGAAAAGCAAAGAACCTTATCACTTATGAACAACTAAACCTGCTCAACTTCTCATGTCACGGTCTCCTCACAATTGTATTGTTTAACAGCGCAACAATTGTCGTATCACTGGACTATAATAACTACCTCAACTTTAACCGATGATGTAACTCATTATACTGAATTTCGTTAAACAATAGAAAAGGACCAGCATCAACTTGCGTATCCAAATAAAAACTCTAATTAAGAAAAGGAAAACAGAAAATTTTGGCTCAAGCTTTGGGCTTGATCTTGTCGGCAGCTTCACTTAGGCTGGTCATTTCAGCATTTGCTTTACGGATGATTTCGGCTATGGTGTCTTTTGTTGGTATCGTTGCGCTTATGGATAATGCGACTGCTTTCTGGTGAGCACGTTGTAGCAATGGTTTAATGGTGTCTTTGCTTGTGTAACCTATTTCAAGTGCCAATGCAAAGGCTTCTGAGTTTCCTGATTGAACACTATTGCGTGTGGCGTCAACGTCGACTTTGAGTTTGTCTCCAGTTATTATTAAGCCATTGTCGAAAACTGCACGCATTGATATGCCGAGTTCAACTGCTTTTATGCCGAGTTTTGAGAGAACTCCGGCGAGCCGTTCATTGATGATTTCGCCTTTACGAACCACCAATGTGTCTTTACTGATCCAGACGCTGCCTGACTCGATTCTGGTGGGTAATCCTACTGCGTTTAGTTGGCTGATGACTGGTCCTGGAGGTTGAGCCGTGTTTCCTGCGGGAATAACCACATCCATAGCAGCTACGTCGCCTGATTTAGCGGTTGTTTTAACTTTCCCGTGTTCCAGCAACAATGCCAGTTTGAACGGGTTAAGGTCGGTGAACAAGAAAACGTTTGATCCATCCAAGTATTCCTCAAGCTTCTTTAGCTCTGCCTGATTCATCTCTTCTAAAGCGATTTTGATAAGTGTATTCTTTAGAACACGCAGGTAAACTTTGCCAGACATGCTTTTCTTAAGTTCCTGAAGTTGGGAAGCACGAACCTTCTTGAGACTGGCGATGCCAATGGACTTGTACTCTTTAAGTATGTCCTTTATCGCATCTACTTCAGTTGATTTTGCTTCTAATACTTGTTGGGACGGCATAATTTCTCTTCTCTTTAAGCTTTAATTTTGATTGGTTCACCCATAGATGTCTTGATAAAAGCGTACTTTACGTTCTTCAATCCACGCTTTAACTTTCCATCAAGAACACGAAGAACAGTCATTGTGTTATCGACAAGTTCCTCATCCTTCATCTGCTCGGAGCCAATAGAAACTTGGATGATTGGTTGGCTACGCATGCGAACAACTACGGTTTTGCGATGTTTGTTAATTAAAGATGCAATATCGGCATTCGGCGGAACTGGAATAGGCATCTTTCCTCGTGGACCCAAAACTGGACCGAGCGTTTTGCCTACAAGGGGCATCAATGGGGCTTCGCATATGAAAACATCAAAATCAGTAGCGAGTTTCCGTAGTTCCTTCTTTTTTCCATTTAAAGCATCTAAATCTGCGCGTTCAATTACTCTGTCAGCTTGAGAATTCTTGGCTTTTACGATGAAGTCCCCGCTTGAAGCAACAACACAGATTCTGTTGGGCTTACCGGTGATGTGAGGAAGCTCCACTACCTCTTGAATTTTACCTTCTGGCGCCTTCATATCGATCTCGACGATATCGAGGATCAAATCTACAGTCTGATTAAATTTTTTCTGACCAGACTTTGCCTTTGCCTGTTTAATTGCTTCGGATATAGTCTTATTGTCTAGGGGCATTTTTAAGCCTCGTGCCAATGAGGGATTGGAAACCCATTATAAAAATATTCGCTTATCATTGTTCAGTACCGAATAGTTGTTCGTAATTGCCAGCATCAACATCTTTCTGGACTTCTCTTGGGTCTTTGCCTTCTACAGTAACACCTAAGCTCACGCAAGTGCCTAGCAACTCTTTTGTTGCTTTCTTAAGTGTTGGTGCTAAAAGTTGAGGCCCTTTGATTTTTGCGATCTTTATCATCTGCTCAATGGTTAAGTCGCCGATTTTAACGGTGTTGGGAGTACCTGAGCCTTTCTCAACTTTAAGTTCAGCAACTATGAGTGCCGATGCTGTAGGTGTACCTACAGTAACCTCAAAGGTTTTTTCTTCTGTATCAACACTTATCTTTACTGGAACTTTCATTCCTGCATATTCTTTTGTGATCTCGTTTATTTTATTTACAATAGCCACAATGTTTACGCCTAGTGGACCAAGAGCTGGACCTAATGGTGGACCTGCGTTAGCTTGTCCGCCGTTGACGATCAATTCTACAACTTTTTTATCTACCATTTTGTTTCACCGTTTATTTTGCTTTTTCAACTAGTTTTACATAGTCTGAATGTACTGTGATAGGCAAAGTGAATGTTGCCTCAAGCAATTCGAGAGTAACCTCGCCCTTCGACTTATCGAGTCTTGTGATTTTAGCACGCATACCTTTGAATGGCCCGCCAGTAATTTCTACGACATCATCTTCATTTAGGTCTTCCATGACCGGTTTACGTACAATATACCGCTCTATTTCTGCAAAGCTCACTAGACCAGGAATCCTGGATCTAACGTGCCTGACGCCTGTAATTGCTTCTTCCACGAGGTGTGGTCCATCTGCCTCAATGAATACATAGCCTTTGAGGGTATCTGGAACAAGAAGAGATTTTATTGGAATATGAGCCATCTCAACTTTTGACGCGATTAAACGTGCAACGTTACGTTCTTGACCAGTTGTTGTTTTTACTACGAATATTTTTACCGGATTTAGCCCTTCTTTCTTATCCATGGTCAAGTTTCCTTCTAAGATGTCGCTGAACCTGATGTTGCGCCGCCTACTGCGTAAGACAACAGTTTAATTACGAACCCAATTAAGCCAACTGCACCTATACCTAAAAGACTGATTTTTATTGATAGCCAAAGCTCTTCTCGCCCAGGTTTAATGGCAAGCTTCATGGTTCTTGCAGCTTGTGTTAACCAATCTTTTACGCCCATATTTATCGCACACTCAAGATTTCCCTGATATATAATAAACGTTACTGTAACTTTTTAGTTTTAAAACTACTGAATCAAGCCTTTTAAAGCTTCCTTTCCAAGGTCAAATCTTATACTTTCTTGAAAGGCAAACCCACAGTTTCCAGCGAGGAGAGCACGTTTGATTTATCTTCGCTTCTTATTCCTTTCCAGTCAAGAACCGCTAACGACACCTTTTCCAAAGATTTCTTGATGCACTGAGACAACATCTCTGAATCAACTAAATGCACTGCGTACTTTGGTATCATATGCCCGAAGGCAGCTTCACCGCTTAATGACATAAGCGTGAATTTTTGATTGTAGTGGGTTCCGCCTATACCGATTACACAAGAATTGGCGTGAATTGAGAAGTTGGGGATTGCCGCCATTACAGAGTGCCCAACGGCTTCAGCTGCTTTTGAATCTCTCCATTGTTCAGAGGAGCTACCTAACTCCACAAATAGCGATGGAACATTTAAGCTGGGGCCATGATGAGTGCCTTCAAATGAGACGTCATATTTGAGATTTAATTGTTCTTTGAAGTGCACGAGTGCTTTTAGAGCATCTTGCATTGCGAGCGCAGGAGCAATTGAAAGCTTCCGAGGCAACCCACCAAGTTCTGCATCTCCAAAGTTGCCAGTTGGATGAACAGATAATGTAGGTCTACCGCTTTGGCTACTATGCCTTGAGATAAAAATTATTAACTTGGCGTTTGGAAACTTGCCGGGTAAGTCTTGAGCTCTAACAGACTCTTCTTCCAAAGTGACAAGGTTCACTGTTTTGTTGTATATCTTTGCTGTGTAAACAGGGTTATGCTGGAAAATTTCGGCTATCTTGCGGAAAGGGTAGTGATTGAGGACTTGTTCCTTTATATTTAGGCTTGCGACGTCCTTGTTTGAGGCTACTAGCAGAATCATTTTTTGCTCTTTTAAATGGTTCATGTTTGTAGTGGAAAAAGGTTTTGCATAAAGCTTATAATTGCACGCTTGTGTTCAGCGTATTGAAGGCACAGAAAAAAAGATGCATCTGATCAATTTCAAAGATTTGACGGGTCAAGACCTCAACGCAATAGTGGATTTAGGCCTTGAAGTTAAGAATAATCCAAAGAAATATCTTAAAACCTTTGAGGGTAAGTCAGCAGCGTTAATTTTCCAGAAGACTTCCACGCGTACAAGAGTTTCCTTTGAGGTTGCGATGACGCAACTTGGCGGTCATGCCTTGTACATTGATTGGCGTACTACCAATTTTGCATTGGCGGAAATAAACGATGAACTGCAGTATTTATCGCGCAATGTTGATTTCATAATGGCTCGCTTACTCTGTGACTCAGATCTGCTCAAGATGGCAAAGGCTTCCCGTGTCCCAGTTATAAACGGCTGCGATGAGATGTATCATCCAAGCCAAGCATTAGCAGACCTAATCACGATAAAAGAAAAACATGGCAAACTTGAGGGCGCAAAAATAGTTTACATCGGTGTTCACAACAACGTTGCCAACTCTCTCGTTGAAGGATGCACCAAAACAGGAGTCAAATTGACGACAGTTACACCCATATTTAATGAGGCGGCAAGAGATAACGAGTTGCTCTTTGAGGCTGAGAAAACTGGTCTTTGGCAATCAACGCTGGACGTAAAGAAGGCTATCGAGGATGCTGATTTTGTTTATACTGATACATGGATTGATATGGAGTTCTTCGCTGACCCTAAGTTTGCGTCGGAGAAAGAAAAACGTATAAAACTCATGATGCCCTACCAAATCAACGCTCAACTGCTAAAGGGCAACAACGCATACGTCATGCATGACATGCCTATTCATCGAGGCTACGAGATAAGCGCGGAAGTTGTTGAGAGCCCCAAATCAGTAATTTATGAGCAGGCAGAAAACAGGTTGTACTCAGCTAAAGCAATTTTTCTGAAGTTAATGAAATCTTAACAAGAAAACGGCAAAAAATTCGTTGACCAAAACTGAATTTTGAATAAATGTAGATTACCCGGGTTCTTTTCGATCAACTTTGACTCTTATTGATTCCAGTTGAATATTCTTAGTGTCCGAGTTTTTCAACTGGCTGTGATAACGGAATTAAGAAAGAGACTCTTTTGGAAGAGTGAACGTCAATGAATAATGAAGTAGCTTTCAAATTAATTTTCTACCTCTCAGAACCAGTTCTTCTCTCTCGAACAAAACCACATGAGTAACATTTTCTATCATGAACACAAATTATATCTCCACAATTAGGGCATCGATACTTCAATTCCTGATCTTCGAGAAACGCATCCAAACCTTTGGTCTTGAGTTCGTTAATGTTGATCACCATGCTCATTTCATAACGTTCGCGGTACCGCTTGTCCAAGTGCGCAAGGTGTTTGCAAGGCATCGTGTCGCATTGGCTGCAAGATTGAATTTCATGTTTTCTAAGTCTTGGGCATCCCCGAATTACATAGCAGTTTTTGGCCCTGGGAAGGCACCCAGCACAATGAGTCACTTTCCCCCTCTGGCGCGGAAAATCATGAGTATATGCTAAGTATGCTTTGCATATACCGCAGTTCATACCGCATGGAGCGACGAGTTCAGATTTAAATTTGTTTTGAGGCATCATAGCCTAATTAGCCAAGTAGGTTTAATTTGGTTTGTGTTGGCCGCAAAATTTTGAAAAATTGGTTTTTGGCAGAAACTTAGTCTTTGGCTAAGGTGTTGCGGATAGATTTGGTTTTTCTTCTTGGAGCTAGCTTGATTGGATAGTTTAAAATAGTTAACATTCACTGAGAAGTGTGTACAAGATCTATGTACCTGTGGAGGAACCAGACGAACGGATCCGTTGCTTTCAGCTGCAATTGTCTCTATCACTTTAGCTCTTGTTTTTTATTCGATCGGCGTTTGGACTGAACGGTACTATGGCATTCTTAAACGCGGACATCACGCACTCTTCTGGTTAGGCTTCATCTTTGATACAGCGGGAACAACGCTTATGACCATTATCAGCCAAGGTTTTACATTGAACCTCCATGCCCTCACTGGCGCAGCAGCTATCGCTGTGATGTTCTTCCATGCGGTTTGGGCAACAGTTGCTTTACAAAAGAAAGATGAAAAAACTCTCAGAAGCTTTCACAGGTATAGTTTAATTGTTTGGGGAATTTGGCTAATTCCATATTTCTTAGGATTTGCCCTAAACATACCTGGCATCTAAAAAGCATGCAAACATCACTCACAGCTGGCGACCCGCATCTTGGACATTAAAAGCATAATTATCAAGGGATTTTCCAACATAATTCTTAATTATCCCGACCGATAAATTGAGTGGCTGAGGTAACTAAAAAATGGTAAAAATGGATTTCGGAGGCGTCAAAGAGGACGTCATTACACGAGAAGAATTCACATTGGCAAAAGCCCAAAAAATCTTAAAGGACGAAGTTGTCGTCTCGCTTGGCTACGGCATACAAGGTCAAGCTCAATCACTCAACATGCGAGACCAAGGAATTAAAGTAATCATTGGACAAGAAAAAGAAGGTGTATTCAAAAAAGAATGGGACAAAGCAATAGCAGACGGCTGGGTACCAGGCAAAAACCTCTTCCCAATGGAAGAAGCAGCTAAAATGGGCACCATCAAACTGTTCCTTCTCACCGATTCAGGACAAAAAGCAGTCTGGCCAAAAGTCAAAACCACCCTCAAAAAAGGAGACGCACTCTACTTCAGCCATGGCTTTAGCATCGTCTACAAGGAACAAACAGGCGTCATTCCACCCAAAGATATAGACGTTATCCTTGTTGCACCCAAAGGCTCCGGTACATCTGTGCGCAGAAACTTTGTTGACGGAAGTGGCATAAACTGTAGCTTCGCAGTATTCCAAGACGCAACAGGAAAAGCCGAAGATCGCGCAAAAGCCCTGGGCATCGCGATCGGCGGAGGATACCTTTTCCCAACAACATTCGAAAAAGAAACCTTCAGTGACCTAACAGGCGAACGTGGCACATTAATGGGTGCACTTGCAGGTATCCTCGAAGCCCAATACAAAACCCTGCGTGAACACGGACACAGCCCAAGCGAAGCATTCAACGAAAGCGTTGAAGAACTCACACAAAGCTTAATCCGCCTAGTCGACGAAAATGGCATGGACTGGATGTACTGCAACTGCAGCGAAACCGCACGCATCGGCGCACTACGCTGGAGAAGTCGCTTCCGCGAAGCAACACAACCGGTGTTCGATTCGCTCTATGAGCTCGTCGCCGCAGGAGAAGAAACACGCATTGTGCTAGAAAAGAGCAAAGCCCCAGACTACCGTCAGAAACTCGCTGACGAACTCAAAGAAATGGGCAACAGTGAAATGTGGCGTGCAGGCGCAACCGTGCGTTCTTTGCGTCCCAAACAAAAGAAAGAATAAAACTCCTTTTTTTATTCTTTAGCTTTGATTTTTTATTACATCAAAAAATAATCTTTGCCGTCACTATCTACTCCTATGAAGTCTGCTAAAGCTTGATTTTCAGAAGTCAAATCTGCAACACCTAACATGTAGGACGGATGTTTCTCTAACTCTACTTCCTTGGTATAGGGGGTTTTAGTGAAGCGTAGCACTGTGTTTGCCTTTTCTGAGGTTATTTCTTGCAGAACACTATTTCTTCTACTGCTATCATGAGAAAGATAGGTTGCGATAATTATTAGATGATTTTTCTTTGCGAAGTTTGAGAGGTAATTCATGATTTGGCCATAGAATGTTTTTGCTTCTTGATCATCGACATTTTCACGCAAGAATGGTGCTGCAATGTCTGAGATTACTACAAGTTTGGCATCGTGAGTCTCCACGGTTTCTTGCAGTTTTTCCATTATTATTGAAGTTAATCGGTAGGCTGTGTACACCCGTATGTTTTGGACGCGTTCAAGGGTTGCCTTGTCATCTAATTGTTCAAGCCGTGCAGAGTGTAAAATCTCTGTTAGTGAAGAACTGTTTGCGCAGTCGATGAAGACAACGTTAGTTTCCAATCCGCCAAGGTGTAATGGCAATTGGGCACGAACGCAAAGTGAAGAGGTTAACGAAGTAACTGATTGGGGACCATAGAGAACAGCGAAGTCTCCAGCTCTGAATCCTGGAAAAAGTCCGTCGATATCTCGAACATTAAAAATAAACCTTGTCTGAGCGATTTGTACAGCTGAAGGTTTCATTATTAGTTTCTGTTGCATATCAGTTCAACGAAAACGCAATGTATCTAAGCTGACTATTTAAACTATCAACAAAACGACATTTCAGAATAGGGGAGGGTAGCGTGAAAATGAAGCTTTGTACGAAATTAATCACAATCCCGAATGCCTCTTTATGGTTGGATTTTTGATTTGAAAGTGCACTAAGTTCTCCTTTGTTTGGCAAGCTAATCTTTTATATTCAAATCTCTGTTTGCTAAACAACCGAGGCGCCATCTTGAACTATATCACCGTTGCAGCAATCGCTGTCTTTGCAGTGACGCTGTTTTTGATGATCAAACGTCCACGAGGTTTACGGATTGGTTATGCTGCTGGAATCGGTGCGGCGGCGTCGCTTTTGTTGGGTACGGTGAGTTTAGGGCAGACGGCCCAATCGTTTTTGGACATTTGGGACGCAGCTTTAGCGTTTTTAGGCATTATAGCGCTTTCGGTAACGTTAGATGCTATGGGTTTCTTTAGGTGGGCTGCGATGCGAGTTGTAAAATTAGCGCACAGAAACGGATTAAGGCTTTATTTCTACATTGCTTTACTAACCGCGGCAGTAAGTGTTCTTTTCGCAAATGACAGCGCAATTCTGATTCTTACTCCTATAGTTTTAGAGATTGTTACCTGCTTAGGTATAGACAAAAGGGGCAAACTCGCATACTTATTCACGGCTGGATTAATCGCAGACACCGCCGCCATGCCGCTGATTACAAGCAACCCCATCAACATCTTAAGTGCAGACTATTTCAAGTACAGTTTCATCGACCACTTAATTTTCATGGGACCTGTTGCAGTGGCGGTTCTTTTGACTAGTTTACTGTTGATTTGGCTATTTTTCCGAAAACAGATTCCTGCAACCTTCGACACAAAAGTAGTGGAGTCCTTAACCAAAGGCAAGTCCTCGATTTCCTCCAGCCTATTGAGAGTTACTTTGGTCACTCTTGTTGTAGTCGATATTGGCTATGTATTGACTTCTTTGGGCAGATTTCCAGTTTCGCTTGTAGTTTCCAGTGGCGCAGTATTCTTGATAGGAGTTTATTGGATTACACTAAAGAGGAAGGGTTCAATGAACAACGAGAAGAAAGGGCTCGTGGGTTTGGCGAGGGACATAAACTGGGATATTGTCCTGTTTATGGTTAGTATCTTCATAGTCGTTCAGGGATTGGAATCGGCTGGTGTCACGACCCTTTTAGCGTCAGCACTCGTGGCAGCCAGCAAACTTCCATCTTTGCTGGGAGTTTTTGGACCAAGTATGGTCGTAACCTTTGGAGCCAGCTTCATGAATAACTGGCCAATGACAATCCTGGGATTACTTGGCATTCACCAATCAGCCGTAACTGGACCAGCCTTAACCAACTTGGTCTTCAGCAACGTTATCGGCAACAACCTTGGACCACACTTTTTCCCTTTGGGGTCGCTAGCGATAGTGATGTGGCTAGAAATCATGCGGCGCAAAGGTGTATCCATCAGTTTAAGAGAATACCTCAAAGTGGGCGCCACCTTGTCGATTGCGCAGGTTGCTATTGCTTCCGCAGTCTTATGGGCAGAGTTAGCTTGGTTTGGGTTCAAACTCTTTTAATATAACAAATTATAGAATTGGGATAGCGTCATTGCTGATCGGTAAATGACCCTTATTGCAGGCGCTAATGGGTCAACTTATATTTATTTTCTTTAAAATTTCCCAGTAGACTGTCAAAGCGGTTTTTTCATCCACGACACCTTTTATTAACATTCGCCCACCGCTGAAGAGGCTAACCTCATAGGTTTTGTAATCGAACATTAAGGCTAAGCGTGATTTCAAACGCATTTTGAAGTGCTTACTTATTTGTGGGCACACTTCGTCAAGGTTGATTTTAATGGGTTTTTCGGGGTTAATGTTGGCTGTCTCTTTGCCACAGAGCCAAACCAGCCGCTGTCCTCCCACAATCGAGGGAACAGCACCATGGCACACAGGACAGTGAACGCTTTTTGAAATATCGATAACTGTAAAATCCATATCGCTAAAATCACAAACCATCAACTTATTCTTTAACGTCGAACCTACGCCCGCGAGAAGTTTTAGGGTTTCCATGGCTTGAAGGGCACCGATTATTCCTGTTGTCGCGCCCAGAACGCCTCTGGTGTTGCAGGTGAAGAGGTCTGAGTCTGAAAGGTTCGGCATCAAACATTCCAAACAGCCTGTTTCTGGTGGAGCAAAAACAGACAGATTTCCTTCAATACCAATGGCTGCACCGAAAACATAAGGGATGTTCAGTTTTGCGCATGCGCAGTTAACGAGGTACCGTGTTACCATATTGTCTAAACCATCCACAACGCAATCAACGCCCTTTAAGAGACGTTCCACGTTAAATGCGTTCACATTTTCAGGAACAGCCTCAACAGTTACAAGCGGATTTTGTTTTTCGAGCCTTTTTGCAGCAATTTCAGTTTTGGGATAATGGATGTCGTCTGGGTTGTAGAGGATTTGACGGTGCAGGTTTTGAGTTTCTATGGTATCCTGGTCGATTAAGCGAATGTAGCCAACGCCTGCCAGTGCAAGATAGAGAGAGGATACGGTGCCAAGTCCACCTGCGCCTACAATGGCAACTCTGGATTTGACTAAACGCTGCTGACCTTTTTCGCCCAGTTCTTTCAGAATTGTCTGGCGACTGTAAAACTCCTTCGCAAACATTTTTTTCTCTGCATCATCCAACTTAACCACTTCTCGTTAGTCAATACTGTATTTGCCTTTATTGCGGAACTGCCTATCATATATTTCCCTAACCCGCTCAACCGTGTCAGCTTCCTCGGGGGATTTGTCGTCTCTTATTCGCGTGATTCTAGCGAAACGAAGCGCCATTTGACTCTTGTAGCGCGGACTTTCCTGAATTTCGTTGTAGGCAACTTCGACAACGATCTTTGGGATTACCTTAACTGAGTTCCCTTCTTGAGTTATGGCAGATTCCTTTAACCGCTTGGTTAACTCAATAATTTCTATGTCAGTTAAACCCTTGAAAGTCTTTCCAATGTTCAAAAACTCGCCTGTTGCTGAGTCTCTTGCCGCGAGATAATAGTCGGAGAGCCATCCTTTTCTGCGCCCATAACCATACTCTGCTGCAGTGATGACTAGGTCTAAGAGGTCAAGGATAGTTTTGATTTTAAGCCACCGTTTGCCCCTGCGCCCTGGTGTATATGGACTGATAGGTTCTTTTGCCATCAACCCTTCGTGCCCTGCTGCAAGTGCTTCTTTGAAGAACCGCTCAGCTTGCGTTGGTTGGTCGGTTACTATCTGGTTTGATAACTGAATTTTGCCTGCAGTATGGGCGAGGATTTGGCGGCGTTGGGTGTAGGGTTTTGTGATTAAGCTTAAGCCATTAATGTAGAGTATGTCAAAGAGGTATAGGGTAATAGGAATCTTTGCTGCCATTTCAGCGACATTTCGGACCCTTCTGAACCGCCGCATCAAATGTTGAAATGCAATAGGGTAACCTGCGCTATCGAGTGCAATGACTTCTCCTTCAACGATCGTCGATTGCGCCTGAATGTTCTGTTTTACCGTTTCCACAACTTCAGGTAAACTCTCCGTAACTTCGCTTAGTCTTCTGCTAAAAATTTCCACTTTGCTGTTTTGCTTGTGGATTTGTACCCGCGCACCATCATATTTGTACTCAAAGGCGCTTTTGCCGCCTTGTTCAGTCAACGCTTCCTGCACTGATTGAGCAGTTTGTGCAAGCATCAATTTCACAGGTCTAAAAACCCTAAAACCCGCCTTTTCCAAGCCCTCTTCACCCTTCATTTTCAGCACAGCCGCAACTTCGCCAATATCTCCCAAAACCATGGCCCCATGCTGAACCTTTTGAAGCATAACATCGAAGGATCTTGCAACTGCCTGCTCCATCAAGCCTTCGTGGAGTCCAGTCCGCATTTCACTAGTGAAGATTTTAACAAAATACTTCGCTTCAATCGGTTCGGCTTGACTCATAAGAATGGTGATTAATCGTTCTTTTTTGGTTCTTGATCCTGAACCTTGTCCTTGCGCAATGGCATCGAGGGTTGTTTGGACTTCGGTTATGGTTAGGGATTTTTGTGTTAGTTGAGTTTGTTTTCTTGCTTTGGTTTGTTCAAGGACAGCTTTGGTGGCTGATCCAATGTCGCCAGTGCTTGCCATTGCTTGACGAAAGAGGCCCCAGTCAAAGACGCTTATGCGCTCAAAGATGTGAGTAAGGGTTGACCAGCTAACGTCAAGGGTTTTTTGGCTATAATTTGGGAATGCTCTGCCAACCATCATATTGACTGCAGGCTCAATTTCTTCGTCACCAAGAGTCTTGATGTAGTCTGCTGTTAAGTTTATAATTTCGAGGCGTTTTTTTGTTGCCTCTACTTTTTCGAGCAGTTCACAGAGTGATTTGAATAGAGCAGGCATTAATCTGACCTAAAACTCTTATATGAAATAGCAATTTGCAACTTAATTAATTGAATCTTTTCTAAGAAGTCAACCTGTGGGCAAAAATTTTATACCAAGTTATCAATTTCCTATCCTTACCGAGCATGTGAACAACCAGGCTTGTCGCCAACAAACAATGGTCCCAATAATCCTAAAAACCCCGAACCCAAGCTGCTGAATAGTTTTAGGTTCTTCATATACAAGCAGTCTTATCATAAGTTTAGGAACTGTAAAATTTTAGTCAATGTTCATTCTTTTAGAAAACTTTGAGATCCCTTCCCATGGAATACTTATTGCAACTTCTTAGACTCAAAAAAACTCTATCTTAAGGGTAACCGACGAATTCTTGGTATTTGCAATTTTTAAGGTAACTCGCAAAGTAGGCAAATGAAAGAAGAAGATTTGGAACTTTTTCAGCCTTTTCCAGCCGTTCCCAGACGCAACAAAGACGAATAGATACGAATAGCGACTTTTGCCGCCTCAACCTGCAAACAATCCAAGCCCTAAACGGCAAAAGCAACCCAAAACAAGCCTTATCCAAAATGCAATTGCAACTCTTCTTCTTCTTTTGAAGACAAAATATTTACAGAAAATACTTCAATCTGTGGATCCTGCAACTCACCCAAGAATTTGATTTTACAGTGTATCAGAAGAACCGAAAAGGGAAATTAAAAATCCCTAAAAACGAAGCCTGTATTGTTTGAAACCTATCCAATGTTGCATGTTAAAATTTAACAATTTTAATGATGGAGAACAAACCAAAAAGGGTCTTGTGCTTAGAAACCCATTGTGTTTTTCTAAGTATTTAGGAGAACACTGAGAACGATGATTCGCCCTCAGGCTCTTTCTGTTTATCATTGAGTTCCTTAATTTTCTTCTCTAGTTCCTCAACTTCTTTGGTGTTGCCCAACGCTTTTTGGCTTTCCCTCGCCTGCTCAAGTCCACTAACCCCATAGCGGTCAAATCCCTTGCTCAAGGCAACATCAGCAGATTTTTTGAAAAGCTCTGCGGCTTTCGGGTAATCTTTCAGTGAAAAACTGCATTCGCCAGCTTTATAATTCATTTCTGCCGCACCAAAATAGTTCTGTCCCTTAAAGTAAAGGTCGGCTACTTTGACAAAGAGGTCTCTTGCCTCAACGTACTTCCCGTTTTCCATTAGGGCGTTTGCGTCTTTATGCAATTTAATTGGGTCTTCTCTAACTGTGCTCATTTTATGCAACTCTTTTAGTTCTGTATTATTCATCAAAGAAGTCACATTTAGATTTTCCCCTTCCGCAGCTGGGACCAAAGGGGTAACGATGATAAACCATCACAGATGAAACTCTATTTTCTTTATTAGTTCGGCTTTCTCCATGCCGATATATATTATCCTACAACAAAATTCTTTATTGCATAAATTGAGCAAGGATGTTTTTATAAGCCCTTTCAAAGTAGGTATTTCTGTAACTATAGGCTCGTGAAGTCATAAAGTTGGAAAACAATAAAACAGCAGTTAAGCAACGAGGGTATAATCAATCAGCCGTTTTCAAAATAATAGCAGCTTCAATATTTGCTGCACTAGTTTTTGTTGTCACTTCGCAGATTCCCCCCATACCCATTCCTGCAACTTCAGGTTACTTCAATATAGGAGAAACCACCATCTACATTGCAGCCCTCATTTTCGGTCCATCCGTCGGTGCATTGGCAGGCGGAATAGGATCATCACTATCTGATGCCTTCTTAGGCTATGGGCTATTCGCTCCAGGAACCTTACTCATCAAAGGCGGGGAAGGATTAATCGTCGGCTTCCTAAACATGAACCTTAGAAAACATATTTCAAACCTAACTTTGTGCGCCACAATCTCAGTTATTTTTGGAGGTTTAGAAATGGTGCTAGGATATTTCTTCTATGAGCAATTCGTAATTGGCTATCCCTTCGCAGTTGCTCTAGCCGAGGTTCCATTTAACATCGTTCAGATGTTTATCGGCTTAATAGTCGCTGTACCAGTGATGCATGCGGTTTTCCGTGTAGTACCACAGCTTAATAGCAAGTTTTAACAAAGATTAAATCATGAAGCTTCGGCCTGGAAAAATTCCAATTGACATCCTAAAAGATGTAGTCTTCAAAAACCTTGGTGCCGCACGCAGTGAGGTTATTTTGGGGCCTGCTACAGGGGTGGACGGGGCAGTTTTGGATGTGGGAAACAAAAACGCAATCGTTTCCATGGATCCAATTACGGGGGCAGTAGAACGCATCGGTTGGGAAGCAATAAACATCAACGCCAACGACGTAGCAACTTTCGGCGTTGAGCCAGCCTTTTTCTTTTCATGCATAATGCTTCCAGAAAGCGCAGACAGCAAAATCATTGAAACTATAACCACCCAAATGCACAACGCAGCAAAAGAATTGGGCATAGCCATAGTGGGAGGACACTGCGAATCAACTCCTGGCTTAGCAAACCCGATCGTAGTGGGATGCGTCATGGGATTAACCGAAAAAGGCAAGTACGTTACCGCAGCAGGCGCGAAAGCAGGCGACAAGCTGATTTTAACTAAGAGCGCAGGAATCGAGGGCACTGCAATATTGGCTACCGACCGTGAATCGCAATTATCCAAAACCTTCAACTCAACCCTGCTGGAGACCGCCAAAGGCTTCTACAAACAAATCAGCGTCGTAAAAGATGCCTTAACCGCATTACAAGGTAGGCGGAGTCCACGCCATGCATGACCCTACCGAAGGTGGAATCCTAAATGGCGTTCATGAAATGGCAGATGCAGCAGGCTTGGGAGTGCGAGTTTTTGAGGAAAAAATCACAGTTGAGCCTGAGACAGCGAAGATTTGCAGGTTTTATGAAATCGACCCGCTTCAACTCATCAGTTCAGGAGCACTGCTCATAGCCGCTGACCCTCAAGCTGCAACCAAAATAATCGATAACTTTAGGTCAGGAACACATTTACGCTGACGTAATCGGCGAATTTAACCCAAACCCAAACAAACGCATATTCATACATAAAGACGATTCAGCAGAAATACTGCCAAGACCAACCTCAGACCACCTATGGATTGCATTATCACGTTAAAGCATCCACATAAATCGCTAATCGACAATGCACCACCAAAAAGCTGCGAGTTCAGAAAAAACATTGGTCGAAACAAAACAATGACCAAACAAAAAAATAAACAGACCAGATCCCAAGTTTTATAATGGTTTTTATAGTTCCAAAATGAGATAGGTAATAGCAATTAATTGGCTAGTGACATTTATTTGACGTCTGGTTTCAAGAAAGCTACATCCATTGCGGCACGTTCACTTACCTCCGGCAAACCTCATCATGCACAGTGGCTAGTCACTAGAAAATGCAACTACCAATGCCGTGGCTGCAACGTCTGGAAAGAACAAGAACAAAAAGAGCTTTCAGCCGATGAAATAAAGAAAGGGTTTGACATACTAAAAAAACTCGGCATTGTTGAACTTGTAATTTCTGGCGGAGATCCACTTGCTCCGAGAGGACATCGGCGAAATAATTGATTATGCAACAAAATTATTTGTCACAACGGTTTACGACAATGGAAGTCTGGCGGGACAAAAAATCGATCTTCTGAGAAAAGCTGATTTTGTTGCAGTTTCCATCGACAGCCTCGATGAAGCAATGCATGATTACTTAAAAAATATGCCAGGTGCATGGAAAAGTGGCACTCAAGCCGTAGAAATTCTTCACAAAGAAGGAATAAATGTCAGCTGTCACCCCCACGATTTCCCAAAAGAACCTCCATGAAATTGTTGATTTAACCAATCATTTTACAGCAAAAGGAATCCCAGTTTGGTATTGCCTCTATTCTTATGATACTTCAATAGATAACAAACAGTTGTTTAGGATTGGAAAAGAAAACGATGATTTAGTGATAACTGATAAGCAAGCGATGGTTAACTTATGCAACCAGCTAATTGAGATGAAGAAGAAAAACAAGAAAATTCTCATGACCGATAAACTGCTTGTAGCACTGCGAAGTCTTTATGAGGAAGACAGCAAGAGAACTTGGAAATGTCAAGCGCTAAACCAATTCTTGGTGGTTGATCACTTGGGAAGAGTTGCAGGTTGTCACAGCCACAATTTTGCAGGATCAATCTTTGATTTACCAAAAAAATGGAAAAGCCAGAATTCAAAGCAATTACGAGAAACATACCATGAATGTACTCAATGCAACTACCTTTGCTACGTGTTCTATTCGCTTCACGGAAGCCCAAGCGGTCATATATCACTAGCGAGAGACCAATGGAAAAACGCGAAGTTGCTCTTCAAATAATATCAAATTTCTAAGCGTGAAGCAAAGTAAGAAAACCCACCCATCACCTAATAATTGAAAGAAAAATTTTCTTTCATTTTAAAAATCGAATATTTATTGAAACAAGATGAACTCTTCAACAAAGGTTTTTATTATTCAAGATTAAACAGAATGATTCTTCATAGCCACGTTATCGATTACTCTGCATAGAATCTCAAAAACTTCATTGGCACTCAAATTATCAGTATCTAAAATGAAATCAAACGGCTTAAAGTCTTCACCTAAAACAAAACCATACAATTCTTTGTAGATGGCTTTTGTATGAGCTTCTTTTTCCTTCAGCACTTTAAGCGCTTGAGCAAAACTCATGTCATCTCTGTCAGCAACTCTTGCTGCTCTTTTTTCAAACGATGCTTCAAGCCAAATTTTGAAGCCAGACTTTAGACAGCCAAGGCATAGTCCAACTGTCCAAGAGAACATTTCCTTGCTGTGCATATTCTAAGAGTTTATCGTCGACTGTCTTTGTCAAATTTAGGATCGTTTACTCTCTCATTAAGAAATTTTAATCCTTCAGGGCTTTCCCACCAACCCTGAACAGACACATCATAGCCTTCTTGCTTTGCCAAATCTTTTAAAACGTCGCCGCCAGAAAAATATCTAAGCTGGTATTTTTCAGCGAGTTTTTTGGATAGCGTGCTTTTTCCGGTTCCAGCCATTCCTGAAATGCAGATTACTGTTTTTTTGGCGGCAGTGGCGCAGGTTTTTTCTTGCTTGGCCATTTGGCGTTCACTTGATTTTCGCTTTAAACTGCGCCTTGTTCAATGGGCATTATTCCTATTATACGTGAGGACAGCAACCCAAAGAACAGTGAGCAAATTGGGTACCAGTAGAACACTGGGATTGCATTAGGAATTGCTGTTCCAATGGCAAGGCCATTGACAATATGAAATGCACCAGCAATTGTTCCAATACCAGGTATGTAGGCCATTGGAGCTTGATGGAAGGTTGGGGTTAAGACTAGAAACCAAACGATAAGGTAAACGAACGAGATTCCGAATTGAACCATCTGGGGCTTCATCATTTTGGCTTGCATGTTTTTAATCTGCGAATCTTTCTTTTTGAGTTTTTCAACCTGTTTTTTATCGTTTGCACGCATAGCTGCCATGGTTTCGGAGCGGTATTCTGCCATTTCTTTCTGCATAACGCGGTATTGTTCCCAGCCAACGAAGTAGTTGATTAAAACCCTGTTTATTCCAGAGTTTAAGAAAGCAATTCCAGCTGCAATACCCATGATAATTAATGTTGCTACAGGCAACGAAGTAACTACTTCAGACATCATTTTTCCTCTTGCCGCTCTAAGTCTATGCCTACATGTTTCTTGTTAATAACCATTTTCACTTGTTTACACTGTAAATTAGTTCATGAAATCATATTTCTAATTAATTAAGAAAAACATATTTTCCTAAGCTATTTGCCATCAAAACAGTAAAAAATAAGTTTAAAAATAAAAGTTGAGGATGATCCTCCAGCGTCAATGTTTTTCCAATGAACTTATAGGCTATTCGCCCAGGATTCTTCTGAACGCTGGGAACATTTCTGCTGCCCGCTCACGCATCAGCAACTCATAATACTGGTAGATGATGCCTACTGACAGCAAGATACCTGTACCTGAACCGAAGGCGCCTAGGAAGTCGGAGAGTCCAGCCACAAGCCCACGATTATACCTCCTAACACTGTGACTACTGGGATATAGCGTTTGAGGATGGCTTCGATGGGTCTTCCTGAACGTCGGTAACCTGGAATTTGCATGCCGCTGTCCATTAGTTGTTTGGCAACTTTTGCAGGTCCTAAGCCGCCGACTTCAAGCCAAATCAGCGAGAAGACAGCGCAGAAAACTATGATTATTCCTAGGTAAGCAGCTGCTCTGCAGTGGTGCATGCGATTACGCCTTGTATGTTGCGTGGTGCGGTTACATAGATATGCTAAACCGCCTACGGTTGAAACAGCTGTACCGCGATGTTGAAGTTTTGGTTGTAGTCACCTATTATTTGGAAGAACATGTTTGTGCCTGGTGCGGGTCGTCCAAATTGGCTCCATAATAGTTGGCTGAAGAAGTAGACGTTTGCGAATAGTGCTGAGGCAAATATGACTGGCAAGTTTGAGACATAGAGCAGTTTGATTGGGTATCTGCTGCGGAAGCCTTTGTATCCTGCATAGCTCATTGGAAGCTCAATTCTTATGCCTTGCAGATAAATTACTATCAGGAAGACTGCTATGGTTGCAATGAAGCCGAGCAGTGATGGATAAATGCCTGATGATGAGCCAAATGCCCATTGTACTAAGGTTTGTTGACCACCTAAGTAGAGCTGAAAGTGAACCAACGAACAGTCCGGTTGGCGGCGAAAACGTTGACCAAATAATGTTCTGGGCAACACCAGCCATGATGAATAGGCTGATTCCGCTGCCTAACCCCCAGCCTTTCTGGACGAGTTCATCCATTAACATGACAATTATGCCTGCGATTAGTCAATTGAATGAAAATTACTAAGTATTGTTGGTCCAGCTAAGGCTTGTTCCATACATGCCGCTTAGGATGTATGCGCCTGCTTGGATACCAGTTAGTACGATGCTGAAGACTTTGCTTGCTGAGGTAAAGAGTCCTCTGTCTTCAGAGTTTGACATGTCGCATTTAATGATGGATGACCCTGCAAGCAACTGCAGAATTAATCCAGCCGTGACGATAGGTCCAATGCCCAGCTCCATCAAAGTGCCGCGGTTGGAGGCGAAAATTACTCTTAATGTGCCGAAATTGGTCTGATGCTGACTTTGCAACCCCGTAGAGCGGGATTTCAGTCATGACCAAGAAAATTATGAGAACAAGTGCTGTCCAGAAGATTTTTTCGTTAAAACTAACTTTGCGTTCAGGTTTTTTTATTTCAGGTAAAACTCTGCCTATTGGTTTAAAGAGGCTGAGGAATCTTCCGGGCATTTAGCAGCTTTACTCTCCGTGGGTTTGGGGAGCTATGATTTTTCCGCCTGCTTGTGTGACTTTTTTCTGCGCAGATTTTGAGTACGAGGCTACTTGTATGGTTAAGGGTTTGGTTATTTTTCCTGTGCCTAAAAGTTTGGTGTAGCCAAGTTCGGTCAGGTTGATTTCTGTTCGTTTGTGCAAGTTGATCGAGTTTGACTAGGTTGATTGTGCTTGTTTTTGTGTGTAGACTTTGTGGTGAAGTGAAGCCGTGTTTTCCGAAGTAGTTAGGTTCAGATGTAACAACTAAGCTCCAGAGGTGCTTGTGGCGTCCGACTTTTCTGGCGCCTTTGCTTCCTGAGTCTCGGTGTTGACCTATTCTTCCGTAACCTTGTGTTCTTGAGCCTCTTGTTTTCCTGATTTTTCTAAGTTTATGTGGCATTTTGATCAGCTTCTTTATTCAATGTTTCAGCTTTTTTAAGCTTAATTTCGAGCACGCCATTCTTGAATTTGGTGTGCATTGCGTTTGGAATCACTACCGTCGGAAGATTTAAACTTTTATAGTATCTTCGATCTTTTGATTTTGCCGACAGCGTAATTTTCTGGTCTTTCACATTTATCTTGAGAGATTCCTTATTAAAGCCTACTATTTCAGCCACGATAGTTATCGTGTTGTTTTCTTGGAAGATGTCGATTAAGAGGTTTTTGTTCTGCTAAACTGCGTTTAGCGAAGCTTTTGGACGGACGAAAACTTGGGTGAGCTGGGATCGATTTTAAGCGTTTGAGTATTTTGGGATATTTTGGGTTTTCTGTCTTTAATCCCATTAAAGTCGAGCCATTTCCGGTTTTTGCTTGTTCTTCTCCATCTTGCACTCAGTTGTATCTTTTCCCCCTCCAATTAACTAACGCATTTCTCTGATGACATTATAAAACATATCGCACATAAAGGGTGACAAATTACCTGAACAACACAGAAGCAAAATATCAATGAAAACAGCGATTGAATGGCTGTTTGTGGAGTTTGTAGTAAGGTTTTCGTGGAAAACTTAAGGAAGCAACTACCTGTTTACCAATGAGACAGAAGTTTTTTCATGCGGTTGTTTACAAAAACAAACAATATCACTTCCATTACGTCCTGCAATGAATCCCAATAGTTCTAAACAAGGTCAGATAGACTTATCCTCAATAAGTAACCTGCATAGTACAATTGGAATCTAAATAGATAAAATAGAAATTTCGGGGTATGAATGAATTAGGGTTATTACGAGACCTTTAAGGAAGAATATTTTGTCAAGAAAATAACTAAAATCAAGTTAAAAAGATTAATAAAATAAAAAATTTTGGAGCCCACTGGTTGTTTAGACCATACGTTGTACTAGTGCGTTGATGGCTTCTCCGCGGTAGCCTGCTTCGCCGCCTGCTTTGAAGCCTTTTTTAGTTTTACCTTTGTAGCCTTTGCTTGGTGGATGCAATCGGAAGCGTGCTTGCACGTCTGGAAGTTTGCCGAATTGTACTTTGCAGCTAACAATGTCCTCTGCGAGGTCATCGATGTTTTTGTATCCAATTTTCTGTAGGTATTCGTCGGTTAATTTTTTGTCGCCTGCTAAAAGCGCCCGTTTTTGGATCATCATAGTTACAGTTTCTTTTGTAGGTTCACCATAGGTGACGTAGCTGTTTATTCGTTGCAGCATGCCTTTGTAGGCTGGTCGGCTGTCGATTAGGACCGCGTGGTTAGTATGGTTTAAGTGGAGAAGGTCGAGGGTTTCTCTGGCTTCACGTTGTGCACTAACAGTTCCTCGTATTCTAACAACGACAAGAGGTTTGCATTCTTCAGTTTTCTGCGCCATTTTATTTCACCCAGTCCACTGTGGTAATTAAATTATAAGTCTTCCGAAGTCCATCAAAGATTGCGCATGCATAAGAGGGCACCGTTCTTGTTGAGCCGAAGCTTCGCATCCAAAGATCTTTGACACCTGCTAAACCTAAGATGACTTTAGCGACTTCGCTTGAAACTAAGCCTAAGCCTCTTGGTCCTGGAACGATTATTACTCGGACACCGCCGCATTTGCCTTCTACTTCGAATGGAACTGAATGTGGTTTGCCGCAGCCGCATTCCCAACTTCCGCATCCACGTTTAACTGGAATGATGTTTAAACGGGCGTTTACTGCTGCTTTTTCGATAGCGTTTCGTACTTGGCTGGCTTTTCCTGTGCCTAAGCCGATGTAGCCGTCTCGGTTTCCGACTGCAACAATGGCTTTGAAGCGTGATTTTTCGCCTGCGTCAGTTTGTTTCTGTACTAGGTTAACATTTATGACTTCTTCTTGCAGGTCAGGGATCAGTGAGTCGACGATTTGTGATTCAGAGATTTTTATACCAGATAGGAAGACATCTTCGATACTGGTGATTTTGCCTTCTTGAATCATTTTACCCAACCTGGTTTTTGGAATCCAGGTTTCTAAGTTAGTTGTACGCTTTTCTCTTTCGTTTCGGTTTCTACTACTCATTCTTTCTTTCCACCTTTCTTAGTAGTTTTTTGTTTTGGCTCTTTTTCTTTGGGGGCTTTTTCTTTTGGTTCAGTCTTTTCCTTGGTAGCTTTTTCTTTTGGCACTTTCTCTTTGGCTATTGTTTTTTCTTTAGAAGTCTTCGTTTTGGGAGCTTTTTCTTTGATTGTTTTAGCTACACCTTTTTCTTTAACAGGTGCAACTTCTGCTGGTTTTTCTTCTTTAACCTTAGTTGGAGCTTTTTCTTTAGGAGTGGTTTCTTTGGGTACCACATTAGCTTTTGCTTTGGCAGCAATTTTCGGCGTCTCAATCACTTCAGGTAATTTAGCGCCCTTTGATACAGCTATGATATCAGCTTTGACTTTAGCGAAGTGTTCTGCGATTTTTTCTGGAGCAACACCTTTCGCGGTGTACTGTGAGAATTTGGCTGTGTATTCTTCTGAGCCTGCACCCAAGCTTTTAGCGTACTTGGCAATGTGTTCGCCTTTCATTCGTTCTTTAACGATTTTTTCTTCACTGTGGGGAACCTCTACGCCCGCGTCTACTACTCCGCTTAATACAGCGAAGATTTTTGAGCCTTTAGTAGGAGAAACCAACCCAATGTCAAGGATTGCTTCTTTGATGCCTGCCGCTTTAGCTTTCAAACCGCAAAGTAACCCTGTCAAATAAGCCGCGGGGATGTTACCTGTTGGAGCTCTCCAACCGTAGGATTTTATTAGTTCACGGCTGTTGGCTGACGCTAAAACCTCATCACCATGTGGTTTAGCGATTATTATTTGAACTTCAACGTTTTTGTTTGATGCCCTTGTGACAAGCCGGGGTTTTCTGGATGTAACCAGAGCTTTCCGTGCTTGGTAATCGGTTTTTCCTTCGCGTCTACGTCGCAGTTTTACTCGGTAATTTGCTTTTTTTGCCATCTAACGTTTCCTCCATAGATCATGCGCTTTCAAGTTGCGCTCTAAGTCAGCAATAGATTCAAACCTTCCACTACCTGCCATCCTGTAGTATTGGGTGTAGGTGGTTTCGGTTATGACTTTTCTTGCTTTCAAATCTCTAAGCTTGCGTCGTAGAGACCGGATCTTTATCATCCAAGCTTCTTTTTTCGTAACTTTTGCGTAGCCTGCACCTTTGATGCTTCCTGGACCGCTACGTCTGCCCTTAAGCTTCTTAGCTCGGATAACCTTTGCTCGGGACCTGCTCACGCCCACTTCAGGCAATGAAACGATGATTTTCTCGTGAATTAGCTTTCTAACTTCTTCACGTGTAATCGCTCCTTCAACATCGTCCATGCGTTCAGGATTAATCCAAACACGGTTCTGCCCAATCTTCAAGATTCGAGCAGCTAAACGTCTTTGTCCGCTTAAGTCAGTCATTGTTTCTTTTCTCCCTTCTTTGGTTTAGGCTTTGTTGCCTTTTTAGGAGCCTTCTTTTTGGTTTCTTTTGGCTTCTCTTCAGTAGATTTTTGTTCTACTGCCTCTTCCTTTGGTGTTTCGCCCTCGACTTCTTCGGTTTTCTTCTCAGTTTCCTTCGAAACTTTAATGTTTAAGATTTTAATATTTAGGCTCTTGGCTTCTGCAATGATTAGGGCACGTTTTCGTTTGCCGACTGTGTGAGAGATGCGTGCTGCCTGTGTGTTAGGGTCGATTGAAGACAGGTTCGTCACGTTGAAGACTATGACTTCGCGGTATCCTGATGGGTGAAGGAATCGGGCGATTTTAGGTCCTTTATAGCCCATGCTGGGTCCTGGCGGCCAACCTTTTATTTTTCGGCGGATCTTGTTGTCTAAGCCCCGTGGTTTTCTCCAGCTTAGGCTGAAGCGGTCGTATTTCCAACTTTCAGCCCGTACGAATTTGGGTTTTTTATTCTTAGCGCGCGCTCTAAGTTTGAGTGCTTCGCGTGATGGGGAGGATTTCTTTTCGGTCATTATGCCATTCCTTCGTTTCTTTCATATACGAATATACCATCGAGGAAGACTCGTGGGTCTTTATTTCTGACCCGTGTTGCTTGTTCAATGTTGGCGGCGGTTTGGCTTACTTCTTCCAAGTTTGTGCCCTCAACAATAATGTCGTCGGGCTCGATTTTCACTTTGACGTTGCCTGTTAATTTTATTCTTCGAGGTCTACGCTCACCCGTAAAGTTCTCAATTAAGATTGATTTGTCTTGAAGCTTTACTGATATTGGAAAGTGTGAGAAGACGATTTTGAGTTTGTACGTGTAGCCTTTTGTCACGCCGGTTATCATGTTGTTTATATGCGAGTAGATAGTGCCAACGAGAGCAGCTTCCTTTTTGCGCGGCCACTTGGCTGAGATGCGGACGTTTTTGCCTTCTCCTTCTATAGCGATTGGAGCGAATGAGAAGTCACGTATCAATGTTCCTTTGGCGCCTTTGACACTAATTTTTTTACCTTCTAGAGTTAAATTTACGTCCGCTGGAACTTGAACAGTTTTAGATATTTCTGGAAGCCGCATAAATTACACTCCTTTAATATATGAAGGCTAAGAGCCTTCCTCCAAGGTTTTTTTCTTCAGCGTCTTTGTGGGCTATTACGCCTTTGGATGTTGAAACAACCATAATACCTACGTCTCTTGAAGGCAAGAATTTTTTTTCCCATTCTTCGAATTCGTCAACTTTGACTGCGAATCGTGGTTTAACTGGACCGCACTTGTTGATTCTGCCTAGCAGTTGAACCTTGAATTTTCCTTGGCGCCCATCATCGATGAATTCGAATTCTCCGATGTAGCCGTTCAGTTGCATAATGCGCAGAACACGTCCCAGAAGTTTAGAGGCAGGGCTAATTATGCATTCACGCTTGTTGCGTGTTTCATTGTTTTTGATGGTTATCAAACCATTAGTTAAGGTGTCCATTGTTTTCTTTAGCTCCTACTCATATTTTTTGAACCCTAATTTTGGGGCTGCTTCTCTAAAGCATGTCCTACATAGATATAAATCGTAACGTCGAATGACTGGTCCATACGAGCCACATCTAACACATGGGCGTGAACCTTTGCCGTATTTTCTTACTTTTTTAACTTGCTCTTTTCCCATACATTCACTCTCAGCTTTAGACGATTTCGACTCCTAAGGTTTGTTTTATGAAGACCATTGATTCTTCAGGTGTTAACAGGTGTTTTGGACCGATAGCCTTGTTTTGTTTCCGTCGGATTTTGATTCTTTGTCCTGGTCGGTTAACGGATACGCAGACATCCATTCCGAAGATGCCGATTTCTGGGTCGTATTTTACGCCTGGAATTTCAATGTGTTCCTTCAATCCGAAAGCAAAGTTGCCGCGTTCATCGAAAGAACGTTTTGAAACTTTGTTATCTACTACTGGCAAGATTTTTTTGAGGAAATCCACAGCTTTTTGTTTTCGCAATGTTACGACGACTGCGATTGATTCGCCTTCGCGTATTCCAAAGTCACGGATTGTTTTCTTAGCTTTTCGTTTAATCGGGGTTTGACCTGTGATTTCTTTAAGGACGCTATTTGCTTTTTCAAGTGGTTCGCCTGATTTGCCAACGTTAAGGTTTACGACGACTTTGTCGATCCTTGGCTTAAGCATTGGATGTTTTTCCCAATTACTAATGAGTGTTTCTTCAGACAACTGCTGGTTCCTCCAGCTGATGTGATGAGTGGTTCAGTTTCTCCTATAGAGAAGACGAAGTCCAAGATTGTTTGGTAGCGTGCACCTTCGGAGTCTTCGATGAGTACTAGGGCTTGGCGGCGTTTTTTGGCTTCTGTTTTTTCAATTTCCACTATTTTGCCTTGTTTGCCGATGTTTTTTCCACCGGTAATTACTGCTAAGTTTCCTTCTTTGGTTTTCAAGCTTTGAACAACTTGTTTTTCTGGGTAGGTCACTTTGAGGATGTCGAATGTTTCGTATGTTACTTCAACTGGGTTTTTGGGGTCGGCGACTTTGATGAGCATGTTTGAGCCATCGTGTAGTGCGATTTGGACGCCGTTGTGAACTGCGGTTTTATCTTCAACTCGAACTAGTTTTATGTTAGATTGTTCTTTGCTAATTGGAGTTAAAACTAATCCTTTGTGTGATGGCATTACACGGTAGTATTTGTCTGCATCAGGCATGGAGATGACATCCATTAAGCCAACTGGAGAATCATCTCTTTTTCGTATTTTACCGTCAACTAAAACTTTGCCTTGTGCAAGGATCAGTTTGCCTTCTTTTCTTGTTTGAGCTACACCGAGTATGTCTCTTAAGACCAACGTTAAAGGTAGACACTTCTCAAGTGAATGTGAACCTGACGAGGGCTTAGCTACCCACGGCAATTCTTTTCTGTGAATTGGCCAGAATGCTGGCGCTGGCTTACGTTTCAGCCTTGCAGTTTTTCCTTTTTTACCCATATTTATTGTCCTCCCTTAGTTTTTTCAGAGGCTTTTGATTTAGCACGCGATTTAGGCGCTTCTTCTGTCCTCTGTCTCTTTTGCGACTCGGCTGTTCCTTCTTTGGTTGCTTTTTTGGCTGCTGTTTTCTTTGCTGGTGCTTCTTCAGTTAGTTATCTTCAGGCGCTTGTTCTTCTGCAACTTCAGGCGCCGCTTTTTCTTCAACCGGTGTTACTTTAACTGGTTTCTCTTCCTTGACTGTTGGCTTTTTCAGCTTTCTTTGCTGGCTTAGCTTTTGGTTTCTAACCTTCTTTGTTGGTGCTTGCTTTCTTTCAAGGATATTTTTGCGCCATTTATCGTCCAAATTGAGGTTGCGTATTTCAACTTTGGATGGATGAATAGGAAGGAAAATGTTTGTTCCATCGACTTTTTCACGTGTTAACCCTTCAACGTAGATGCGGAATGCTTTTAGGTCAACACGTGAAACTTTGCCTTCAAATCCTTTGTTGTCTCCGCGTTTAATCAGGATAGTGTCGCCTTTTCGGACTGGAAGAGTCTTTGCGCCTTTTGATGCGGTTAGTTCCCTGTGAGAGGGGCGCTGACATAAGTTTGTGGCGTATGTGAGCTGGAGCGTTAAAGAGCTTCTTTCTTTGTTTACCAGGGTTCTTTACTCGTTTTGTATCTTGCATTATCTTACACCTATACTATTATGCTGGAGGCACTTGCGATTCTTGGCCATCTCTCAGCTGCCTCTCTTGCTACTGGACCACGAATTTCTGAACCCTTCATTTCGCCGTCTGGAGTTATGATTACTGCGGCGTTATCTTCGAATTGTACCCAAACACCATCAATACGTCTGAAAGTTTTTCTTTGGCGGACGATTACTGCTTGGAAGATTTTTTTGCGCATATCAGGTGAGCCTTGACGTACGGAAACGGTTACTTTGTCTCCTACTGTGGCGGATGGGTAACGTCTTAGTCTGCCTTTGTAACCCATAGCTTGAATTAAGCGCAAAACTCGTGCGCCGGTGTTATCGGTGCATCGTAGTTCGGAACCTGCTAAGAGTCCACGGCTGATTTTTTGTCCGTGTGAAAGCATTCCTTTTGCTGTTAGGGCTCTCTGCTTTGCCTTCGCTGCGCACATATTATCGTTCCTCTCCTAATTTTTCAACAACTACAAATGATACTGTTTTGCTGACTGGTCGGCATTCTGCGATTTTTACGCGGTCGCCTTCTTTAACGTCAATGCATGGTGGATTGTGTGATGGGATGTGTCCGTGTCGTCTTTCGTAACGTACAAATTTTGATGGAGAATTGTAGTGAATTCTCTGTCAACGATAACGGTTTTATCCATCTTTGCATGTGTGAACGACGCCTTCCAAGTACACGTCCTCTAACGGCTAGTGTCGCCGTGGAATGGGCAATTTCGGTCGTCACATGTCTTTTTTGGTTTCTTAAAAGTCATTGACATATTACCATAACCTCTTTATGCTTTTTTTTAGCCTGTCTTCAGATCTTCCGACTAAAAGTTTACCGTCAATTTCAACGGTTGTGCCATCGTCAAATGAGAAGTCAAATGTTGCAAGATCTTTTATGACGCTTTTAGGTTGACCTTGATGAATTAGAGTCAGGGTGTTTTTTGTTTCAGCAATAACTGGACCAGCTAACCCAAGATAGCCTAAATGGGCGCTTTGTGCGATTCTTGCTTGGGTGCCGATGAATTCGTAGCGGATGATGTCAGGAGTTATTTTCATTTTGAAACTGTCTCCTTAGCTTCTTGGTTTTTTTGGCTGGTTTTTCAGCTTTCTTTTCTGGTTTTTCCTCTGCTGCTGCTTGGTGGATTCCCAGTTTCTTCTCGTTTTGGATAGTTAATATTTGAGCGATTGTTCTGCGCAGTTCCCGTATTCTTGTGGGGTTTTCTACGGCGCCGCCTGCGTTAACCATGGTTCTGATACGGGCAAGCTCAATCCGTAAATCCAACAGTTTGTTTTCTCTATCTTCGGTTGATAGAGCGTTAATTTCTTTTACACGCATTACTCTTTTGTCTCCTCAGGTTTTGGTTCGTCAACAACTTCTTTTGCTTGCACTTCTGGCTCTGGCTTCTTTTTCTGTCTTCTTTAACTGGTGCTGGTGTGCGAGTTGGTGCTGGAGCAGCTGGTGCTGGTTGTGGAACAGTTACTTGTTCTTCTTCTGGTGCTGGCGCCATGATTGTTACTTTATCTGGGAAATATGCGTCTGGAGGCATGATTTTTACTCGTACGCCGATAATGCCTGGTTTAAGTTGAACATGGGCTTCGGCAGTTTTCATAGCTCTTAATGCTGGTTCGCCGACTATTGGGAAGTGGCCTGCTTTGAATTTTTCGAAGCGAGCCCGTTCAGTTGTAAGTTTGCCGCTGATTACGATTTCTGCGCCAAGTGCACCTGCTTCCATAACTTGGTTTAGTGCCCAGAACCCTGCACGTCTAAAGTGAACTCCTCGTTCAAGGGCTGAGGCAACGCGGTTTGCAACTACATGTGCGTTGAATTCTGGAACTTCGATTTCTGAAACTGAAATTTGAGGATTAGCAACTTTAAAATTATGTTCTAAGGCTGAAGCGAGTTCTTTTATGGTTTCTCCGCCTCTGCCGATAACTAAGCCTGGACGCATCGCGTAGATAACCACATGGGTTCCTAGTGGTGTTTTGGATAGGTTTACTCCGCCGTATCCTGCGCGTTCAAGTTTTTTCTGTAAAAATTCATCAATTTCTGTTCTTTTAATGGATTCTGTGATAAAACGTTTGACTATACTCATTTATTGCTCTCCTTGAGTCGGTTTCTCTTCTAGTACGATTTCGACGTGTGTTGTTTTGTCGAATTTTGGCGAAGCTCTTCCGTGTGCCCTTGGTGTGAAACGTTTTAGTTTTATGCCCTGGTAGGCTGCTGCATGCATAATTCGAAGGCGATCAACATCTAAGCCTTTGTTTTCCGCGTTAGCTTGGGCTGCTTCGATAACATGGAGGATTTGTTCAGAGGCTTTAATTGGGAATCTGCCTACACAGTGATTTACCAATCCACCTTTATGGCCCAGTTTTTTTGTGTACCTTGAATATGGAACGGCTTTTTTCTTAATCATTACGTCCCGTAAAAACTCTTTAGATTGAACAAGATTCATGCCTTTAACAGCTCTGCAGATTTCCCGTGCGGCTTTATGGGATACCTTAAGTTCTCTACCGCTGGCTTTCGCTGTTTTTTCTGGATTAAGCATTTCTTCAATTATTGAGTATCCCCATTTTGGCATTAATATTTCTCCAGTGCGCAATCAAACACGTAAAAGCAATTTATATGGCTTTCCGTATCACAACTAAGATTTTACTCTTAACAGACTAAGTGGGTGTTCCTGCGAGGAACTATTCGAACGCGTGAGGTGTACAGTTTTTGGATTGCATTTAGGCTTTTATAGTTTACCCAAGAAACCTTTGAAAAAACAATTAACAATATTCATATGCAAGTTATGCAACCAAAAATAAAAAGAACCTTATTTTTTGCGATTGGTTTATTGTTCACCTTTGGGTAGTCTAATTAAGCAATAAACCTCAGGAGATACAAAATCCATGGAAAAAACCGAGAAAATTACAATGTTGCATGGTGCAGGCGGCTCAGTTATGCATGACCTCGTAAAAAATTACATAGTGAAATATTTCGGCGGACTAGGAAGCTTGGCCGAGGTTCCATTAGAAGCTATGGATGATGCTGCAGTAATTGGGGATATAGTTTTCAAGAGCGATTCTCACGCAGTCAAACCCATATTTTTTCCCGGCGGTGACATTGGACGTTTATCGATTTCTGGAACAGTTAATGATATTTCATGTTTAGGTGCGGAGCCTTATGCATTGGCTTGTGGACTTATTTTGGAGGAGGGCTTGTTGTTGTCGGATTTGGAGCTTATCCTGGGTAGTATGAGACAGGCTTGCATTGAGGCAGAGGTGGGCATAGTTACGGGTGATACGAAGGTTGTAGAGAGAGGTAGTTTAGGGGGGTGTGTCATGAACGTTTCAGGCATCGGTAGAAGAACCCAAGCACTTGAGAATAACTTGCAAGTTATCAGAAAATATCGGGAACTTAAAACCCGGTGGGTGCTCGACTCCAACCTTGCCGAAGGCGACAAAATTATCCTCTCAGGTACCATTGGCGACCATGGATTAGCTGTGCTTTCGGCTCAGCAGGGGCTGAAGTTTGGGAGTGAAATAAAATCGGATGTGAAGCCCCTCAATCGCATGATTCAGAACCTTATGGACAAAGTTGGTGGAGTGGTTGCCATGAAAGATCCCACACGTGGAGGCTTAGCAGACGCCCTAAATGAATGGACAGAAAAATCCAAAATAGGCATCTTAATCCACGAAGACAAAGTTCCTATCCGAGCCGACGTTCAAACTGCTTGTGATATGCTGGGTTTGGATCCCTTGGAAGTGGGCAACGAAGGCAAAATCATCATCGGCGTCATCCCCCAAAAAGCAGAAGAAACACTTGCATTCCTAAAACAAACCGTGGAGGGCAAGGATGCCCAAATAATCGGAGAAACCACAACCGAATTCAAAGGCGTAGCAATGCAGACTGCGATAGGTGGCAAAAGAATCATCAGCTAAACCAATAGGCGATCCCGTACCAAGAATTTGTTAAGATTGGGCAGCTACGTTTTTTGCCCAGACTCTACAAGTGCCTTCGCTGCTAACCATGCAGGCACCGACGGGTTTTGCTGGAGTGCAGGCTTTCATGAATAGGGGGCATTCTTTAGGCTTGATTTTTCCAATGATTACTAGGTGGCATTCGCATCCAAAGTTGATGTCTTTTCCTTCTTTAACATGAACATTGAATTTTTCTCTGGCATCAAATTCTCTGAGCGACTCACGCAGTTGGAGAGCGGAGTCGGGTAATCTGCCGATGCCGCGCCAGTTACCCGCGGTAACGGTGAAGGCTTTTTTCATCATTTCAATTGCTTTGGGGTTTCCTTCAGGCTTTACAACGCGCGAGTACTCGTTCTCTAACTTTGCGTCGCTTTCGCTGTGCTGTTTGAGAAGCATGTAGATTGCCATTAGCACGTCGTTGGGTTCAAATCCAGCCACAACTGTGGGCATTCTATAAACTCTGGTGAACAATTCGTAAGGCTTCAAGCCGATGATGGCACTTACATGTCCCGGTGCTATGAAGCCGTCAATCTGCAAATCCCCTACCCCCAATAGAAGCTCCATAGCTGGAGGAATCAAACGATGAGATACCAAAAAGCTGAAGTTTTTGGGCAAATCGCCGAGCGCTTCAAGGGCTGTAATGGGTGCTGTGGTTTCGAAGCCGACGGCAAAAAACACGAATTGTTTAGTTGGTTCTCTTTTTGCCATTTCAATAGCGTCGGAGACTGCATATACGATTCGGACGTCAGCGCCAGCTGCTTTGGCTTCTAAAAGCGAGGATTGACTGCCTGGTACGCGGAGAACGTCGCCAAAGCAGGTTATTGCAATGCCTTTTTGGGCAAGTTGCACAGCCTCATCAATTTCTGCCGCAGGCACAATGCACACTGGACACCCTGGACCAGCGATAACCTCAACATTCTCAGGCAATAAACTCCGCAAACCAAAATGTGTTATCGTCCATTCATGGGTTCCGCAAACATGACAAAACTTGACTATCCCCTTTTTCGGCGCGACATCTTTGATTTTTTCGGCTATGCTGTGTGCAAGTTCAGGGTTTCGAAACTTCAGGTATTGAGCCATATTCTCAACTTGAAAGTTTATTCTCCAGAAGCAGCTAAAACATCATTCCATAGACTGAGTGTTTCTAATGCTTCCTTTTCCTCGAGAACCTGGATTGCGTAGCCGGCGTGAACCAGCACATACTCGCCGACTTTAGCCTCAACAAGCGACACGTTAACGTCGCGCAAGACGCCTTGACCGAAATCCACATGGGCTGTTGTGCCGTCGAGACTCATTATTTTTGCTGGAATTGCTAAACACATAATTATCAGTCTATTAAAAACGCATGGAACGGCGATAAAAACAGATTGGTCTAAAAATGGGAAAATCCAGCGACAACTGCTTGCCCAAATGAGATTCCGCCGTCGCCTGCTGGAATCGATTCATGAACAAAAAACCGCAAACCCTGCGAATTCTATGGTTTCGCGCATTAGTTTGGCTAGGATTTGGTTGCATGCAGCACCACCTGAAAAACCCACGTTCTTGACGCTTTTTGTATTTGCGCCCTGAATTGCAAGTTCCGCTAAGCCTTTAGCAAGGTAGGCGTGAGCAGAGTAAGCTAAGTCTTCAACAGAAACCCTACCTAAATTGTCGTAAATTGCACCGAGCAAGTAAGAAGTATCCAAAACAGCCTCATTTAATCGAGGTTCAAGCCTCAAAACATCTTTGCCCATTAATGCTGTGGATTCCAGTTTCATGGCGGGTTCTCCTTCGTAGGTGCGTTCAAAACAAACTCCTAAAACTGCGGCGACCGCATCTAAAACCCGTCCGCAACTCGTCGTTTCCACGGTGTTTGCTCTTTTTTTAACTTGGTTAAGAATGAGTTTAGCTTCAGTTTCGCCGTGAGGCAAATGTTGGCTGTTCTTTGTTAGCCATTCTTCTGCGTTTACTCCTGCTTTCGATAGCATTCCTACCGCTATTCTTACGGGATAACGGCTTGCTAAGTCTCCGCCGAGCAATGGCTGAGCTTCCAAATGGCCGAGACGCTCGAATTGGGCTGATTCTTGTGTGCTGAAGAGGATTTCTCCACCCCATGCCTTACCATCTGAACCGTAGCCGTATCCATCACAAATAACCGTAACAGCCTCATCCAAACCATGCTCAGCAATCAAAGCTGCCGCATGAGCATGATGATGTTGCACCTGAACCAGCGGTAAACCATCTGTCTCCGCCATCTCTTTAGCCAGGATGGTTGTGGTGAATTTCGGATGCAAATCGCAAGCCACAGCTTCAGCATGGCAGTTGGTTAGTCGGTGGAGGTGCATAGTGGCTTCTTGGAGGAAGTTACGAGTTTCGATGTTTTCGACGTCACCGATGTGTTGGCTAATGAATGCTTTATCCTCGAGGAGGACACAGGAGGTGTTGTTTAATTCACCACCCAAGCTGACGACACAGCGTTTGGATTTCTGTTTAAGTCTGATTGGGGCTGGTGCGTATCCTCGGCTTCGCCGCAAGAAAACTTGGCGATTTCCGTGTACTCGTATCACGGAGTCGTCACAGCGGTGAGCGATTTCGCGATTGTGGAACAAGAAATAATCAACAGTGTTACCTAATGTTTTTAGTGCTTGCTCGTTGTCTTTTACGATGGGTTGGTTGGGTGGGTTTGCGCTGGTCATAACGAACGCTGGATCGCTGACTTGGTCAAAGAGCATGTAATGCAAACCTGTGTATGGCAACATGACGCCGATGTTGTGTAGTTGAGGCGCAACCAGCGATGAGAGACTGAAATTTCTGCTTTTAGTAAGTAACACCACTGGACGTGCGGGAGAACAGAGGAGTTCTTGCTCATTTGAACCCACTTCGGCAAACTCTTTTGCAGCTTCTATGCCTTTGGCCATTATGGCGAAGGGTTTCTCGCGTCTATGCTTTGTGGCTCGAAGATTTTGGAGAGGTTTTTCTCTAAGAGCTGAAGCTGAAATATGGAAGCCGCCATACCCTTTTATGGCAAGCACATTACCTTCTGACAGCAATTTTCCTGCCAGCTGCACCGGGTCTTTGGATTGCACTGATTCGCCTGTATTAGTGGTTAAAAATGCCTTGGGTCCGCATGTTGGGCATGCCACGGTTTGCGCGTGAAAGCGCCGATTCGCTGGGTCCTCATATTCTTTTAGACAGAAGCCGCACAGTGGGAATTTTTTCATGGTGGTGTTTTCTCGGTCGTAGGGCAGGCGCTCGATTATTGTGAAGCGTGGTCCGCAATTGGTGCAGGTAATAAAGAAATATTCGAATCGGGGGTCTTTGGGGTCGCGGAGTTCAGCGAGGCATTGGTTGCAAATTGCGATATCTGGTGGAATGATTGAGCCAGAGATTTCTGTTTTTTGGGAACTTTCATAAATTGTGAAGTTTTTATATTGGATTTTGCCTGAAAACTCAGTTTTGTTTATACTATCGATTTGGGCTAGGGGCGGTTTCTCATTGGTTAAACCATTCATAAAACGCTCAATGTTTCGCGCTTCTCCTTCCAGAAGAATTTCTACTCCAGCGTCGCCTCTGTTGCGAACGTAGCCCGCCAAGCTATTCTGTACCGCTAACCGATAGATGAATGGGCGGAAACCGACGCCTTGAACGATGCCGGTGACAGTTATTTTAACTCTCAAAGATAAGCCTTAACCTAAATCATGCTCGAGGTTTTCTCTTATACATTTCGAAGGTTTTTCTGGTAATACTTAAACCAGACAATTTTGCATCGTAGTGTATGAAATGGGTAACATTTGCCGTTGCTTTTATTCTAACGACCATATTAGTAATTACTGGCATAATGGTTTACCCAGAGGTTTTAGGGAAAGCAGCGACCGCCAACAACGATTTTGTTTTTGAGTTATTTTTGGGTCCCTTTGCAGTACTGCTGTTTTTTGCTTGGGTTGGCGAGAAAATAGTTCTTAAGGTTTGGAAGAAAAAAGAGTAGTTACGGATTTTGAAGCAAGCGCTTTAAAATTTTGCCTGCAGAACTTATTGGCAGTTCTTTTCTGAATTCGACTTCCCGTATGGCTTTGTAGGGAGCAACTTTGTCATTAACGAAAGACATGATTTCCTCCGCCGACGCACTCGTTCCCTCTTTGCGAACAACATAAGCCTTCGGGACTTCACCCGCCAACAAGTTAGGTTTTCCGACGATGGCACAAAGCTTCACGGCTGGATGCTCATAGAGTATGTCTTCGAGTTCGCGTGGGTAGACACTATAGCCTTTGGTTTTAATGAGGTCTTTTTTGCGGTCAGCTATGTAGAAGTAACCGTCTTGATCCATGCAAGCAATGTCACCTGTGAACAGCCATCTATCTCGGAGTACCAATGCGGTTTCTTCAGGCTTGTTCCAATACCCCTTCATAACCTGCGGTCCCTTCACAACTAACTCCCCCGTTTCTCCAATCGCAAGTGTTCTTTCACCCTTTTCTAAATCAACAATTCTTGCATCTGTATTAGAGATGGGCAAACCGATTGAACCTACTTTTACAGTCTTCATCGACTTATCCACAGGAGTGCAATGCGTAACTGGAGACGCCTCAGTCAAACCATACCCTTCCGCAAGGAACCCTCCTGTCACCTCCATGAACTTCTTCTGAACATAAGGAAGCAGGGAGGAAGCACCAGAAATGCAAACACGAATAGACGCTAAATCGTACTTGCCGATCTCTGGTTTAGTGAGCAATGTCGAGTACATGGTTGGGACACCGCAGAAAACCGTGACTTTGTGCTTCTGAATGATTTCCAAAGCTTTTATTGGCTCAAATTTGGGCATAAGGACCATTTTTGCTGCTAAACTGATGGGTACAGTCATGCTAGTTGTCATGCCATAGATGTGGGAAAGGGGTAACGCTGTCAGAAAGGTTTCTTGTGCGATTGTGCCTTTTATCCAAGCTGCAAAGGAAACTGCGTTTGAGACAAGGTTGCAGTGTGACAGCATCGCACCTTTAGCAGTTCCTGTTGTTCCACCCGTATATTGTAAAGCTGCTAAATCTTCGATCGGATTAAGTTTAAGTTTTGGAGATGTTTTTGGGCTGTTTTCAAGCAACTGGTCGAAAATTAAGGCTTCTGTAACTTTTGAAGAAAGGGCATTTTCATTTAATGCTGTAATTATTATGTGTTTAACCGGGGTTCTTTCCTTAACTTTCTTTACAATCGGATAAAGTGAATCCAGCGCAACTATGGTTTCTGCACCTGAATCTGCCAGTTGATACTCAACTTCTCGTTCTCGATGCAGCGGATTAATCGTCGTTACAACCGCGCCTGCTATAAGAGCGCCAAAATACGCAATGATAAATTGAGGGATATTTGGCAAAAAAACAGCTATCCTATCGCCTTTTTCAACTTTTAGCTTAACTAGTGCATTTGCAAATTGGTTTGAGAATGTTTCCAGTTGGGCATAGCTGATTTCTTGTTCACTGCAAAATAAGGCGGTTTTTTCTGGGTAAGCTTCGGCGGTTTTTTTCAGGATTTCGTATAGAGGAACCTTGGGATAGTCTATTTGTTTTGGCACTCCGGCAGGCCAGCAATTAAACGAAGGTTTATCGTTTCCCATATAGTTCGCTCTCGGAATCATTCTGCAGTAAAGGTAAAAACTCTTACCATCAATGGAGATTTTTAGTTTGTTGCAATATTTAATCTGTTCAATTTTTTTTGTCTTCAAAAGAAGAAGAAGATAGAAATTCTGGCACTTCTTCTTCTACCCGTTAACTGGTTGCTTTTTTGGATTCAAAAACACTTTACAATGGAAGAGCAACAATGTCGCAGAATTTTATTTGTTGTTAATTTAATACATATGGAAAAAGATGATTAAGCTGTGGTTTTTCAGCCACATATTTCTCAGAGGTCTTTAAAAAAGAAGAAGAGTGCATTTGGATAAGTTTGCTTTGGGTTGTTTTTGCCCATCAGGCTCAGATTGTTTGCAGGCTAAATGATTGAAATAACTCCAGAATCGACCCAAAGAATTGATTGTTATTGTTTTATTTGATTTTAGAAAATTGAAAGACTGTGGTGCCGGGGACGGGATTCGAGCCCGCGACTTCTGGTCATAGGGCATTGCCCCTTGCAATCCAGATTTCTCATCTGGTTTTGCACTCCAGATTATGAGTCTGGCGCCCTAGCCAGGCTAGGCTACCCCGGCAATTAACCACCGATTTTTTTAGCCGTGTCTTTTTAGTCTGTTTTCCTTCATTTAAACTTTTAAAAGTTAAAATCGATATTTTTTGTTACAATAAATTTATTGGATTGAAGAACCAACTTTAAGGTTGGTGAGTCTATGTCTTCAGATAATAACGATGATTATTCTGAATGGTTCAAGAAACGCCGTAGTCAATCGAAAGACCCGTTTTTTGGCGATATAAATGACATGTTCCGCGAAATGGAAAAGATGATGGATGAAGAACTCAAAAACTTCACCGATAAAGTTCCCAAAGAATATGTTAAGGAACGCAAGCTTCCAGATGGCAGCACAGTTAAGGAAATGGGACCGTTCGTTTACGGGTACAGCATGAAGATTGGTGCAGATGGGAAACCTGAAATTCAAGAGTTCGGGAACCTTAAGAAAGGACTCAAGGGACCACCACAAGTGAAAGAGGAACGCGAACCCCTCGTCGATATAATGGAAACTAATGAAGATGTGCATGTGGTTGTAGAGTTGCCTGGGGTGGAAAAAACAGATATAAAACTTCATGGCACCGAAGATGAACTAACGATTTCAGTTGATACTTCACAGTCCAAATACTTCAAGGAAGTGGCGTTACCAGCCAAAGTAAGAGTTAAAGAAGCAAACTCTACCTACAAGAACGGAGTGTTAGAAGTAGTGCTTCCCAAAGCTGACGTATCAAACAAACCAAAGGGCGAACCAATCGATATTGGCTAAAAGCCTAAAAACTCCACCCGCTCAAAAATCTTTAAAGCAGCAGTGTCATGATGAGTGAGAATTCGGAAATCGATACATTAAAAAATATTTGTCGAGATGCAAAAGCAGCTGGCAAACTGTCAGGCGACAGTCTCACAGAGCTCTATGAGCTTTTTGGGTCAAGATTCACCAAAGCATTAGACGCATTAAAAGAAGGCAGAGTAAAAAAATATATTTTTAGACCTAGCTGCAGAACAGTCTGGATCGTTGTAGGTAGGGAACGGGATTACTTGATAATGCCTGAAGCTGAATTCTGCACTTGTGATGACTTCTACTTCCGAGTACTGGACAAGAAAGTACACATGTGCTACCATCTGTTAACTCAAAAGATTGCCCAAAATCTAGGTTGGTTTGAAACGATTGAAGAAGAAGATGAGTGCTTTGACATGTTAATGAATGAGTGGAAAAAAGCTACTGCTTAAATATGTAGAGTTACAAGATTACAGTAAAATACAAGGAGAATCGCTATGGATCTAAGTGCATATTTCACTGTACTCCAGTATACCCTAATGGGCTCAACGTTTATTGCTCTACTGCTAATCTTCCTGTACGCATACTATGGCAAGGAAGAAGAAGAAACAACCGAATAAACCCAACTTTTAATTATTATATCTTCTTTTGTCGCCTATTCAAAATTAGAAACGATATTACACTTATAGCAGTCAGGATTATGCTAATTAGGATTAGCCAATCAGCATCGGGTCCAGCTCCAAAAACAATTGGGATCGGTCCGATAAGAATTATGCCGCCTACACTTCCTGACCCGCCTGAAAACACAGAAACAACCACAATTACCGCAATGCCTACAAAAACTAACGCTATTCCTAAAAGAATAAAACCAAGCAATCTACCCGATAAGCCAATGCCTTCGGTTTCAGCTTCTTCGTCACTCAACACATGGTTACCTCAACAACCAATAATACACAAAAGTGATAATTAAAACCATAATAGTGATGGCTAAAGCAAGTATCAGGATTCTTTCCACAGATTTTTTGTCTGTGCCAAAAATTATGGGAATTGGCCCAATCATGATGATGCCAGCTCCGCGAACTTTACCCTTTTTAGTTCCGCCTATAGAGGCAAGAATAATCACGGCAACAATTATTATGATTCCGATGAAGACAAAAGCCAAACCTAACCCATAGAAAACCGCGAGATCCACAGTTTCGCCCAGCCTCAACAGCAAGATGAACCAGCGTTTTTAATAAATGTAGCCAGTTGCCCTTTGAAATGCAAAAAATTAAAAGCTTCACAACTCCTCTATCGTGTCGGCGCAAAATGACCACCCACAAAATAATCGAAGAAATCCAACGGAAAAATCCCTTAATTAGCCAAGAACAAATTCAGGAAAAGCTGAATTGCGAAAGAGCCAAAACGGGCGGCTTAATGGGAGATGAAACGTTGTTGCGGTTGATTGCCGCTAAATTCGGCGTCCAAGTTGAACATAACATTATCCAAAACAGTGGAACCCTCAAAACAAGTCGTTTGTTCGCAGGATTGTATGATGTTACTGTTGCAGGCAGATTAATCGCTGTTTTTCCAGCGAAAACCTTTCAGGGCGCAGAGAAATCAGGGAAGTTTGCAACTTTAATGATTGCGGATGAGGAAGGGCTTTTACGTGTGGTTTTGTGGAATGAGAAAGCGGAGTTGGTTGAGAGGGGTGAACTTAAATCTGGTCAGGCAGTCAAGTTGCTACATGGTTACACACGGGAAGACCGCTATGGAAAAATAGAACTCCATTTAGGCACCAAGAGCCAAATCGAAGTTGAATCCCAAAGCAAAGTCAACGAATTCCCATCTATCGACAGGTTCACAGTAAAAATCAACACATTAAATGTAGGGTGCGGCAACGTGAATCTTTCAGGCGTTGTAAAAGAGATTTTAGCGGAAAATTCCTTCATTAGAAGTGACTCAAGCGTGGGAACTGTAATTCGGTTAACTTTAGTTGATGATTCCGGTCAAGCCCTTGTGGTTTTTTGGAATGAAAAGGCAACAGAACTTGAAAACACTCTTAAAGCCAACGCACGTTTGCTATTAGTTAATGCAAGGGTGAAAGAAGGCCAAAATGGTAGTTTAGAAGTTCATGTTGACTCAAACACTTTCATCGATGTTCAAGCTGCTGCTTTACATACTACGAAAATTGCATGTTTAGTTGAGAACCAAATAGTTGATGTTGAAGGAACCGTTTCATCTTTGGGCGAGAACAAGGAAGTTACAACATCGAAAGGAGAGACAATCAAGTTATCTGTTTTTGACTTGAAGGATGAGAGTGGCAGTGTTCGTGTTTCTGCTTGGAGAGAGCAGGCAGAAGCTCTTAAAGATGTGAAGGTTGGAGAGAAACTGAACTTGAAAAATGTTTATGTGAAGAAGGGGTTTGGGGGTAAATTGGAGTTATCTACCCGATCTGCAACTGTGGTTTTAGTCGTTAAAGCCTGAGTTTTGCTAAATAGTGTCTGCCCGTTTTGCTTTTTTGCTGTTTTTCCATATGGATTGGGGGTTCGGATCTAACCCTCTTGGAGTATGGCTATTACGATGGTTTCTATTTTTGCTAAGGCTTGCAATTCTTCTAAGAGAGTTTTTAATTAATTTTTTTTGTTACCAGTAGGCTACTACCTTTATTTTTTCTAAGCAAAGAATCTGTTAAACTTTCATCTTCATTTTTTATGGATCGTTACTGTATGTTCTAACATTCAGTGATATCGTCTTTTTCTTTGAAGCGCCGCATGGTTGCAGCATTAGTTCTCACTCTTTCAAAACGTTTTCGACTATTGAGCCTTTCCGAAATTTTAACGATGTCATTTGACTTGCTAAACTTCTCTACCGTGCCATCTTCGCGTTTGCGCTCAACTTTAATGCAGTCGTCAACCATGCAATTGAGCACGCATGCGCCGCAGTAGATACACATGTCTTCTACGATACCTATTTTGCCAGTGCCCCAGTACAAAGCGTTGGTTGGACAAGCTTTAATGCATAGTTTACATTGACCGCCGACACAGGTGAACTCGTTAATTTTGATTTTTCCTTCCTTAAAAAGTTCCTTAACTCCTGTGGGTTCGAGAAGTTCTTTACGTCGCTGTCTCCTCTCTGCTTCTTCGTCAACCTGTGTATTTGTTTCTTCATCCATCAGCTCGTATGCAGAAGGTGGTTTGGACGGCATATTGGAAATCACAGTTAAGTTAAGTTTGTTTTGAAAAATAGGGTTTATGAATTATTAATTACTTATCCCAAGGTTTGCTGTTTTACGCCATGCAGAACCTATTTTTGGAATCCGATTTTGAGTCTCACGTGCATTTTTAAAATTGGTTTTTATAGTAAAGAAAGATTATGTTTGAGGAGATTTTTGAAGGAGAGCATCTTGATGAGTCAACCACAAGTATCCACTAAACCAGTTTCCACTTCCCTACGACACAGCAACATAGTATTAGCTATAGTTATGCTTGGAACAATGATGGGTGCCCTCGATAGCACTATCGTTCTGTTGGCTTTTCCAGTAATCAACGACAGTTTGCATTCCGATTTAGCTATTTCGTTGTGGATAATTCTTGCCTATTTGCTGGTTCTTGCCGTCGCGACTACACAAATGGGCAGGATCGGTGACATCTATGGCAGAAGTCGAATATTCAATTTGGGCTTCGTTATCTTCACTGTAGGTTCAGCATTATGCGGTTTTTCACCACACATCTACCCTTTGATAGCATTCAGAGGAGTACAAGCGGTGGGCGGCGCCATCATGCAAGCGACTAGCGGAGCTATCATCGCTGACCACTTTCCCAGAGAAAAACGCGGCAAAGCTTACGGCTACAATTCACTCGGGTATACAAGCGGAGCAATGCTCGGCATCGTATTAGGAGGAGTAATCACCACTTTCGTCAGCTGGCAATTTATCTTCTTCATCAACATCCCAATCGGCATAATTGCAGTAATAGCAGGCTGGAAATACCTAAGAGACGTTGAAAGGACCCCTACCAAACTGGACCTTGCAGGAATGGGACTGCTTGCCGCAGCATTGGTTTTGCTGTCTTTGGGGTTGGTGAATTTTGCCGCAGAAGGAATTAGTGTGTCAAGCATCGTTTTAGCTATGGTTGGAGCCGTGTTGATACCTGTTTTCATCTTATATGATAGGCGGCTGAAAAACCCCATGATTGACTTTGAATCTTTTAAGAACAAGATTCTGCGAAATGCAATCTTCTCAGCATTCTTTCTTAGCGTGGGCTACTTCTCCGTAGTGTTCTTGGTAATAATGTATTTGCAAGGAATAAGGGGACTCTCACCTTTGGATGCGTCGTTACTTTTGGTACCAGGATACGTTGCAGGCAGTTTTCTTGGTCCAATCATGGGAAGGCTCTCCGATAAGTATGGTTCAAGAGAAATCGCTACCCTCGGCGTATTCTTTCTAGCTGTTGCAATTGTTGTTTACTTAACGTTGAGTACCACTTCGCCGCTTTACCTGGTTTTAGTTGCTTCCGCAGTTTCAGGTTTAGGAACCTCGATGTTCTTCCCAGCCAACAACAGTGCAGTAATGGCCAACGCCCGTCAAGGTTCATTCGGCAGCATCTCAGGTGTCCTGCGGACAGTACAAAACATAGGGCTGGTCGGAAGTTATGTGTTGGCGATTTCGGTTGCTGCAGCCTCCATACCGCGGCAAATAGCGTTCCAAGTATTCATAGGAACAACCAATCTGACCGGTGGGGTTAGTCAAGAGTTTCTGTTCGGAATACACAACGCGTTCTATGCGTCCATCGTTATTCTTGTGATTGCAGGTATTCTTTCGTTTAGCAGGGGAAGGGAAAGCCGCAAAGAGATGACAAGCAACCCTAAAGCCTAATACCGCCAACCGCCCAAGTATTATTTGGCTTTTAGTTGGAGGCTATGGCTTGAGTAAACTAAAATTCGGCGTATTCTTACCCTTCTACGCATTTCAAGCCAAAACACCAACTGAACATTATGAAATTCTAAAGAACATAGTTTTAGATTGCGAACGTCTAGGCTATGACTCTGTTGTGGCTTGATGACCATTTAATGTATAGTAACTGGCCTATCCTCGATTCCTGGACAACCCTTAGCGCCCTCTCCTCAATTACAAACAAAATACATTTGGGAACTATGGTATCCTGCAACCAACACCGAAACCCAGGCCTTATGGCTAAAACCGCTGCTACTCTTGATGTACTCTCGAATGGGAGGTTAGAGTTTGGCATTGGAGCAGGTGTTCAAGAAGCCGAGCATTTAGCTTATGGGTTTGGCTTTCCCAAGCTAAGCGTTAGAGTTGAGCGCTTGGGCGAGGCTTTGGAAGTAATTACAGAACTTTGGACACAGAAAAAAACAAACTTTCAAGGCAAACACTATTCCCTCAAAGATGCTATTTGCGAACCTAAACCCATCCAAAAACCCTACCCGCCAATAACCATCGGCGGCTGCGAAGAAAAACACACACTCAAAGTCACCGCAAAGTATGCGAGTAGGTTTGATTGGGGTTTTCTGCCAACAGTGGAAGCTTACAAGCGTAAACTAAAGGTTTTAGAGGACCATTGCAATTCTGTTGGAAAGAATTTTGGGGAAATTGAACGATCATGTTGGCCAAGCGGACAAATATTAGTCGCTCAAGACCAAAAATCTCTCGATGAAAAAGTTAAGAAACTAAAGCCGTCGAAGATGAGCTTGGAAGATTATAAGAAGGGAACGCTAGCTGGAACCCCTGATGAATGCAAGAAACAATTGCGGATTTACATTGATTTAGGTGTGACTTATTTCATTCTGTACTTCGCGGACCTTCCCAGTACGGATGGGCTAAAACTTTTCTATGAAAACGTTGCCGAGAAGATATAGTTTAGAGATCTCCGCGGGCAATATGCGATAACTCATGAAGGATGATTTCATTTAGGCTATGATAAGGATTCTCTCTCACCAAAATGATGAATTCAGCATCGTCATTTTCGTCACCGTTAAACACGCAGGCATCCGTTCCCTTAGTTGATAGAAGTTTACCCCACTCTTCAATCTCGCGAAAATCATCTTCTACACAATGGCGCTGTTGCAAGAACTTGGTTGAAGTCATTGTCGCTTAGTCGGAAGGCTTTAACTTTTGGCAGGGGCTTGTCACTCAGTGTTTTCCACGCTGCTGTAAGACTGCGTTTTGGGATACGCTCTGTTTTCGTTTTGATTCCTTCAACTAAAACCATAAAAACCAACCATTATTTTATTTTTCGCTAAAGAGACGCAAAGCTTAGGGTAGATCGTACTAAAAAATCAGCGAGTTTGGCTCTAAAAGCATTTGCAGTAGTCAGCCCACTACTACAACCACAGACCATTGAGGTTAATGGTTGAGCAATTTGGCATTGTAGACAAATTTGGATGCTAATATTAATTATTGTAGAACTTTGACACCTCTTTCTTTGTGATTGTTGCAACTGGTGTGTAGCGTGCAGTTGCAACAACAATTGCAACAACAACAACTCTCGCAGCGTCCAATAATAGGTCATTGTAGTGTAAGTTTTTCCGACCGAGCGGTATGTTAAAAATCATTTTCTATAAAGAAGTATGAGTGAGTGGTCGCTATTGGTGGTTTTTGTTGTTGTAGTCAGTTGTTAGCACGTTCATTCCGCTGAGGACTGCTTCCATGCTGGCTTTAACGATGTCTTCGCGAACACCCATAGCCGTGACCGTTCGGTTGCCTTTACGCATGTGCACGAGAACTTCAACCATAGCGTCCGTTCCGCCAGTAATGGCTTTAACATTGTATTGCTCCAGCGTTATTTGTTCAGTTTCTGCTATTGCGTCTTTAACGGCGTTTATGGCTGCATCCACGGGTCCAACGCCTACAGCGGCCCCCCAAACGACCTTTCCATTCAGTTTCAGGCGTACAGAAGCAGTTGAAGTAACTTTGTCGCCGCCCACATATGTCATTTCTTCAAGCTGAATTGGTTTATCGCCACCCAAACCCATCACGGCTTCAGCGATAGCAAGGACATCTGCATCCATAACGGTTTTACCTTTGTCGCCCAGTTCCTTTATGCGTTGGAAGATTTTTTTGAACTGCGTTTCAGTAGGTTTTAATCCCATGTTGTTAAGGTCTGCGCGTATAGCATTGGAACCCGAGTGTTTTCCTGCAGCGATCCGTCTTTGGCATCCGACTAGTTCTGGAGCAATCGGCTCATAAGTTAAGGGGTTAGCGAGCACACCTTGAGTGTGGATGCCTGACTCATGAGTGAAAGCATTTTCTCCCACAACAGCTTTGTTGGGCTGCACATGAATGCCCGTTAGCCGTGAAACCAATTGTGATGTGCCATAGAGCAACTCGGTTTTGATGTTCAAGTCCAGCTTGTAGAGCGACTGCAAAGTAATCACGATTTCTTCAAGCGCCGCGTTGCCTGCGCGTTCACCTAAACCGTTGATTGTCGCGTGACATTCTTCTGCGCCTGCGCCCAATGCTGCAATAGTATTAGCAACTGCCATACCAAAGTCGTTGTGACAATGCACGGCTATTGGAATCTTTATCGATTTTTTGAGTTTGGAGAAGAATTCTGCTGCACGTTCAGGCGTTAAAATTCCGACAGTGTCGCATGGAACTACTCTATCAACGCCTGCATCTACTGCTGCTAGGAACACTTTGGTTAAGTATTCAAAGTCAGAGCGGGTTGCATCCTCAGCTAAAAGCTCAACTGATAAACCATGGTCTTTGGCGTATAAGACAAGGTCCTGGGTTGTTTTCAACATCTGCTCGCGAGTCTTGCGTAGTTTGCACTCGATGTGCAAATCAGAAGTTGGTATAATCATCGCCACGCCAGAAGCACCGCTTTTTAAGACTGCGTCCACGTCGTTTTTTGTGCCTCTTGCAGCGCTAAAAACCTGTGCCCTCAAACCCTGCTTGGCGATTAAGGCGACCGATTCCATTTCGCCTTCAGAAACCGCAGCGAACCCAGCTTCAATAAAATCGACACCAAGCTCGTCTAGCCTCTGGGCTATACGCAGTTTATTTTCAGGTACAAGCGATACTCCAGGTGTTTGTTCACCATCACGCAGGGTGGTGTCTAAAAACTTCACAGATTTAGGGAAGCGGTTCGAATAAAGCAATACCCCATTTAAATCACATTCATTTTCAAGGGGTCAAGCTTAAATATAAAATTATTGGTGACATAAGATTGCACAGAGGCAAAAGTATGCGTAGTGACCAAATAAAAAAAGGAACAGAAAAAGCTCCTCACCGAGCGCTCCTGAAATCGTTAGGTTTACAAGACGATGACATAGCAAAGCCACTAATTGGCATAGCTAACAGCTACACAAACATCGTCCCCGGACACATTCACCTCCGAGTTATAGGAGAAGCGGTAAAAGAAGGCATTTTATCTGCAGGCGGCACACCTTTTGAATTTGACACGATAGCGGTTTGCGACGGCATTGCAATGGGGCATGAAGGCATGCGTTATTCCTTACCTTCAAGAGAAATAATTGCTGATTCAGTGGAGATTATGCTTCAAGCCCACAGCCTTGATGGGCTTGTTATGATTTCTAACTGTGACAAAATCACCCCGGGCATGCTTATGGCCGCGGCAAGAGTTGACATACCAGCCATAATGGTTACAGGCGGACCCATGGCGGCAGGACGCCATCACGGTAAAAAAATAAGCTATTCCACAATGCCCGAAGCACTAGGACAAGTGGCCGCTGGAAAAATGACTGAAAACGAACTGCTCGAGATGGAAGCAAACGCCTGTCCAGGATGCGGCTCCTGCAGCGGCATGTTCACAGCTAACACCATGGCATGCTTAACTGAAGCATTAGGCATGTCGTTGCCTTACTGCGCAACCTCACTTGCGAATAGCGCATTCAAACTTCGCTTAGCAAGAGGCACAGGTAAACAAATAGTCAAACTAATCAATGACGACCTCAAGCCATCACAAATTCTAACCAAGGAAGCTTTCATCAATGCCATCGCAGTCGACATGGCACTCGGAGGTTCAACCAATACGACCCTGCACTTACCAGCAATCGCCAAAGAAGCAGGATTAACCGTGCCCCTATCCGTTTTTGATGAAATCGGCAGAAAAGTTCCACACTTATGCAGCATGATTCCTAGCGGAACTTATGCACTTGAAGACTTAGACGCAGCAGGAGGAGTTCCAGCAGTCATGAGCGAACTCAAAAGCCTTCTCAACCTGAAGCTAAAAACAGTAACAGGAAAAACTGTGGGCGAGAACATCAAAAACGTAGAGGTTCTTGATAGAGAAGTCATCCACAGCTTAGCCAAGCCCGTTCACAAAGAAGGCGGCATAGCCATCCTAACAGGCAACCTCGCACCTAAAGGCTCAGTCATAAAAACTGCAGGCGTCTCACCAAAAATGCAAAAACATACTGGTCCAGCAAAAGTCTTCGATTCAGAAAAAGAAGCACTCACAGCCATCCGCGGCAACCAAATCAAAGCAGGCGACGTGGTGGTCATCCGCTATGAAGGACCAAGAGGTGGACCCGGAATGCCAGAAATGCTATTTCCAACCGCAACCATCGCAGGCATGGGTCTGAGCGAAAGCGTCGCCCTAATCACAGACGGAAGATTCTCAGGCGCCACACGTGGAGGAAGCATCGGACACGTTGCTCCAGAAGCCTTCGATGGCGGTCCAATTGCAGTTCTTAAAAATGGCGACATCATAACCATCGACATCCCAAACCGCACCCTAAAAGTGGAATTATCCGACACTGAACTCACAGCTCGTTTAGCTGCTTGGAAACCAAGGGAACCCAAAATCAAAAAGGGCATACTCTCCCGCTATAAGCCAACACCGACTGAATAAAACCTATAAGGACAATTTTGGATGGGTCAACTAATCTTCACAATAATAACATGAGCCTTGTAAAGAATGACCAATAAGCTTGTCACTTTAGCAAGTAATTACTCAGTACCAACTGTAAAGATTTAAGCTGAAACCGTAAACTTTTTATTTGCACAACTATTTCTTTTTAAAGAACGTGGAGTTTCAAGAGGCAAGAACATGAGGGATCGTCACCTCAATAGCCGGGATCGCCGGGTACAACTTTTTTAATTTTCCCAGGTTACCCTCTAAACAAACCACTGAAAAATTCTCGCAAGCAATTTTCCTAGACGAGAGTATAATTGATTTAAACCATAGGAGACTGAATTGAAAATGGCAAAAATGTCTGGTGCACATGCACTCTTAGCATCCCTTGAATATCAAAAAGTGGAAGTAATATTCGGCATATTAGGCGGCGCAATCCTCCCAGTATACGATGAATTATGCGGCAACAAGAAAATCCGCCACATCCTTGCACGACATGAGCAATGTGCAGCACATGAAGCTGAAGGTTATGCACGAGCTAGCGGAAGAGCAGGCGTTTGCATGGCAACAAGCGGTCCTGGAGCCACAAATTTAGTTACTGGAATTGCTAACGCATACATGGATTCTTCTCCCATAATTGCTTTAACTGGGCAAATTCCAGCTTCAGGCATTAACACAAGCTACATGATTGGAAAAGATGCCTTCCAAGAAGCAGACATCATCGGAATCACCACCGCCATCACCAAATACAGCTATCAACCCCGAACAGTCTCCGAAATCCCACTAATGGTTAACAACGCATTCTATATAGCAACCACAGGCAGACCCGGACCCGTCCTGATTGATTTACCAAAAAATGTCCAATCAGGAATTGCAGATGTCGAATTTACAAATAAAATTGATTTACGTGGCTATAAACTACCGACCGAACCAAACCTAGCAAAAATCAGTGAAGCTTCAGATCTTTTAGCCAAAGCTCAATTCCCAATCATCTTGGCAGGTGGCGGAGTCATAATTGCAGGCGCATCTGATGAGCTGGTTAAAATGTCAGATTTATTGATGGCTCCAGTGGCTACGACCTTCATGGGAAAAGGAGCATTCCCAGAAAACCACCCATTATCATTAGGAAGCATAGGGATGCATGGCAACCCTGCAGCGAACAGGCTTATGGGTGAAGCAGACGTATTGTTGGCTGTTGGAACAAGGTTTTCTGACCGTGCAACAGCAAACCTCGATAGTTTTGCCCCAAACGCTAAAAAAATACAAATAGACATCGACAACGCAGAAATCAACAAAAACATCGAAATTGACGTACCCATTGTTGCAGATGCTAAAGTCTCAATGAAAATGCTTTTCACAGCCGTGTCACAGAAGCTGCAGAAGGGCGAAGGCAAAGCATGGACAAAGCGAGTCAAAGAAGCCAAAGAACAACTAAGTCCGCTGACAAAAGAGCTTCCGAAAGACTTGGTGCCTAAAGCATTGTTAATTGAACTGAGGAAACTGTTGCAAGAAAATGCCATAGTTACAACAGAAGTTGGGCAAAACCAGATGTGGTCAGCTCTATACTTCCAAGCATTAAGACCACGTACGTTTATCAGTTCAGGTGGACTTGGAACCATGGGATTTGGTTTCCCAGCGGCGATAGGTGCAAAAGTCGCATGCCCAGATCGCCCAGTCGTTGATGTAGCGGGTGACGGTAGCTTCATAATGTCAGAGCAGGAACTAGCATGCTCAGTAACTGAGAACATCCCAGTCACTGTCATAGTGCTAAACAACTCAATCCTTGGCATGGTGGCGCAATGGCAAAGAATGCTCTACAAACGACGCTACATGGCCGTCCACTTAGGCAAAACACCCGACTTCGTTAAGCTAGCAGAAGCTTATGGAGCACAGGGCCTGCGGGTAACTTCAATCGAGGAGTTCCACAAAGCAGTTAAGACAGCAATAACTAGTAAGGTAACAACGGTAATCGATGTGCCTATTGGCTCAGAAACCGATGTGGTTCCCTTTGTGCCTCCAGGCTGTGGTTTACCGCAACAAGTAGGTGATTACTAATGGAGACGGAAAGAACCAAAGTCATATCCGTCCTAGTCGAAAACAAACCTGGAGTATTGCATACCATAGCAAACCTGTTTCGCCGAAGAAACTTTAACATCGAAAGCATCACCGTCGGCCCTACACAGCAGCAAGACATATCCCGCATGACTATAACCATCAATGGAGACGAAAAAACAATCGACCAAGTCGTCAAGCAAGTCGAAAAACAAATTGACGTCCTCAAAGTCAGTGAATTATCACAGGGCAACTTTGTCATGCGCGAACTCGCTTTGATTAAAGTCAATGTGCCAAGCTCCAAGGAACGCAGCGATATTATCAATTGCGTAGAAGTTTTCCGCGGCAGAATTATCGACGTCTCCACCGATTGCGTGACTATCGAAATCACCGGAACCCCCGATAAAATCGATGCCTTCCTTAACCTCATGAAAACCTATGGAGTCATAGAACTCGCCCGAACAGGCATAACAGCCCTAGCCAGAGGCGCAAAATCGATAAGAATCGACGAATAAACAGCATCGGTATAGCGGAAATACTTAATTGCTTGTTCTTTAAAATCCCAATTATCTTTAGGTATATTTAGTTTAATTCAGGCAAGCGAAAGACTATGAACATTACAGAAAAAATCTTAGCTAAAGCTTCAGGAAAGAAAGTCGTTCATCCTGACGAAATTGTTGATGCAAACGTCGACATGGTCATGATACATGACTTAACTGGACCTTTAGCAGTAGAAGCCTTCAAAAAAATAGGTGCACCAAAAGTTTGGAATAACAAAAAAGTAGTGGTAATTCTGGACCATCAAGTTCCTGCAGAATCAGTTAAGGCAGCGGAACTACATAAGACCATGAGGCAATTTGCCAAAGACCAAAAAGTCACTTTTTACGAAGTAGGTAGAGGCGGCATATGCCACCAAGTCATGCCAGAAAAAGGACATGTAACACCAGGCAACGTAATCGTCGGCGCAGATTCACACACATGCACTTACGGAGCATTCGGCGCTTTCGCCACAGGCATCGGCTCAACTGAAGCAGCTGCAGTTATGGCTACAGGAAAAATCTGGTTCAAAGTACCTCCAACCATCAAAGTTAACATAAAAGGCACCTTCCAAAAGTATGTCACACCCAAAGACCTGATCTTAAATGTTATAGGCAACTTGGGTGTAGACGGAGCAATATACAAAGCAACCGAATTCACAGGTCCAACCATCAAAAAAATGAGCATTGCAGGAAGAATGACCGTATGCAACATGGCAGTTGAGATGGGTGCCAAAAACGGCATAATTGAACCAGACGAAACAACACGTAAATTCTTAGAAGGCAGAGTGAAAGCATTGCCAGATTTTGATGGGCTAAAGAGCGACAGAGATGCAGTTTACGAGCGAACTGTTGAGTTTGACGTTTCCAAGATGGAGCCTCAAGTGGCTTGTCCATCTTCAGTTGATAACGTGAAGCCTATTTCAGAAGTCGGCAATGTCCCAATTGAGCAAGCATTCATCGGGTCATGCACTAACGGAAGAATAGAAGACTTACGCTTAGCCGCAGAAGTCATCAAAGGAAAACAAGTTAAAGACGGCGTACGCGCCCTGATTATTCCTGCTTCCCAAGAAGTCTACCGCCAAGCCTTAAACGAAGGCTTGATGGAAATCTTCACAGATGCAGGCGCTATAGTGTGTGGTTCTGCTTGTGGACCATGCTTAGGCGGCCACATTGGTTTGTTAGCCGCAGGCGAATCATGCATCAGCACCTCTAACCGTAACTTCATCGGCAGAATGGGCAGCACCCAAGCCAACGTCTACTTAGCCTCACCTGCAACCGTGGCGGCTTCAGCAATAACAGGCAAATTAACGGATCCCACAACAATGGAGACAAAACCATGAACAGCAGAATTAAAGCGTCAGCAATAAGATTCGGCAACAACATCGACACAGACGTCATCCTACCAGGCAAATACCTGATTTTAGTTGACCCCTGCGAATTAGCCAAACATGCACTGGAAAGTTTAGACACAGAGTTTGTTCATAAAGCCAAAGACGGCGTAATATTAGTTGGAGGTAAAAACTTCGGCTGTGGATCAAGCCGCGAGCAAGCTCCTTTAGCATTGAAGTACTCAGGAGTCAAATGCGTGATCGCAGAATCGTTCGCCCGTATCTTCTTCCGCAACGCAATAAACATCGGTTTACCTGTAATCGAATGCAAAGGGATATCAAGCGCGGTTGAAACAGGCGACGAATTGGCCGTAGACTTTGAAGCGGGCAAAATCGAGAACTCCTCAAACGGCAAAAAGTTCCAAGTAGAAAAGCTTCCACCATTCATCCTAGAAATATTGGCTGATGGCGGATTAATCGAAAACTTACGAAGGAAAGATGAAAAAATGACAGAATACAAAATATCCCTAATTCCAGGCGACGGCATCGGACCAGAATTAACCGAAGCTACGCTAAAAGTTTTAGACGCAGTTCAGAAAAAATTCGGCGTAAAACTCCAGATTATCGAGGCTGAAGCAGGTGACGTTGCTCTTGAGAGAGTAGGCGCCGCACTGCCTGCAGACACGGTAGAGAAAATCAAGAACTCACACGCTTGCCTAAAGGGTCCAGTGGGTGAATCTGCAGCAGACGTCATCGTCAAGCTCAGAGTCATGTTTGACTTGTACGCTAACTTGCGTCCATTGAAAGCTTACCCAAACGTTCCAGTCGCCCGACCAGATATCGACATGATGTTTGTCCGTGAGAACACCGAGGACGTTTACAAGGGCTTAGAATTCACCATCGGCAGTGACACAACATTATGCTTAAGAGTTATAACAAGAAAAGCTTGCGAACGCATAGCAAAGAAAGCCTTCGATATCGCACGCTTGCGCAATGGCAAAAAGAAAGTCACCGCTATACACAAAGCAAATGTTATGCGTATCACCGATGGCTTATTCGCCAGCGTCTGCCGGGAAACAGCAAAACGATACCCAGATATCGCCTTTAATGAACTCTACGTTGACGCAGCATCAATGCGTCTAATTAAGGAACCAGAAATATTCGACGTCTTCTGCACCTGCAACATGTTCGGCGACATCCTCAGCGACGAAGCAGCCCAACAAATCGGAGGGTTAGGCATGGCTCCAGGCGCAAACATCGGAGACGACTTTGCTCTCTTCGAACCAATCCACGGCTCCGCACCAAACCGAGCAGGAAAACACACCGCGAATCCAATTTCTATGATACTCTCCGCAAAAATGATGCTGGAATGGTTAGGAGAAAAATACACTGACAAGAAATGCTTACAAGCAGGCGCAGCCATAGAAAACGGTGTAGTATACGCTTTGCGTAACCGTCAATCTGTTCCAGACTGCGGCGGTACCACAACAACTTTGGGTATGGCAGAAGCCATTGCTGCAGCCTTAACAGTAAAAAGTGGCTAAAAGTATGACCAACAAACCCCCCAAAAACATTCGAATTTTTGACACTACACTAAGAGATGGGGAACAAACCCCCGGAGTTTCTTTAACCGCGGAGGATAAGATTGAGATCGCACGCCAACTAAGCAAACTAGGCGTTGATGTTATTGAGGCGGGATTTCCAAGTTCTTCTGAGGGCGAAAAAAAAGTTGTTAAGGAAATCGCTAAGGCAGGTTTGACCTCCGAAATCTGTGGATTATCTCGGGCAACAAGAGGTGACATCGATGCCGCATTGGATTGTGGCGTTGATTTAATTCATGTTTTCATCCCAACCTCACCTGTCCAAATGCAGTATGCGGTTAACTTGACACCTGAACAAGTGCTGGCTGCAACTGTAGATTCGGTTTCCTATGTGAAGAGGCATGGAGTAAAATGTGAGTTTTCACCGATGGATGCTACACGCTCTGAAATGTCATTCCTGAAACAAGTTTGCATCGCAGCTCAGGATGCAGGTATGGACAGCCTAAACGTACCAGACACCGTCGGTATTATGATTCCCAAAACAACAATCAAACTAATCGAGGAACTAAAAACAGTAATCAAAGTTCCAATAAGTACTCATTGCCACGACGACTTCGGCTTAGCAGTTGCAAACTCTCTCGCAGCTGTTGAGGCAGGTGCCTCTCAAGTGCACGTTGCCGTCAATGGGTTAGGAGAACGGGCAGGTAATGCTGCGCTCGAAGAAATTGTTATGGCATTACATATGATTTACAAGTACAAAACAAATGTAAACACGCGCTTACTCTATAGCACCTCACGCATGGTTGCGTCTTTAACGGGCATTCATGTGCAGCCCAACAAAGCGATAGTAGGAGAAAATGCGTTTGCTCACGAATCAGGTATACACACACGCGGAGTTACCGAAAAACCACTTACCTTCGAGCCAATAAACCCTGAGTTAGTCGGCAGAACAAGAAAACTTGTTGCTGGCAAACTGGCGGGAACCCGAGGAATAAAAGCGGAGCTGGAAGAAATAGGCATCCATCCAACCGAAGAACAAATAAAAGAAATCGTTGGACGCGTCAAAGAGCTTGGCGATAAAGGCAAAATGGTTACTGACGCTGATCTGATTGCGTTGACTTCGGCTGTTATGGGAGAAGTAATTGGAGAAGAAAAAATCCTTGACCTCTGCGACATGGCGGTCGTCACAGGTATCAAAGTTATCCCAACCGCTTCTGTACGGTTAGTTCTAAATGGCAAAGAATACGTTGCCGCCGAAACAGGCGTGGGCCCAGTGGACGCAGTGCTGAAGGCAATTCAGAAGTTGACCAGTAGTATAGAAAACATCCGTTTAAGCGAATACCGACTTGAAGCCATCACAGGTGGTTCAAACGCAGTCGCCGAAGTTGTCATAAAAGTTGAAGACGAAAAAGGCAATATCGTCTCAGCTAGAGCAGCCAGAGAAGACATCGTTATGGCAAGCGTTGAAGCCATGATAAACGGCATAAACAAGCTCCTATTGAAAAACCATAACAAGCAGGGAAACAAAAAGTGAAAGTATCCTATCAGGGTGAAACTGGCGCTTACAGTGAAATGGCTGTCTTCAAGTTTTTCGGCAGCAAAGCGGAGCCAGTCTCCTGTAAAGATTTCCGAGACGTTTTCGAATCAGTTAAAACAGGCGCAGTTCCTAATGGCGTAGTTCCGATTGAGAATTCTATTGAAGGCAGCGTTAACCAAAACTACGATTTATTCCTCGCTTATAACCTCAAAGTTTGCGGTGAAGTGGCAGTAAAACTTGCCCATGTCCTAATTGCTAACCCTCAAACCAAATTTGAAAATATCGAAACAGTTTATTCGCACCCACAAGCACTAGCCCAATGCCGCGGTTACCTTGAAAAACACAAGTGGGAAATCATTCCTTCCTATGACACTGCCGGAAGTGTCAAAGCCATCAAAGAAAAAGGGCTCTTTAATGCTGCTGCTATTGCAAGTGAAAAAGCCGCAGACCTCTACGGCATGAAGATTCTTGCCCGAGATATCGCTGATAACCCGTCAAACTACACGCGATTTCTTGTTCTATCACATGAAGATGCAGCGCCAACAGGAGATGATAAAACCTCAATTATTTTTTCAGCCAAACATGCTCCTGGTACCTTATACCATGCTTTAGGAGAGTTTGCATCAAGAAACATCAATCTAACCAGAATCGAATCCAGACCTACAAAAACTACTGCTTGGCAGTACAACTTTTACTTAGACTTTGAAGGTCATCGAACGGAGAAACGTTGCTCAGAAGCTTTGCATGCTCTAGAAAAGTATGCGACTTTCGTGAAAATTCTAGGATCATACCCTAGAGCAATCTAATTCTACTTTGTTTCTGCGTGAATTATTTCCTTGGTTTCTTTGGTGGCAAATCAGCAACATACTTCATTGATTTGTTCAGCCATTCAGTAAAAGCCTTGTCGTCTGAGTAAAGGGATTTTGGCAAGACAACATAGCCCTTCATTGCCCTGCCGGGTACGGGTTCAAAACCGTTAACACCTGCGCAGTCTTTTATTATTTCCGCAATATCAGTATCAGAAAGCCGCAAAAATAATTTATCACCATGCAAACCCACAAACATATTGCCATTAAAAAAGTAGGCAGGATACCCGAACATTTTTTTGTAATCACAGTTTTTGTCCTTCATTTTTTCCATTATAAAATCGACTAGTTCTGCCGGTGGTTTTTTCCACTCCATAAAAAACAGCTCAAATAGTAAGAACTAGAAATGGTTACTTGAGTTTTTCTGCGGAACCTAATTATACTCATTTATTCAATCAAGGATTTCATTTTCTCAAATATGTCCGTTGCCTTGATTGGGGTGCCGCAGTGTTTGCAAATTAGGATTTTGCCATTTTCTGGGATGTCAACCATGTTACTGCATTTTGGGCAGTTATACGCGGACATGACAACACCGTTTTGATTTAAGAAATCTTTCAAAGATGCAAAATCTGCGATTACTCCATGAGTGTTGCTTGTTTGAGGTTTTTTCTGCTCCTGGTTGCTGAGCGTTCCTTCTTTTATATCGTTAATATCATGGCCGTTGAATACTTCGTGCGCACAAAGCTGACAAAGCTTTTTTCCAGTGAACTGTGGAAATTCTTTGCGTTTGCCAAACTGCATTGAGCCGATAACGTACCATTTTATGTAGCCGTTTCTTAGTTGCTTGTTCCAAAAAACCATTCTCTGCTCATGCCAGAGGAGTTCTTTGCCGCACCTAGCACAGGTTTCCATAGATATCAATTGCATATGCGTGGTGTTTGCAGTAATTAGATTTTGTGCTAAACGTACTACTTGGCGTCTGCAGAATGATTGCTCAGACTTTTGTGTCCTATCGTTTGACTAAATTGTTGTAGAAATTTTTGATAACCATATGCCCCTCAGGATGTGTCTCGTTTTTGATGGTGATTCGTTCAGGATGGAATTGAACGCCGTAAAAGGGTTTGGTTATTTGTTTAATGGCTTCTACTTCGCAAGAAGCAGAATCAGCTAGCAAAGTGAAACCGGCGTTGTTGAGACTGTCTTTTAGAACGTAGTCGTAGTGGTTTTCTGCAAGCGGAACGGTTTGGTTTTCTTTGAAGCCGTCGAAAATCTCGTCTGCCTGAATAATTTTCACACATTCAAATCGGCTATCGATTTGCTGGGGCAGCGAACCGACTTCTACGCCAAAAGCCCAAGAGAGCAGTTGATGCCCAAAGCAAATACCCAACAGTGGCAAATTGCAATTTTTTATTAGTGATTCAACACCTTCGAATTTGGCTCTATCGGAGGCTTGTACGATTCTGGCGGCAGACCCACTGATGATAACAGCGTCTATGTCTTGGGGTATTTGGCAGTCTTGAGTGATATTTCTGTAATTGGTCACAGTGCACACGCCGAATTCATTTACAGCAGTAAACAAATCCTCCTTTACTTTGCCAGTAAATGAGCAATTAACGAGTAATGTTTTAGTCATCTAAAGTCCTATTTTTCAGTTGATTCGAGCATTTTATACATGACATCGTAGGATTCGACGAAGTCGCTATCGGCTACTGATAACTTCTTTTTGAGTTGTTCCATTCTTTCGATGATGGCTTTTTGGTCTTTGTCTTTGATTAATGTAAGCAATTCCTGGGCTTTAGTCATGAAAAGACTCTCGATTTCACCCAAATCAGCCAAGTTTGTCTGCACAGCTGCATACAGATCTGGCGTTTCTAAAGCGGTTGCCTCTGCCAAGGTGAATAGCATTCGGTAGGTGGTTCCCGCAACTTTTTTGGTTTCAGGCAAATTCTTCTGTTCCAGCAATGTTTCACATGCTACTAAGCCAAGGAAATGCGGTAGACCCAAAACTACAGACATTAGTTCATCGTGTTTCTTGGGGGTCATAATGAATACGTGAGCGTCTTCCTTTTCGAGCCACTGTTTGAATTTTTCAGCAAATTCCTGTTCCTTAGCATTCGTCGGAGTTAACACATACGCTTTGTGTTTGATTCCATTGCTTCCTGGACCAAAAACCGGGTGTGTCCCTAAAACTGTGGCTTCTTTGAGATATTGGTGCATGGTTCTAACTGGTGCTTCTTTAATGGAACAAATGTCCATTACTATTTGTCCTTCATGAATGGCTGGACCGATTGCTTTAACAACCTCTTCCAACGCGTTTATAGACACGCAGAGAAGGATTTGGTCAGCATCTTGAACGGCTTCCTTAAAATTGGTAGTCAAATCAACGAGGAGGTCTTTTTGTTTTTCAAGCTTCTCTTTCTTTCTATCCGCTAATACAACATCGTAATCTTTTGAGAGGAAAAACTTGGCGAACCAAACGCCCATTTTTCCCGCGCCGATTACGGCAACCTTCATTGAGTTGCTGCCTCGCAGATTTTATCGAGGCCAACTTCAATTTGGTCGTCTGGTGCGGTTAGAGAGATGCGGAAGTGCTCGCGGTAATCTCCAAAAGCGGTGCCTGGTGCTACAGCTACGCCTTTGTCTAATAAGTTGAGGGTGTATTTTTCGCTGTCTAAGCCGTCAAGTTTGGGGAAAACGTAAAAGGGTGCGTCTGGTTTGGTAAATTTAAAGCCTGCTGCAGAGAGTTTGGTATTTGCTAGTTCAGCACGTTTTTTGTATTTGTCTTTGATTTTGGATGCGATTCGCTTGTGGAGTTCTAAGTCCTTTTAGGGCAGCGTCTTGAATAAAGACTGGCACATTGTTGATAGTGATTTGGTTCAGTTTGGTTATGTTGTCGATTAGGGGTTTGTCGGCGATTAAGTAGCCGATTCGCCAGCCTGTCATGCTGAAAGTTTTGAAAAGCCGTTTGAGAGGATGTGTTTACAGTTCCCGTCGTATTCGAGGATGCTTTTGGTTTTGTTGAAAGCTATTGTTCCGTAAACCTCATCGGAGAGTATGGTGACGCCTTTTTTGTTGGCGATTTCGACTATGCCGTCAAGGGTTTTGGTGTCTATGACTTTGCTTGTGGGGTTGTTGGGGTTGTTGAGAATAATCATGCGTGTATCTTTATCGATTAGGCTATCCAGCTTGTCTAAATCTACTTTCCAGTCGTTCTGCAAGTTCAGTTCGCAATAGTTTGGTTTTAGCGCCTAGGCTTTTGGCTATTAAATCGTAGGCTGTCCAGTAAGGAGTAGGAATAATGACGTTTCCGCCGCCCTTCATCATCAAAAACATGGTGGCGAATATGCCCCATTTAGATCCAGGTGTTATCACAACGTTCTCATATTTGACACGGTGGAGCTCAGCGAGTTTCTGACGCAGGGTGTTCTCGCCATAAGATGAGGAATACTTGGTTTTGCCAGCCTTCATGGATTGCGTATGCAGCTTCCACTATTTCAGGAGGCGTAGCTAAGTCTGGGTCGCCTAGGTTTAAACGAATTATCTTCTTTCCTTCACTTTCAAGTTTGAGGGCTTTCTCGTTTATCTCGTAGAGCATCTCTTTGGACTCACCGTTAAGAGTTCTTTCATTTCTGAACAGCACTGCACATATTAACTATTTCGCGGTAAATACGTTCAATTTGTGCTGGATTAAGCTGATATTGAGCTGATTTCTCTTTAATACGACTGTAAACTTCATTTTCCCTCGAGGAATCGCGTATTGGCACGCCCTGCTTTTTCTTAGTGTCGCCGATGGCTTTGCAAACTTTGGCTCTCTCAAATAGAGCTATTAGGATTTGGTCATCGATTTCATCTACTTTTTTTCGCAGCTTTGGAATTTCATCCAATTGTTAATGCTCCTTGAGGACTTTTGGTATGAATCCTGATCGGATCATGTGGTCGACTAAGGTTATGGAGACTGCTGCTTCGATGGCTGGTACTGCTTTGGGAACTACGCAGGGATCATGTCTACCCTTAACACTCAAAGATGCATTTTCCATTGAGGATAAGTTAACAGTTTTTTGTTCTTTTGCAATTGATGGTGTAGGTTTTATCGCAACTCGAATCATAATGGGCATACCGCTGGATAAGCCACCCAAGATGCCTCCTGCATTCTCTGTTGAAGTAACAACCTTTCCGTTCTTCAAGAGGAAAGCATCGTTATTCTGTGAACCAGTCAACTCTGCAGCCCTAAAACCAACACCAAACTCCACACCCTTCACAGCGGGAACAGCGAAAACAGCTTTAGCTAAATCAGCATCTAACGAATCAAACAACGGCTCTCCAATCCCAACGGGCAGGTTAAGCGCTATACATTCGATGACTCCGCCAAGGCTCTCGCCTTCTTTTCGCGCATTCATTATGGCTTCCTCCATCTTCTCGGCACACGCTAAGTCTGGGCACCTTGTTGCGGCTGCATTCTTGTTTTTGCGGATTTCGGCAGCGCTGAATTTTTTGTCAGTTTTGATTTTGCCGATCGATTGGGTGTAGGCTAAAACGTCAATATCAATTCGGTTTAGAAGTTTTTTGGCTATGGTTCCAGCCATGATTAGAGCTACGGTGACTCTGCCTGAGAAGCGTCCGCCGCCTCGGTAATCGTTGAATCCGCCGTATTTGATATGTGCTGGGTAATCGGAGTGGCCTGGTCTCGGCAGGTCTTTTATTGCTTCGTAGTCACTGGAGTTGGTTTCTTTGTTCTCAACTGTCAATGCGATAGGAGAACCAGTTGTAAACCCATTAAAAACTCCAGATAGAATTTTGGCAACGTCCTTCTCTACTCGCCCTGACACAATTTTGGGTTCTGTGGGAATCCTGCGGTCAAGTTCCTCTTGAAAATCAGCTTCAGAAAGCAGCAAACCTGCTGGGCATCCATCCACAACTACACCCACAACTTTGCCGTGACTCTCGCCAAATGTGGTAACCGTGAATTCTTTACCTATCGAATTTCCCGCCAACTATGTTAGCTCCTATTTGTTTTAGATGAGTGAAGAACTGTGGATAAGACTTTCTGACGCACTCAGCATTTTGGATTGTGGTTTCTCCTTCGGCTCCTAGGGCGGCAACTGTGCAAGCCATCGCGATTCGGTGGTCGTTGTGTGGGTCGATGGTTGCTCCATGCAAACGATGACCTCCTTCAACAATTAAACCGTCATCATTAATGCCAATGTCTGCGCCCATTTTTCCCAATTCAACGAAGAGCGATTGAAGCCTATCCGACTCCTTTAGTCTAAGCCTCTTCGCACCAAAAATATGCGATGTACCTTTAGCATAACAAGCAAGAGCTGCAATTGCTGGGACAAGGTCAGGAATATTCTTAGCATCAACTTCTATTGACTTAAGTAAATCATCTGAACCTTCAATCTCAACACTGTCAGCGCAAACTTTACCATTGACACCCATGTGTTTTAGGATGCCCATGATAGCTCTGTCACCTTGAATGGTGTTATAGTCAAGGTTGTTTATTTGAACTTGCGAGTTGGTAATAGCTGACGCTGCTAGGAGAAAAGCGGCTGAGGAGAAATCGCCTGGAACCCTGCCGTTTGCTGGGGTGTAGGTTTGGTTTGCAGGGATGTGAATATGATTTTCATGTGCAGGTACCTTAATTCCATGATCAGCCAGAACATTCTCAGTCATTTTGACGTAGTCTGCAGATTCTAGAGGTGAAGTAAGCATTATTTCTGTGTCCACTTCAGCCAATGGGCAAGCAAACATTAAACCAGAAATAAACTGTGAACTTATGTCTCCGGGAATGTATGTTTCGCCCCCAACAATTCCTCCGCCTTCAACGAATACAGCGTCTTTTTCGCCGAGTTTCTTCATATGTGCTTTGGCGCCAAGTTCTTTGAGGCTTGCCAGCAATGGTTCCACCGGTCGCTTCTCGACTAAACCCTTAAACACCAAAGTCGAAGAACCCTGGGCTAGTGCCGCTACAGGTACCATGAAGCGAAAGGTTGCCCCAGATTCTCCGCAGTCGATTGGCTCTTTGGGGGCTTTAAGCGGCAACGTTCCTTCGACTGTCCAGCATCCTTCGTCGACCTTCACTCTTGCACCTAAAGCAGTAATCGCACGAATTGTGGCTTCTGTATCCTCTGATAAAAGTGGATTTGAAAACATCGAGGTACCTTTGGAAAGGGCAGCAGCTAAGATCATTCTTTGAGTATAAGACTTAGATGGTGATGCGCAGACTTGACCGTTTCAATCGTTCAGTTTTCTTAATAGTTACATCTGTCATTATTATTGCACCTTAGCTTTCTTGCAGTTCAACTGTGTCTGCAAGATTTCACCTTCATACTTCTGAAAAGCAGTTTTCACCGAATCAACTTTATCCTTTGAAACCACAGCGGTTACAGCGGGTCCTTTGCCGCAGAGCCCAGCCGCCACTGCTCCAGCCGCCAAAGCATCGATGGCAATTGCAGGGTTAAAGTTGGAGGCTGAAGAATAAATTAATCCGTTAAGTGTTAAGGCTTCCCAAACTTTGCCTTCTAAAGCTTTCTCGAACGCAACTTCCACTAGAGGTTTGATGGTTTTGAGCCTGTTTAACATCGGTATTCGCTGTGTATGCTTTTTGGGGTGGCACATGGAAAAGCACTTTTAAATCGTCGGTTAAGCGGCGATTGTTGATTATTTCCCTTTTCAAGTTATCAGTGATGACTATGCCGCCGAAGTAGGATGCACAAGCGTCATCAAATGCGCCTGTAATCGTGACTTTAGCATCAAAAGCTGCTTCGACCCCGATTTTGACGATTTCTAAGTCATCAAGTGTTTTGCCAAGCGCCGCTGTCGTGGCGAGGGCGGTTGCGTTTGCGGCTGCACTGCTGCTTTTAAGTCCTCTTGCGATGGGAATGTTTGATTGGGTTTTTATTTTTGCGCCAAAACTTTTCTCTAAATTGAACCGTTTGCAGAACTCTTGCTGCAGTTTTTTCTATAAGAAGCGTGCTTTCTTTGGGGTCAGAAGCTATCTCAGCTCCTAATAACGCCTGGTTCATCGGTTAGTTTGACTTCTGCTTTAGTCCACAAATCAACGCCAAAAGCTGCGCCTTTTCCCAGTGCAATCGCGTTCACAATCGTTGCAGCCCCATGAGCAATAGCCACAGCTTTCCCAGTCAAGTTTACACCTTCTGCAAATGATTAAGCGCTGCCTGCCTCATAACTTCAACGGGCGCAGACTTGCCCAGTCCAGATTTCAAACGAAGCTGCACCCTGATAAATCAACATCTCAACCCCGCTTACCACTTTGGCGCCTGCAGCTTTGGCGTCTTTTGCCAGTTTGGTTTCGATTGGGTTGTAAACTATATCCATTACCGCTAAATTTGGCCGTAACAGTTTGGGCGGCACTGAGGCTTTCGTCGGCTTTCGGTTTCATTCCGACTGAAGTGGCGTTGATTAGGATGTCTGAGTCTTGGAGGTTATGCTGGATTTCCTTTGGTGAAAGTGAGCCTGCAACTATTTTTTTGTTAGCTGTCTTTTCCAGCAGTTTAGCTAATTCTTTGCTGGTTTTAGGGTTCGGTTCAAAACTGCGAGTTCATCGGCTTCCTTAGCCATCGCATAGGCTATGGCTCTTGCAGCTCCGCCTGCACCAAGCAACAGAACTTTTCTGCCTTTAAGTTCCACACCGTTTTCTCTTAGAGCTTTTAATGCTCCAACGCCGTCGGTGTTGAAGCCGAAAAGTTTGCTTTCCTTGTTTAAGATGGTGTTAACTGAATTTATGATTTGGGCTGATAAGTCTATTCTGTCTAAGAAATTTTAGAACTGTGCTTTTATGCGGCATGGTTACGTTTAATCCGCGTATGTTTAGGGCTCGCATGCCGTTTACTGCGTTTTCAAGCTCCGCAGGCTTAACTTTGAAGGCTAAAAATGCATAGTCGAGTTTGAGGGCTTCAAACGCTGCATTATGCATAATTGGGCTTAGCGTATGTTCTATAGGGTCGCCGATGACTCCGCAAACCTTGTTTTTCCCGAAATATCCATTTATTTTATCCCTAAGAGAGCATAAGCAGCCCTCATTTCATTTATGCTCATCTGTCCAGCTGCAGTTTCATTGCCCTGTTCAAGTGAGGCGAAAGTGAAGAATGCTCCAAACAGTGGTGAGAGAAGCCTTGAAACCTTGCCGTGTTCGCCCATGCAGAAACAAACCAGTTTAGCTTTGCTGGAAGCAAAAGAAACAAAGCTCAGAGCAGGAAGGTTGTCTTCTACCTGTTTGGCGGTTGTAACAATCTTGCAGATGCTGCTCCGCTGGCAATTTCTTCATCAAGAATGTTTTCCATTGCTGAAACGTTAAGTGCACCATCGAATTTGTGGTAGGAAACGATTGGTTTTGCCCCCAACTGCTTAAGTTGGCTGATTGTTTCTTTATGTTTTGGGCTTGACAAGTCAACGTCAACATATTCGAAACCGTTTTTGGCGGCGTTAAGCAGGGTTTGTTGCCGTTCGGATTCGGTTCCAGCGAAAAAGCCTTTTTCGCTTTGAAGTTTGTTGGTTGCAATTAAGGGGATTTTTGTGCTTGCTGGAAAGGTCGGATAGTTTTCGGGAAGTTTCAAGGCAGTCCAGCCTAACTTCGATAAAGTCTGCTTTGGCTTTCTCTGCTTTTTCAATTAGATTTAATGCTTCAACGTTGTTTTTTGGGAGAATCGAAACGCAGATTCTCGCGGTCACTTTTCAATCACCGTTTCTTCAGGCACAGATATGCCGAAGTGTCTTCCTCCCTTCGCTGCTAAATGCACTATGACTTCGTCGTCTGGTTTTAGTTCGGTGACTGGTTTGGAGGCTTTAGGGGTGACTAGGCGGATGGTTTCGGCGTTCTGGAGGATGGTTTTGATTTTTTGCCGTCTGCTTGGGCTTCGACTAGGATTAGTGGGCGGAATTCGATTTTTGATTCGTGCCCACATTTGTTATTCTGGTTTTGCCTTCTCGGTTGACGATTATGACTTCGTCTCCTGCTTTGAATTCCTGAGAGGTACCGTGTGCTTTGCAGTTGAGGTTAAGGTGTACATGTGATGCTGGTCCAGCGTTAACTCTGAAAGGTCGGGATGCAACATAGGGGTTCTCGTTGACTTCTGCTTCGACCAAGAAGAAACCTGCGGTTTGGCATCCAACAAGCATGCCTTCGCCCTGGCATCATCAAGTCGCAGGTGTCTACACAGACTCGTGCGCCTGTGCCAATGGGTTTAATGGATACAATTTTGGCGACTGCCATTTCAAGCATTTTCAGCGCTTCTGGCTTAACGATGGCAATGGTTTTTAGGAGTTCGTCTGGGTTTGAAGTTTTAAGCAGCACGCCATCAGTTCCAAGTTCAAGTGTTTCAAAAGCCACTTTGGCTTCTTCAGCGTTGGTGACTTCAGCGATTAGTTTGCTTTTGCCTCTTCCTTCGGCAATCAAGTTTTCAAGCGGAATAACTCGCCAGTCAAGGCAGCTTATGATTAAGTAATCAACGCCTGAGTTCGGCGGCTTTAGCAGCTTATGTTCTCGTCTTCTTTGCCTTGAATGGTAACTCTTAGAGCCGTTTTCTTGCCCTCTTTCTTTAACTTGGCAAGCTTTTTCTCGTTCAAATCACTAAGGAAAACAATTTCGAGTTTTCCGTTTGCAGATATGCTCGCTTTGTTCACCTTCAAGAATGACATCGCGTTTTCTTGGGCAAGGTTAAGCAAACTCTCTTTTTCTTGAGGTGAAGCCTTTGGGTCTATTTCAACCCAGAGTTCTTTCAACGCTTTTCACCGAGAATCTTTAAGCGCTTGCTCCACAGATGCGTTTTCGTGGACGATGGCTGAGAGCGCTTTACATATTTGGGTTGGGTTGTCGCATTGGAAAACGTTTCGTCCGATGGAAAGTCCTGCTGCGCCTGCTTTCATGGCGTCATATGTGGTTTGAAGGACTTCTTCTAGGGTTTTGCATTTTGGTCCTCCTGCGATGACGACTGGAACTGGGCAGCTTTCGGTCACTGCTTTGAAGGTGTCTATGTTGCCTGTGTAGTTTGTTTTGATGATGTCTGCGCCAAGTTCTGCGCCGATTCGTGCGGCATGCGCTACTACGTCAGGTGCGTGTTCGTTTTGGATTTTTGGTCCACGCGGATACATCATGGCAAGCAGTGGTATACCGAAGACGTCGCATTCGTCGGCAGACTTTGCCAAGGTTGTAGAGCATTTTGTCTTCATCTTGTGCACCAACGTTAACATGTACCGAGACTGCGTCTGCGCCGACTCGTATGGCTTCTTGGACGCTGCAGACTTGGACTTTGCCGTTTACGTTGGGGCTAAGATTTGACATGCCTGAGAGCATTACGATTAAGCCTGCGTTGCCACGTCGATATGTTTGGCTATGCCTTTGTGGACAAGGATGGCGTCGACTTTGCCTTTTACTAGTTGGTCGGTGATTTGTCTGCATGTTAGTTATGCCTTGGATGGGTCCGACGGTGACGCCGTGGTCCATAGGCACGATAACTGTGTGGTTATCTTGCTGCATGATTCTTCTTAGTCTGCGGGTTTTTCCTGAATTCATCTTTTTCCACCTTAACGTGTTTTAAGCGAGTTTTTAATTAACTTTAATGCTTTTTCTTTCTCATTCCAATCTACAAACAGCAGAATACTCGACGTAATGGTTAAGATGCCTGAGATGTTTATGCCGTTAACTCGTAGGTCTTCGCTGATTTTGCCGATGATGCCGTGGGTTTCTTCCAAGCCGACTCCGCTGGTTTTGATGAAGACAAGGTCTTTTTTGACGGCCATCGCTATGGTTTCTTTGTTGCTGATTGTTATTTTGTGAATTTGGTTGAAGAGGGTTTCGATGTTTTTTTCCTGGGGCACATAGAGGATTATTGAGTTTGTGTTCATGGACATGCCCAAGAGCATCGAGTTTTCCTTGACTTTCTCCACCATTTCGGTGATGACTTGTGGGTTTGCGGACATGCCGTTTCCAATCACGGTTATTTCTGCGACTGGGGTTGGATGAGCGATTTCAGCGTCCAGTTCCGTAGCTAATGCGCCTGTGATTATGGTGCCTTCTCGTGCTTAAGTCGCCATGTGTGTTGCTGATGACTTTAACGTCGATGTTTTTTGGTTTGTACTTTAAGGCTTTGCTATGGATGAATTTGGCGCCTGAATCCGCTAAGCCCACGAGTGTGTTAACGTCGATTTCTTTGAGGCGCTTGGGGGTTTGAGATGATTTTTGGGTCACCTGACATTATGCCATCAGCATCGGTTACCAGCACGATTTGGTCTGCGTTTAATGCTTCCGCTAAGATGAATGCGGTGGTGTCGCTTCCGCCTCTGCCCAAAGTGGTGATTTTGCCGTCTTTGGTTTTGCCCACGAACCCTGCGATGACAGGTATCGTGCCTTTTTCAACGATTGGCAGGATGCATTCTTTGATGTTTTTCTCGCATTCTTTGAGGATTGGGTTGGCGTTTTGGAAGGCGTCATCGGTGATTATGGGCCATTTGCTGTCGATTGGGTCGAAGTAGCATGAGTTCTACGCCGTTGCTTTTGTAGTGCTGCGGAGAATATGCGTACGCTTGTGCGTTCACCCATCGAGAGGATGTCGTCTAAATCGTGTTTTTCTAATTTAT
>CAWJGR010000025.1:0-68128 GCA_963842545.1 Candidatus Bathyarchaeota archaeon
CAGGGATTAGCTAAAAACAGTTTAGGTTATGAATTAAGATATTTCAATGATGTAGTCCTAACTCATGACATAGCGGAATCATTAGAACATGAACAAAGTCGTGGGCATGTCTTAATTAACGGCATTGTTAGCGATTTCATTAGACGTTCAACCTGGTTCCCAACGCTTACAGCTGTCAAATTGTACGAAGTCTCAAGTTGCGAATTGCTTATGTCCATCATTGGAATTGTAGTAAACGAAAAATTCAATGAAGGCCAGTCAATGGCACTGATTGGAACGGTTGAAGAAATAAAGAAAGAAGTAAATCAAATTGTAGAATTAATGCTAAGAAAAGCATATTTAGATTCGACCATTACCGATGGTTTTGACGACCAGATTGCCTTGGCAATCGAATGTTTAAGACCCATATTAGCAATAGATCAAGAAAATCTGTATTTTATGCACCCTTCCGTATTCATTGCTCTTTTAGAAGCGGGGTTAGACAGCGTAGTAGAGAAACACGCGTCGCTTGTTGCTGTCCTCAAATTAATAGATAAAATGCCAACGGCAAAAGACGACAATATCGCTGCTAATGCAGAATCAACTTTTCTTAGGAAAACGGGCCATTTTCCCGAACATATAATTATAGCTTTGAAGACGGCTGCGACGGAAATATCTCTCGCTCGTTTGCTTAAGAATCCGAAGCTTCAGGCGCACGTCACAAATTCATCTAATGAAAGTAAATCACCAAGTGAAAAAGAGAAAGAAGAGAAACACAAAATAAAAATTACTTCAACACCTGACATAAACTCAATAGACATTGAGGATGAAGGAGAACAAGATATATTAGACCAAGTAAAAAAACTAAACAAAAAGATAAAGGATTTTGAACGTGATGGGCAATAAATCTCCTGAGAACGAAGCTTATCTTAGATGTTCAACACCAGAATAGCGCTCCCAAATCGTTTCTCTTATTTTTTGAAGAAATTCAATAAATTATGAACTTAGAAAAACGCTATAAGAAACATAGGTAGAACTGCTTTGCTATGACTGCTCGGACAAGTTTGGTTATAGCTTTACGTAATGAAGTTTTTGGACCACGAAATGGATCTAATGAAATTCTGGTGGATGATCCAAAAGAACAATATGTTGTGGGCGTCCTTGAACCCAAGAGTTTTACGAGAGGCGCTCTAGCATTTTACGGTCGTTCCGATTTCGCGAGAAGAGACTTCGGCCAAGGAGAGGACGATGACTCTGAAGACGAAAACGAATTTTCCCCTTAGGTTTCATTGCCGATCCCCGTGCATTGCCAAAATCGATGGGTTTATCATTCATTATAAATGCCAATTCTGGAACCAAAATAAGCGTCTGTGCAACCTGGGCTAGATAACTCAAAAAGCAGACAAAACTTGGCAGAGAATTCCGTTCAAATTCATAAAATACAACGTTGACATGAAAAACCCTGGCGATCTTTTCAATTCTGGAGGAGTCAAAATTTGTCTGCAAAACTCCCGAACACCTCAGGGGCACCTTTACATTTCCCTCTACATAGTTAATGAAACTGAATTATCAAACAAGAAATATTCCAAAACAGAGGAACACATTTTCCAGCCGCAAGTTAGAATAGTATGTCCAAAAGAAACTTTTCTCGTTCCTATGACGAGCCAAACAGACGAAGAAGATGTAGAAGATTTAGGGCTATCGCTTCTATATAGAAATAAATTCGCCTTCGCCAGAGGCCATTTGTGTAGCGCAACGTGGGCAGAAGTTGATCCTGAACGTCCATCTACCATAATCAAGGATAATCCCTTCAAATGGATAGACGGGGATATAATAGAGGAACCAGAGAGGACTCTTTTTGCCAACTCCACTTTGCGGACAGAATTCTTACCCTGTTTTCCAATACAGCAAGTTACAATGCAACCAAAACTTGAGTACGGAAACCCAGGACCTTTCAAAGCCTGCGAACTAGCGGAAACCTGGGATCCAGCAAAACTTTCCTCATGTCCTCGACCAAATCCCCAACTTATATGAGAAGTGGATTAAAGAAAAGGAAAAAGATCTCCAAGAACTATCAGACCAGCATAAAAAAATGGGAGTTCAACACCTCAAGAACTGCCGAGATTCAGCCTTCCGAATAAAGGAAGGGATAAAGATCCTCAGAGAGGAAGACGATGCGAGACTAGCCTTTTGTTTCATGAACAAAGTAATGGATCAGCAGTCTATTTGGAAAAAGAAAGGGCCATTAACCTGGCGCTTGTTTCAGATTGCTTTTATTCTCCAATGCCTTCCCAGCGTTGCAAAAGAAGAGCATGGAGACCGCAAATTATGTGACATGCTGTGGTTTCCAACTGCAGGAGGTAAAACGGAAGCCTACTTAGGGTTAAGTATTTTCTCAATTGCGCTAAGAAGAAGACATTTTTGTGCAAAAAACAACGGCGGTATAGGAACAGGGGTAATATCTCGTTATACACTAAGAATGTTAACTCTCCAGCAATTTCGAAGGGCAACCATAGCAATCATCGCATGTGATTATTTCCGAGTAAAAAACTGGAGACCTAACGGCTACGTAGGTGATGAAAAGAACCTTTGGGGTAAAGCAAGATTCTCGATCGGCCTTTGGGTCGGACAAGAAGTGACGCCAAACCGCTTGGTTGACCACAAAGGTTTTGACAAGGTTGAAGGAAGACAAACACGTTATCCTGGCGCAGTCACTAGATTAATTGGTTTTGATTCATACGCTGGTACAGGGGTTAGAATCAAAAGTATGTCAAATTCCGAGCCGGCGCAGATTATCCAATGTCCAGTCTGTGAAAGCATTCTTTCTATTCCAAGAAGGCAAAGTTTGCCGCCGAAGGAATACACTTTCCATTTTATAGTGAGATCGAAATATGTACCTAAACCTGCCACGGAAAACTTCAGCGGGTCTTGGTTTTATCGCTAGAAAGATTCAAGTAATGAGCCTACCAAGCCCGAACCATTTTGTTATTTCGGTTGAACTCTCTTCAACCAACAGAATTGACGCCGACCAAGTAGATGCTTGGTGGAATAAATGTGCATTGAAATCGCTAGGAGCAAACTGCAAAGGTGCTTTTGCCAGAGCAAGTCGCTTGGGATATTTCTTGAAACGTTGGGATATTACTCAAGAGCCCGTAGACTATGAAATTCATTGCCCTAACCCATCATGTGAAATCAACAATATCGAATGGTCTGAGTCAATAACTGTTGGATCAAAGAACATTACCACAAAAGCCTTGCCGCCATTCCAAATACCTGGAAAGGAAGCTGCCTATGGGATGCCTATATCAGCCTATGTAGTGGACGACCAAGTTTATCACAGATGTCCATCAATCGTAATTGCGACCGTTGATAAGTTTGCCAGACTTGCCTATGAACCCCGCGCGGCTGCAATGTTTGGCAATGTAAACAAGTTTGATACATGCTGGGGTTTTTATCGTGAAGAGATGCCTCCTGATACAGGAAATACCTGCTTTGGTGAAACCTACGATATTCAACGATTTGAGCCTCCAGAACTAATAGTTCAGGATGAACTTCATCTGATAGAGGGACCATTGGGAACAATGGTTGGCCTGTATGAAATGGCTGTTGAGACGCTTCCTAGCAAAATGAACCAAGCGGGGAAGATGATAATTCCAAAATATCTCGCATCTAGTGCAACCATCCGTCATGCCAAATCGCAAGTAGAATCAGTATTTCGTAGAACAGTCTCAGCATTTCCTCCTCAAGGACTATCGATAGATGACAATTTCTTTTCCCATTCGGTTGAAAAACATCCCTTGGATAGTAGACCAGCCGGGCGACTATATGTCGGAATATGCTCTCCAGGTCATGGACCCCACACCCCAAACATAAGAATATGGTCAGCCCTTCTAAAGCAAGCATATGAACTTAGACTTTCAAATGATCCAAAAGATGAGGAAATAGACCAATTCTGGACACTTGTAGGATATTTCAACGCAATAAAAATATTAGCCTCTACATTGGGACTTTACAGAGCTGACATTCGAGAATGGCTTCGGCACATGGGAGGCAGAGTGAGAGAACTCGGGCCTCCAATTGAACTCTCAAGCAGAATGGAATCAGCCGAAATTCCCATGGCACTGGAACGTTTATCAAAGAAAGCGCCTAATGATGTTGATGCGGTTTTCTCAACGTCCATGTTTGGAACTGGAGTGGACGTTGATAGATTGGGGCTTATGGTTGTTCATGGTCAGCCAAAAACAACTTCAAACTACATCCAAGCCACGGGACGCGTTGGAAGGCTTAAAGGAGGCTTAATAGTTACGTTCTTGAATTCCGCTAAACCAAGAGATTTGGACCATTTTGAATTTTTTGTCGGGTATCACAGATGTCTTTCCGAGATTTGTTGAACCAATAACTGTTCATCCTTTTTCCCCAAGAGCTAGAGAACGTGGTCTTGGTCCAATAGCAGTTTCAATATTACGAAACGCATCTAACGTTCTTGGAAAGGAAGTTAGTTCAAGTTGGATTTCAGACGGAAACTATGGAGAAACTCCCGAGGATACGGGGACTGGCGCACAGAAAATGAAGTCAAAAAGACATTCAGATGAAGTACTTGAAATAGTGAAACTTGCGGAGAGTCGCAGTCAAAGTCAGCCTGCTGAATGCCGACCTCACCCAAACGCAGTATGCTGAAGAAATCAAATCCGAACTCGACAAATGGCAGCAAACTGCTCAGCATGAATCTTCCCTAATCTACTATGAATCTGCACTCATACATGAACCTAAAAGCCCAGTTGTCCTGGGAGACCAGCAACATAAAGTTAAGAATTTGCCGCAAGTCTTTGAAAACTCTCCCCAATCGCTAAGAGAGGTTGAAGCATCAACGACGTTCGAGGGATAAGTTATGTCGACCGGACAAGCAGTAAGACCATCCCAATTTGTGTTAACCTACGGTGTTGGATCCATACTGGAAACCCCAAATGGTCCCCGCGTAATCATGAGCTATAAAGAGTGGGGCAGAATATTTAACAAAACAGACACCTCGTTAGAACTTTGTAAGTACGAGATAAGAGATCAAAACGTTAGCGCTCAACTCGAAGGCGGAAGAATATTCCGGTTGCCTACAAATGCGGACCTGCAGCTTCCTGATGATCGCGCGCTCTTTAAAACAAAACGTTTTCCAGAATGGGGACTTTGCCAAACACACAGAAAATTATATCAAATAAGTTCAATCGGAACAAGTAGATGTCCCGCATTGTAGCCCAACAAAGAATGCTCAGGAAGAAGCAATACGATTTATTCGTGCTTGTCCACGTGGCCACCTTGACGACGTAACCTGGAGCGAAATAGTCCACCAACAGAACTCAAAATGCAACTACTCGATTTTTGACTGGATTGAGACTGGTTCTGCCTTATGGGATATTAAGATTCAATGCCCAAAATGCGGTTCGACCGCCTCTCTCCAAGATGTCTACAACGACAGGTGGAAATGTTCTGGGCGTTTATAGAAAGCGATCTAACGGAACCGTGTGACGAAAAAGCATCAGTAGTTTTGAGGAACGCGAGCAATCTTAGGGTTGCGGAATCCATATCTGCATTGACAATACCACCGATGACAACGAATATCCATCGAATTTTGCAGAATACGCATATTTTGTCAATAGTTGCCTCAGAGGATTGTTGGACAAAGGAAAGATTGATCGAAAAATTGAAGACAGCAGCTAGGAGATTCCCAGAAATCAATTCAATGACAATAGCCGAAATGGAGCAATTACCTGAGGAGAATATTTTGAATGCCATCAAAGATGTTCTCCAATCATTAAACCAGAATTTATCCGAGAGAGACGTTAAACAAAAGGAATTGGCAGCATTAAGACATGCTGCTATCTATGGCGCACCCCCGCAACAATGTTATGAAACGCAGGATTTTGAAGTTGACAAAGATGCTGTTCGAAACTCAGTTGAATTCTCGCCCAATCTCTTTCTCAGGATCACTCCTGTTAAGAGACTTCGCGTTGTAACCGCACAAAAAGGCTATGTTCGTCCAATCAGGGGCACTGCCAAAGCCAAAGTAGATACAGGATACATCGATGGCCAAGATCGTTGGTATGTTGGAGTGGAACTCCATGGAGAAGGAGTTTTTATCGATTTACCACCTGACAAAGAACTAGTCTTAAAAGACACTATTACCAAAAACACATGGTTAAATGCACATCAAGAAACAAATAGCCCATTCTTCCATCCCTTATTTGTTTGGTATCACACTCTATCTCACAGATTAATTACTGCGCTTTCAATCGATTCAGGTTACTCTTCAGCTTCAATTAGGGAACGAGTATATTTGCGGAGAGATCCTGGTAATGAATTTGTTCATGGCGGAGTCCTTTTGTATACTACTCAAAGTGGCGGTGACGGTAGCCTTGGTGGGTTAATAGCTCTCGTTCCAGATTTTGAAAGAGTTCTCCGAGCGGCTCAACGAAATATATATTCATGCTCAAATGATCCTCTCTGCGGTGAACAGAGACTTTCTGATCGCGGCCGTGCAAATGGAGCAGCTTGCTATGCTTGTCTCTTGGTTTCCGAAACATCGTGCGAATTTGGAAACACTTACCTTGATAGAAACATATTGCGAGAGAATATTCTTTGAGCCATACTAAAGCAGACAAGGTAACGATTGCTGTTACTGGGTTAGCTTGGATGGGGCATGGCATCCGCTCGATTAATTCAATACTTGAAGAAATGCTGCCTCAGACAAATGACGAGATTCAAATAGTTGCGTATAGAATAACCAGAGGTGCAACAGGCTTTCTCGATATCGTGACCGCATGTCTAAGCCGAGGCATAAAAGTAAATATTGTAGTTAACAGATTCGACAAGCAGCCGATTGAAATAAAAAAAAGGTTACTGAAGCTTGCAAGTCAGTTCCGTCACTTTGAATTATTTGATTTTAGCCCTGAAAATATAAACGAAGATTTGCATGCAAAGCTGATTGTTCTTGACAGGTCTTCAGCTCTTATTGGATCATCCAACATAACTTGGAGGGGCTTAGTGCTAAACCATGAACTCGGAGTAATTGTGGAAGGGCAATCAGCATCCAAAATTGGAAGTCTAATTGATTCTCTCACCAGAGATTCCCGGACGAAGAGAGTGACACCATAGAAAAAACACTCCTGGTCGGCATTGGACAGTTCAGAGTGACTTTCTTCTGAGCATTGCTCTGATGCGATACTTAACAAATGCACTTTGAGCCGAGCGCGCGTGTCATTTTATTACAAATGCTTTGTGTCTGGTTTGCTAATCGTTAAGTGCAAATCGTTTGAGGGGAGTTAGAAATATGTTTATCAAAACGATATGCCGACAAATGCTGCTTAATTGTCTGCGCAAAAATCTGCGCAAGAAGAGGCGGAACCGCGTTGCCTATATGGCGAGCAATGTTGCTCTGATTTCCCAAGAACACAAAATCATCCGAAAAAGTTTGTAGCGCCGCAGCTTCGCGTAAAGAAATTGCTCTATCTTGGGAAGGATGCCCAAATCGACCATTACTTATACTATTGCACCTGCAAGTCAAAGTTGGCGCTGGTTCTTGCCAATGCATTCGCCCATAAACATCCGAATGCCCTGCTTTATCATTCTTATGACACTTTAGCCATAAATCAGCTGGCCAATCTGTTCTGCTTCCTCCATCCTGTGGAGTACTTCTTAACCTTTGCATGTTAAGTTTTGAAACTCGTCTGGCGATATGGTTAGGTATTTCGGAATCTGCGGTTCCAGCACAAATTGGCGGATATTTAGAAATTTTATTTTCTACAGTTTCAAAACTCAAAAGCCCTTTGCCATGAGTTGGAGATGGAAAATCTATTTTCCCGTGTCTTGAAGCAAGAACAATCAATCTGGAACGATTTTGGGGAATACCATAAAATTTGGCGTTGACACGGTTGAAATTAACTTCATAGCCGAGTTGTTTTGTTCCAATCATTGATAGAAAACTTCCTCCTTCTGCTTGTTCAAAGCCTGGAACATTCTCAACGAATATTGAATCAGGATTGAGCTCTTGGACAAAATCAAGAAAGCGCAGAATCAAATGTTTGCGATTATCTGCTGCGTTCTTCTTCTTATAAGATCTAGAAAAAGGTTGGCAGGGCGCACAAGCGATGAATACCAATGAGTCAGATTTAGTTATCTTAATGTCTTCTAAAAGTTTGCAGGGATCCAAGCTGTTTAAGTCAGCCAATAAGAAATTAGCTGGTGCGCAATTCTTGTTATATGTCTCTCGGCAGGTTGAGTCATTATCTATTCCTTTAACTACTTGGATACCTGCATTTTGAAATCCTTTAGTTGCCCCTCCGATTCCACAGAAGAAATCAATCCCGATTATCGTCAGTGAACTTAACCCCCTCTCGGCTTTTCACCAATTCACATATTTTGGTCAATATATGTCTGGATCACGAACAATTTCATGCTCCCAGAAGCGTATAACAAGCCAGCCATCTTTCGAAAGTGCGACATTTACCTCTTTGTCACGTTCCATGTTTCTCTGAATCTTTTTAAACCAAAATTCCTTATTTTTATGTATTTGAAGCTTTGCTTCTTCCCATTGGTAGCCGTGCCAAAAATGACTATCAGCAAAGATTGCTATTTTAATTTCTGGAAAAGCGAAGTCTGGTTTTCCATAGGTTGCGTAATGACACTGATATTTTAGTCCAGTCCTCTTAATGATTTCTTCCAAGCTTTTTTCGATTTTAGTATTCTTTGATTTAATCTGAGACATGTTATAACTGACAGTTTGAGGAGATCTTGTCGCGTGCCTCCGCTCTTGTTGGTTAATCCCAAGTGCAGATTTCTTATTCATCCCTTCCAGCGACACCTTAGACGTATATTACTTAATGCGCTAATAAACGCGCTTCTTTAATTTCAAAGAATGACTAACCAACTGTTAAGTTAGACTACTAGGCAGGCGAACGTGGAAGCGATGGAATTAGCTATTCTCAATAATACAAAAACTGCAGGCATTCAAACTCCTCTAACTTCTGAATACGAAAAGGAGATTTTGAAAAGCACACAAGCTACAAATTTGAAAGAAGCACCGAGTATTTCTGGCAATTGAACGACTCAAAAAATATGGAAAAACTCCGCAATTCAGTTCGAACAGAAAGGATGGCAAGAATTAGCACAAAGAGTGGGAATAGAGGACTAAAGTCAACACTTCTAGCATAAGGTAAGTTAAATGCGGTTGATTTTGCGAGCGCATTAATACCCAAATTCTTTCCGATTCAAAGTTTACAATAGTCTCGTTTTATGCACTTAATATCGTTCTCGACACATTTATCCCAAAGCTTAATGCAAGCGGATAAGATTTAATTTATAAATTGAGAAACAACATGAAAGACCTATTTGGCTTCCAATGGCACATCACGAACAAATGTAATCTGAGATGTCTACATTGCTACCAAGAAGATTATGCTGGTGATAAAGAACTAAATTTAGTAGACCTTAAGTCAATTGTGGATGAAATTGTAATTACGTTGGCTAAATGGGGAAAAAGAGGAGACATAGCAATTACAGGTGGTGAACCTCATCCTGAAAGAGGAGCTTTTCCCTTTGTTTACATATCTTTCCTCTTTTGATGAGATCGCCACAATCGATTTGTTAACAAATGGTACTTTACTGAATGAAACTAATGTCAAACAACTCGTTAAATTAAAAAAGCTACGTTGCGTACAGATATCATTGGATGGTGCATTTACAAAATCTAATGATAGAATTCGAGGACAAGGGTCATTCGACAAAGCACTCTCTGGAATACGTTTATGCAGAGCGAACGGACTGCAAGTAAATTTGAATGTTTACCCTTCAAAGAGGAAACATGACTGATGTGGGTCCCCTGATAGATCTTGCTAATATGGAAGGTATCAGTATCCTAACTATTGAACGATTTATTCCCACTGGATCAGGCTTAAGAATTAAGAATGAAATGCTCAACCCTACGGAAATTGAGACTATTTTTAACTATGTTTCTAAACGTGCCAACGATGAAATTAGTCAAAAAGGCAGCACAATAATAACTCGTTCGCGGCCATTGTGGACTCTTACAAACACGACTTGTTCATACTCTATTATTGATGAAAAGACAAAATAGGCGGTATTTGCTCAATTGGTTCCTTGATGGATTATGCATATTGCCTGACGCTTCCGTACTGGCATGTCGGAGACTACCTATTTCAATTGGTAACTTGAAAAAGGACCGATTCGCTTCTTAAAATATGGCACACTTCTCGCCTTCTTTGGGAAATCGCAAACAAAGGCAACCTGAAAGGTAACTGCAAGTCCTGCGAGTTTATTGATTGCTGCAGCGGATGCAGGGCGATGGCGTATGCTCACTATAATGATTACCTTGCTGAAGATCCTCGATGCTTTAAGCATAAATAGGAAAAAGGATGTAAATATTGGAGATGACTGATATGAAAAATGATTGGGGCGATAAGCCTGCAGAGTTTCTTGTGCCAAGCGATCTGAGCATAGAGCAACTTACCGATCCAGATTTCAGATTGAAACAGCTGCAAAAGCAAAGAAACGGCATGAATGCAATCACTTGTAGTAAGTGTCACCATTGTCGTTAATCGGTTCCTTCAATTCTGGATCGGCCAGTGTATTCGATAATTGTAGACGGCGAAAAATGTGATTCAATACAACGACGTAATAAACGAGCTTAAAAAATGCTGTAAAAAGCGAGAGCTAGGCGAGGTTTACGCTGGACTAGAAGTTGTAGAAGAATCAGGAAGGAAGTTGAAATCGCAAGATCACGGCACCAAATTTTTCGTAGATCCAATGCCCCCAGTGGACTTAGTTGCAGTAAAAACTGAGGATGAACCTGCAGGAGAACGACCTTCAGCTGAAAGAAAAACTCCGACGTTATACTCTTTTTTGGTATGTGTCACCAGATGATTTGGAAGTTGAAAAACTCGAACGAAGGCTACGTTTTTATCAATTTCACTTATCACTGTGGTTCCCATTCGAGCGATTGAGATGATTTTGGTAATTACAAAGGGTTTAGATACAAAAAGTGAAAAAAGATCTAAAAGTCATAGCAAAGGCAAATGGCTTTGGATTATGGAAATTTGAAAATATTGACAGGGACCCTTTGTCATTTTTTGAACCCTCCAACTTTAGGAAACACATGGAGGATGTAATTGCTAATCCCCCTCCTGAGGATGGTATGATACCTTTACCTGAGGCTGTTAAGAAAAGAGGCACAAAAAATTGGGCTTTATTCAGACCGTTTTGTCAGAGAAACTATCGATGCTTTAGCTGGGCAAACCCCATCCGAAGTTGGAAAAAGATACATTGATAGAAGAATACTCGATATAGCATTCAATTTAAAGAAAGTCTGTTATTCCAAAACTCTTGAGGAATTAGTTACCAATCACCTCATCAAAAAAGAGGATGATTTTGAGTTCGTTAACACAGCTTTTTCGAAACTCTGGCAGAACTATTTTCCTAGCATAGAATACTCTCAATTTTTGAAGAAATCAGAGATTCCTCTGCATAATATATTTGCAGCGTTGGGGCGTCACTATCGCGATCACTACCTACATCAGTTTCAGGTATTCATGCTTGGAACAGCAATAATCGATAAATTAATGTCGGCAAATTATCCAGTCATCATGAAATATCCAAATATTGACAAGCAATGGCTTGTAGCTTCTTCCTTTCACGATGTAGCTTACCCACTTGAGCTATACGATAATTGGGCCAAAGAATTTTTTAAGCAGTCTCTTGACATTCAAGATGCGGGAGTATCTGACATAAAATCGTATTTTGTCGACAAGAGTATGCTTTCAAGCGTGGGCTTTATCATCAACGAACTTTGTCGAAGACATTTTAACGATCCACTTAAGGGAAACTGGCTTTACGATGAAAAGAAACTCTTATTGTTCTTCTATGATAGAACAACAAGGCACAAACATCATTCGATTTTGAGTAGCATTTTTCTTCTGAAACAGGCTCAAGTACATGCTAAAGAGGATTTGGAAGATATATTCGTACCATCCGCCTTAGCAATTGCCCTTCATCACTGTGACTATGTTTTCGAAAAGTTTACACAAAGGATTCAGCCTGGGAAAATCTCCCAAAATCGAAAACCCAAAATAATTGATTTTTCAACTGATCCATTGACATTCATATTGATGTTTTGTGATTGTGCACACGAGTGGGGCAGACCAAAGATAAGCATTGATTTAGTTGGATCAGAATTGCAAGACGAACGAACATTTGAACTTGATGCTTGCAACATTACAGGAGGCGGTTGCTTCATAAGAATCTTGAGTGAAAAATTAAAAAGCACAGAGAGACTTTTTACTCATAAGAATGACGAGCTCTTAAGATACAAAAAAATTCTTCGTTGCCCAACCGACTTGAGATTTGAAATCGTTCTCGTTGACAATAAAGGCGAAAAGAGTGAACACATTTTTGAATGTGCAACTTAAAGATTATTTGAGGTTACGTGAGTCTTTTCGTATTTTGATGCAGGTAGCAACACATCAATTGTAACACATATTGCTCATCCTGTCATCTCAGACTAAAAAAACTAAGAGATAAAAATAAAATTTGGAATAATTCACGAAATAGGTTCTGACCCCAAATGTTCCGGGACGGAAGCCGTGAAATCTAGACACAACTGAATTTGAACCCACTCAGGTGTGCAATCTGGCGACCCGCTTATTCACCTTTTGGCACTTTGCCGCTTTATATCCATTTAGTCTTAATATCCAATGCTTTAAAGTGCAAGTCATCTGTAACTACGTATTCTGCTGTTCCGTTTTTTACAAAGGAAGCGATTAAGGCGTCAGCAATGGGCACGTTTCGGTTTGCGAGAATAAGGCTTCCTGCCGTCAAGGCGTCTTTTTCACTTAACGGTATTATTTTTAATCCCTTCTCTTTTAGTGCCATTATTCTTGTCTTGGCAGCGTCTTCACTAATTCTTGCTCCAGAATATTTGATAAATTCAGTTAAAACAATTGAGGGTGCAACTAGTTGTCTTTGGATTTCTTTTTCAACAAAACTTTCAACTTTTGCACAAAGAGCTTCGATTGGCGGAAACTCTAGGGTAAGCAGCAGACGTGTATCAGCAATGTATACAAAAAAGAGTTTTTATGAAGAGACTTGTTTAGGTTAGTTAGCCTTCATCGAGGTACGACAAAAACGAATTGTTCAGGTTGCATTTCAACGGTTCCATAAATGGCTAAGGCAACGCTCCAAAACACATCGTCATGAGTACCGCCTGGATGAGAAAACCCAATATTGCCATCTTTGCGCAAATCATAACGCTCAACATTAAGCTCAGTGCAAACGTCACCTCGGTAGGGGCGTTCCCAATTAAGCAACGGATAGAAAAACTTGCCATTTGACATTCGCTGTTTAATTAGGCTAGCCATCTCGCTTTTGCGGGGCACACTAAAGGCTACGCCTTCAGCGTTGTCTATGCCAGCGTTTACCATATCAGTAATTATGCTGGGTCCTTCACGGGTGTAGTCGACGCGGATTTTTTCAAAGCTACCCCAGCGATCCTGCACCAGCTTGATAAATCCAAGCACATGCGCATACGTGGTAGGTTGATGAAAAATTTTCAAGAACCGCAGATAAAGCCTATCGTTTAGGCTTTCTACTACGCTAAAAACGCAGTAATCGCGTGTTTGCGCAAGATCTAAGCCAGCAAAAAACCTGCCCTTGTAGACTTTTTCAGAATCGAATGGTTCAAGGTCTATTCCACAGTTTTTAGAGGTGCCAATACATGTAACAATCAAGCTCTGGGGCAACCAGACGTCTTCGTCTTCTGCCCATTCAGCCTCCATCTCCCGCCGCCACCGAGCCGGGTCATCTCCAAACTGCCGCCTAATGCGTTCAATCATCTGCAGGATACAGAGGTCCCAATGGATCCAGAGCTTTCTCCCAACTGAAATGTTGCTTAACAAAATCTGCATAGTTTTTGTGGTTACACATATTCCAAAATAGCGAATCCCGATTAAACGGCGTGCTACTCGCTATTAGCTTGCCGTTTGTAGTGGTTAACGTGAATAGAATGGCGTCATAGAGGTCTTGATCGCCTGCAGTAAAATTGGTTTCATCCCACCAAATGCAGTTGCTGACGAGAACACCATCGGCAAAGAAATTGTGATTATCTTCAACTTCTATGTCATAGACGAAGATTTCCTCTTCTGACGATGTTGATTTTCCTGCTTGCACTGAGGAATGCAATAACTGTGCAGTGCCGTTGATGAGACTCTTTTGCGGATTCTTGAATTCTTGATTATGTTTCGAATTAGGCATGTATAAGACTTTGTGATTATTCTCAAGGTGGGCGGCACAAACATATGAGTTGTTTAAAGTGTAAATTTTGTGATCTTCAGTGCAGTCCAAACTTCCATGCTCATGGAATAATCTTACTATCTTCCTATTTCCCAAGGGGTTTTTGAAAGTGCAAGTAACTTTTTTCGGTTCCAGTCTATTAGTAACTATGTTGTATGACATTATTTCTTGACCGGGAGTAAGCTGGCTAATGGGAGTTTGGCAACCGTTCGAAAGCAGTACTCTCACGTAGTGAGGTAGACAATTGAAGGTGTTTCCTCTGATGGTGTCTGGGTTGTTTGGGAAGGCTTCTATGACGGAGCCGTTTTTGAAGCTTATTCTGGTTTTCTGGATATGGCAGCTTCCTTGGGGTAGGTTGCGGCAAAAACCTGCTACTCGCCGAAGGTTTAGTTTGGTTTGGCGCCAACTGGGTCCGATGAACCCTATGTTTAGGTCGGGATTTTCGTAGGCATCCTGCAAAAGCAACCCCGCGATAGATGTGCTCTTGCCTGTCTGTCTTGGCCACCTAACGGCTAGAAACTGATTTTTCTTGTATAACTCTGCAAGCTCAAGCTGATACGCAAACGGCTTCAAATGGCAGATTTCGCTAAGGAATCTTGCAGTGTCACCTTTAACTGCATCTACCTTCGCATGATTGGACGCCTGGTGGATTCTGTATTCTTCCCGCAGATCTTGCCATTGAGATTGAATCTCGTTGGAATTGAAGGTTCGGGGAAATTTTGATCTAACTTGGATTTTTCTCTGCCGCAAGTTGTTTTCTTAACTCCAAAACTTCAGATTCCAACGCTCTATAATTAACGAAATCGGCAAAGAGCTGCTGATACACTTTCACGCCTAGGATAATCTTGTTTAGTCTTGTAATCTCAGCAATACTAAGACCGGGTCTCTCCAATGCCACAAGCGCTGTGTCCAAAACTTGAAGTTTCTCCTTAACGCTGGGTAAGGGCTCATCCTTTTTTGGTTGAGCAACAGACAAGTCAATATTGCCCGGGTCGGGTGCGGAAGCAGGACCAACAGTGGGGGCGTCTTCGACAACTTGAGCCGTAGAAGTTGTTGTTATTGTTGTTGTTGCAACTTTGTGGTGTCTTGCTGCTGCAACAACTATAGTTAAGCCCCAAATTGTTCATTTTGCCTCTAATAGAAAGACGGGTTTTATCCATAATTTGCGCAATCTCGTCAACACTTACGCCATTGTTAATGAACTCACGCAGTTGTCTCTCTTCCTCAACCGACCATTGTTTACCCCTCATCCTCACCCTCTCCATTATATTCCGGCTTCTAAACTCAAACATCCGTTTTAAAAATTATTGACACCAATAGTACAATGAGGCAAAAGTGAATCGGAACGTACTTGCTCCCAAAAAGGATACTAAAAAACCAACAAAATAGCGCCTCAAGTTATGGATCCAATAATCTTTAAGTAAAAGTTTCCGCAAATATCAGTAGAGGTAATTTTTTTGAGTTTTTTTGGTCATAAAAAAGATATTCAAATTCCCTTCGATTCAGACTCTCTTTTCAACTGCAAATGCTCAACCTGTCCCGTTCAAGCAAACAGTCCCTGCGCAAAACCCAAAATAGCTACAAGAAACGAATTGATTCAGAATCCTCAAAAGGTTATGCAGCAAATGATGAGTCCAGGAATGATGAAGAACATGGAAATGCTCAAGGGAATGGATGCATAGGCAAGTGATGGGGATGTCACGTGAGCAGATGAAAGCTATGAGCGAGGAAATGAACAAGAACGTTCCAAAAGAAAGCTACGAAAATATGGCTCCTAAACCTGAGGAGTTTCCCGGTCCATACTGTTCTCTGGGAGTTGCAACCTGCAAGGATTTTGATTTCACAAAAATGTGCATGTGTTCCAGCTGCCAAATTTACCAAAAGTACAATTTAGCGAGAGCAAAACCAAATCTTTACTTCTGCAAAGACGGCAAACCCAAATAATTCAAACTTTTCAGCGTCATTGTTTTTGTCCGCATTCCGGGCAAAAATGCGCCGAAGCATCCATCCGGGTACTGCATTTGGGGCAGATTTTTAGAACAATTGGTTGATGCAGGTTTGTGCCGCAGAAGTTGCAGTAGTTGGAAGTAGCAGTTACTTGTGATTTGCACTTTGGGCAGGTTAAGTATTGGGAATAAGATGGAACGGGAACCCAAATGAAGGCTGAAAGAATATTTTGACACCAAATAGATAGCTGCAAACTTTTCTTTTATCTTTTTTGGACTTTTGCTATTTCATTATAGCTTTCCTTCTAATGACTCCGCTGTAGATTGAAAATGACAGAAGCAAAGCTAACGTCAAGATTTTTAGAACTGCCAAGGTTTGCATTATGGAAACTACATAGAGAACGATTGGAACCAAACTTAACAAGAGATAAACATAGGGAAACAGTTTCATGGCTTTCTTGTTGACGTTTGCGGTTCCAGCTTTTCTAAAGAAGAGCTCAGGCAGTTTTCCTATGCCGATTGTGCATGTTTTGCAGTAATAGCAGGTTTGGCAGCCGTGTTTTCCAAGTTCAAAAAATACTAAGAACGACGCTAACGCAATGAAAACTATGGAGCTTAGAGGGTAGAGGAGCCAGCAGGAATATGCACCTAAAAGTATCCACAGCACTATCGATAGGTTGCCAAAGATGAGTTCAGATTTTGAGTAATCCTTCGTTTTCCGTTGTGTATTTTCCATTTTTTGGTCTCCATTATTTTTGATTTTTCTGTTCCTCTATTCTTCTTGCAACTCGCAAGGCCAAAGCAGAAGTCGTTAGCATGGTTGGTAAGCCTTGGGAATGAGGCAGAAGGGAAAGGTCTGCAACCCACAAATCCTCAGGCAACCAAGAGGGATGCATAGATGGAACGTCTTCTTTCTCAAGTGGCACAGTTCCTCCAAGATGCCCGCCATGAATCATGCCGTCAACGAAAGGACCATTCACACCGGAGTCTTCCATAATATTTATCACTTCTTCTCTTGCTTTTTCCAATCTTTGTCGATCAATATCAGTTATTGATTTGGTTATTGTTCCATCAGCGTGAACTGTTCCCTGTTCGGTATCTGCCAATTTTACCATCATACCCACTCTGTCTTCTTTGGGAACATCATGCCATGGCTTGTGGAACCAGTAGGAAAGGAGGTCAAAGTAAGGCGAAATTATGTCATGTTCCTGCTTTGAATACCAGACCATTGGTGGTTCATTGTACATTTTTGCATCTTTTAAAATTCCACCCACAGTTAGAACGATGTCTACCCAAAGCTTATCTTTAGCTGGCAAATCTGATGCTTTCAAAATCTGAGCGGTACCCACGCCTCCTGCACTAAGAACAACTATGTCAGCGTCAATTCTTTCAACAGATACGCCATGTGATACTATGACTCCTTTTGCTTGCCCATTTTCTACAACGACTTTGCGTACAAAATCTCCCGTTTTGACTGTACCGCCTTTCTCTATGACTTCCTTGAATAGAACTCTGGCATCCCATTTTGCTCCGGTAACGCATCCTAACTCACAGAAACCGCATGAAACACATTTTTTTGGGTTAACAACTTTTGGAGTTGGAGCTGGATTAAACCCCATTTTCTCTGCTACTTCAAACATTCGTCGAGAAAGGGGGCGCCATCTTTCTTTTGGAATAGGATTAATTTCGAGTGAGTGCTCTATTTCTTCAAATTCAGGAGTTAAATCCAATCCGATTTCGCTAAGCCCCCGCTCAGCTCTAACCATGTTGCCACACGATATTGTTGTGGAACCGCCTTCGGTCATTCCTCTAAATATTACCAAATCTTCGCTTGATCGGGTAGTTTGCAGGTGTCGAAATACCCGCTCGACCGAATGCTCATTCTTTAAGAGCAAAGAACCTCTGAAAGGAGAGAGCCAAGAAATTCTATGTGTTAATGGGTTGAATGGATGTCCAGCTTCAAGAACCAATACCTCAAAGTTTTTTCTCGCTAATTCTCGAGCGACTGTTGCTCCTCCAGCACCAGACCCCACAACTATTGCTCTAATTGTTTGTTCCTCCATCAATTTCAAATCTAATTTTTGCCTTGCACTCCGATAAACCGCTGGTCATTTTTTGGGTGAACGCCATTTTCATGTTTTGGTTAAGTCCTTTAATTGTTCCTTCATCGGTTGCACTTAGAATCTGGCAAGTTAATTCGGAGTAATTTGCTGCGAGGGCACATCGGTTTACAGTTAGAACAGCGTTGGCAGGATCTTGTAGTTCAACTTGAAATTCAATTCCTAAAATTCGGTAGAGTATTTTTGCGGCTTTTGTTAGGTCTTTGAGACTCTTGCCAACACCCAGCTTCTGACTGGTTTCATGCCCAAGTTTTTCGCCAATTTTAAACATTGCTTCTCGTCCAAGCCTAACTGCTTCTTCTTTTCCCAACACTTCCACGAGGGAATTAACCAAATTGGCATGTTTCAACGACATTGCGTCTCTTCTTTGTTCAATACTTCCTTTGGAAACTGCTTCTTCTTTGATTTTCTCTTCTTTATTATTTGTTGAGTATTTGCTGAGCAAAGCTTCTAGGGCATCGGTTGTTAATGCATCGACGCGATCTAGCTCTTGGGAGATTATGCGTTTGGGCGTCCACCAGGAGAGAAAAAGAAGTCTTAAACCCAATTCGATTTTCAATCCTCTTTTTCGCTGCCGCCATAGATGGCTTCATCATTAGGTCGGTCGCCACCATAAAGGGCTTCTACTGTCTTCGCGAATCGTTGGGCTACAACGAAGCGTTTGAGTTTAAGATTGGGTGTCAAATCCCCTTTTTCAATCGACAGAGGTGTCTTAAGTATGGCATATTTTTTCACTTTTTCAGGATTTGAGAGGTTGTAGTTCATTTCTTTAACTGCGCTGTCAATGGCTTTTGCTGCTTTGTCATCAAACTGTTTTTGGTCTACCCATAATAGAGCTGAACAGTAGGGTTTTGATTCTCCTACCAGCATGGCTTCGTTAACGCCGGGTAATTCTCGAAGCATTCCCTCTATTTTTCCAGAGTAAATGCACTTTCCATATGAAGTTTTGATGAGTTCTTTTTTCCTTCCAAAAATGACCAGGCTGCCTTCAGCTGTGACTTCGCCAATGTCTCCAGTCATTAACCACCCATCCTTGAAGGGCGATTCCAGAGTCTTATCAAAATAACCCACGGTTACCTGGGGACCTTTTACCATAATTTCGCCATCCTCAGCAGTCTTAACCAGCGTCATAGGCATAGGTTCTCCAACAGTGCCCAACCTGTTCCGACCCACGCGGTTCAGGGTGACTAAAGGCGCTTCAGTCAAGCCATAAGCATTATGAATTTCCACACCTAAATCGCGGAAGTTCTGCAAAAGATTCGAATCTGAACTTGCGGAGCCAGCAATAAGTTGCGCACACTTGTTCAAGCCCGCGCGTTTAAGAGTCATGCTTCTAACCATTCGCCTCAAGAGGCGTCCAAAAATGCTTTTCTTTCTCGAAACGTAAAAGTGCCCAATTGGGTTTGTCGTTAACCCTTCCCAGATTTTCTCGTAGATTCGAGGAACTGAAAAGAACAAAACTGGTTTTACTTTGGGCAATGCTTTTTGGAGTTTTCTGAAATCTTCAAGGAAATAAATGTCTACGGGTGCAGGGACGTAATAAGGTGAATATGTTGCCAAGATGCCTTCTACGACGTGTCCCATTGGAAGGAATGAAAGGTATGAGCTTTGGCGGTTTCTTGCTCGCCAATCTGTTATCGAAACTGTAGATTCAGCCATATACCTGAGGTTGCTATGATTGAAAACAGCTCCCTTGGGTTTGCCAGTTGTCCCTGAAGAGTACCGCAATGTGGCTATATCACCAAAACCCACAGGCGCCTTCACATTGGATTCAGTATTCGCACCTTTGGATAGAAATTCTTCCCAAGAATCAACTTTCCTAGAAAGATTCTGTGGCAAGGGTCCTCGACAAATAGAAACAATTGGCACATCTGGATTAATCTCTCCAACACGCGCCAAAAGGCTTGGCATTCCAACAAAGAAAACTTTGGATCCGCTTGAAAGCAGAATCTGATTAATGTCTGCAGGCGGAGCAGTATAATACAACGGAACGCTAATGGCGCCAACGAGCCCAATCGCTAAGTCCACCGCAAGATAACGTGTGCTGTTTAAACCTGTTAGAGCAACTCTATCTCCCACCTTGATATCAAAACTGCGCAAAGCACTGACTGCAGCCAAAATATCATGATGCATTTCAGCTGCTGTTTTCTTTACTATTTTATCTTCAACAATGTCAAAGTAAGTGACAGGATAGCTTCTGCTTTCAAGTCTAAATAATGCTTGCTCGTGAACCGTTCGGTCAGATCGATGTAGAAAACTGTTGTAAACGGCATACTCCAAAAGATTAGGAAATATCTCTTTCCACTTAGGTTCGTAGGCACCAATTAATGTGTCTGTGTTTGATCGCTGAAATTGACGGTTTTCACTAAAATAAGGAGACAAAGCAATTAGTGCATCTGACACTCGTCGGTTCTTTCTCTGAAAAATTTTCTGAAGCTTAAACACAGCTTTCATCGAGGATACTGACATTGGAATATAGATAGGACTTGGAAGCTTGACGCCTAATGCTGATTTCGCCCATTTCTGAACAAAATCCAACAGTTCCCCCAATGTCAGCAACGATTGGTTAGGTGCAACCAAGTGAAATGTCAATCCAATAGCCTTGGGGTCAAAAGTTAACTCGGCTACTGCTTTAGATACATAATCAACTGGGATGACATTGATTCTAAGCGAGCGGCTAATCGGTATGATTCGCCTTTTGCCCGCTAAATAAAGCTTCAGTGGATAATACAGTGTGTTGAAGGTTTTGATTGCGCCTGTTTGAGAATCGCCAACCACCATCGATGGACGAAAGATAGAGACAGGAAACATGCTTTTGGCAGCTTGCACGAGCAATTCGCCTTCATACTTGCTTTGTTCGTAGTTGGTGAAAAACCCAAATTCATCCGTAAGTTCGGTTTCAGAAACTGTTCCCGTTCTCCCCCCCGCCACGTATGCAGTGGAGATATGAGAAAACCGTTCAAGAGGATGATGTTTGTTTGCTTCTATGGCGACTTCTAGAACGTTTGCGGTTCCTTGAACGTTAGTTTTCCTAATCTCGTCAAGCGACACCAGGCGCCAGTCAGCGGCAGTATGAATGATATGAGTCACGCTTTCAACAAGGTTACCATAATCTGCTTCTTTCAACCCTAAACGCGGTGAACAAACGTCGCCGCAGACAACTTTGACTCTATCTCCTATTGCTTCGACAAGTTCTGGGCTATCCCACCATTCCCTGGCGAGCCTTCGGGCTCCCTCTTCAATACTGCTTGCTCTTACCAAGGCTAGTATAGTTACTTCGTTGTTCTTTAGGAGACGCTGGGCGATTTGGGTGCCTATGAATCCGTTGGCGCCCGTTAGCAGCACTGTTTTGTTCAATTTAGCCACTCCGGATTGTGACTTTCAATAAATTCCTTAAGCAGTTTAGGGTTAAGCTTTTCGCGTTCCCGGTACTGTTCATAGCCTTTTTTCAGTTTTTCTTTAAATGAATCATAATGGTCAAAAACATCGCCCACGTCGTTGCTTAGTTCCCAGAGTCTAAGTGGGTCCTCATGGTCGGTGAATAACTCACTCATCCCTAAGTCAGTGTATAAATCTCTAATTCTAAGGTCATGCCCTATTGCCACTTGAGGAACTTGACTAGAAAGGGAAAGCACCCCTGCATGGTATCTTGAAGTAATAAGCAGATCCAAACTTCTGAGAATGCTGGTCATTTGAGAAGCATTATACTGCGAGGAAGTGAATACTTTGGTTCGTTCAGGATGCTTCATCAAACTCTGAATCTTGTTAGCGAAGCCAGCGTCTAACCCCTCCATACTTAGAAGGGCAACATCTTTGTCATGTTCTTCAATGATATCGTCAGATTGCCTCGCCAACGCTTTGGCAAGATCATCGCTATTTTTGCGGCTTTCCTTAGAATGCGTATAGTAATAGGGCCATCTGTAGCAGTACTTTTTTTGATCCCAAAGTCTAATTTTGACAGGCCACACGTAAATGTCCTCAGCTGCCACCCCCACCACATGAGAGGCTTCTGGCCAAACTCGTTTGAGGATATCTTTGTCTTGAGGGTTTGGTTGAAATGCAAAAGCATTGTCCGCTGTGACTTCAATCGGAGCCTTAACACCCCAATTTTTGAGTCGTTCAGCAGCCTCCTGAGTCCTCGCCAAAATGAGGTCAGTCTTGCTGGCTTCCCGCCGAATAAGCCAACTGTTAAGACGCCCAGCAGAACCCGCATCCACCGCATAAGCCAAACAAGGCTTCTTCATAGAATGCGCATACCTTGTTGCAAGCAAATAACACCAAAGTAAAGCTGAACCCCAAGTATCCATATAGCAGCTACCTTCAACAAGTATGATTAAATCGCTCTGTTTCACAAATTTTCTAACATCCAGAAAGAACAATGAAGGTCTAACGCGTTCAATTTTCAGAGTAGGGCTTTCAGTTAGATACCTTCGCAGGTTCGCCTCGTTCAAAGAGGGCACAGTAAAATGGGCGTCCGAACCCAAAACTGAGCGTATCTCATCAATGCTTACAAGGAGTTTTGCTTCAGCTCCTGTGTTGTTTGCCCCATTGTAGCCAACCAACAAGATTCTGGGCTTCATTTTAGACCACTATGCAAAGAGAATTTTGAACTCCTTATTTTTAGATATCAATGGTTGACTTGAACAGATAAAATTTTTGCATCTCACCGTTCTTACTCTAAAACATCATTTTAATGCGCCCAAAGCCAAGATTTGGACCAATTACCTTCACTGACCCTTTTTCCTTGTTGTAGCTGATTCCCGGCAGTCACATATCGTTATTAGCGTTATGGAGACTATTGATTCGGTGAATTTTTGGGAAATCTTGTTCCTGACAATGAAGAAAACGCTAAACTATGTTTATGTCCAAGTTGCCCAACGTTTAAAAAAACCAACTTTAGCGGCAACGTTTTTTGTGCGAGGGGAAAAGCCAAAGAAAAAGTTTTGGCGGTTGGCTGCATTTGTCCGGCTTGTCCATTGTTTAAGAATTATTCGCTTGACCAGATGTATTATTGTTTGCTTGGAAAATCAATCGACATCAAAAAATAGATTTTGTTCTTATCTCTTTATCGGCACCCTTTTCTTGAAGACAATAGCTAGCGCCAGAACTGTTAAAGCTGATAACTGTTAGGGTTTGGATTGTTGGAAACTCGGGAATGGTTGGAGTATAATTCGGTATCTGGGTTGAGGTTGGGCTTGGAGATATGGTTGGTGTTGGATTGGGCGTGTCTGTTGGTGCCACAGTTATTGTCGGAGAAGGAGACGGCGAAGGTGTCGAGGTTAGTGTTGGTGCAGGTGTCGGAGTTGGAGATGGTGACGGCGACGGTGTTGAAGTCGGTGATGGACTGGGCGTCGGAGATGGAGTTGGCGACGGGGTTGAGGCAGGCGTGGCTTCTTGGTAGAGCGTGTGCAAAACATCTGCAACTTCGTTTACTGCCAAGTTAAGTGATTGCCCACATCTGTCACTGAAAGTCAAATTGCTCCAATTGTAATTGTCATCCATCCAAACGCACGTTAATTGGTTGTTTCCGCCAAAAGTTGTGTCGTAAGCAATGTTCACAGCGGCATTGTAAGCTGATAATGTGGTTAGGCTGCCATCATATGACAGGTAAGTGTTAAAGATGCCTGAATAGCTTGAGGTTCGGGTATCTACATAATTTTCATAGTCGCTATGATGCGTTTCAGTTCCCCAAGGTGTAGATGCTCCCATAACATGTCCAAAAACAGCTAAATCGGCAATGTAATGAGTCATTGTTCCAGCGGTTTTTGCTGCATCCGCATAATCTTGGGCTTTCAAGTAATTCAATGTCAAATTATATTCTGCTGTTGCTCTTTGGGCAGAAGCATCATCTACCAGAGTTCCGTTGGCTGAATAGTAGATGTGGTGTTTTGTGGTGTCCCCGATGCCGTCTGAAGCCTGATTATTGTCGGGCAGTTCGGTGCCGTAAAGGTAAGTTGCTAAGTTGTCGGTTATGTACTGTTTTTCTTGCTCTGGCAGAAAATCCAGAGCGTGCTGGGCAATCCAGTCGTGGGTGCCATAATCTGGCTGTGCTGGGTTATCCGAGTATCCACCGTTGCTCCAGCATAAGAGCAGGCTTCACACTCAAAAATAAAATAAACATGCAAACGATTAGTAGGATAAGTTTTGTTGGCTTCAAATTGTCTGTACCGTGCTTACCTGTTAGCGGTGATGCCTTAAATGTCTTGAGAAAAAAACTGTTCGCTTATAACTTGTTCTGCAGATGTTTCAAGTCTATTAGGCTTGAATTTTGAAGATGACATATCGATCGTTTGAGTAAATTAATTGTAAGAGTTTGCTATGGATCATTTGTGTGTCAAGTTGGTTTCGGTCGTAAACGATGAATCCAATGTTGTTCACTTTGATGTAGTCAGTAAAATCGCGGGATGATACTGTGAATTGGGCTGGCTTTAAGTTAAACAAGCCTTGCACCACACTGGGCTGAAGCGGTGAGTAACTGCTCTTTGATAAGGTGAGAACTTGATAAGAACGCGAAGCTGTCTGGTTTACATTTAAGTTGTTGAATTGGTACTGGAACCTCACCGCGTCTATCTGTCTGTTTGCTAATGCACCGATGTTTCCCCAATCAGGTAAATCACTGAACTTAAACGCGAAAGCTATGTTGTTTGTATCATCGTAGAGCCCCAAATAACTATCTTTTAAGTCTGAGCTTGAGAAGTTTGCAACTGCCCAATCCGTTCCAGAAGTGGTCTTTATGGCTGATGGTGCATCCCATGGGTTGACCCAATCCAGCAACTGTGGAATTTGGGCTTCCTCAAACTTGAATTGCAAATCAAAAAATGAACTCAAATACAAGGTCACATTCGAGATATCGCTCTTTAGAGGAGTAACTCCCCATGAAACATCAAGGGGGTAACTGTTATTTTGTGCAAGTACAGTTTCTGTTAAGGTTATGTTATTGTTGGTATAGATGAATTCTACTTGTTTGGGGTAGTTTTGGTCTTCAAAAACTATCTGCTTACTAAAAGCTGAGAGCGGCAATTGGTAATCTACGCCGTTTTGGGTGAAATACAAAAAGTTGCCAGCTGCAGAAGAATAAGAAACTCTTTCCCAAACGTTATCCATCGAAACATAGCTTTCCTCAAAAATGTCTCCTTTCGCCCCGTAAGCCTTCAAGAGGGTCTGAGGATTCTCAAGCTCATATGCTAAGCTTAAAACAGACTCGGCGATTTCGTTTCTTCCCACAATAGGGTCAGTTTGGGCAATAACGCTTTTGTCTGAAAACTCTTGGAACCAAAAACCAGGAGCTCGGGTTACAACAACCGTGGCATTCTCAGGATAGTTGTTTCTTAGCCAAACGCCTGCATCATAGGCTTTGATGTCGGTGGTTGAGTAATAGGTGCCTGCCTCCAAAATTTTACCATAAACAGTGTCCGAGCGAACCACAACCACCAAAGATAACCCCACAATTAAGGTAACAGTGAGTGCCTTTACCCAGTTTTTGCGAAAACTCGCTTTATGCTTCATGTAAAAGGAAGGTGCTTTCTGCCATAGGAAAACAACCGTAACCGCAGCGAAGATGGCTAATGGTGGAGCCAAATAATAAACGAACCATTGAAACGGCAAGTAAAACCCAATAACATACGAGTATGCAAAGAAAAAGGGAACAATAATGCTGAGAAGCAAAACCAAGAGAAAAGCCGACTTTTTTGTTGCTCTGAGAATTTTAAACGAGAAGTAAAATCCGCCAACTGCAAGCAAAAGTATGAAACCAAAATTAACAACCATGGAGTTGAAGCTGGTCGCTGGAATCTGGTAAGCGTAAGTTTTTATGCTGAAAAACAGGATTTCCACAATTACTCCAAGGTAGCCAATCATAGCTTGGAAATAATAGACAAAAAACGCTATACCCCCTCCAACGATTAGAGGGATTAAGACTTTTAGGAATGCACCTCGGGTTTTTATCAGCATGTAAAGCAGTATCGGCGGAAGCATAAAGACCGCGAGAAAAGTTGTCAATTGATGGGATAAGACAACGGAGAAAGCGACAAAAAACGTTACTATAGCATACCCGAATTTTTCAATTGACAAAGGTAAGTACAGGAGAAGCAAAACCAAAAACGCAATGCCCAAAACTGTGGTGTATCCACCCCACAGGTTTAACTCAAAGATGGGAAAGCACATCAACAACAAAACAGATGCTATTGCACCAACTTTTTTGCTGAAGAATTTGCTTCCAATCAAGTAAACTGACATAAACAAAAGCCAATTCACAATTACCGTCAACACCTTGACGACAAAAATTAATTGTCCAATGTCAGTGGCGCCACTCAAAGATATGAACATAGCCAAAACTATCTCGAAGAGTGGCGGTGTCCAGCTATTGTTGGATAATGGAATTTGCCCTGTGTTTAGAAAGATTCTGGCTTTTTCTAAGTGAACTGCAGGGTCATTGCCGAGTATAACCCCATTCATTGATATGGCCGTAAAAAAAATGGCTAAGATTAAAACTGAGAATATGGTTATGAATGCGATTTCGAGCTTTTGGTTTTGCGTGAATTTATTCATCAAGGCGAAAGAGCTCACCCGTCTTGATTGAGGTTACCCTTTGACCTTAAAAATGGCGACTTCGCTGTTAATAAATACAAGGTTAAACGCGGGGTCCCTGAGGAATTTGGGGTACATTTCAGGAACACGACATACAATGAAGGAAACATTGTAGTTTTCTATTGATTTTTGGTAATCGAATGCTTCTTTAATATTTCCATTTGTTGCTGATTGAATAGATTTCAGATTAGCGGCAATAACCGGATCGAAATGATTGCTTATGCTTGTGGCATCTTTGTAAATGTCAGGATTGTTGTCGGCAGAGTAGGCACTTGCCAAAATCTGAATTTCATAATGATTTCTACTTTGCAGTTGATACTCTAAATCAATCAAAAGCGGACTGAGAACTTTCGTGGTTACGACCGGTTGATTGTCTTCAAAGATTAATTGCCCAAAGGTTTTCACGCCTACATCAACCAACGCAATCGTACGTTGATCATTATAGGTAATTTGAGTTCCTTTACTTTGAACATCAATATTCACCCAATCAAAGGCAACGCCTGCAACGGCGGTGTCCAAAGTTGAAGTCACATTAACAAAGCTCGAAGTCTTGTACACTGTCGTAAACTGGGTAGTAATTGAATAAACTGTTACCCCGGCTAACAACAATGGTGCTGTAATCTGCGCCATTTTCCATGTGCATATCTTTAACATGCAAGATCAGACAAAAACACTGAATTCAAGCTTCCATTAACTTCATACTTGATTTCACTTTGGCTACTATCAAAATTAAAGAAAGAATACGGGAAGTAAGTCCAGTTAAGATCTGCCAAAATTTCTGGATTATGCCTTGCAAGATAACCTCCATCTTCCCGAACCTGAATCAAATTGTTATCAACCAAATAATCCGTATCCAAGAGGTAACTGGCATTTTTTGCAGGGTTAACCTCTCGGGCGCTGGTCAAATACTGTGGGTCAACAGCACTCAATGTGGGTCGCTGTGCAAAACCTGAAAGCCACCAACCGTAAAGTGCATCAGAAACAAACACAGAGTTCGAAGACGTATTCTGTTTAATCCATTGAATTGCATCCCAACCTGGATTATTCATAACTTGGTAGAAACTCTGGATTCTTAGACCCTCCATCGGAGTCAAGAAAACTGGAATTGCAACAAACGAGAAGAGCAAGAAAAACAGAATGAACCCAGCATAAATCGATTTAGGAGTTGCATACTTTGAGAGTGCAGCGATTTTTTTATTGGTGGTTTTTTTAACTTTCTGCATCTGACTAGCCCAGACCCGAAGAGTACCAATCGATTCTGTGAAGAATTTTGAGCCATAATCAATCAACACAGCAGTGAAAATTATTACAGGCAAGATGACAAAATACAAAAATCGATTATAATCGATGATGAACCCAAACAGGTAACCTTGAGTTAAGAATAGAGGAACGAAAAGCCAAACCGAAAGAAGAAGAGCGGGAAGACTAAAAAACCGATTATTGTACCTTTTTGAGAACACTGCAAACCCAACAATAATGAGAAAAAGGGGCAAAACCCACTCCAATGGAAGAATTCTTGTCGAAAGAATTGCAGAAGTGATATCATTTACGCCAGAAACTCCTGGCGCAGAAGAATTATCACGCAAATAGGTAGGTACAGCACTTGCCAAGAAAGGCGAAACAAGAATTACGCCAAAGACTAATGGCAGTAACCAGTAAAATCCAGTTTTTCTTTGGGTACCAAAAGTCTTAGGTGAAACAAGCACAAAGAGCACAGTAAGAACTGTGACACCAACAAAGATCCCTGCGCTTAATGAATGGGTTAAAAATATTGAGCCAGCCAAAATTGAGGTTGACACCAAAAAAGGCACTTTCGAAAATCTGTCCTTTTCTATGAACAAATAAAACGTCAAGGGAATTAACAACAGAGTTATTACGTTTGGGTAACCTCCCCAAAGGGTCATCTCTACATCAAAACGAGAAATCGCCACCAAAAAAGCCACAGCATAAGCAGCTGTCTCCGTCCAGAATCTACGAGTTACTAAGAATGCACATAAAACTAGAAGCGATGAGAACAAAGCAACAATCATTGCTTGCGCAAAGTATTCTGGCATTCCAGTCATCATCATTATACTTGAAGCAAAAATGTGGTATCCCGGAAAAGTCAGGGATGTACCTCCCCCCATCTGGTAGAAGTTATACATAAAATTCGTGTTTCCATGCCCAGTGATGGAATAAATTACGCTGTTGTGTAAGCCTATGTCTGCTCCAGGCGGAAAATAATTCCAGAGCATCAGAATAATGCGGTAAAAGAATGAGAAAGTAAAAATTAACAGCAATACAACGTACGTTCTGTTTGCTTTGAACATTCACTTTCCCGCTTAATATGGTTCAATGGAATTGTTGGTAAAAGGTTAAATATTGATTTCGAGTATAAAAAGCCCAGAGTAATAAAAAAGGAAAAAAAGGTGTTTAAATGTCTTGGCTTAAATCTATGATGGAAAAAGAACCACCAGAACCAGAAAATCCACTCGGGATAGTAGTTATCGGCAACATCGAACCAGACATGCACGACACTGCAAAAGAAGCAGTCCGCAGGTCATTAAAACGCGCAGGGTTCAAAACAATCGACGTGGGCAAAAGTGTTGCACCACAAGTTTTCATTGATAAAGTAAAAGAAAGCAATGCAAACTTGATTGCAATTTCCGTTAACACAGTTCCAGCAAAGAACAACCTCGCAAAACTTGATGAACTTCTCAAGGCATCAGGCCTCAAAGACAAAGTCGGCATAATCATGGGCGGCGCAGCAGTTAAAAAAGAAGACGCAGACGCAATGGGGGCACTCTTCGGCAAAAACAAGGAAGAAGCTCCAGAGCTAGCAAAGAAAGCTTTGAAAAAATAAATCCCTCTGATGTGGAATAAATGTCCTTTAAGTTCAATACTGAACAAAAAATATACGACCTCGCAGGAGCAAAAATAGGCGGTCAACCGGGAGAAAATCCAACCTTTTTGATCGGCTCCATCTTTTGGCTAGGCCAAAAAATGGTTACCGATGCAAACAAAGGAATTTTTGATGCTAAAGCAGCAGAACAAATCATTAACACATGCCAAACCCAAAGCGACATAACCGGAGTCAAATTTGCACTTGACATCGTAGGCACAACAGAAGCTGCATTCGAAAAATACATTGACTTCGTACCGAAACACACCGATGCAGCACTCATGCTAGATGCAATGAGTCCAAAGACCCGTATGGGAGCAGCAACCTTAGCAAAAAAGATGGGTCTTTCAGACAGATGCCTCTACAACTCCGTCTACAAAGGAGTAATGGATGCTGAACTTGCAAACCTCAAAGACAGCGGCATCAAAATGTCCATAGTTCTTGCTGACGATCCAAAAGATACTACCCTAGAAGGCAAAATGAAAGTCATAGTTGAAGCTCTCGCATTAGCAGAGAAAGGCGGCATCACAAAACCACTTATCGACACAGCAATCCCAGCATTCGAACCAGACATGGGCACAGCCGTCAGAACTATACCTGTAATGAAAGAGAAGTATGGTCACCCTGTAGGCTTAGGCAGCGGAAACGTTGTCACAACCATGGGTTGGGTCAAAGCAAACGTCGCTAAAGAATTCCGTCCAGGCTGCAGAACCGCAACAAACTCAATTATGCAAATGGCAGGCGCAAACTGGCTTATGATCGGACCAGCAGAACAAGCGGAATGGGTATTCCCAGCAGTCGCAGTCACAGACACATACATTGCTTCAGCAGCTGGTGACCTTGGAACAAGGCCCCTCGAAGAGTCTCATCCAATCTACAAGATGTTCATGTAAAACTTTCTTCCTTTATTTTTTATTTTTGTAAAATCTTGAAGGCTATAATCTGAAACCGATAAAATGGTTTGAAATTATCGTTGGTTTCACCGTTTTAACTTTACTTGTAACTTATCTTATTCCCAGCAGTCCAGATTTTTCTGTTCTTCTAATTCCCAGATATGTCCTCAGTTTTGTTTTTATCGCCTTTTTACCCGGCTATTGCCTCGTAAACGTATTATTCTTGGGCAAAAACAAAATAGATTTTGTTGAACAACTAGTTTTGTCAGTAGCATTAAGCTTTGGTTTAACTGGGTTAGTGGGTTTGTTTTTGGGTCTTTCACCAATCGGCTTCGACTTCGTACCAATTACCGTTTCACTTTGCGTGCTAGTGTTAGTTCTCGCCGTAATTGCGTTAGTCAGAAAAAGCAAGGAATTAAGACAACTTAATGTGCAAAGCTCTGAGAAAATAAGCTCCTGAAGTTCTAACAGCTGCTCTTCCGTAGGTTCCGCCTCGCCGCATCATTTTCAGCACATAACCCGGACGCAAATAAAAGTCCTGGTAAGCTTTGTAGCGAAGTTTAGCGAGTGCTTCCATAGTTAAAGATGGGGTCTCAAAGGTGGGTCCCGCAGTATCATATTTGTCAAAATCCGTAACTCGTAGCCAACCATTTTTTATTACTTGATCATACATGGGTGTTCCTGGGTAAGGGGTAGCGACGTAGAAACCTACATCGTCAGGGTTTAGTTCTTTGACGAAGCGGATTGTTTCCTTTGCAGTTTTTTCTGTTTCGCCTGGAAAACCTAAAACAACATTTGCTATCGTCATTAAACCTACCTCATGAGCTGTCTTGTAAGCTTTGCGTGTTTGGTCAAGCTTTATGCTCTTATTCATGGCTCCTAAAATAGCTTCAGAACCGGATTCTACTCCAAGCCAAACGGCGAAGCATCCAGCGTTCCTCATGGTTTGCAGCAATTCACGGTCCACCATGTCAACGCGGGTACCGCAATCCCACATCATATCCAACTTTCTAGCATGCAATTCATCACAAATTTGAATGACTCGCTTGCGGTCCACACTGAAGGCATCATCATAAAACGTGACTTGCGTAACACCATATTTGTCGTGGATTAACTGCATTTCGTCAACGACATTTTTGGGGCTGCGCCAACGATAACCCCTGCCAAACATCCGCACAGTACTGCAGAAATCACACCAAAAAACGCATCCACGACTGCTAATTAGGGGGAAGAGTATTTTGCCATCGCGCTTCAAACTCTCAAGCGGCATTAAATGATGCGCTGGGAAAGGAATGGAATCTAAATCTTCAATGAAAGGTCTATCAGCATTGCGGGCGATTTTATCCCCATTTCGATAAGTTATGCCTAAAACATTGGCGAGGCTAGCTTGGCTTTGCAGCTTGTCAAGAAGTTCAATAAAGGTTAATTCGCCTTCCCTTCGCACGACAATGTCCAAGCTTGGGTACTCGTTTAGGGCGTTTTCATCCCAGAAAGTACCATGCGACCCACCAAGCATCGTTATTGCTTGTGGATGTACCTGTTTAGCTATGGTGATCAGCTTCATAGCTGACTTGTAGAGCAAGGTTGTTGCTGTTACACCGATAATGTCCGAGGGCGTTTGGGCGATTCGAGCGGTGAAGGTTTCATAGGTTAATTTCTCAGCTTGGCAGTCGATGATGGTGACTTGGTGACCTGCTTTCTCGGCAACGGCACCTAAGTATCCAAGTCCTAAGGGGAATAAAGGGTGGATGTGAATGAACGCTTGGCGGATAGGGAGGGTTGATAAGAGTAATTTTCAATGGAGTTCGCCCTTTTAGTGAGGGTGAACGTTGCGTTGGATTATATAGTTTTCTAGATAAAACATGAAACCTGGAAATCTATGGATAACGCAGAAAGTCAAAGAATATTGTGCAAAAAACCCAAAAAATATTAGGATAAAATGTTATCCGCTTTGTCTCTTTAGACAGACCATAACTCTTGAACTGTGGTTTTGAAAGTCTTGGTTGGTTAACGTCTGTAAGTAAGCATGTGCGTTTTGTGTGTAACCATTCTGTGATCACGTAGTTCGTCAGGGGTCTGAAAACTTGATGAACATATTCTGCATTTAAATTTTTCTTGAACTAGTTTTTCGTAAGTATACATTTAGATCTTGCCTTCTCCCTTTAGTTCTTGCAAAAAATTGCGTCTTTACAAGCCTAATAAAGATAGATTCTGCGTTCCTTATAAACAAATAATACTTAACATGAAGAAGCCATGGATAGTGACAACATTAATTTCTTGATTAGATGAATTTTTCTTATAGGCATACTCAAATAGTCACGGTGTATTGTATAGCACAATTCCCTGCTGAAAAGCCAAGGAGGGACTATACGCTTGAAGAAAAAGACCAAACTAAAGTCCAAAGGAACAAAATACTACCAGAACACTCACGGAAAAGTCTACAGAGTAAAACCTAATCCAAAAGCAAATAAACGAAAAGTTCTGCAGGCTCGCCAGAGAAAAATCGACGCACAAATTAAGGCTGCACAATAGCCTAAATTTAACCCTTAAAATAGGACTTAATTATTACTTTTCTTTATAATTTTCTTAAACTTTTAATTATTTGTTGACCAGCCCTTTTGGGATTGGAAAATAATTATGCTGCACCATTAGGGTGCTTCTGCATCCAGTCCTCAGCAAAAGCATCGGCTTTAGCCTTTGAAGCATAATCGGGTGAAATGGTTTTGCCATCTTCTTTCTCAGTTTTTCCAGGCTCGAACAACCGCACATGATAATTTCTACTGAATTCTTTCTGCAAAACAACTACAATTTGCCCCGAAGAATCGTTTTGATAACCGCAATCATGGCTTAGCCGCTTCCAACACTTAATTATCTTCATTTTTTAATCCTCATAGTACTCTTGAATAATCTTTGGAAAAATGGCTTGTTTTCAGGTGGAACAGCAGAGAATATGATACAAGGACAACTTAAAGCTATCAGCCAAATTAGTTGGCAACCTAATATTACATTTGTGCATAGTGAATGTTATTCGCAAAACTTCTATAATTCCCGCAAACAAAATACTTTTACCTATGATCGCCAGAGTGTTAAAAACCGAAGAACAAAAAGAGAAGAGCACTGAGTGATGCACTCAAATTCAAAGAAAATATTTGTTTTAGTAGCTTTCTTATTTTTCTTAATAATAGTTAGCTCGTTCTTGACCTTTCGTCCTCTTGCGGAAGCTGACAATTCTCTATCAGGTTACAGCGGTAACATGAAAATTACGAGCACTGTTCCTTTCAACGGCACAAACTCGTACCATGGCTTTGAGGCACCAGACAATAGTTTAAGCGACTGGAGTGTAAACGGCGGTGTTGCAGCCATAACATCTACAAACCCCATAACTGGAAGTTACAGTGTTCTTTACAATAGCACCGCTGATAATGTCTCGCAAGGTATGACTATTGCTAATAACTATACAAATTATACCATGTCAGTAAAAGCAAAGGTTGTAACAGATAATGGTAGCTCAACTCAAGCCCCAATGATATGTTTTTACATAAGGTACGTCGATACGAACAATTGGGTGCGAGCACGATTATACTATGATACTGGGCACTCTGTAATGGGACTAAAGCTTGAAAAATATACCACTGGAGATAGTTACACCGTTATGACTGACCGGCAAACTCCATTTTCACACGGTACGGTGGGTACTGTTTATTACTTCAAATTTATTGACACGGGCGCAACAGTTACGGCTTACGTAAATAATAGTTTGATAATTAATGCGCAAGCATACAAAAGTGCAGTAGCAGTTACTCAGAAAGGGTTTGGCGCTCAAGGAGTTAATATAAATGTCATGTTTGACGACTTTGCAATAACTATGAACAACGGCGGCCTAACTCCTGTCAAAGTAGGCTACGGATATTATACCCAAAATACTTTGTCGCTAACACCGCTTGCGAGTTGCACAAAACCCATCGTCCTCGACGGTAAGCGATATGTCTTTACAGGTAATGGTTGGGGTGGATTTAGAACCAGTGATATTGCCGCATATTCGATCGATGCAAGCTGGTCTTCTGCAAGTGCCACATTGGTGGCTACACAAGCTGGAAACTTTCAGGACTTTTATGTTGCAGCGTATCCTGATGTGTGGAGAGATCTGATAGTCCTATATGGGGCGTCAGTCCCTAATGGAACTCACCAACAAGGCTTTATCGTTGGGTTTAACACTACAACAAACACCTTCCAAAACTTGACATATACTCCTTGGGTCGATGCACAATACATAACTGGAATGGCTTACTCTCCAGATTTTAACCAATTTTATCTAGTTACACTAATTGGTTCATACTTTACCAATAATCAAATAATAGTGGCAACCCCGTCAACTCTGTTTAGTCCAAAAGCTTGGACAACAACAACATACGATCGAGGAAACACAAACGAAATACGAATAACCTATTTATCCGCAGATAAATGCGCCTATTTCGCTTACACCAATCACACAACAGGGCACGGATTAGTTAGAAGATGGAATATAACAGCAAACATCTTTACAACAGTATTTAACGTGCCCTATACAAACTCAATTCCATTTCTGGGATACTATATTCGAAGTAACTCAACCACATTATTCACAAGTTTTGCCAATAACACTCATTGGCACTTCTACTACTCCAACGATGGAAATACATTTACGCAATTCGCAACCCTTCCCATCATATCACCGAGAGGTGATGGATTAGAAACACATGGCGATATAATGCCGTTACCAAACAACCAAGTTCTAATTCAATCAGAAGGCGATGGTAACCCAAACAGTGAGCTTGTATTAACAACAACTTCCACAGGAAACACTATTGAGACATACCACAATAATGCACACATAAACGAAATAGAAACATTCTTCGACAAATCTGATTCAATTATTCTCATAAATGGAGAAGGTTTGTCCAATCATATGGGAGCCTATGCAACAATACTCACTACAGGCTTACATTATAAGTGCAAGTCGGATTTTTCAGATGTAAACTTTGGATCCGGAGGAACTGTTCTCGCGTTCAATACTATTAATGTTGTCAACGGTTCCTATGCAGAATTTTCCGTCAATACCTCACCAATTAATGGCAATACTACCTTCAATTTATTTTACGGGAAATCTTCCCAAATGTCATTGGCTGACAAGTCGGTAAGTCAATTGCCTTCGCTAAGCGATAATCAATTTTTAATCTTTGACTTGGTAGACGCGGTTGCGCCAACCATTTCTTCAAACCAAACTTCTACTCCAACAGCGCTCTCTCAGACCTCGAGCCTCAACAAATAGTTTCATCCAAGCCTAGATAACTTGCAACTTAACGATAAAATCGTAGTTATCGCTTTTTCAGTGTCTTTAGCGTTCTTTGTAATCAGTATCGTAGCAAAGAGACGACGTGGCAAAACCTAAAATCATTGTATTTTATTAGGCTGCCAGATCTATTGTAGAAACTTCGAATAACATATCAACTTTAAGTTAGATTAGACTTACATTTACTAAATGTCATTAGTTTTGGAATGAGAAAAAAATTTAATCAATCAAAATAAAAGAAAAGTTATGGTTGATTTAACTTGCAAGTTAAAACTATTGGTATAGTTTTTCCCATCGGTTGAAGAGTTCTAGGACGTCGTCGCCGTTGTGGTCTTTTAGGAATTCACGTGTTTCTTTGTCGGCTGCAGCTTCTTTCTGGAACTTTTGGATGTATTCAGCTTTTTCAGCTAGGAAAATGATGCCGTCTACGCCTTGTCTTGCAACGCGGGTTGCAACAGTCATGATTTGCTTTGTTGTTGCAACTGTATCCCAGGTTTCGTTTGGACCACGGACGTAGAAGTTGACGAACATTGGTTTCTTTAGTTGGCTTTTGAATCCACGTGCGATGGTTTCCCAGTACCAGGGTGTGGGGTATGCCTTGCTGAACATTGGGATGACGAAGTAATCAGCATATTGAGCAAGTGCTTCGAAGTCATAGCCGAAACGTACTTTGCCTAATAGGGGATCGGGGAGAAGGTTGACAAAGAGCGGTTTGCCGCTGACGATTTCTTTAACTTCTGCAAGGAAATCAGTTACTACTTTTGCTCGCCATTCAACCCAGCCCAAGCCGCTTTTGCTTTGTTGTTCAATGCATCTTGGGCAAGTACAGAAACCTTGGTCCGCAAAGTGTTGGCTGCTGATGCTAATTCCTGGAGTAACTTTAGCTGTTTCAGCAATGATTTTTAGGTTATATTCTCTGGCTTCTGGGTTAGTCATGCATACTACGTCCCAGCGAAGGTTATAGCGTTTGTTGGTTCGTAGTGCTGGACCAAATGAGCTTACGGACACCCAGTCTGGGCGTTTTGCCGCCATGTTATTGTCGCCAAAGACAGCGATGTTAGTGTACATTTTTGGATTTGGTTTTCCAACGATTCCTGATTCTGATTTTTGACGATAGAAATTATAATCGACGCCTTCAACAGGCTCAGGTTGATAAAGAAATACGCCAAATTTCAAGTTTAATTCACCATTATTATGTTGTTTTTATTTACGAAATAAAAGCGCAAGTTATTAAGTCTTTTTGGTAGATGCTATTCTTGGGCATTTTTTACAATTTTGATTAATGCGTATTTTAGAAAGGGTGGCAAGTTAACAGAATCGTAATTTGGCAGCTTTGAGCAGTCCTGCTTGGTAAGCATGCAGGTGCCAAAGCATTTACTTATTTCAGTCCAATCTGTAAAGTCGGTTGGCAACAGGTTTTTCTTGTAATCATCATCCATCTTTGCAGCTGCTAAAAGAAACGATAATGCAACAGGGGTTTTGTTTAAAATCTCAGCTAAACCTGTAGCGTCAATACTTAGACCTTCAACCTTGGAAACTTCAGACGCCAACTTTTCAAGTCCAAGATGCCTCTCTTTTAATCTGTCTAATACGCTTCGGCAAGCCCACACTGGTTCTTGCTTAAGTAGTGCTTCCGTGACTGCATGTCGCGTACAGTGCCCGATTAATTTACCCAGTTTGGAGGCTGGACCCGCCAAACTCAGGGCTTTACCCTCACAAGGTGAAGCTACAGTGACACTATCAGTTATTGAACCGGTAGCTGAGTCACCTGTGTAGCGGCTTCGCACATCGAAATCTCTGAGCACAGCTGATTTGGCTTCAGTGGCAGTTATTAAAGCTGCAACCATACAGCTTTCTGACGGGTTTCCATCAATTAAGACTATAATGTTTATGGTTCCCACGATTTCTTGAACATCCATTTCTTCGCCTGAGGATTCACCGTGGGAACAGCCTGCAGTTGCGACTACACTTACAGAAAAACCACTAGATTTTTTGGAGAATAGGCTATAATTCCTTATTTTTGCAGCTGTAACCATCGCGAGGTAATCTTTGGTTAATCCAACCTTAGCCGCCGATGAAGTGATAAGTTTGAGCGGGTCAAGGTGCAAGGAAAGATCACTATATCCTTCCGGCACTCCTACATTGAGGACAGCTTTAACCTGATTGTGCCCGCCATTATAGATTGCTGAGCTAACGGTCTTTAAACCATTATCACAAATTACGGCTAGTACATTGTCTATTACAATAAGTTTAATGTCGCCTGCAAGAATAAACTGTTCCATACCAGCCAATTCCCAAGTTACTTTTGGGGTTTACTTACATTTATAGTGATGGCTTTAGCTGGACACAGATTCACACAAACTCCACATCGTGTGCATTGAACTACTTCAATAACTTGGGGTTTTCGGTTCTTGCCCTCTTCAAGAACGCCCTGTGGACAAACACCGATACAAATTTGCCCTGTACAAGGAGGGCATTTAGCGGTGTCGATTGTGATTGGGGCTTTATGTTTGTCCATTTGAATCAACAATTAAATAAGCGCCAATAATATATTTGTTGCGAGCAAGGAATCGGCATGAAAATAGGCTTAGTCACATATACTCCTGAGAAAGTCGAAGGTTTTGACCCACATGTTTACTACTCCAAATGGGTTGACGGACAAGTTTTTCCAGCTGCAAAACACATGCAAAACGATGTTACAGTTTTCTGCGATGCCAAAGCCATTCGAGAAGACCCAAGCATAGTTGCCCTCTCAAAAGGAGGACCTGCATTACGGAGGAATAGAAAATCAAATTTAGCATTCGACTTCGTGTGCCCAACCCACCAAGAATACCGAGTCAAAGTCTTCGAGTATCTCGACAGCCTATCAAAACAAGACATAAATGGAGTAACACTTAACCTCTATCATTTTCCCGATGAAGACTACTGCATCTGTCCCCGATGCACTGAGCAAAAGAAAAAAAGTGGCTTAAACTGGACAGAATGGCGCGCCCAAACGATAACTGCATTTCTCAAAGAAGCTAAAACACACACAAAAGGTACATTTGCGGTTGAAATGTTCCCTGATCCTTTATTGGCTAAAGAACGGTTCGGTATAGATTTCAATGCAATTGCTGAATTAGTAAATTATTTTCATGTACCTCTCTCGTCAAGAGATTACTTGACAAACTATTGGGTTGATACGTTCGTTCGAGACTTTGTTGCCACCCTAAAGAAACCAGTTGTTGTCGAACTTAGCGCTGAAATGCCCACCGATGAAAAACTTGACGCTTTACTAAAAACTGTGGCTTACATTTCACGTCATAACATCGAAGCGGTACTTCTTCTCGTCCACAACTCTGAGAATGCCCGACAAGTTGCGAAGTTTGCTGTCCAAAACACTGACTTCCGACAATGGCTTGAACAATACGAGTTTAATAAAATGAGCCGAATTGTTGATGACTGGGCTAAGATTTACTGAGTTGAGCACGGTAATCTCTAAGCATATTCATGTCCAAATCTGCGCTCAAAATGGAGTCTTTGGGTGAGTCAGTAACTTCGCCAATGACCCCCCATGGTGCAATAATGGCGCTTCTTCCTCCCCTCATGTTTGAACATACATTTCCGACTTTAAGAATATAGAAACCAAAATTTCGTGCAATCCCAACTGTTAACGGGTGCCCTTGAACCGTTGGATGGGTTCCCATTGCAGCCACGGGCAACGATACAATTTCTGCGCCCAAAGCTGCGATCCCCTCGACGACTTCGGGGTTAAAGGTGTCAGCACAAACAATCATTCCAAGTTTGCCTAATTCTGTGTCTATCACAATTGGTGTTGAGCCTTTGGCAACGCCTGCTTGAAGCTCAGCTTTTATGGGGCTGATTTTCTTGTATTTTGCCAATAGTTTACCGTTTCTCCAGAGTGTGCTGGTGTTGTAGTATTTGCCATTATCTTCTTCTAGTACTGTGCCACCAAGGAGGTATATGTCGTCAATTGTTTTGGAAATTTCTTGGAGAAACTGAAGGGTTTTGCTGCAGGTTTCTTGAGATATTTTTTTTGCATCAGTGAAATCTGCCATGCAATTAGGGACGGTGAAGTATTCGGGGAGGGCGATTATAGCCGGGTTTTGTTTCGCTGCTTTGAGAACGGCGACTTTTGCGGCATTTAGATTGTCTTCTAGGTTGTTGCGTATTTCCATGTGGAGAATGCTGACTTTCATTGGTTTGCACCCCGATTAATTGCTATGAGTTTTGTTTTTTGAACATTTAAACTTAGTTGATGCAGATGTTTTTGTTTAGCTAATAGTCGTTTGTTCAGCATTGTTTTAAGTTTCAGCACAGATGTTTATTATTTGTCGCCTTTTATATGCATACGGTAAACTTAAATAGTGCCTGAACGACAAACACTGTAATGCGAGGGACAGAAATGACAATTAATGAATCAGAAGTTAACAAACTCTTGCCAGAAGTCAAAACATTAATCAACAAAGTCGTTAAAAAAAATATGGCAGACGGCTTCCTTTTCTCCGCTGGAACAGACACTCAAATAATCGCTTATGAAGCAGTCAAATACAACCCCGACATTCCCTGCCTAACCTTAGCTTTCAAACATGGACAACCCAAAGACACTGAATACGTCAAAAAAATGGTTGAACTTCTACACCTAAAGCATGAAACCTACCAATTCGGCAAAGAAGATGTAATGAAGTTTTTCCCCAAAGTCGTAGAAGCACTCAAAAAATATGACCCCATGGAAATTCGAAACAGCCTTCCAGTTTATATCGGTTTAACACTGCTAAAACCCAAAGGCATAAAAACGGTTTTTACGGGCGACGCATTGGATGAGCTCTTCGGTTATCCATGGCAATTCCATCTCTCAGAAGAACAGTTCGCAATAAAGCAACAGGAAATGTGGGCAGAAATGGGGTTCTCCTCATTCCCCATGGCAGAATCGCTTGGTATGCAAATCAAAGCACCCTACCGAGACCCAGAATTCATGGCTTGGGCAATGAAGTTACCGATCAAATACAAGATTAACATGTACAACGGTGTGAAATACGGTAAATGGATTTTGCGCAAAGCATACGAAGACGTAATTCCAAAAGACATCATTTGGAGACCCAAAGCACCACTAGAAGCTGGCACAGGAACAGAAACACTGCGCACGTACTTCAACGATATGATAACGGACAAAGAGTTCAACGAGAAGAAAGCCGCCATCAAAGCAGCAGACGATGTAGAAATACAGGACAAAGAACAACTTCTCTACTACGAAGTCTTCCGCAAGAAATTCGGCAAACCAAAAGACGTGTTCCCCAAGATCGAAGGCGGCATACAGTGCCCCAAATGTCACAGCTACATTAAAACAAAGATACAGTTCTGCAAGACCTGCGGAGCTTACCCCATCTAATTTTTCCTTTATTTTTTTTAAAATAGCCTTCTTAACCGATTGTTTTTGGGAAAAGACTTAATTCTTTAGTCAGTTACTTCTGAAAACCACAAACATGAGTTGAGACCAGATGGCTAAGTTGAGTGATTTGAAGTGGGCTATGGGTACAAGTATATTTGCCGCCAGCTTCATTTTTGGCTTATTCTTGCTAGGCGTTATCTTTCTGCTCCAATATTATATTGTTGGCTTTGACTTAATCACAGGTCTTCTCTTGGCTCTAGGTGGTACTTTGCTGTTTATCCTCTTCGAATGGGCAATTGGTCCAGCCATCGTTTCCTTGAGCACGCGACTTCAGTACGTAAAGCCCGGCGAAAACCCCTGGCTTGAAAACACAGTTAAAGAGTTGGCGGCAAAAAGTGGTATTCCGATGCCTAAACTGGCAATCGTCCCAAACAATACACCTAATGCGTTCACCTATGGGCGAACAAGCAGTAGCGCCGTTTTGGCAGTGCATGAAGGGCTTCTTCGAAGCCTCAACGAAGATGAAGTTCGAGGGGTTATCGCCCATGAACTAGGGCACATCAAACATAAAGATTACATAGTTATGACTGTTCTTTCAGCTCTTCCGCTCATAGCATATTGGGTAGCTCAGATAGCTTTGAACGCTGCTTGGTTTAGCGGTGGATCATCAAGACGGAGTAAAGACCAAGGCAACGCAGGCGTCATACTTATCGTAATTGGCGTGGCTGCATTTGTGGTTTACATAGTAAGCTTTCTCGCAGTTATGCGGCTAAGTAGATTGCGGGAACACTTTGCTGACGCATACAGCGCTTACCTAACTGAAAATCCCCGAAGCCTGCAAAGCGCCTTAGCAAAAATCACCTACGGCTTATCTCTCGCGCCAAAAACTACTGCTGAAGCACGAAGCTTCTACATCGAAGATCCAAGCCAAGCCAAACAGGAAGTCGCCGAAATTATGGATAAAAAAGACGAATACGACCTTGACCACGACGGTGTTCTAGATGAGCGTGAGTTGGAGTTGGCGATGGAGAAAGAATCCAAGAGCACATGGGTTCAAATGAACAGCCTATTTGCAACTCATCCACCAACGTTTAGGCGCATATTGCTTTTAAAAGAAATCGAAACGGAAATGACTACTGGAAAATACAGCAACTGACAAAATGTATACTCATGTCTAAGTATCCTTTTTGATTAAAAATGTTGAAATTCATGCGAAGACTAATATCTCCCTAGGAAATAATTACCTTAAAACCATAAAAAGAGAAAATAAAATGGTAAATTACTGTCCAGAATGTGGCGGAGAAATACAATACATCTCTTTGACAAAGCACTATGTCTGCAAAAGTTGCGGTTTATCCTGCACAGGGCAGGAACTCAACGACTTACATGATAAGAACAGACCAGCTGATGAGACCGAAGAGGAAATCAGACAGAACCGCCGAAAAGAATACCTGAAATGGTATCTTAGCAAAAAATAAATTCGCAAAAAGGTTAACGAGCCTTTTTCGTTAGCATTGACTCTGTTTGTTATTAACTATTAAATGATGGGCTCTTCCGGTAAGACCTCATTCTAAACTAATCAATCTCAATATGCTTCCAGCAAACTGTATAAAAGATAAACCGCAATAATCTAACGATCGGGAAAAAACATTGACAATTGACATCGAAATCATTTGCGTCGGCAATGAATTACTAATTGGCAAAGTAAAAGACACGAACGCACACTATTTAGCCAAACAAATTACACAACTCGGCGCAAATGTAAAAAGGGTAACCGTAATTCAAGACATCATCGAAGAAATCGCCAAAACAATAAAAGAAGCCTTAGCTCGAAAACCACAATTTGTAATTACCACTGGCGGTTTGGGACCCACTTTCGACGACAAAACTCTACAGGGAATTGCTGAAGCATTAAACCGCAAATTAGAAGTTAACCAAAAAGCCCTCACTATTGTGAAACAAAAAACAATAGAATACGCCCAAAAACGTGGACTCCCAACGGAAATCGAGTTGACCCCGCCCAGAATCAAAATGGCAACATTGCCAGAAAACGCCAAAATCGTTAACAACCCCGTTGGGACTGCGCCAGGCGTACGCGTGGATATTGATGGCACGGTCTTGTTTGCACTTCCAGGAGTGCCCTCTGAAACGGAAGCAATTTTTGAAGAGACAATTTCGCCATTAATTAAACAGGTCGTTGGTTTTGGCGTTTTTTGTGAGAGAAGCATCTTTGTCGATAACATTTTCGAGTCCCGGTTAGCACCAATTATCGACAAAGTCATGAGCAATAACATAGGCGTTTACATTAAATCCCATCCCATTCGAACAGAAAATAAGCCCCATGTAGAACTTCACCTAACAATTACCGCAAGCCAAACTTCGTTACCGAATGAAAAACTTGCCAAAGCAGCAAAAGAACTTGCCTTTTTAATCGAAGCAGATGGCGGAGTAATCATAAAGTCAAAAGTTTGATTTGGGAATAACCATTTAAGAGAATTATTCATTCGAAAGTACCCGTTGGCTATCCTGATATGAGAAAGACCTATCTTAATGCAATAAGCATAGGCTTAATTGTTGTTTTCGTGCTTTCTCTTAGCTCCGCTTAACCTAACCAAAGCAGAAACTCAAAATTACACATCTTCATTTCTATTATTAAATCATCCAGACGGCGACTTGACATACGAATTAAATGTAACCATTCCCCAAGCTCTATACCAATATTACATAATGCAAGCTCATGACCTTTACTCAAACAACGACTTCGCCAAGTTCGTTACACCCATTACGCTAAAACCAATAGCCGATAAACTATGGCAAATTTACAATAACACCGAAGACTTCACTAACGGCGTTCTGATGTTAGCGCACCAAATAACCTATCGAGAAGTCATCCCAGGCCAGTATCCAGTTGAAACCTTGGTTAATGGTTATGGCGACTGTGACATCTTCGCTTACATTGCTGCTTCGATTTTGGAAGCGGGTGGAATTCCCTCGGTTCTTTTGTATTATAAAACCCAGCAGCATATGGAAATCGGTGTGGATCTTGGCAGCGCAACTAAAGAGGCAAGAGTTGGAACCTACAGTGTCAACTATCAGGGTATCTCTTACTACATTGGTGAATGTACGGGTGATAACTGGCGAACAGGCTGGCGGATTGGTGAGACCCCATCCCAATACCAAAACATTTCGTCCCAAGTAATAGCACTTGAAAACATGGAGCAAACAACCGTAGGGCAAGTTTCAGCCAGTTTGAGGGAACTCGACCCGAGTACCTTGTCGCTGCAAATTTTACCGCCAATTTTACTTGAAAATAACAACGTAACTTTAACCGGCCAAATCAATCCCCAATCAGCAAATGAAAACGTTACATTGCAAACTAAAATTGGCAATGGCTGGGCAACTATTGCGACTGTGACAACTCAAACAGATGGGCGGTTTGAGTACAATTGGGCACCTGAAGTAGCTGGAGTCGTCGCTATACATGCAACATGGCAAGGAAACCGCCAATACAATGGCGCGACAAGTGAACAAACAAGTGTCATGATCTTACCTTGGTATATTGTTTTGTTAATTCTGGTTTTAATATTAGCTGTGGCTGCGCTAGTGGTAGTGCTTATTAAAACAAGTCAATAGAAAACAACTGCAACTTAAGCCGACCCAATTACCAGAAACAGGGGTTTCTTAAAACAAGATATTACAGTTTTCAGAGCTAAAATTTTAGCAATAATAAAAAGTTAGAAAAGAAAAAATTATGGTTTTTTGGCTTTCTCAAGCTCGTTTCTAAGTTGATCAGCCTTATCGGTTTTTTCCCATGGAAAGTCCATATCTTCTCTGCCAAAATGACCGAAACAGGCTGTTTTCTTGTAGATTGGTCTTAACAGATTCAGTTGTTCTATGATTGCTTTGGGTCGCATGTCAAAGTACTTCAATACTAATTCCATGATTTTTTCATCTGATAATTTTCCTGTTTCGTAAGTGTTGACTAGCACCGAGATTGGTTGAGCGACGCCGATAGCATAGCTAATTTGGATTTCGCATTGGTCGGCTAAACCTGAAGCTACTATGTTTTTGGCGATGTAGCGTGCCATGTAGCAGCCTGAGCGGTCTACTTTTGACGGGTCTTTGCCGCTGAAGCATCCGCCACCGTGGCTTCCAACTCCGCCGTATGTGTCAACGATTATTTTTCTGCCTGTTAAACCTGAGTCTGCTAGGGTTCCGCCGATGACGAATCTGCCTGTGCCGTTGATGACATAGTTTATATCAGGTGCCATCATGTCAGCGGGTACAACGTATTTTATTACTTTTTCAATTATATCGCACTTGAGAGTTTTATCATCGACTCTTCCATTGTTTTGAGCAGCAATAACTACAGTTTTTACGCATTTTGGTTTGCAGCAGTCGTATTCAACTGTTACTTGAGATTTGCAGTCAGGACGCAGATAGGGCATGATGCCTGTTTTTCTACAATCAGCTAAGCGTTTAACAAGTTTATGCGCCAACATAATTGGCAGGGGCATAAGCTCTTTTGTTTCATTGGATGCATAGCCGAAAACCATTCCTTGGTCTCCAGCGCCTTGTTCGTGGCCTTTGGATTCGGTTACTCCCATAGAAATGTCCGGAGACTGCTCAGTCAATGAAACTAGAACGCCACATGTTTCCCAGTCTAAGCCATCCTTTGCATTGTCAAACCCGATTTCTTTTAGGGTTTGGCGAACAATTTTTGGGATGTTAACGTAAGAGCAAGTGGTGATTTGCCCCGTAATCATTACGGTTCCCTGCATAACAAGAGTTTCGCAGTCAACTCTTGCTTTAGGGTCACTGGTGAATATTGCGTCTAAAACGCTGTCGGATATTTGGTCTGAAACTTTGTCTGGGTGACCTTCTCCAACTGATTCGGATGTGAACAAATATTTTCCGTTTTTTTTCATGGAATCTCTCTTCTGTTCAATCGTGTGTTAGCCATAGTAACTCGGCGTTTTTCTTAAAAGTCTTTCGACAAGATGCTGGGATATATTCATAAGAAATTGTGTTGTTGCAGGAATGCAGAAATCATTTAGCGTGGAATGGCAAAGAAAGCAGAGGGATAACTTGAAAGAAGTATTCTTAACTCAAAATGCTCCAAAACCAATCGGGTCCTATAATCAGGCAGTGCAAGCTGGCAATTTGCTATTTGTTTCTGGGCAATTAGCTATCGAACCAAAAAATAGAAAACTGATCGCCAAAAATATCATTTTACAAACGTACCAAGTATTAGAAAACCCGAAATTAATTTTGGAAGCTGCAAGTTACAGTTTAAGAGATGTGGTACAATCGGCAGTGTAACTTTCATCTATGTCGCTTTTTTGATGAATTCAATCGACGAATATGCCAAATATTTTGAAAACAATTTTCCTGCACGTAACAGCCATCGCCAGCGAACTCAAATCGGGCGGACCAGTTGAAGTTTCCATTATCGATTACAAGGACTAACTGCTTTGCTTTGATAAATTATAAAAACCCAGCCGCATTAACTATTACAGTGCAAAATATGGCGGTATCTCTAAAGAAATTTATTCAACAAATCGCTGGAAAAAAAGCTCCTGGACCCTCAACTAGCTTCACTATATTCCATGTATTCTACGCTTTGGAGCTTCTGTCACAAAACCCAATGGGCAGAAATAAACTGGCGGAGAAACTAAACGTAGGGGATGGAGCAGTACGCACCATAATCAGCAGGCTCGTGGACGCTGGTTTAGTTGAAACATCCAAAGAAGGCTGCAACCTCACCAAAAAAGGATTAGAGATTTGGGAGCAATTCACAGAAATCTTTCCAAAACGAGTCGAAATCCCCAAATCAGAGTTGACGGGATCTGAATTTAATTTTGCATTTTTAGTAAAGAATAAAGGGCAAAAAGTGGGATCTGGAATTGATCAACGTGATGCAGCTATCATCGCGGGTGCGCGAAAAGCTTTAGTTATCGTTGTTAAGGGAGGACATTTATGCATTGAATCTGTCAGCGATTGCATCGAGAAGTCAGTATCCTAAAGCTGCAAACCTGCTTATTGGAGAATTGAAGCCTCAAGACAATGATGCCATAATTATTGCAGGCGCTGATTCACTTTTGAAGGCTAAACGTGGTGCATTTGCCGCAAGCTGGTCACTAATCGCGGTTTAAGTGGTATATTTTTCGCCTTCATTGAGAATACGTTCAAGCAGTGTGTTAACGTTTACCATGCCCTCGTTCGTTTTCGAAGAAACAGGCATTAACAGGAACTGTAAGCCCAGTTTGTTGATAGCTTGCATCATGTTGCGGCTAAAAAGGCGTTTTGTTCCTTCAAGTCTTTGCTCAATCGCATCTTCTAATGCATTTGTGTTTGCAGACCAATTAGCTATTGCCTGCACATCCTTCTTCGGTATTAAATCGCTTTTTGAAAGCAAATGCACTTGTGGCTGGAAAAACCTGTTGTAAACCGCTGCTGCCAAGAACATGTTTGAAACGTAATTGAGTGGGTTAACGGAGAAGACGGCGTCGAAGAGGTAGATTAAGGCTTTTGGTTCTTTGGTTAATTCGTTGACGATATAGGGTCCACTGGCTCGGAAAGCGAAAAGCTCCATTTGTCCAGGAGTATCTACTAAAACGATATCTGCGTGGGCTTCTTCGATGTCGCGGGTCAAATTCTCAATTTCATCCGCGATCAAGTCGGCAGCCATAATTAAGGCACCGTTGGGACCTAAACCGTACTTTTCCATTATGTCGCCAACGTCCACATAATTGCGGACATCAACATCAGGTTGGTAGGGTAGTTTTAAAGCTCCAGGGTCTAAGTTGACGACTGCAACATCCTGCTTGCTCATTTTCAGCCATTCGGCAAATGCGGCTGTAAATAATGATTTACCGGAGCCAGCAGTTCCAATAATAAACGCTAAAGGCATGTTCTATTCTCCGACGTACGTGTGACTGCGCTGGAAATAATAACCTTTCTACTGATGTTCTAAGCCTTATTTTTTAGGAAGAGGTGTCTGTAGCTTCTCTTCTCTGGGTTGGTTTAGGTTGCATATTTTCGTTGAGTTGCGTTTGTTTTGCTGTTACGTTAACCCTGTAACTAATGAAAATTAAGATGAAGCTTTTTTCGCTTTTTCTATGTATCTTACCCGTCAAGAAAACAAATTAGGAAGAAATAAAAGAAAAATTTTTGATTACTGTTTTTGACCGAGTGGGTTTTTGCGCATTTCTTCTACGTATTTTGGGTCTTCTCGCAGTACTTTGGGTATGTAGTTGCATGCTGGGTCTGATTCAAAGAGATCGCCAGTGTAGTATTCTGCTCGTGTTCTGCATCCGCCGCATATTTCTCGGTATTCGCATACTCCGCATCTTCCTTTGATGTTGCTTTTGTCACGTAGTTTCAGGTGTAGTTCGCTGTGTTGTAGTTCGTCCCAGGCAGTGCTGAGTTTTTTGTTTTTGACGTTGCCGATGCGGTATCCTTCATGGAAGCCGCAGCTTCGGTAGTCGCCGTTTTCGGTGATGCCGATGTAGTTGCCGCCGATTGTGCATCTGCCAAGGTAGCCTTCGTGGTACCAATCCCAGAAGTCCACTGGGTTCTTTTGGCGAACGATGCGTGCATAGAAGGGTGCATAGACGTTGACTTTGACTTTGCCGTAGAGTTTTCTTTGGATATCGTAAATTTCGTTGAATGCTTCCTCATATTGGTCGGGTGTTGGAGCTAAGTCGGGCATGTTGCTGCTTGCTCTGCCGACGGGAACGAGGTTGTGGTAGACAACCATGCGCGCTTTGTACTCTTCTGCGAGCGCCGCTGGATGCGCCATGTGCTTGATGTTGTATTTGGTCATGGTTGTGACTAGGCAGTCGAGTAATCCGACTTCTCCAAGTTTCTTCATAGCGTTTAATGCTTTATCGTAGCTGCCTTTTCGCCTGATAATTTCGTTTGATTCTCTGTTTCCATCAATGCTGATGGCTGTGTGAACTTCATATTTGTGAAGTTTCTCAAAACGTTCTTCATCCCAAGCAAAACCGCTTGTGATAAGGCTTACTTTCATGCCATATTCTTTTTCGGCATAAGCAATGACATCCCAAACATCAGGTCGAACTAGTGGTTCACCGCCGCTGATGCCAAACCATTCTGCACCAAAATCGTGAATTTCATCAACCATCTTTTTGGCTTCATTAGTGCTCAGTTCCTGGTCTTTGGCGTATTCTTTTGTGTAGCTGCAGTACATGCAGTTGCCAACACAGTTCCTTGTGCACCGCCAAACAACCATGTATAATGGTGGCTTATTGGGAGTCATTTAAATCACAGTGACAAGATAAAATAGTCTAGTCGATATAAAACTTCCCCTAATAATCTCATTTTCTACTTTTGGGCAAAAACTGCAGAGACACCTCGATTATGAATCAAATATCCTATTCTTTAACAGAGCTTTTTCGTTTGTTCTGTATTAAACCTTCAAAGAGGAAAACAGCCAGTGCCAACCCCGTAATAAGAATAAGTAGCCCAAAGAAAACTTTGAATTCGTAGGTTTCAACTTCAAAATGCAAAATTAAAACGAACAATTCCACAATTAAAATAGCTGTGAAAAGCAAGGCGTAGAGCCACATTTTCAACATCAAACGCCGCCCAAACCAAAAATAACCCCTAATATGCACTTTACTCTTAACTTTGTACTCGCCAAACTCGTTTTTCTCTAAATACCCTGAGTCTTCGAGTTTCTGCAGGTGCCTGTAAGCGACGCTAGGGCTGCTGAGGTTTGTTCCTTTCATAACATCTCTTGGACCAACAGGTTTGCCTTTTTTGACGGCGTACAAGTATACGTTTAAGGTTATTCCTTGGAGCTCTTGGTTTTCATTGTCGGTCAAGCTTGCCACTATAGAGTATATTTTATGAATGATGGTATTAGCTTTACCCCGATAGACAATTTGTGGCTACAGATTTTGTGAAAATAAAGAGTTTTAGACAGCAACCTAAATGTGTTGATGAAACAATCAAAGACAAAAAAATTACTATATTAGTGAAATGAAGGTTTGTGAAAAAGTTTAATAGCTTAGACCTTAAATAAAATCCTTCATTTAAGAAGGTTATCGAAAATGAGTAATGAATCTACTAGTGAACTAGTTGTCAAATCTGCTCCACACATAACTGGTACAATGTCAAAAACTCGGTTAATGCAATACACTTTTGCTGCTCTATTAGCAATCACCGTTGTAACTGCTATTTTGTGGTGGCCAGTAATGTGCCCCACAAGTACACAAATAACCAGCTTATCCCTCAAGAATGTCTGGGCACTACCGCTTGGATCATTAGTGCTAATTAATGCTTTGATAGCAATCGGAGTAGCAGTTGGAATCGATGCTTTATTCCACAAATTAGTTTCTGATAGCGAATTGAACCTTTGGTCTTCAGCTGTTTTCGGTTTGATCGTTACGCTTTCATTCTCGCTTGGTATTCCATCCATGGCAAAGGCAACTGACGTAATGCCCATTGACACTTTAACTGCACCTAACGCTTTCATCTATGTTGCTCTTATTGCACTAATTGGTCAAGTAGTCTTCAAGAAAGTTGGAGGAATAGGTGGCAGAAAATTTGTCAACCCTGCTGCAGCCGCAAAATTCCTTGTTCTTGCTTCCATTCATCGGCAGCATTTTTTTAGCCGCAGATCACTTTGCAGCTTATAACTCAGCCACAGGAGTAGGCTTAGGCGTACCAATCTTTCAGGTCCATTAGGGATGGGAACAGCGGCCAGTAGGAAATAACGGTGCAGCTTCATTCCTTACCTATCTACAATCCTGCTTCGCCAACCCCGCTGGTACAACAACTCCTGACTTAAACACACTTATGATACTTGAAAAATTCCACGGATGGGCAGGTGGCGCTTGCAGCATCGCAGTAATTATTGCCGGCATAGCCCTTTTTGCTATCGCTCGCAAATACGTTAAATGGAAAATTACCGTTGCATACTTCGTATCTATAGCTGTTTTGGCTCTTATATTCGCTACGGCTTTCGGAGACACTGACATGACAATAAGGTTGCTCTTTGAAGTATTCATTGGCAGCTCAATATTCTTGGGCTTCTTCATGGCGACTGATCCCGCAACAACTCCGCTTACCAGCATTGGACAAATCATCTTCGGAGTCGGCTTAGGCGTACTGACGATTCTTATACAAACCTATATGAACTTCTTTGGCGGCTCATTGCTAGCATTATTAATCATGAACTTGACGGTACCACTCCTTGATCGTGTGGGTATCCACAAACCCTTTGGGAGATGAATATAATGGCAAACCTCGTTAATATAAAAGAACACAAAGACATAGCAAGAACAAAACCAATCGAAGTTTTTCCTGACCCAAAAACCGCCTTAGTCTTAACCTACCAACACACAGGTGCACCAAACAAACCCTTAGTTTCTGTTGGTGACACCGTAGACATAGGTCAAAAAATTGCAGACGCAAAAGAACGCGTCAGTGCACCAGTCCACAGCCCAATCTCTGGAAAAGTCATAAAAATCGGTGACATATACAACAGTTGCTATGCAGAATGCTCTGAAGCCATCTGGATTGAAAACGACGGCAAAAAACACCAAAGACAAAGCGTTAACCCCAATATCTGAATCAGAACTCAAAGACATCTCCAATGAAGATCTTCTTAAAACGGATCCGCGAAGCAGGCATCATCGGTTTAGGCGGTGCAGGATTCCCAACCAGCGTTAAACTTTCTGTTCCTAAAGGCACAACAATAAAAACCTTAATTGTGAATGCTGCAGAAGGCGAACCATACGACACCGCAGACGAGAGATTAATGATTGAGAAAACTGCGAACTTGGTGCGAGGCGTTAGAGTTATACGTAAAATCTTAGGAAACCCCAAAGTTATTGTTGCAACCAAAGTTAGCAAAGTAGAAGCTGTACCTAAACTGCAAGAAGCTTTCGGCAAAGAACCTGACACAGAAGTCGTGGCAAAACACCTGACCTACCAGCAAGGTGACGCAAGTGTACTGCAAAAAGCAATCCTGAAATATGAAACTCCACCAGACAAACGATCATACGAAATGGGCACCATAGTGCAGAACGTCGCAACCATCAACGCCATAGCAAATGCTGTTTTCGAAGGCGAACCCCTAATCTCTAGAGTTACAACTCTCAATGGCGATGTTGCAGAACCTAAGAACCTACTCGTCAAAATCGGCACACCAATAAGCAGCATCCTCGCCAAAACAACGTTGACATAAAAGACATCCGACAAGTAGTCGTCGGCGGAGTCATGATGGGAAATGCTATCCAAACAATCGAAGCTCCAGTAACGAAGCGAACTTCAAGCCTAATCGTTTTCTCTAAAAGCAAATACAAGCCAGATCAACCAACAACCGCATGCATTCACTGCTCAAATTGCATCCAATCGTGTCCAGTGCGTCTGCACCCAATAATGATCTACAACGCTATTATGAAAGGCGACTTTGCAAAAGCCGAAAAACTCTGGGTTAAAGACTGCATCGCATGCGGAACATGCTCATATGTCTGCCCATCAAGACTACCACTAAGCGGCATCATATGTGCATCACGCCACTAAAATCAAAAACAACAGTAAAACTTCAATCCCTAATCTTTTTCTTTTATTTTTTTGTTTTACGTTATAAGACTTTATAAACTAATTTTTTCATCTGTTTATTATACTGAATCTTTATACCCTAAATTTTTGAACACCAAGCTTGTAAGCATTAAATTTATAAACATGCCACTACGTAAATAGCATCAAGGGATAAAAATTGAGAAACAGAAAAAGTTAAACTTAGTACTATTCTCTGGGGCATAGTAATACCATTGATAATCGGAATAGTAATAGTGATTTTCCCAGCAGTAATTAGACCAGGACTTGATCAGCTTTCCCACCTCCATACGATGACAATTCAGCTGGCTCCCCATATGCGTTTCTGACAGTAATATTCACACACGGCTTTGCTTTGATGGTAGTATTTGGAGTTCCGCTTTTCTTAGGCTTAACTTGGAATAAATATGCTGGTGGCGCTGCAGGATTCATAATGGGTACATTATACTACGTTGCCTAAGCAGGATACAACATTCAATACTCAATCATAAACTACGGTTCATCGCTAAACATGTATGCTGACCCAAGCTTCATCGGCGGTTACATCATCGGCGGCATTCTAATAGGATACATGGCAGGTTCTATAAATGAAAAGTCGATGCGTATTAAGAGAATGCTTGGTGCAGCTTTGACAGCTTCAATCGCAGTAGGTGTATTTCAGTTCATCCTTAACTACACAGTCGCATTCGGTGCCTGGATGACGCAGGGTGACCCATTGAACGCACTATGGCAGACGATGTTACCTTTGATAATTCTAGGAATAATAGTACCCTTCATCGCCAGAATTAGTGGCGCTTCTGAATTGGGCTACCACCCATAACCACTTCCCTCCTTTTTATTTTTAAGAGCTAAAAATTAGGAATATTTCTTAACATTATCCGTTCAATCTCACTATTAGTTAAATAGAGAACTTGTCTCTATTTAAAACCATGGTGAGCATTGTTGACTCTTATACCGTTAGTTGGTTGTCTTTTGTGCGAATTCCCAAGCTATGTTGCCTTTCCAGACTTCACCTTGCTTGGTAATTCTAACTTCCTTATCATCTATGTCAATTAGTCCTTTTTCTTTGAGGTTCTTTAAGTTGCTTTGGAAATACATCTTCGGGTAGTTTGCCGAATTTCTCCATAAACTCTTTCTTGCTTACTGGCAAGCGCAAGTAAAGCCGGCTCATTTCTCTTCGCATCATTTCGTCATCTGAGGACTCTGAGAGTCTCTGGATCGGGAGTTTTCCAGAACTTACAGTTTTCATGTATTCATCAATGTTTTCGAGGTTGCTGTAGCTGAACCGTTGCAAGTAACCCATAAAGCAGCCAGCGCCTGTTGTTAGGATTCCTCCCCATGGCCAACCGTTCAAGCAGTTTTCACGCATATGCCACTCAACACGGCTATAGCGATCATGACCTACTGCCTTGTATCCTGCTTCAGTAAGCATGTTGTAGGCTGCCAGGTACATTTGTTTCTCATATTCTGCATTTCCTGTTGGAGGTGATTTTCCTGTTTTAATCATTTTTTCAAGCATGGTTCCAGGATCTACATGTAAAGAGTAAGCGTCAATTTCTACATCCAATTCTATCGCTTTTTTTAGGGTGGCTATCCAGCTTTCCATCGTTTGCCCTGGAAGATTATACATAAGATCAACACAGACGCATAAACCCAATTTTCGAGCATGACGGATAGCTTTTTCGACGTCTGCAGCCGTATCAGGCAAACATAAGCTCTTTCTGATTTTGTCATCAAAAGTTTGTGCACCCATGTCCATTTGGTAGACACCGTAAGCTGCGAGCTTGTCAATTTTCGCCAACGCCAGAGTTTTTGAGGACCCAGTTACTTTAATGAAATATTCTTTATTTATGTTGAATCGTTCTTTGCAGAAATCTATAAGGTCAATCATCTGCTCAGCAGTCAAAACGCTGGGAGTTCCGCCTCCAAGAACTATTTCGTCAAATACGCTTGTCTTCACATACTTGGTTTTTGCGTACATTTCAAGCTCTTTTTTGAGCAAGTCAAGATAATGTTCTATTTGCACCTTATTTGTTGGTGCAGTTGGGAAATAGCAAAAAGCACATTTTGAATCGCAAACAGATATCCAAGGTTGTAACTCCATTAGTCTTCCTGAAGTGTTTTCAGTGTTTAGGAATTCTTGGAAGGCTTTGTATGTTTCTGGTTTTATGTTTGGGTAATCTCTGTATGTGTATGGTGGCCAGTTTTCTCGTGATTCGTAAACGTCTGATTTGATTTTTTCTTGGGCTGTTGCTTTTATCATTGATGCTCTCTCTTTGGATGTATTGGTAAAAAATTGCTCGATTACATAATAAAGTTTCCGTAAAACTCTATTGCCGTTTCATATTGGCAAAAATTGCATGACTTAAAAAACAGAATGATTAAGTTTAAAATAATATTTCTTTTTTTGGCAAATTTTTCTATTACAACCCATAAATGCAAAAAATGCGGTATTATTTTATTTACCCTTTTCAGTAGTATAATTTTTTTGTGAAAGGTTCAATTCACCAAAATTTAATAAGCAACATGGGTTCATAGCCCACCTTTACTGGGCAGGTCACTTCATGTGTTCTTGCTCAGAATAAAAATGAAAGGAAAGAAAAAAACATGAAAATATTTTCAAATAGAAAAACTATGGCATCTTTGATTGCAATAATTCTAATGGTATCTATTGTAGCTTCTTTGGCTTTTACGCCTTCAGCTAACGCAGCTATGAACTTCTATAAAGACTTGGTATATGCGTCAGTTGCTCCTTCCACAGTCGGTGACGGACAAAGAGTTATTATTGCTTTCTGGTGCGACAAATTACCTCCAACAGCTTTGGGTGAATTTGGAGACCGCTGGACTTTTGATGTCAACGTCATTAATCCAGATGGAACAAACACTACAATATCAAACATCGAATCTGATCCCGTCGGCGCAGGATACACATCATTTACACCAGCATCAGGAGTAGGCACATACACAATTCAAGCTATCATGCTAAAACATGTCATTGATGGCGGCGCCAGCAGAGGCTTAGTTTCTCCGCTTGGTGCAGGTTGGTGGCCTTCAGGAACACCACTAGCTAACAATAGCAAACCTTACCCTAGCTGGACTCCTATTGGTGTTGTCTTCGAATCTGCTTTGAGCGATCCAATTACTTTGACAGTGACTTCAGAACCTATACTAAACTATAAAGAAACTCCGCTCCCGAACGACTACTGGAGTCGTCCAGTATACGATACTAACAGAGGCTGGGCACAGGTTGTTATGGGCCAATATTTGAATGCTGGTGAACTTAATACGTTCGGCAGCACAGGCAGATATAATCCTTATACCACTGGTCCGGCAAGCTCGCATGTATTGTGGACAAGACCGTTCTTTAACGGTGGAATTGCAGGCGGCTATTCAACAGTCAATTCATCGAGTCCTGACAACTCTTACTACAGTGGTCAGTCTTACGAAAGCTACGGAGGGCCATCGATTATTCTAAACGGCAAATTCTACTATGCTGTAGGAACTAACCCACATGAGGGCTGGTATTGTTGTGATCTATACAGTGGAGCGACAATCTACTTTAGAAACAATACGCAGAGTGCAGTTACAGGTGCAGGCGGAGCTTTCGCAAGCGTAGGAAGCATACCAAGCGGCGCACCCTCGATGGGACAGGTGATGGTATATGATTCTCCTAACCAGCACGGCACTATTGGCTACTATTGGGTTACTAGTCCAATCGGCAAATCTAACACTTGGGAACTATATGATGACTTTTCTGGCAGCTACATCTGCAGCATAGCAAACGTAACGTGGTCAAATCCAAAGAGTTCTGGCGGTAGCGTAACAGTAGGTGGTACTGGCACTTCTGCCGTTGGAACAGACGGAAGCATTCTGCGATACAACCTTGCCAATTTGGGTACAACTGCATCACCAAAATGGTATCTACAAGTCTGGAACACTTCACAGGTAATCATGTATGACTCATACGTTGCACACGAAGACGTCTCAGGCAGTAACATCAACTGGATGTGGAGACCAATTATGAACAACACTTACGATGGTAGAAATGGTCTCTCAGCAAACATAAGCGTACCGACTTTAGGTCTCAGCACTATCAACATCCGTCAAATTATACCTGATGACCAACTTGTCATTATCTACGCAGGCTCCAATAACGGCTCTCTAAATATTCCAGGCAGTGTTGTCGGTATAAATCTAAAGCCAGGCAGCGTTGGACAAGTGCTATACAGCTATAATTTCACATCTCCAGCGACCGTCGGTGATGCTTACGGGCAGAACGAACAATACAGCACCAAAAACACAGTTTTCAGCGGCGTTTGCATACAGGAAGGTATTTTCTGGTATTATGATCCAATGACTTTGCGATACTTCATCTATGACCTATCCAGTGGCAATTTGCTTTGGACAGCACCGAAGGCAGAGCAATTCCAATTCTATGGCGGTGCAACTGCTGTATGCTATAAGGGTCAATTCATTGACTGCGGCGGTTACGCTGGTGTCGTTAGATCATTCGATGCTAAGACTGGCGCGTTCCTTTGGAACTGGACAGCTCCAATCGTTGGCTTAGACGAAACCCCATACCAGTATTCGCCAACATCTTATGGCGGTATGACTGGTGATGGTCTGCTCTATCTCTACTCAAGCGAGCACTCAGTCAACAACCCAATCAGACGCGATGCACAAATATGGTGTGTCAACGCTAGCAACAATGGGCAAATGGTCTGGATGCTAACCGACTGGCCAAGCTCAACTCCAATAATTGCAGACGGACAACTAATAGTAGTCGACTCACATGACGAGATGATCTATTGCTTCGGTCAAGGTTCAAGCGCTACAACTGTATCTGCACCTCAAATAGTTCCATACATAGGCTCAACTGTTGAACTCACTGGTACAGTAACAGATCAATCTCAATACGGACGTCGCAACATCAACGGTGACTTAGACAAAGCGCTAAAAGGTACTCCAGCGATTTCTGATGCTTCTATGGATGCTTGGATGGAATACATGTACCATCAAAGACCAATGCCTACAAACGCAACCGGTGTTTCAGTAAGCTTAGATACAATTGATCCAAACGGCAACTTTGTTCACATAGGAGACACAACAAGCGATGCGGCAGGCAACTACGGTTTAGCTTACACTCCAGAAGTTCCTGGCTCATACCAGATAATCGCAACTTTCAAAGGCTCTAACTCTTATGGGCCATCCTTTGGAACAACCTATTTAACCATTGGTTCAGAACCAACAACGCCAGCTCCAACAGCAGCAACTCAAATACAATCCTTAGCAGATACATATCTAATTCCATTGGCAGTTGCAATTCTCATCGCAATCGCAATAGCAACAATCGTAATAGTCTTAGCTTTAAGAAAACGACCATAAATCAACCAAAAAATCATATCCCTTTTTTATTTTTTTTATTTCAACTAAAATTAATTTATTGGCTTTTTAGTTCGACATCGGTTTTTTGACTTTCTTATCTGTTATTTGCAAAAAGTTATTTAAGTTAAACGGAGCACCCTAATCAGCGATTTGACAAGATGAAATTTTAATATCTTGATCAAACCAACATCAAAAAAAGTAGAGGAAAGAAAAATGCAAAATACATTAAATAAAAATAAAGTAATTTCAATCGCTTTAATCGTACTTCTAATGACTTCTCTCGCAATGTTACTTACAACACAACCCGCTAAAGCATATCTTAATACAAACTACACTACATACACCTACGTATTTCCAGGTCAGCCAGTAGTAGGCCTTGGTCAAACAATTCTAATTGAATTTTTCCTTAACGTATACCCGCCAACTGCAAGTGGCTCTATGGGTGACAGATGGACCTTCTATCTAACCATCACATCACCTAGTGGAGTCAACGAAACAAAGGGCCCTCTTACGTCTGATCCAGTAGGGGGAGGTTTTATCTCGTACGTACCTACTGAAGTGGGAGTATATACCATTCAGGCAAGCTTCGTTGGAGACACCTTAACAGGAGCCCCAGGCAACACAGGCAATGCCAACGTCGGCAACGTCTACTATCCCAGCTTAAGCAGACCAAACACCTTCACAGTTCAACAAGACCCAATACCCCAATATCAAGAAACACCGCTTCCAACAGACTACTGGACTCGCCCAGTTTACGACGCAAACAGAGGCTGGGGCAACGTTGCAATGGGACAATGGCTAGGCGGAAGCTACTATGAAACCCAGCTAAGGTCAAGAGGTATCCCCAACCAAGAAGGCCCAGAAAGCAGCCACATCCTTTGGAGCAGTTCATCCTGGGTTGGAGGCATCATGGGCGGATACGACGACACAGGATACTATAACGGAATCGCATACGAAGGATTCTCAAGCCCATTAATAGTTCTAGAAGGCAAAGCTTACTATTCAGACCAACACCCACCAAGATACGGCTGGTATTGCATCGACCTATACACAGGTAACCAACTTTTCTACGTAAACAACACAAACGGTGACCAAGCAATACCATCATTAGGCCAAGTCCTAAACTATGACTCACCAAACCAGCACGGAGGCTTCGCATACCTATACGCAACATCGGGTGTTACATTACCCGCAGGAAATACAAACGCCGTAGGCTTATCCGCTTGGGAAATGTTTGACGCCTACAGTGGAAAATCTATATGCAAAATCGCTAACGTATCAACCACCGGTACACAATTCCGAGACTCAATTGGCAGTATTTGCTACGCCAACTTCAACAACCTTGGCACAGCTAATAATCCAAACTATTACTTGCAAATCTGGAATTCAACACAAGCTATCTGGTGGCGAACCCAATATGGAATAGCTTATCCAGCAACACTCATTAACGGCACAAGTAACAAACCTAACACTGACACAGGCGACAACGCTTACTGGTTCTGGCGACCCGGCACACCCGGAAACCAGTTCCAGGAATGTCGACAACAACTGCCGGCGCAATCTACAATGGATACAACGGATATACAATGAACATTACAGTTGCAAGCCTGTACGGTCCACGTAACTCAGTATTTAATGAAACTGCAGCTGTCCGCGATATTTTCCCAGGAAACGAAATAGTAGTTGGCACAGCAGGCCGAAATGACGTAAGAGGTAATGCTCCAGGCTCCATATGGGCTTATAGTTTAGCAGATAACACATGGGGAAACATAACGTGGAGCGTCAACTTTAACGCGCCATATGCGACCGATCCAGTAGGTGCAAACCTAACAAACGGCGGCGGATTATCATTCGGAATATCCGTACAAAACAACGTCTTCTGGTACACTGAAAGAGTAACCGGCAAAGTCTGGTTCTACAGCCTCACAACAGGAAACCAACTATGGACCTACACAGAACCTAACCAATTCGCATTCCAAGGATTCTCATTTATTGTTCACAACGGAAAAGCTTACACATTGGGCTCAATGGGTGAAATGCACGCATTCGATGCACAAACAGGTGCAATCTCTATGGAACTGGTCAGCACCAATGTTAGGAAACCTTGAAACTCAAGGACTAACTTACACCCCGCTTAGCCTATGTTTCTACGTTGATAACAATGCAACCGGACGCAATCTCATTTATCTACACGGATCAACAGGATGGGCAGGAGAAACTTCTCCAATCAGACGCGATGGAGCCATCTTCTGTATTGATGGGGACACTGGCGCTCTCGTGTGGAGATTAATGGCTTATCCGAACACAGCAAACAACGCCCTCTCAAAAGTGATAATTTCTGACAGCCGAATTCTATACCTTGACAACCACGACAACCAAATCTACTGCCTCGGCAGAGGACCAAGCGCAACAACAGTTTCAGCACCCCAACTAGCCCCAATACTGGGCGCTCCTGTTACAATTACAGGTACAGTCACAGACCAATCTCCATCGGGCAGACACAATATTAACGGCGACTTAGACACTGCACTCAAGGGCACTCCAGCTATAGGTGATGCTTCTATGGATGCTTGGATGGAATATATGTTCCATGATCGTCCAAAGCCAACCAATGCAACCGGTGTACCAGTTACCTTAACAGCAATTGACCCCAACGGAAACCTAGTCAACATCGGCAACACAACAAGCGACAGTAGCGGCAACTATGGATTATCATATACTCCTGAAGTTCCAGGGATATACCAGATCGTAGCGACTTTCGCAGGTTCTAACTCATATGGACCATCATCTTCAACAACATATCTGACAGTAGCGAATGAACCAACAACATCAACTCCAGCGCCAACTACACTCACACAATCCGCAGCTGATATGTACATCGTACCTGGCATAGTCGCGATAATCGTTGTGATAATCATAGTCGGCATTGCAAACATACTGCTTCTAAGAAAACGACCATAAGAAATCTGTAACCAACAAAACTAACTTCCTTTTTTTTTTTTTGTAGCCTATTTAGAAGATGCTTTAGAGTCGGGAATTAAATTGTAAACAATTAACATGTCTAGAATAACATAGTAATTTTCTAACGGAGTAATGAGTATATTTCAACAAATTAGAATGACGTTGTGAGACAACAAAGTTACAGTCTAATATTCTGAAATACTATCGAGAATTTGCATAAAATTTAATAAGTATCTACGGGGTTTGGTGTTCCTTTGAGTTAAGAAGTATCCCTTAAAGGTCTTCTTGCTCAGAAATAGGAAAGAAAAAAAATTGAAAGGAAAGAAAAAAACATGAAAATTTTATCTAATAGAAAAATATAGCATCTATATTGCGATAATTCTAATGTTAGCAATTGTTGCTCTATTGGCTTTTCAAGCGCACATCAGCTCAATCAGCTTATTGAACTTCTATAAGGACATGGTTTATCTTTCAGTTGCACCAAACACAGTCGGCGTAGGGACAATCGTCATTATTGCTTTCTGGTGCGACAAATTACCCCCAACAGCCTTAGGACGAATACGGTGACCGCTGGACTTTTGATGTCAACATCATTAATCCAGATGGAACAAACGACACAATATCAAAGGCATTGAATCTGATCCAGTCGGCTCAGGCTACACATCATTTACACCAGCAGCAGGAGCAGGCACATACATAATTCAAGCTATATGGAAAGACATGTTATTGATGGCGGCGCCAGCAGAGGGACTTATTTTCGCTCCAAGAGGTGCTGGTTGGTGGCCAGGTCAGGTCACACCAATCCTGCTAACGACTGCAACACCTATCCTTCATGGACTCCAATCGGCGTTGTCTTCGAATCAGCTTAGAGCGAATACCAAACTTTGACAGTGACTTCAACGAACCAGTACCACAATACCAAGAAACTCCGCTTCCAACAGACTATTGGACTCGTCCAGTATACGATACTAACAGAGGCATGGCTCAGGTTTTGTATGGGTCAGTGGCTAGGTGCCAGTGAACTCGACCAATACGGCAACAACGGCAGATACAACCCATACACCATGGACCGGCAAGTTCACACATTCTATGGACAAAACCATGGTTTAACGGCGGAATCGCAGGCGGCGTATCAACCGTTAACAGCTCAAGTCCTGACAACTCCTACTACAGCGGCCAATCATACGAAAACTACGGTGGACCATCAATTCATCCTAAACGGCAAAATCTACTATACCAGACAAATCACCCCACGTGAAGGCTGGACTGAAGTAGACCTATACACTGGAGAAACACTCTACTGGGCGAACACAACCGGATCCAGTTATCGGTGTAGGCACTGGACAGACAAGCACTGGCAACGTACCCAGTCGGTGCACCAGCATTCGGTCAAGTCCTAACTTTATGACTCACCTAACCAACACGGCACGACAATGCTACTACTGGGTAACTATCAACTCCAGGCGGAACATATTCCACTGGCCTTACTGCATCTTACACAAGCAACAAATGGGAAATGTACGATGACTTCTCTAACCAACGTATATGCGCTATAGATAACGTAACATGGACAACCAGAGCAGCTGACGACCGAAACGTAGTTCAAGGTGCCACCGGCACTTCCGCAGTCGGAGTGGACGGTAGCATTTTGCGATACAACATCGTTAACTTTGGTACATCGGCAGCTCCTCAGTGGTACTGCAATGCTGGAATACTTCACAGGTAATCATGTACCCATTCTACCAGATACACGAAGAAGGCTCAGGCACTAACACTAACTGGCTATGGAGACCCAACTTTAACCAAACATACGATGGACAGTACGGTCTTTCAGAAAACGTAAGTCTACCCAACTTTACCCTTAAGGCACATCTGTCAACGCTATTCGCCAAGTTATCCCCGACGACCAAATGGTCATAATCTACGCTGGCTCTAACAACGGTACTCAGAACATTCCAGGCACTGTTGTCGATATAAACCTAAAGCAAGGCTCCGTGGGGCAGATTCTCTACAGCTACAACTTTACGGCTCCACAAACTTAGGTGACGCATACGGCCAAAACGAACAATTCAGCAGTAAAAACACAGCTTATGGCAGCGTTGACATACAAACAGGTATCTTCTGGTACTATGACCCAATGACCATGACGCTACTACATCTACGACCTCTCAAACGGAAATCTACTTTGGACTGCCCCACGAGGCAGAACAGTTCCAATTCTACGGAATGGTTATACAGCAGTTTGCTACAACGGTCAATTCATTGACTGCGGCGGTTACGCTGGTGTCGTCACGAGCATTCGATGCTAAGACTGGGATTTCCTGTGGAACTGGACAGCTCCAATCGTAGGCTTAGACGAAACTCCGTACCAATATTCACCAATTATCATACGGCTTCCTTTCAGGTGACGGACAACTCTATCTCTACTCTAGTGAGCACTCAGTAAACAACCCAATCCGACGCGATGCGCAAATCTGGGACGTAAACGTTTCAAGCGGCAAATCGTTTGGATGCTGACATGCTGGCCAAGCGTTGCACCAATCCTTGCAGACCGAAAACTCGTCGGTCGTTGATAACCATGACAACGAACTCTACTGCTTCGGTAAAGGACTCAGCGCAACAACAGTTTCTGCACCTCAGATTGTTCCATCACTAGGTTCGAGCGTTATGCTCACTGGCACGGTGACTGATCAATCTCCGTCTGGCAGGCGTTGACATCAATGACCGACCTCGACTTTGCACTCAAAGGTACTCCAGCGATAGCTGATGCTTCTATGGATGCTTGGATGGAATACATGTTCCATGATCGACCAAAGCCAACCAATGCAACCGGTGTGGACGTTAGCTTAGTAGCTATTGATCCAACGGAAACTACATCCCAATAGGCACAACCACCAGCGACAGCAACGGCAACTACGGTATAAAATACACTCCAGAAGTTCCAGGCACATACCAAATCATCGCATACATTCGCAGGCTCTAACGCATACGGCTCCATCAACTGCATCAACCTACTTAGCAGTCGGTGACGCAGCAGCAACACCAGCACCAACAGCAGAACCAGTACAATCAGCAGCTGACATGTACTTTGTTCCAGCAATTGCAGGTCTATTCGTTCTTATCATCATAGTAGCCATCGTTTTGGCTCTATTGATGCTCAGAAAGAAATAAACCAAACCACAAAAACCAAAACAACAACCCTTTTTCTTTTTTTGTTTAATCTCTAAAAGCTTAAATTTACTAGCTTATCCTCAAAAACAACTTAATTTAGGTTAAAAAAATAGTAAATAAAGATTTTTCAGGTTCTCTATTTTTTGCGCAAACTCTCAGGTACATATGCACAAGCCATATCAGACTCGTAAATATCTCCCGTATACGCAAATGCTCTGTTTCTGCAGCCGCCACAAAGTTCTCGATATTCACAGACTCCGCATTTCCCCTTCAAAACACTTTTGTCTTTGAAGCTGTTGTAGTATTTTGATTCCTGAACTTCTTTCCATGCTTTGGTGAGTGCTTTATCTCGTATGTTCCCAAGCATCATAGGTTCTGAAGGACGCAGATCTGTGTAAAAGCAAGGTATCAAGTTACCGTTTTCCGTTACGCTGAGATATCCGCCAAAGGCGAAGTATGTGCATTTTCCATGGAACTTGTGTTCATACCACTCATCAAAATTCGGTATATTTCTTTGTTTAACAACACGTGCGTAATGGGGGCAATGGACATGGATTTCAAATTTGCCGTCATATTTCTGTGTTAAATCCCATATATGGTTTAGAGTCCACTCGTACTGTTCTGGAGATGGGGTTAAATCCATAGTTGATTTTGCTCTTCCACTTGGGACGAGATGATTGTACCAGACAAAGTTGGCATGGTACTTGTCAGCTAACTCTGCAACATGGTCCAAATGCTGATAATTTATGGTAGTGATTGCACAAGCTAAACCGTTGAGAATTTTGCCCTTAGAAAGTTTTTCAATTGCAGCCAATGCTTTTTTGTATGACCCTTTTCCGCGCAGTTGATCGTTTATTTCTTCGGGTCCATCTATGCTTACTGAAGTCCAAACTTGGTTCTTTACCAAGTTATCATAGATTTCTCCATCCACGAAGCATCCGTTCGTTAAGAGGCAAACGTTGAGACCTAAGCTTTTTGCATACTTTACTATGTCAAAGATATCTTTTCTCATCAGGGGTTCTCCGCCTTTGATTCCAAACCACCTAACGCCGAAACTGTGAACTTCATCAACCAAAGCAAAGGCTTCTTTTGTAGTTAATTCTCTGTTTGCATGTTCACATTTTGCATCAACATTACAGTATGCGCATCGTGCATTACAGGCACCTGTTGCTCTCCAAGAAGTCATAAGTAAAGGACCCTTTTTCTCCGTCAAGCCAAAACCCCATTTAACTACCTGATTTTCAATCTTCCTCTTACCTATATTTCTCACACTAAAAAAGATTTTGCGATATTCGCAAACTCTGTATCTTTTCTGAAAATTTACAGAACATGTTTATCGGATTAATGTTATTTTTTTTTCAGTATGTCTGTAGCGTATTTTCTCTGAAAATCATCAATTGCTTATGAGAGTGTTACAGTCTGTTGATTCAGACTTAAACAAAGGGTTTTTAAGCCGCAACGACTCAGATATGGGAATGCATATTGAAAATATGTATAAAATTTTAGGAGAAAAGAAAAATGTCTAATATTTTAGCAACGAACAAAATGGAAATCCCACGAAACAAAGCAACTTTAGGCGCAATTGTAATGATTCTATTGATGGCAATCAGCGTTTTTGCAGTAGCAGTACCGCAAACCGCTGGAGCAGAAAATACCACACCAACACTGTACGTTCCTCAGTGGACATACATGAACGCATTTCCAAACCCAGTCGGTGTTGGTCAGCCAATCAGCATCTTCGCCTGGACTGCAAACTTGCCACCCACCGGAAGCGGAGCTTACGGTGACCGATGGCAGTATGTGCGTAGTCGTAACGGCACCAGACGGCACTAACACGACAATAGGACCATACACTTCAGACCCAGTAGGCACAATCTTCGCAACATATCACTCCAACAGCAACAGGCAACTATTCATTCCAAGCATTTACAGCCGGAAAACTCATCGATGAAACACCAAACGGAGTTGACCCCGCAGCAGTAGCAACGCTCAACTCACAGCAACTTGCTACAGCCCAAGCCTATGCAACAGCTCAAAGCGTATCACTAGCTGTTGGCGAAGCATCACGTTATTGCAGGCGCAAACTGGCATAGATACTACTACGCAAGCATGTCAGATCCGCGTAGTTACAGTCACTGTACAAACAGACCCTATTCCAACCGAAATAATCTATCCATTGCCAACTGAATACTGGAGCGAACCAGTTAGTCAAGCTGGGCACTCAACATGGGCTTATGTCACTGGCGACTGGCTAGGTCAAGGTATTGCACCAAACTACTCACGGCACTCAGATTCCAGAGAATAACATCGGCGGAATCATTAATGACTACACACAACCACCAACAACAGCCCACATCGCATGGTCTACACCCATGAAACTTCGGAGGAATTGCAGGTAACCCACAGCAACTTAACAACGGTGGAGACAACTACTACGGTTATCAATCATACGAAACGATGTTCTCAAACGCAATAATCATGAACGGACAGACTCTACTACAACACACCTAACCCACCAGAATACGGCTTCATCTGACTTGATCTTACAACTGGACAAGCAAGTCTGGTACCAGAACGGAACAAACGCATGGAGCGGTACAGTCAACATGGGAACTGGAACCAGTCCAAATCCAATCCAAATAGGCAGCTTCAACAAAAACAGCTATCCACAGCTAACCTTCGGACAAGAAATGGACTTTGAATCACCCAACCAACACGGCACAATCGATACTCTCTGGGCAGTTTGGACAGCCACAACGGATCTAACGTCTGGTCAGCATTCGACCCCATGACTGGCAACTGGATATGCAACCTTTGGAACGTTCCAGGCTATGTAATATCATTCGGTTCACCAGCTTTATCAACTGACGCATAAGCGGCAGACATAATGATCTACTCTACACCGTCAACAACAGCCACCAAAACACTTATCCGTTTGGAACAGCACACGCGTATTTGTCAACCAATACCAAGTAGCACCGACAGTACCATCAGGATCAGGTATAAGAAATGGAACCGTTACCTACGGCAGCTCATCTAACAGCTACTGGTTCTACAGACCAGCACTGGGCGCACAAATAGACGCAAGAATCAACGGCACAACAAACTATGCCATACTGCAGGTCCACAAGGCACTATACCCAACACACCATCTTCGCCATTCCTCTTCGCAGTAGACCAAGCGACCAAGAAATGATATACAGCACACTACCAAACACACTCGGAACAGCATCATACCCAACACCAGCAACCTATTATCCAATACGCTATCAGGCATCGGACCAAGTAACATGGGTCAAGTTCTATGGTCAATGTCAGCTCCACGTCCAGGTAACTTAACCATGTGGTTTAGCCAGAACAACTTAGGCAACGGCGTCTTTGCAATGATGCAAAAAGAAACACGTATATGGATGGGCTTTAGCACAACGACAGGTCAACAGATTTGGACACTGCAAACACCAGAAACCGACTAACCACATGTACGGTGTCATCGGCGGAATCTACAACGGCATACTCTACAGCGGCGACTCAAGCGGCACAGGCGGAG
>CAWJGR010000026.1:0-43112 GCA_963842545.1 Candidatus Bathyarchaeota archaeon
TTTTGGACTTGGGTACAGGCGATGGAAGATTACTAGCGCGAGTGAAACTGAATAATCCTTCAGTAGAAGGGGTAGCTTTGGACTTTTCTGATCCTATGATTGAACAAGCCAAAAAACGCTTCTCAAACGACAAACAAGTAACAATAGTTAAACATGATTTCAGTCATCCGCTCCCTTCAGAGCAATTGGGCAAATTTGACGCAGTAGTTTCAAGTCTAGCAATTCACCATTTGACTCACCGCAGAAAAAACCAGCTTTATAAGGAAATATTCGACCTGTTAAACCCCACAGGCGTTTTCTTAAACCTTGAGCACGTTTCTTCGGCAACAGAAAACCTTCATATAAAGTTTCTAACGGCCACAGGTTTAACTCCTGAGACTGAGGATCCTTCAAACAAACTTCTAGATGTTGAAACGCAAATGCATTGGCTAAGGAAAATTGGGTTTGTGGACGTAGAATGCGCTTGGAAGTGGCTTGAATTGGCACTATTAATGAGCTTTAAGCCCTAAATTGAGTTTTTATTTTTGTCTTAAGCAGTTAGCGCTTTGCCCTTGAGAGAAAGTATTATAAACAACTATCATAGAAAAGATATCAAGGAGTTTTTAAAAAAAATGTCATATTCAAATCCACCCCCACCACCACCCCCAACATCGAGCACAAACTTATCAACAATAAAAACATACATGTTGATAGCCTTCATCTTCTCGATCATCTTCGTGATCGTTTGGATAGGAGCCGCCTTATGGACATTCGCCGCATTTGCATTCTTATCAGTCGTTGGACTTGGCATCTTCGTTGTACTACCAGCAATCGTATATCTGGTGCTGTTCGCAATTTCAATAATAGTATTTCTCCGAATTTATAAAATGTACAAAGCAGCTAACGCAGGCGACATCGCAACATTAAAAGCAACAAGCAACATGTTATGGGCCATAATAGCGCTAATCTTTGCAGGCGTCATTCCTGGAATTATGCTAATAATCTCTGATGGACCAATTAAGCAACTTTAAATTTTGGTCCTAAGAAAGAAATACCCCATATTTTCCTTTTTTTACTTCTGAAAAATCATTCTTAAATACAAATGCAGAATTGTCTATTTTTTTCTTTTTGTTGAAACTTTTTGTTTGGAAAAATAGTTAGAATTTAATTCAAGATTCATTTAATCTTAAATTCTTCTATCCACTTTTTAAATGTCGCTTCGCTCAGACCCCTTCCGAGCTGTGCATCAAGTCGTTTACAGACCTTGCCGTCTTCAAAATAGATAACTGTTGGTACAGCAGGAACATCGTAATCGTCCCATAGAGGATTATCGTAGTCATCGAGGAGAACGTGGATTACCTTTTCAAAACTCATTTTTCCTACTGTTTTATCGAAGACTGGAACAAATCCTACGCAGAAAGGACACCCTGAAGAGTAGAAAAGGGCGAGAACTTTATGATTTTTCTTTAGTTCAACATCAAGATCTTGCTTGGTGTATACTTTATTCATGTAATAGCAACGGTTTTTGGGTTTGATAAACATAACGTTTTCAACGCCGTTTCCACAAACCCTGACAAAGCAAGCAACATCTAAAATAACTAAGTTGCACAGATGAATAACGAAAACAAATGAAACCTAAAAACTACAAGCGAGGCTACCCCGTCGCCGTTCTAATAGGCATAGAACAAGATCACGCTACACTCTGGTATGTCTTCAGTCAAGTCGCCAAACAACAACAAACTATTTCCTTAAACAGCGATCGAAAAGACCAAAAAGCCATCTATAACTTTCATGAAACCATCATTAACGCATTAAGACCCGTGCTAAAAGAAGGCGTAAGAAGTATAATCGTGGCTTCGCCATCCCGAACCAGCTATGCACTGGAATTTCTACATCACGTAAAATCTCATCATTCATGGCTTCTCCAAGGCACAAGTAAAGCATCAATTTCACAGATAACGGGTTCTGCCAGTTCTCCCTCGCAAGTGGCCGCCTTAACAAAAACATCAGCTTTCAAGGAATTAATTCAAGAAAACGCTGACGAGGAAACCGAGAACTTACTCGAAATTCTTGAGAAACGCCTCAGCAAAACCGATAATTTGGTTCTTTTTTCATTGCAGGAAGCCGAAAGTCTTATCCTATTTCCACAAGCACCAGGAAAGCCCCAACCCGAATACCTCATGCTAACAGACGAATACCTTAACGGTAGCCGCCAGAAGAACCGAGTAAATAGGCTTATGCAGATTGCAGCGAAAAATGGTGTAAAAACGCGGGTGATTGATGCAGAGTCAAACGCTGGTAAACGCCTAACTCAGTTCGGCGGAATTGTTTGTTTAGCAAAACTCGATTAAAGAAAGCCTTCTTGCTTTAGTTGTTCAATAGTTATAATGCCTGTATGCAAGGCAGTAGCTATCAAAGCTCCAGATACCCCGAGATTTCTTAGTTCAATCAAATCATTGATATCTCTTACACCTCCGCCAACGTAAACGTCAACGCCAACCTCGGCAATTACTTTTTTGAGAAAATCCGTGTTTACGCCTTCGTCGCTGCCGACTCTCGCCAAATCCAAAACTATAACCTGCGAAATACCCATTTGTTTAAAATCGTCTAAGAAGACAAATGGGGCTTAGGCAGCCGTCAAATCCCAATTTAACAAGTATTTTATCGCCTTTCAAATCCAGACTGACAATAACCCGCTCGCTTCCAAAATGTTTAACGGCTTCAGCCACGAAATTTTTGCTCTGCAACGTCTCCGTTCCAATGATTAATTTTGAAACGCCGCTTTCAAGAAGTTTCTGAGCTCTTTCGACTGCTTGTTACTCCTGCATCGACCATTAATTTAAGGTCTGTTTTATCGACGATGGATTTAAGAAGGCTTCAAATTTTATCGAGCAATCAACGATTGAATCTAAATCTGCAATATACAGTTCGTTAAAACCAAGGGTCTTAAATGCTTTAGCAATCTCTACTGGTTCCACTGATTTGAAAAGGATACTTTCTAGCGATTTATATTCTCTTCTTTTGCCTTTAACTGCGTGGACGGCTATTCCAGCTAAAATGTCGATTACTGGTATAATCTTCAAGGTGTAGACACCTTTAGGAATTGACTTTGCACATATAGAAAAACTTGGCCATTTATTGATTAGCTTATCAGCTTCTGAAATAAGCAACAAATTGTTTGGATTTTAACTGAACGTAATTGTGAACCTTTAGTGATCTTTCAACTGGTGTATAAGCTCGTGTTGGCTATTCCTCCGCTAATTGGAAATTAAGACAAATTTGTAATTGGCATTAGAAAACCAGGCTTACCGAACAGGAAAACTTTAAAGGCATCAATAAGCCGCATGAATGTGATACCACTTGAAGCTGCTCATAAGTCCCATGAACGAGAAAGAAGCTTTGGAAGCCATCGCTGGAGGAGCAGACATTATAGATGTCAAAAACCCTCTGGAGGGTGCATTGGGCGCGAATTATCCATGGGTAATCAAACGAATAAAAGAGATAACGCCAAGAATCTTGAAGTCAGTTGTACGCTCGGAGAAGTTGGAAATCTTCCTGGGTCGGTATCACTTGCAGCTCTTGGCGCAGCATCGTTAGGTGTCGATTACATTAAAGTTGGACTTTTCGGAATCAAAACACCTCAAGAAGCCATCTTTCTGTTGCAAAATGCAAGTCGAGCAGCCAAAGAATGCAACCCAAAGATCAAAGTCGCCGTAGCTGGTTACGCTGATGCGGAAAAAATCGGCTGCAATTAATCCCTTGCTTATTCCAGAAATAGCACATAATGCACGAGTAGAGGTTGCCATGATTGATACTTCAGTTAAAGATGGAAGAAACCTCTTTGACCATTTATCTATCGCAGAATTGAAAAAATTCGTTATTCTGGCGCATGGTTTTGGCTTGGAAGCTGCATTGGCAGGTTCGCTGAGAAAACAGGATTTACCTATCAGTTCATAGTTTAGGTGCAGACATCGCAGGCTTACGTGGAGCCGCCTGCACAAACAGCAACAGAGTCACGGGACAAATTACTAGAAAGCTAGTGCGTGAATTGGCAGAGGTAGTTAGGCAGACAAAAATGCAAGCAACTGTGCAGAAGGTTTAGCTTTGAAACCTGAGGGATTACGCAAAAAAGCTGTTTTAGACGAGCTAAAAAATATTCAGTCCCTAGACAAGAGATATCATGACGGAAAAATATTATGTTCTATGTGCACCGAATCTCATCCAATTGCAGAAAAAGGCTTATCAGTTGTTTTTTGATTCAAATTTGGGCGATCCAGGTCTTTTTCCCGGAAGTATACAATTAGAAAAACAGGTCATACAGGAACTTGCCGAACTGCTCCATGGCATGAACTGCAAGTGGCTTTCTGGTTTCAGGTGGAACTGAAGCAAACCTAATGGCTATGTTAGCAGCCAGAAACATGGCCAAAGTCAAGCAAGCCAGAAGTGGTTTTGCCAGAGTCAGCACATTTCTCATTTACTAAAATTTGTCGACATGCTGAACCTAATACCAGTTTACGCACCGTTAGATAGTTCTTTTAGGGTTATCCCATCAGAAATTGAAAGATGCATCAGCAAGAACACCGTTGCCATCATCGGCACAGCTGGAACCGCTGAATTTGGAGCCATTGACCCAATAAGCGAACTTTCTGAAATAGCAATAAGGCATGATGTTCACTTGCATGTTGATGCAGCATTCGGCGGCTTAATAATTCCTTTTTTAGCCAACGGAAAACCCAGCTTTGACTTTAGCTTAGAAGGGGTAAAATCCGATAACTGTTGACCCGCACAAAATGGGAATGGCTGTCAATTCCCACAGGCGGAATAATATTCAAAGACACCAAAGCTTTGGATTCAATAAAAACAGAAACTCCATACTTAACCAACAAATTCCAATATACATTTGTTGGAACCAGAACAGGCGCTGCAGCAGCTTCGGTATGGGCAGTTTTCAAAAACCTTCGGTTTGGATGGTTATCAGAAAATCGTTGACGATTGCATGAAAAACACAAAACTGCTTTCAGAAGGGCTTGAAGACTCTGGGTTTCAACTCGCTACGAAGCCAACTTTAAATTTGGTTGCTTTTCGAAGCAAAAACACTAAAAGTTTGGCTGAAAAATTGCGGAATCGGGGCTGGTTTGTTTCTTACATTCCACGGTACGACTGCATCAGAGTCGTTGTTATGCCTCATGTAAAAAGGCCGCATATTAGGGCTTTTCTGAAAGATCTTCGTGAAATCGAAAACTTTAATGCGCCTCAAGTTACCTTAACCGATTCTTGAAGTGAGCTCCGTTTGAAGGTTCTTGTTTACGAGTACGTTTCTGGCGGTGGATACGCGGGGCAACCTATTCCGCCGAGCGTTTTAACTGAGGGATTCGGTATGCTACGCTGTGTTGTAGCAGATTTTAGAACGGCAGGACATGAAGTTACAATATTACTCGACGCAAGGTTGTCAAAACTAAACCTGCCTTTGAATGCGAATTGTACCGTACCCAGTTTTTCACTCTAAAGAATCCGAAAAAATTCTAAATAACATTGCTAAAATTAATGATGCAATCTATATTATTGCTCCTGAAACAGGAAAAACCTTACAATCCCTAGTAGAGGTAGCTGAGCAAACAGGGAAAATTTCGTTAAACTGTGAATCACAAGCCATTGGGAGAGTTGCCGACAAAGCATTTCTTTATGAAACATTGGATAAGCTTGAAGTTATTCCAAGAACTGTGGTTCTTGACTTAGATGAGGGCTTAGTAAAAGCTAAACAAACTATCGAAAGAGAGATAGGATATCCATTTGTTTTGAAACCCGTTGATGGCGTTAGCTGTGCCGGATTAAGCCTAGTTAAAAGAAGAATCCCAACTCGCGAGTGCATTTGCAAAAATAAGCGCTGAATCCTCAAGCAGACATTTTATTGCTCAAAAATATATTCAGGGAGAAGCTGCAAGTGTCAGCTTACTATCCACGGGCAAAAAAGCTTTGGCATTAAGCTTAAACAAGCAGAATATTAGTCCTGGCGGGTCCCGAAGGAATTTCAAGTTACGAAGGAGGATGCAGTTCCTTTTGATCATTGGCATAAACAAGAATGTGTTTAGCATTGCAGAAAGAGTTGTCGAAGCCTTCCCTGGTTTGAAAGGTTACATAGGGATTGATTTTGTTTTAACTGAGCATAAAGCGTTTATTGTTGATGTTAACCCAAGATTAACTACATCCTATGTTGGTTTACGTGAGATATCTGGGCTTCAACATTGCTGAAGCATTAATGAAATCAGTTGTCAATGGAAAATTGCCTTTTAAACAGGAAAGTGCGGGGTTATGCTTGTTTCTCAAAAACAGAAACAATCCACACCCACGATAGAAAGCTTCCAAAAAGCAGCAAAACTTGAGGAGGTTATTTCGCCTCCTTTTCCATTAGACGAATAAAAAAACTCCTGCGCATTAGTTCATTGGTAAAGGCGATACCTTAGATAATGCCAAGCTTGCGTTTAGAAGAAGCTAAAAAGCACTTACTCAACATTATCATCTTGAGGAAAACAGTTTGGTTGATGTGTTAGGCTACGATATTGGAGGCGCAAACACTAAAGCCGCATTGGTCAGTATCAAAGATGGTAACTTGCTCAATTCTAAAGTGGCTATTGAGTATTTTCCAGTCTGGAAACAACCTGAAAAACTCGCAAGTGTTCTTCTAGATGCTTAAAGAGCGGTTGGGTGCAGGTATGCTTGATGGTATTCGGCGTAACCATGACTGCTGAATTGTCAGATGTTTACCAAACCAAACGTGAAGGCGTCAATCACATTTTAAGCTGCGTCAAAAAAGCATTTACGAGGTGCCGATTTATGTTTTAAACACGGATGCTAAATTGGAGACATTGGAAATTGCCAATAGAGAACCGATGAAAGTTGCAGCGGCAAATTGGGCAGCTACAGGCTGGCTAGTAGCTCAGCACCTCAAAGATTGTGTTGTGGTTGATGTTGGCAGCACCAGCACAAGCATAATTCCTATTATTAAACGGCAAAGTTGCTGCCAATGGCAAAACTGATTTAGACAAGCTTATTTGCGGCGAACTTGTTTACACAGGCAGTTTACGAACAAACGTTGCCGCAATCGTACAATCGATCCCTATGAGAAACGGAATTGCAGGCGTTTCTTCTGAGCTTTTTGCTTTATCAGGTGATGTTCACCTTGCTCTGGGTAATATTGCTGAGAAGGAGTACACTTCTGAAACTGCTGATGGAAGAGGAAAAAGCTTGTCTGAAGCGATAGCGCGGCTTGCTAGGGTGGTCTGTGCAGACACTGAAATGTTAACCCGAAAAGAAATCCTCAACATTGCACAATATATCTACGAGAAGCAAATTCAGCAGGTTGAAAACGGCTTAAGTAAAGTCTACGCTTACACAAAATTATTGGCTTCAGGAAAAGTGCCAGTTGTAGTGACTGGACTTGGAAAAAACTTTCTAGCGAGAAAAGCTGCTTAGAACATTAGTGTTGATTCAATAGTTGATTTAGGAACACTGTTACCTCAGGAAGCTGTTATGGCGACTCCAGCCTTTGGCGTTGCTTTAATGGCTGCAAAATACTTGAAGGAGAAACTCAGCAAATGAACGCCATAGTTGTCAAAGTGGGCGGAAGCTTGGCTCTACATCCTGAAAAGTTAAGAGCCTTATGCACAAAACTAACCGAAATCTCAAAGAAGCACAAATTGATAATTGTGCCAGGCGGCGGAGAATTTGCAGATGTTGTCAGAAGTTTAGATAAACGATTTTCGTTGTCTTGTGGTATCTCGCATCAGAATGGCGATTTTAGGTATGGATCAATATGGCTTGCTATTGTCAGATTTGATACCGAATTCAGTTGCTGTAAGAAAGCTTGAAGAAATCAAAAATTCTTTTGAACAGGGAAAGTTACCCGTTTTTTTGCCATCTTATTTGTTGTTAAATGAGGATCAGTTGGAGAATTCTTGGGATGTAACTTCTGATACCATTGCCTTGTACATTGCCAAAAAATTGGAAGCGCCCAAAATATTGTTAATCACTGATGTAGATGGTATCTTTACAAATGATCCCAAAACGCATACTGAGGCTCGATTGATTGAACGTTTATCTGCCTGTGAACTTTTGGAGATGGATAAACGGACATCTGTTGATAAAGCCCTGCCTAAAATGCTTTTGAAGTCACGCATTACTTGTGTTGTTGTTAATGGTTTGTTTCCTGAACGTGTTAAAGCGATTTTGGATGATCAACCTGCAGTTTGCACTATAGATTATTTAATAGTTAATTTTGGGCTGAAAATCAATAGATTGGCTATTAAGCTTTTAAGATAACCGATCACGAAAATAAGAAAAAATAGAAAAAGGGAAATGGAAGGATTTTGATTAAATCTTTTTCTTGTCTAAGACTTCTCGGAAAGTCTTACCGCAGCAGTCATAGAGCGCTATGGTAAGTTGTGTCCGTTTGCCTTTTTTGTCTGGTTTTCCAGCCATCTTCCAGGTTTTCTTTGCTGTTTTGACTTCTTTTCCACATGTGGGGCATTTTGCCATGATTATTCCTCTGATTGAACGTATCATATGTATGTCTTTAAAACACTTTCTATTGCTTGCCTGTTAAATAGCTAAAACAGGGCTTTTTTATTTTAAAAATATGGGGAAAATACTATTTTTTATGAGAATAATTGAACTCTGAGAAGCATATTGCGGTGGGCAACATCAAGAATTATTAGTAATGACAACTCAAAGTTATATTGAGAGTACATGTCGATTATTGGTTTAGATTTAGCAGGAGTTGAAAGACGACCTACAGGTTTCTGTTTACTTCATGGACTGAACGTAGAAACCTGCTTAATTTACACAGATAAAGAAATTCTTGAAAAAACCCGCAGAAACCAACCCCAAGTCGTCGCCATTGATGCACCCTTATGTCTTCCTCCAGGAAGAAAATCCATCGAAGAAAGAACAGGCAACCACTTAAGGGAAAGTGATAGAGAACTCCTCAAGAAAGGAATAAAATTTTTTCCTCTTACGTCTGGGTCCAATGAGAAAACTAACCTTGCGAGGCATGTACCTTAAAAGCGTTCTTGCAGCTGAAAATTATCAGAGTAATTGAAGCGTATCCTGGTGGTGCACAAGACGTTCTTGGTATTCCACGAAAACAACGTGGCATTGAGAAGTTAAAGGAAGGCTTAGCGAAATTAGGTATACGAGGATTAAACGCCCAAATGAGCCACCATGAACTTGATGCATGTAACATGCGCTTATGTTGGGAAATTGTTGTTGGAGGGAAAGGCTGAGATTTATGGAGCTTCTGATGGTGGTATTGTGATGCCTGAGGACAAGAGAAAGCCAAAAGAGTCATAAAGAGAAAAAAATAAAAAAGAAAAACAATCGTTAAGACTACCGATTTTATTCAGTTTTATTTTCTGGTGTTTTGTTCCTGGAGATTTTGTAGGGCCACCAGTTGAATTTCTGTGCTAATCCCATGAGTGATGGAACAAAGAAGAGGATAACGACGGTGACGTCAATTAGTATAGCTGCTGCAACTGCAAGGCTGATTTCTTGAAGAATCGGAATGTTAGTTAATATTAATGAAGCAAAAACAATGGCAAGTACTAATCCTAAACAAAGAATGGTTACCCAGACTTTGTCAATTGCAGTTACAATTGCTTCATTGTCAGTTTTACCGTTGAGAACTTCTTCTCGAATACGAGTTAAAAAGAAAATGTCGTAATCTATTCCAACACCTAGCATAGTTACTACCACAAATAGGGGAGCAAAGTCCAAAATTGGAAGATTCAAGGTGAAGTAGAATATCAACGAAACGATGGCCAAAGAGAAGGCGACACTGCAAAGTATCGTGACTATTAAACGGATGGGTGTGAATGCTGAACGCAACTGGAAAAATAAGATTACGTAAACTGCAACTGAGAGAATTATTACTACTTCCGGAATGAGTGAGGTCATGAAAGAGTGGCTATCATATGCTGATTGCGTTGCCCCACCATAGTGTATGATTACGCCATCCAAATTTGGCAGTTGATTGATGTTTTTCTCCATTGTCTCTAAGTTGCTGATGGCTGATTGACTGAAAGCTGAACTTGAAAAGCCCACAGTAACAACAACGGTTTTGTTATCAAGTCCAATGGACGAAAACATTTGGCTTTCATATTGCAAACGAAGGAGTTCAGACATGTTTTCGACAGATGAATAGTTAAATGCATTTCCAAAAGGTCGCGTTGGACCAGCAATAGAAGTTACACCTTTAGAGTTTGCAGCTGAAGCAGTAATTAGCTCAATTTGATCCAGCAGAGTCTGGTTGAATTGATTATTTCCATAAGCTATCTCTGTTGGAGTCGTGATGACAATGGAAGTTGGCTCTACAGCTCCGCTTCCGAAACTGTTAGCAATAACAGTTAGACCCTGATTGCTTTGGAAGTGAGGAATCAGATTTAGAAAATCCTCACTTGTAGGCGTTTCGTACATAACAAATACTGCACCCAGGGCAATAATGCTGATTAGAATTACGATTGGGACTTTGCGTTTAAGCGTGCTGTGGGCTAAACGTGTTAGTACGCTCTTGTTTGGATCGGACTTTGCCTTTAGTCGGTTTATTCCTGGCCAGAAAATTTTGTCTCCTAAAGCTATCTCGAGAGCTGGCAACAAAGTTAAGGATGCTGCAAGCAAAATTAAAACACCTAATGCAATTGCGGTTCCAACATCGCTGAAGATAGGTACGTTAGCGACCGCCATGACAATGTACGCGACTATAACTGTTACTCCAGCAGTTAGGACGGCTTGTCCTGCCCACTTGAGAGAAATGGCTACGCTTTCCTCGATGGATTTTCCTTTTTGCCGTTCTTCTTTTGTTCGTTTAAGCTGCAAAACCGCGTAATCTACCGCTAAACCCAACATTAAGAGAATGGTTAGGGTTGGTGTGAGGAAAGTTAAACTTCCATTTCCAACTTTTACAACTGCTAAATAAATAGCCGCAAGTGAAATTGAAACTGAAATTCCGCCAAGTAGAACAGGAATTAAAGCAGCTACTGGTGCCAAGAACAAAAGCCCAACAATTAAAAGAGAAAACGCAATGCCCGGTCCTGCGGTAACTTCGAGAGCAGGTAAAAAGGCATTTTCTACATCTCTACTTAGGACTTCGCCGCCAGTCACATAAACTGACCCAAGGTCTTGTAAACCTGAATTCTGCACATCAGATTCTACCTGGGCAATAGTATTTTGATCTGGACTAGAGGAAAACCCGAGAATGACAAGCATAGTGTCATTTTGAGAATTAACGAAGTTGCCTGCTAAAGTATGTAAGGGTATGTATGGGTAAGTTTTGTATGATTGAGTTGTGATTAAGTTATCAATGGCAAGGTTTCGATCGGCGGCGGTTGAGTTGGGTGAAATAGATGAAAGAAGATTGCCGAGTGAAGTGGCATTAATAAAGAAAAGCGGAGAATTTGCGAGAGTTGTTTGGGTGGCGTTTGAAATGAATGTGCTCGATAGATTCCATGTTTGATTCGTGTTTGGGGAATAGCCGAGTTTATAGGCTGAGTTTACTAAATCAGATACCGAAAAACCTACTTCTGGAGTAGTTAGGTTAGAGTAGCTGGTTTCTAAAAGCGAAATTGCATAGTTGCCAAGGGTATTATTTGACGGATATATTCCAAAACTATACAATTTATTTACGACAGTAGCTGGGGAGGCTCCTAAAGCCGCTGAAAGGCTCGATGGGATGCTTGATGCAAAACTTGAGATAGTCAGGTTAGTTGTTGCCGTAGCTTGGTTCCATGTGTTTATGTTCAAACTTGACGCTACAAGACCAATCATTTGGCTTGTCTGTGAATCAAGCTGTGAACTATTTATAAGACTTGAAACGGCTTGACCTATAGCGAACGTTTCGCGGTCAGCCACTGAGGTGCTATTTGGGAGAACTTGAAAACTAGTTGCCCAAGCTCCATAAAATGCAGCATAATACCCCATTGATTGGGGGTTACCGCCGAAATTGGAAGTTAAATTGTAGGTGGTAGCGTTTGCTTGCATGTTGACAATTGCTGGATCAGTTACGCCTTGAGCTGTTATTCCTTGCCAAACACCGACAAACGCAGTGGGTATGCCGAATATTAATTGAGCAGTTTGGTTGATGCCATTTTGTAGCGCAAATAGATTTTGACTCAACGTCAAAAGGTTATTTTGTAAACTGTATAATCCTGAGTTGATGGTGATTATGTTGGATTGCAGACTTACTGTTTGATTAATTAAATCTGATAAAGACGAATTTAGCAGGCTTGTCTCAAGGGTATAGAGACTTGTTTGACCTGTATAATTGATAATACCTGTGTTTTTGGATAAGGTACTATTGAGTGCTAACACCTTTTGTTTTAACTCATCAGAATAAACTGGTACATTTTGGAGAACAACTATGATGCTGCTATTGCTGTTTCCTCCACTCTCAGTGCTTCTAGTGCTATTATTTGAACTATTGAATTGGGTTTCAATTATGTGAGCCGCTGTATCTGATTCAGTGTTGGAACGTCTTCCAAATGCGCCAGTTAAATCATAAGAAACAGCGGAAAAGAAACTTGGAATAAGAACCAGCGAAAAAAGCACGGCAACCACCCACGCAACAATAATTAATCGGTGGCGTCTGCGAATGAAAGCATTTAAAGAATCAAAAAGTGAACGTGGCATTAGTATCAAACCCTTGTAACAACTTTCTTCAAATTGTCAAGCATTATTGGTCATAGCCAAGTTCAAGTTTCATCGTGTTTCTTAAGGATTTTCCACAATCCACCTATAAACAACCATCTGCGCCATGTGAAATCCTTTAAAAGTAGGAGAGCATTCAAGTCATCGAAAACTAATGGAAGCGAAGCAAATTTGCAAGCGAAAACTTCCTTAAACCGAAAACAGGAGCAGGTATTTTATCTCAAATCAAAATCCATTTAGCATTAATTCAATTTCTTTTTGCTTAGGTTTTGGAGTGGGTGAAATCATGGAGTGCTCGCTAATTGTTTAGGTTGGGTTATGAAAAAAATATTAAATGTTCAATTGGCGAAGTTAATAATTATAGGCTTATATACAAATATTCCATTTTAGGATTTCTTATTGAACGTTTGTTGAAGGGTGGATTTGGTGGGGAACTGGAAAGACCTGAGAGTTTGGCAGCGGTTTTCTTAGTTATCGCAATTATTGTCGGAATAGTGCTTGTACCGGAACTCAACAATTATGCAAATGTAGTGTCACCTTCTTCCACAGAAAACGCTTTCATGTATGAAAAATCAATGGATGTTCTTGTCATGCTTTTAATTGGCTTTGGTTTCTTGATGGTTTTTGTCAAAAAATATGGTTTCTCCTCCGTAACGGCTACATGTGGCAATTAACAGGCATAATAGTGACGGTATCATTACCAATTACGATGGGGATAATCGTAGGGTTTATCGTTTCAAGACTTGGAAGAAAACAAACATCTTAGGAAGATAAAGATGAGTTCCTAAGCGATAACGTAGAAAAATTAATTACATAAAATACGAAGAAATACATGATATTGAAGAAGGCAAACTTCCACCGCAGACTTGTAGATGAGTCTTTTATAATCAGAGTACGTTTATCGACAAGCAACGGGAATACACGTTTGATGGTAAGTTCGGTACGACCCAACCTCAACATCTCTTACTGATAAATTGAGGTTAGTACCATCTCCGATACCAATTTAGCAATTAGAGCTTTGTTTAAGGTTATTTCCATTAGAAATCTAAATCCACGCATATCAGCTTATTCAATGCAGGTTTATTAGCTTCCGAAAACCTCATTCTGATGGGCTCAATTATGACAGGCAAACTTACAATAGGCGAGTTCCTGCTTCAAGCGGTGAAAGACGCAGGAGCGAAATCTGTGTTCGGCATCCCTGGAGACATGGTCATCAGGTTCTTCAAAGTCATTGAAGACGACCCCAACCTAAAGCTATACACTTTCTCTCACGAACCAGGCGTAGGCTTCGCCGCAGTCTCTGCAGCAAGGGCGACTGGGAAACCCGCCGTGGCATGCATCACATATGGCGCAGGAGGACTCAACATGTTGAATTCAGTAGCTTGCGCCTACGCTGAGAAGACCCCGCTCATCGTCATATCTGGTGGTCCAGGCGAAAGCGAGAGGGTGAAAGATGCCTTCCTACATCACATGGTCAAGGACTTTGATTCGCAGCTTAAGGTCTTCGGTGAAGTAACTAAGGAAGCCGCCATACTGGACAGCCCAACAACTGCTTACGAAAAAATCCTTCATGCGGTGAAAGCTTGTCAGGAATTTTCGCTTCCCGTCTACATAGAAATCCCCCGCGATATGGTTGACAAGGAAATAACTATGCCTGAGCAAGAGATGCCGGCTTTCATGCCGGACGAGGGCGCAATCAGAGAAGCGGCAGACGAAATCCTGCGCAGATTCTCAGCAGCCAAGTCGCCTCTCATCATGGTCGGGGTTGAGGTCGACCGATTCAGACTGAACGAGCCTGCTTTGACCTTGGCTAAGAGGCTTGGCGTGCCGATTGTTTCGGATTTCCTTGGTCGGGACGTTATACCCAGAGACGAGCCCTACTACTTTGGCACCTACTTGGGCACGGCGGGAAATCCCGTTGCACGGGAACTCGTCGAGAACTCGGATTGCCTCCTCATGCTGGGCACGATTCTCGCCGACATGAACCTCGGACTGCGCCTGAAGAAGTTGAAGAAAGAAAACCTGATTCTCTGCCTTTCGCGGAAAGTCCTTATGGGACACCACCAGTATGACGAGGTCCCGCTTGAGCTCTTGGTTGCAGATCTCTTGGGCAGGAACCTTCAGAGAAAAAGCCTCCAGTTCCCAGCCAGAGCCAGAATTGGTGTTTAACAGGGCATGCAAATATGAAAAGGAAAGAGTGGTTACAGTGAAGGAGATAGTTGACGCCATAAACTGGTTCTTTGGCAAGTACGGTGAGATGCCTATCGTCTCTGATACGGGAGACTGCCTGTTCGTGACGACCAAGATCGAGGCGCCTTCGGTCACTGCTGACCCTTACTATGCATCCATGGGCTTCGGGACCCCAGCCGCCATCGGATACGCCGTCTCCACTGGGAAGCGCCCGCTTGTTCTGCTCGGCGATGGAGGCTTCCAGATGACGGGTCAAGAGATCTGCCATTGCCCTCGCTACGGCATAAACCCAATTTTCATAGTCTTCAACAATAGCCGTTGGGGAATGCAACAGCTGTTCTACCCGACTGCCCGCTTCAATGAACTTGTGAATTGGCCCTATGCGAAGATGGCCGAACTCTGGGGAGGAAAAGGCTACTTACTGCGACAACTGTGACACGCTTTACAGGTCGCTGGAAGAAGCTCATGGCAACAAGGAATTCTCGCTGATTGAGGCAGTCATCGCGAAGGAAGAACTCTCCGACGAGCTCTTAGCATGGGTGAAAGAGCTACATTCGCAGCAGTAGACTCGGAATATCCAACCGGCAAACCCCAGCTGGCTCCTGATTAGACTTTTCCAATGAGTTTTTGGCAAAACACATCATGGGATACAAAGAGAGTAAGCATTATGGGACCAGACTAGAAAGAGAGCTTTTTTCTTTGTTTGCTTAGCTGCTAAGAACCTATGTTAGTCTTGTAAATGTCCTTTGCTTCTAAGAGTGCTGCTATATAGTGAGGTGCTTTGTTCATGCTTTTCTGGTTACTTCATCCGGCGTAATAATCTTGAACTCTGTCCTAACTCCCACGGACACTGGCTTTAAAGCGTCCAACTTCTCGGAAATCTCTTTAAGACAATTTTGAGCAATTGGAACCGAATCATAATTCCTTATTGATTTTCTCTTGAAAATTGCGTCATACAGATTATCCTCGTTCATTTTCTCACTCAGAATAATCACATGTTGACTGCTTGTAAGAACTTCCTTTGTGAAAGTTAATCCAGAAGATTTACCGAAAAAGGAGCATTCCAGAGACCTAATCGCATTTGTTAAATCTCATATCAAATACAAGAAAGGTGGAATGTGGAGTAACTCTGAAGTTGCTCCGTTTATAATGCTGCATCTGATTTGCATGCCTGCTTATTGATTAAGTTGTATTCTTGTCAATGACAGTTCTTGTGAAGGTAATTATCTGAGTGACTTTTGCGTTTGCGACGTCAACGTTGACTGTTGCGAAACCGGATGTTCCGTTCGTTAGGATTACTGTGGCGTTGGTTGCTTGTGTTGCGATTGTACCGTCACCTTGGATTACTGCTTTGATTATGGGATTGATCGATGTTACGTTGTATCCTTGCGCGATTAGATTCTGTATGTCGCTGTCATTGCCCAGTATCGTGTTTACGTTTGTGGTGTATTCGGTGCTTATTTCAATGCTATTCATGCTGTCCATGCCGCCCATCATTTGTCCATGTCCGCCGTGTCCACCTGGTCCTCCATTGAATCCTTGGTTATCCATCATCATGTTGCCTGCAAACTGCATTTGATCTATGTTCTGGGTTGTATCAGCGGTAACTGCTGTGCTTGCGATTGTACTTGTAGAGTTTGTACTAGTTTCTGCGAATGCGGTTAATGTTAATGCTCCGACGACTGCTGCCAGAGTTGTCAGCAATATTAGACTGATTGCGATTGTTCTTTTGTTTATTTTTTCCACCTCCATTTTACAAAAGTTCAATTGTCTAATCGATTATTAAACAATTTTTCAACATTTGAACCCAATTTCCTCTAAATTAGAACCTACTTAATCCCAAATTCAGCAACAATTGAGCTACAAAATTTAGCTGTCAAAAACTGATAAAAAATTTTCGTCTCAAAAAGTCAGACAAAGACAACATTCATGCGTTGAATCGACGAATTTCGTGTTATTCAAAGCTAAGGTATAGCAGCACAGCTAAAACTACAAGCTCAAACAAGTCTGGCAACAAAGCAAAAGGTCCAAGACCTGCAGGATGGAATCCAAACAACCAGATAACCAAGGGGCTGGATGTTAAATCCTTAAAGAGAAATGCTGTTGAGAAAATCAATAATCCAAACGTAAACTTTGACCGGGTCTTATGAAATATGTCAGCATTCACTATGAGAAGAACAGCCAGAAGAACAAGGTTAAGGGAGGAAACCACCGTTTGCGCTATATAAAATACCTCAAGATCGCCAGGATTACTGGTGGGTGGCGGCAAAGGTTGCAGAGGGTTAAGTGGTTGATAAAACGAGTATGCAGCCCAAAACCCAGCATCCAATGCTACAACTATCAAAACAATCGAAACTAACATTATTTTTGTATTCTTTCGCATACGTTTCTCTCCATTGTTTTTCGTTCTTTTCTACCTTTTCCCCATTCTCTTCCTAATCGCCTCAAACGAACCGTAATTTTCTTCCAATGCTGGCGAAAGGAAATATGTCGCACCGTATTCACCGACTGAGATAATCATTTTGTTTTTTTCCAGAACATCAATATGATGCCGAATGGTCTTGTAATCAACATTAAGAAGTGTGGCTAGCTGATTGGCGTTTTGCGGAGTTTCTTTAAGGATCTCAATCATGTTGGCGCGCGTGGGACCACCTCTTGATCCGGCGATTAGCCATCCGAGTAAATATTTTAGCTGACGCTCGTTAACAGACATTCAAAGCGATCCCAAATAAACGCATAAGCCAACTGTTGATTTAAGCAATTTCCCAAAAGACGCCAGTAACTCCTCTTCACTTCAAATAATTTAGAAGTATTATACAAAAGTGTACTCATTAAAAAAGACGATTGGTTGGCTGGTAATGTGCAGTATAACTGCAATATGTTAGCACTACGAGGCTAAAAATACTTAAACGAAGCACCAAAACTCAAAAAAAGGAATCACAGACTTTTTTGCCTAATGTTTAAGCTAAGAAGCTTTTTTAGGTTGCTTTTTCTTAAAACAACTTATGACATCGGTAAAGGATATCATGACCAAAGATGTCGTTTCAATTGATGTTAATAATAGCATTTTTGATGCAGCGGAGCTAATGAGTTCTAACCAGTTGGGTTGTTTGGTTGTCATGGACGGGGAATTGCCTGTTGGGATTGTTACTGAAAGAGATATGGTTAGAAGAGTTGTGGCAAAGAAACTACCGTTAAACGTAAAAATATCTGAGATTATGTCTAAATCTCTCATTACAATTGATCCTAATACTTCTCTTAAAGAAGCAGCAAGAGTAATGTCAACCAACAAAATAAGACGACTGCCTGTTTTGAAAAAAAATAAACTGGTAGGTATAGTTGTAGCTTCCGATTTTGTGCGAAATCAGGGAAAAAAGTCGGTTTCTGAAGAAATACTAGAAGCCTTAGGACGTTACCCCCCAGGAGAACCTATAATTTAAACCTGACAACATAAAAATATCATTTTTCTAATATTCCCATTGAAACAACGCTCAAAACAATTTTATTGGGGTAATTTGGAGGATAGAATTCCTATTTTACCCGTGCAAATTATCCAATTGTTACTTAACCCAGTTCAAAATCACTGGTCTATTTCTTTTTCCCGTACCCTGTGCGACTTTCGGGTGCCCCATAATAAAGGGAACCATCATTGAGCAGTTTTCAGGGACTCCAATCTTCTTTAGCGCTTCGGGCTTGTTGTTTAAGAAGTTAACAAATCCCATGTAGCATGTTCCAAGTCCCAGCTCATATGCCTTCAAAAACATGTTCTGCGTTGCAAGAACACTGTCAAGTAAATTTATGTTGGCCCATTGCTCATCTTTTTCTGCACAAACCAAAATAAGTACCGGAGCATCGTAGCAGACTATATCAGCTTTTGTGGAAAACTGCTTGGATAGTTGCGGCATCATTTGCTGGACTAAAATTTTAGTTTCGTCAGAAACGTACTTTATTAATTGTTTGTCTTCGATAACTACGAACTTCCAGGGCTCTCTATGCATCCCTGTGGGAGCCCAAGTACCCGCTTCCAAAACGGCTTCAATTTGTTCTTTTGAAACAGGCTCATCAGTGTATGCTCTAACACTTCGTCTACCTTTAATGCACTTTTCAAGTTCCATCGTAAATTCCCAAGCTTTTCAACCAGTTTAAGTTTATTAAACTTTTTAGTTAAAATTAAGATTTTCTTCAAGCGCGAAATCAATTGCTTATTGTAAAGCGCCATGAGAACCATAATGTTAACTATTATAAGATAGCTGGGAAAAGCATATTCGGAAAAGGTCCAAAATGTTGCAACAACCAAACTTGAAGCAGCCCCAAATGTTCCTATTATAAAAGGCCAAACAGATTCAGTTTCTGGATTTGTCCAAGCCTTCATAAGTGTTGGTATTGATGCCAATGCATCGCTTGCTATAGCAAAAACAATGGCAATGTTTGGATCTTTAGTCAGCCACCACATGATGAGCGCAACTGCCGAAAGTGCTCCGCATATATAGTCAAAGGTTGATAGTCTCCAGTAAGCCTTCTTTGCAAAGAAAGATGAAGTAAAAATCAGAAAAGGTGAAAACCCAGCCATAAATACAGGCAAAACAGCCCATCCTACACCATTTGATAATGCCGCGGCAGTTCCAATCAATGGCGCAATAGCCCACATTAACCAAGTTACACGGTTTGGTTTGGTACCTCCAACAAACATCGAGCGTATGTAGGCAAAAGCAGCAAGCAAGGATGCAACTGCAGCAATGATAACGAGGTACTCAAACATGTATTTTCAATTAATGTTTGGAAATATAAGCTAATTGTTGAATCATCCTGAACTTAGAAAGAATGATGGTGCCGAGGGTTAGATTGACACCGTCGTTTAAACTGTCGTGACATCATTATTTAAAAAACAATTGAGTATCCTTTAACTAGAGTCGGCTAAGGGGTATCGGCTCATTGCTGCAATCATCGTTTCGCTGAAGCTTCTTTTGCTAATATGCCTGGCAAAATCGGAAGTAGCTATTATGCCTACTAAGACGGCTTTTTTTGTTACAGGAAGGCGTCTGATTTTGTATTTGACCATTTTTCTTGCGGCTTCTTTAATCGATGAATCTTCCTCAATTGTTATAAGCGGAAATGACATTACCTCATTGATCTTAGTTTCAAGCGATTTTTTCTGTGCCATAACCCGTCTAACCAAGTCTCTTTCAGTTACAATACCCTTTGGTTTCTTTCCTTCCATAACTACAAGATCGCCTACATCTTGTTGATGCATCAGTTTTGCAGCCTCAAGAACTGTTCTATTACAATCAATAGTGATTACGTTTGTTGTCATAAAATCTCTGACAGTTGGCATCAACTTAAGTGAACATAAAGTAGCGTATAAAAGTTTTGTAGCTCCAAGCCTGGTTTGCGCTCCAATTCAATATTACCCGATTATCCACGCTTAAAAATAGGAAAAAAGATCAAACACAAGATGAATAATTAATCTGCTAACAATTCTCTTTAGGCGAATAACCTTGGTTTCGTCTTTCTATTAGCCCGCTTCACTTCTCAAAATTGCACATTTTACTTCTCAAAAAGGCTCAAAAGCTACTCAAGCAGCTTACTGATTTCAATGACCTATATGGAGACCATCGATTCTTCAAATAATCACGGCAGGTTCGAAGCCTCCGTTAACATTTTTATCGACCCGACTAAAAAAACTCAAGTTATAGATGCACTTTCAAAGCTCAAAAACATCGAAGATATTTATGAGGTGAAAGGAGAATTTGACATTGTTTCGATAATTTCCGCCACAAGCTTGGAAGAGTTCCGAACCATCTTGCATAACAAAATTCTAAAGATTAAGGGGGTCAAAAGCACTGTAATCACAGTGGTTCTCAAAACTCATAAAAGACTCAAATCCGAGAATTACCTCAATATTAAAGGCACAAACGTTCCTATTTCCTTAAAGAAAGGTATATAGCACGCTTATCCGCTCAATTGAAGAAGATGACCACATTTGTCTCGAATGTTCGCTTTTGTAAACATTTTTGTAGAGTCGTCAGAAATGGACAATGTCTTGACTGCTCTCGGTGAACTTGAAAACCTCGAGGAACTTTATGAAGTAACAGGTGAATTTGATATAGTCTCGCTTGTTTCAGCTAAAGACATTGAAGATTTCAGAGATGTTCTGAAGAATAAAATTATGAAAATCAAAGGTGTGAAAAGCACCGTAAGTTCTGTCGTTCTTAAGGTCCACAAGGGAACAAGATGTAGCCTCACCGAAAAAGACAAAACAAGTTCAACTCCACCTTCCTCAAACTAATAATTTCGTTGTAAAAGGTGAGGATTGATTAACATAGGTTTTGTAAAACTTGATCGACCCCCTTCAAGCTTTAACTGTTATTCTTCTCATTGTAACAACGATCTTGCTAGGGTGGCGTCTATCCCCTTACTTAACCAAAGTATTTACCCGAGCCCCAAGTCGTATTGACCGAATTCTGAATCCTGTTGAAAACGCGATCTACAAAATCTGCGGAGTTGATCCTAATGCTGGAATGGGTTGGAAACGATATTTCTATTCTGCTTTGTTTCTAAATGTTTTGCAGATGGCTGTGGCTTTTATGATTCTTGTTTTTCAAGATAAGCTGCCGCTTAATCCTCAGGGCTTTCCGGGGCTTTCGTGGGATCTAGCATTTAATACTGTGATATCATTTGGCACTAACACCAACCTGCAACATTATAATGGTGAAACTACACTTTCGATTTTTAGCCAAATGGGTGCAATTCAGTTCCTTCAATTCACTTCGGCTATAACTGGAATATGCGTTGCAATCGCTATGGTACGTGGTTTCATCTCCAGCTCTAAGGATATAGGTAACTTCCATGTTGATTTTGTAAGAATTCTTACCAGAATTCTACTTCCATTATGCTTGGTTGCAGCATTGGTTTTAGTTGCTCTCGGAGTTCCCCAGACTCTAAATGCCTATTCTTTAGTCCAGACAATGGAGGGAACAGCGCAGACAATTCTGTTTGGACCCGTAGCTTCACTCGCATCTATAATGCAGATAGGAACTAACGGAGGCGGATATTTCGGAGCTAATGCAGCACATCCATTTATGAATCCGAACCCAATATCGAATCTTTTTGAAATGTTTCTAATGATGCTTCTGCCAACAACATTGATATTTGTATTCGGTCGAATGCTTGGAAAGAAAAAGGAAGCTAGACCAATACTAATAGGCGCCTACGGACTCTTCTCGATAAACCTCATAATAGGGTTCTTTCAAAACCTTCCTACTGGCGCAGGAATCGAGACAAGAATAGGCGGATTTTTCTCCGCTTTCTGGACAACTACGACCACCGCATTCACTACAGGTTCCGTAAATGCCTCACTATCAGCCATGAGCCCACTCAACATTCTTTCAGGCTTCATGGGCATGCTAACTCAAGCAACACCTGGCGGCAAAGGCGTAGGGTTGATGTACATGGTAATGTACATAATAATCACTGTTTTCCTCGTTGGGCTGATGTCGGGTAGAACCCCCGAATATTTAGGAATTAAAATTAGAGGACGAGACGTGAAGCTTGTTATGATTGCATTTCTTGTTCACCCCATAATAATCCTTATTCCAACTGTTTTAGCATACGCGACTGGCGCTGCAAGCGCAATTGGGGTAAGCACTAACTCTATTGGTTTTACTCAGATACTATGGGAGTTTACGACAAGTGCAGCCAATAATGGGTCAGATTTCTTAGGCGCCTCAGCTAACACGCCATTCTTCAATATCTCAACTGGCATTGTAATGTTTCTAGGTCGCTATCTCCCCATTTTGCTGTTGCTTGCACTTGCAGGCTCGATGATAGGGCGAAAACGCAGCAGCGAAACTGGCCTCAAAACAGACAGCCTAATCTTCTCTATCGTACTAGTCGCAAGCATACTCATAGTGGTCGTATTAACGTTCTTTCCTTTTCTTGCTCTAGGACCTATTCTTTCATTCTTCAACGGACTGGTGAATGGATTTGGCTAAAACTCCCGATGAAAAGGTTGATAGAAACGTCTTGCCGGAGCGGAAAGCCTCAGTCTTAAATTGGAAAGTGCTTCTGGATTCTTTAGTACGATTAAACCCGCGTACTCTGATCGCAAACCCTGTCATGTTCCTAGTTGAGTTAACATTCTTCATAGTTTTAGCGATGGCAATATACCCACAGGGATTCTATCCCGTTGCAAACCTCATCCAAAGACCTTTCTACGCGACAGTTGCCGTAATTCTCATAGTAACTGTGTGGTTTAGCACCCTCTCAGATGCGCTTGCGGAGAAGCAGGCAAAGAACACAGCAAGTAGTCTTCGAAAGCTTGAGACTGAAGTTCCAGCTAAGAAAATTGTGACAGAAGATTGGACAAGAAAAACAGTTCCCATTTCATCTAAAGCGTTGCAGAAAGGTGACTTGATCCTGCTAGAGACCAACGATTTGATTCCTTCAGATGCTGAAGTGCTTGAAGGAATAGCCATGGTTGATGAATCTCTTCTTACTGGTGAATCTGTTTCTGTTCGCAAGGCGCCGGGCGACATGTTAATTGGTGGCTCAAAAATAATTAGCGATACTTTAACTGCAAAGGTGACGGTAAATCCTGATGAGAGCTACATCAACCAGATGATAAAAATGGTTGAGTCCTCTAAACGACCCAAGACGCCTAATGAGCAGGCAATTACCACGATTCTAATCGGGCTAACAGCGATATTCAGTATAATTATTATTTCCTTGCTTGGGCTTTCTGTGGTTCTTCATCTTCAAGGCGACTTATCTGTCCTAATTGCTCTCTATGTTTGCCTATTGCCAACCACTATTGGCGCTCTTTTGCCTGCGATTGGGCTTTCAGGCATATCAAGGCTTTATAAAAGAAAAATCGTCGCAAAATCAGGTAGAGCTATTGAAACTGCAGGTGATGTAGACGCAATTCTCTTGGACAAAACAGGGACGATCACAGTTGGCAATCGACAGGCAATAGAATTTACAGCTTTTGGGGAGTGTACTGAACAAGACGTAGGTGAAGCAGCTTTTCTTTCTTCTTGGCACGATGATACTCCCGAAGGACGTAGCATTATAAGACTTGCTTCCGAAAAAGGGTTTATTCCTGCGGAATTGAATTCTTTGGCTCTTGCCGAAGTTTATCCATTTTCAGCCGAAACACGTACCAGTGGGGTTAAGATAACTTGCAGCACTGGGTTTATGCTTCCAAAAGGTGAAAAAGGACATGGAGAACACGGCAGGCTTAGTAGAAAATTCGCAGACAGCGTTTCAGCAGAGGAAGAAGCTTCTTGTCTTGAATCTGAGATTACTGTGATGAAGGGAGCTCCTAACGCGATCCTTGCAATTGTTGGATTGCCTCCTCCAGATTTTACAAGCACTGCTGAAAGTATTTCATCAGAAGGTGATACCCCAATTGCCTTATCACGTAATGGCATGGCAATCGGAATGATCAGGCTCAAAGATGTCCTGAAACCAGGCATAAAAGACAAAATCCATTCCATCAAACTCATGGGTATAAGGCCGGTTATGATAACTGGAGACCAGCCGCTTACTGCTAAGAGCATCGCTTCGGAAGTAGAAATAGAAGAGTATGTGCCTCAAGCAAAACCTGAAGACAAATACAGTATCGTTATAAAAGAGCAAGAGCAAACAAGAATTGTTGCCATGATAGGTGATGGAACTAACGATGCTCCAGCCTTGGCAAAAGCAGACGTAGGTCTAGCTATGAATTCTGGCACTCAGGCAGCTAAGGAAGCTGCCAATATGGTTGATCTCGAATCTAACCCTGCAAAAATAATAGATGTTGTTCTCCTTGGCAAGCAATTGTTAATGACTCGTGGCGCTGTCACTACATTTAGCATTGCTAATGATGTTGCTAAATACTTTGCAATAATGCCTGTGCTGTTCGCTGTCGCAGCTCCAAAATTGCAAACTCTAAACGTACTAGGCCTCGGTTTACATACAGCCGTGCTGTCTGCTTTAATTTTCAATGCAATCATTATTCCGCTGCTTATTCCTTTGGCGATGCGAGGAATATCTTTCAAACCGTCAGATACTATGACTCTGTTCTTGCGAAATACGTTGATTTATGGGGTGGGCGGTGTTATAGTTCCGTTTATTGGAATCAAATTAATCGATATGTTACTTCTGTTCCTACATGTATAAGGTGAAATGAAAATATGACATCGGGTAAGAAACGAAATTGGCGTTTAAGGCAAGCAATATCGTTAACAGTGGTTTCATTGGTAATTTGTGGCATAGTCTTTCCGATTGTAGTTACTGGTTTAGCGCAAGTATTATTTCCAAATCAGGCGAACGGAGAAATCGTTCAATTCAACGGTCAGGCAGTTGGGTCAAACTTAATTGCACAAAACTTCACATTGCCTATATTCTTCCATCCCAGAAATGATTCTGCCTCGGGAGTAGACCCTGACATAACACTTCAAGACGCTTATTCACAAATTCCGCGAATACAAAGCGCCACAGGTATACCCACAGAAAATCTTAGCCAAATGGTAAACCAAAGTAAAGAAGGAACTTACTGGATTTTTGGCACACCATACATAAACGTTCTTCGACTTAACTTGGCACTCGTAAAAGCTTATCCTGCAATCTATAGCGCATTTCAGTAACTTTGAAATCAGGATAAAAATAGACACAATTGTCCTTTTCTCTCCCAGAGCATTACAGTAAATGGGACTTCAAGTAAGTTAGTTTTCTAGTTCCCGCGGATCAAAAAATAGCGTCTCGGAATGAAGTTCGATAAATTCGCTTCTTGGCCTTTTCTGTTTGGAAGGTTCTTAGTCTATTTTCTCTAACACGCGATTAGAAAGGGAAACGGTTACTGGGTGTCAGCGCCTCAGAGCCTTAGCGTCTAAAGGTTTCAAACCCTGAATAATACAAGTCTCTACCGGACTCAGCCCCTGTGCAAGACATTATGCTTTTGGCTTGCCTTCTAAGTACTATCTCATTACCCTCCTTGCAGAGCGCACATAATGTTGTAATTTATGCCCAATATTGCAAAATAACCTCAAATTAAGGTTATTTGGTGCCGAGGGCAGGGTTTGAACATGCGACGACTCGGTCTTCAGCCGAGCGCTCTCCCAGGCTGAGCTACCTCGGCACTTATCCTGGGATACCACATCAAACATGAAGCAAGGTATTTTAAAGTTTTCTGAAGCTTCTTATTTCCGTTAGATGCCCAATAACGCAAAGTGGTTCATAAGGATGTAACCGACTAATGCGCTTCCTAGGAAACATGCAAAAATCAAGAAACCGTCGTGTTTGTGCTCTTCAAAGTGGTCATTTTCACGCATTTTGTAATTCTCCCTTGCTTTTAGTTTAGTTGTTGGATAGGTAAAGGTTTTATGAAGGAAAACTATGTATTCACAATCCCAGATAGGGGCCGTTAGTCTAGCTGGCTAGGACGTCGCCCTCACGCGGCGAAGATCACCGGTTCAAATCCGGTACGGCCCACCAATCAAAGTTTAATCCTTATTAAGCTGGAGTGAGAAATATTTTTAGTGACTTTTATGCATCGTAAAGCAGTATTCTTTTTAGCGGCAATTTTTCTTGTTGTGGCTTTAGTTGTACCACCAGTGCTTCTAATTTTGCAGTCAGACCATGACTTAGATAATATGACCATTTTGCAGAATCCAAATGGGTTACAGACAAACGGTAACATCACAATTTCTGACGAAATAAACGAAAGCTATCAAACCTATTCAATTGCAGCAATTATCGAAGTTGTCTTTGTTATTCTGTTTGCAGTTACATTGTATTATGGGATAAATCATCCTCACCCAGAACATTAGCCAACAAAACAGCACAAAGTGTGACCTTTACATACAGTCGTACGAAGCAATGGCTGCAAACCTTTGATTGTAAAGTCAGGTGATATCCCACATTCCCTTAGCTAAAGCAAAAGAAGAAGAAGAAGATTGCGAAAATGAACATTCTTCTTCTATCACACAAAAACTGCTTCCAATAACCTGAATTCTAAACCTTCGATCTCTGTCACAATTTTCTAATTAAATAAAAGCCTCTTTTTTGGTTATACTCGGCTTATCAGCTGTTAAGTTAGCCCTTCTTTTGATGCTGTAGCTGCACAGTCACAAATTTATAAAAACCCTACACTCGCACACTTACTTAGTATTGTGAACCTTTTGTCAGGAGGTGCAATTTATGCCTGAAACATCTATCAACATCACTGAGAAGTTACAGAAAATAGGACAGACAGCTCAAGAGTACAAGGATGCAGTCATTAGCCAATTTAAAGACATGGAAGTTGAAGTTAAAGATTGGAACTTCTCTGTTGGAAAAGCCGAAAAAGAATACACCGTTGAAGTAACCCTTAAGCTTGGAATTAAACCAAAAAAAGCATAAGCAAACGTCAGATCTAACCTGAATCCCTTTTCTTTTAAAATTTTAATTAACTAATTGTTTGATTCCAATAGAAAACTTTTGAATAATTCCCCTCGATTGGAAACGCTGGATCATCATAAACTATATCCAATTTCAAGCCGTATCTAGTTAGAAGCGTTTGCATATTATTCCAAATTATGGGTGATTTGCTGTCTGGACCCCAAAAACCCCAAATCCTATCAGTTAAACTACGCATTCCCCAACCATAATCCTTAGGCAAAACCAAAGCAGCTTCAGCATGTATAGAATTAGGAGATTTTTTAGTTACAACTTGGTTCCAGAAATCCTGAAGTGCTTGAAAATGAGCATCAGTCATTGCCCCTCCATATTGATCAATTAGGGTTCCATTAGAATAGTTGAAAACAATGATGTATTTTGCCCCTGTATTGTACGAATCCAACATTTGATGATAAATGTTGTCAGCAGAATCAAGGTATGGTGCTTGCGAGTATTTCCAAGTGATAATTGTACCCCAAGTCTTATTCTGCATGATTAGCCGCGCCTCGAACAAGCGCAATTTGCTGGTCAACACTGCTATTCCAGCCTAACTGAGCCAAAATCGTCTGGTACTCACCAATGTAGTCAAACCAGTATAACGCATAATCGGAAGTCAAGTAAGTGAGGTTATATTGTTTTAAGCTGACAACACCCAGATTTTGAGTCAGCATAAAATTGAACCATGTAGCTTCCAACGTGTAATTATTAGGAAGAATTCCACTTATCTCAGAATCTTGCATTTTGTCATAGATCTTTTTTGTGTAAATCGATGAATTCCAATGCTGATTGGGATTGAATGTGGTTTCTTGGAAGTATTTTGTCCAGTTATAATCTAATTCGATCCCACCTGGTTCGTCATCATAGTAGACACTCAAAAACTTGTCTCCATATTTGTAACGTGACTCATTCAGAAATTGAACTTTCTCAGGCCACCCTCTGGGAGTCCAAGTACCCAGATTTATGATTAGGTGTAACCCTGCATTTATTGCGTAGTCGCTGATTTCTCTCGCTAACGTTAAATTGTCGCTTATTGGGTTTATGCCGCAGTCTAAAACAAAGACGTTAGTGTAGCTTTTTACTCTATCAATCAACGCTTTTGCTTGAGCGGTCGTATTACCACAGAAAGCAACGCCGACGTAAACGGAGTCTTTTCCATTGCTACTGCTTTCTGTGTATGAAACAAGCAGCGACACGGTTGCGGTTAGGATGATTATGATTAGAATAAGCGAGAGGATGTGGATTCGTTTCATTCGCTTATTTCTCCAATAGCTTAAACATTCTACGACTAACATTCCTTCCATAGCAATGGAACTTAATTGAATATAAGAGTTGCAATAACAAGTTGTTTCCCATAGGAATCTCAGGTTGCACCAAAACAGATAAAAACTTGGCTTTGCATCCATCACAACGAACTAACACAAGAAGGATAAACATATGCCATCTGAAATTACTGATGTTGAAAAATTCGTGGCCATGAGCGCCAAAGCAAAACAATGCCAAGTTAAAAGGCTCAAGGACACCGTAAAATTGAAGCTTCGCACACCCAGCCAACTCTACACCTTAAAGATTGAGCCGCTGCGAGCAGACGAAATCATAAAGAGGCTTCAATGCGAAATTAAAGAAGAAGAAAAATAAGTCATTTTTCTATCATTTATTTTTTGATCTTTAATCTCTATTAACAAAGGCTTAGATTGCCATCTTTGTAAGGGCAATTCTGTCAAATTCCTTTGTTTCCGAACTTGTTATGATGAGCAAAGTCCGTTATGTCTCGACGAACTCTAAAGTACTTAACTGATCCCGTGGGGTAACCTAAACGGCAAGTGTAAGCAATCTTTAGTTGTTCAGGGATGCCTAAAATCTGTTTAACTTGTTTTTCTACTGGTGATGCAGCGAAGGAACTTAGAATCTGCAGGCTAATTCCTAGTGATTGAGCCATAAGCCACATGTTTTCCATAACGCAGCCAAGACTCACGAACCCCAAAACATCTCCTTCAGAAGCAGGCGCCCTCTTTCTTGGATCATAAACCACTATTAGAAGGCACGGGCTACCCCTGATAGATTGAGTCAATGGCATAGGTGCGCTTTCCCGGGCAGCTTCAGCCATTTTTGACGGGTCAACCCATGCTGAAGGAAACATCGCGCCTAAAATTCCCGTTTTCTTTTTAAGCAATTCTTCTTTTGAAAACGAAAGCTGCTCATAATTCTCCCTGAGAAACACTTCTGAAATACGGGATTTTAATTTCCAATTATCTCCAAAACTTCGTTGTCATCAACTACTATTACTTCGAAATTTTGCATGTTATGTGCTGTGGGTGCCCATCGTGCCAGCATCCAAGATTTCCTCAAGATCTTCCTTGGAGATTTTTCGATTTGGATCAAAAGGGACTCTTGCTGATTGCCTTTCCTGAATTATTCTATGGATTTCATTCATTTTGAATCATCACTTATCTTTAAAACTGATCTAAAATGAACTTTCGCAGTGATCATCCGTATTCAGCCTTACCAATCTTGAATATTAAAGATAAATGTTATTGCGCCTAGCAGTGTTTGGTATTGGATTTTTCAAGTTTGTATACAAAAGCATCGACAAGACAAACTAAACTTTTTCAAAACCACATGAAAACCAGTTGAATTACCGAAACTTTACGAACCTTATATATACGTGGTGAATGCGAAACAGTAAAAAATAATGGAGCCTTACAGTACTTCTATTAAAGACTTCAGATTAACTTTTTACTCTAAAATTTATCAATCCTTATCAAAAATTGGTACAATCGCCCAAATATAGTGAATTGAATAAATGAAAAGTCAATGCGGAAGATAGTATTGATGTGGTCTTAAGAGGTTTTTGCATTTCTTAGGTGATCAAATGTGATTTTGAGTAGTGGTATAAATTGCATTTTTGATTTTTTGCAGGCATAATCGAAAAATGCCTTCTGTAAGTAGCTGATTTTTTCAAGAAAATTTGCTTGAATAGTATCCTATACCGTTTTTATTAACGAAAATTAATCGAACATTCACTTTTTACATTAAAGAGTTAAAAATATTGGTGCAGCTCGGATTACACTGACATGAAAGAGTATAAACATCCATAGAGAGTTTCATTTTCTGTAGCTACGAGTAACGAAGATAGGCGATTTTTGGTTTTTCTCAAAATTTAGGGAAAAGTTATTTCAGAGGCAAATGCATAGGTTTTCGAATATTTATTAATACAGGGAAGAGCCGCATTGACTTTAAGAATGGCTGGATTGGAGAGGGAGTTTGCAAAAGTGTGTTTGGGGGATGTTTTTGTATACGGCTTTCAAAAAACCTTCGATTTTGTTTTGAAAAATGATGTATTTTGCCTGTTTCTTGCTATCTTTTGGTTAACTTTTGAGAGGATTGGTTATGAGTGTTGAGAGAAATCTGTTAATTTCGCTACTAAAATTAACAAAAGCAGGACCTGTTTTAATTGAACATGTCAATAAAGAAGCAAGGATCCCTTCCAGTGTTTCGTTAGAGATGCTAGAAAAACTACAAAACGAACAGCTCATTTATCTAAAAAATGGCTCCATCGAAGTAGACAGTAACAATAGGCTCAAATTAGCAGTTAAAGCGACTTCTTTAGGCGCTGTCGTTGAGAACATTAGCGATCTACTCTGTTGGCAAGAATTCGAAAAAATCGCCGCCTTAGCCCTCAAAAACAACGGCTATTTAGTGCAAAACAACGTCCGATTCAAAAATGGAGCAAAAAGATGGGAAATTGATGTGGTTGGCTGCAAAAAGCCTTTGGTTGTTTGCATTGATTGCAAACATTGGCAACGTGCAATTTCATCTTCAGCTTTAAAGAAAATTGTTGATTTGCAATCAAGGCGAACCCAGGCTTTAGCTGATTCATTACCCAGCATCAGCCTAAAACTTGAATGTAGCAAATGGGAAAAAGCAAAGTTTATTCCCACTGTGCTATCGCTTATTCCCAGCTCTCAGAAATTTTACGACAGCGTACCTGTAGTCCCAGTTCTACAATTGCAAGACTTCATATGCCAATTGCCAGCATACACAGACACTTTAAGATTTTTCCCTAAGACCTTCAAAACTTTAAGTCATGCTTTTTAGAATTGATGCTTTGGCAAGCTTAAAAACTGGGTAAAGGCTGAAAATGAACATTATGATTAAGGCCGCAAACAACCACGTAGCTATTTCAACTATAGTAAGGCTTGTAACTAGGGGGTTTTTCATCAAAATAAGCAAAGTTGTAATAACGCCAAGCGAAATTCCCAAAGTAAAACTTGAAAGAAGCACGATTGCGCTTTGAATAGCTGAAATAGTAATTATTATTCTTGGTTTAGCCCCAACAGCTCGTAATATACCGAATTCTTGATGTTGTTCATCCACTGCAAGCATCATGTAGCCTGCTAGACAAATAGAAGCTGAAGCCAAAGTGAAGAGCGGCAGAAGCATGATTATTTGCCATGTTGAAGCCAGAAATGCCGTGTTCTTTTGAACTACTCCGCTCAAATCAAACACCTCGATGTCCGAATTTAATGCTTGGACCTTACTTCTCACTTCACTGATTACTGCCTCGCGGTTGGTTGAATTATTAAGCTTCAACAAAATAAGGTTAGGATTGGAAATTCCTGTGATGTTTTCCAATTTATCAAGAGGCACATATGTAACGAAGCCGTTATTAAGTGGATCAACGCAAACTCCAACGATGCTGAAAGTAAAGTTTTGAAACTTTATGTCCTCTACTAGTGGATCAGCTAATATCACGTACTTGCTTGGATGAGGCGAATACATGGATTGAGAGATAGAATCGCCTATAACAGCTTCAAAATCGCTGGTTCCGCTTAGAAATCGGCCTTTAATGGACCATTCGCCAGCAAGGTTTTGATGGTTAACTCCAACTATTATCGATTCTCCTTCTCGACTGTCACCAACAGGGAAGGTCGCTAACGTGGAAGGGTCAATGGTAAAGTTGCCACCTTCCGTAACATGTTGCTTTGTTATTAAACGCGAATCAACTAAGCCCACGCCTGATAAAGTTCTCAACTGATCCACAACTGCACTGGAAATGCCAAGATTCGGGTCTGAAAAGTTAAAATCGCTTATTTCTTTGGTTCCTGAAAACTTTGATAAGAGAAGTTTATACTCATTACCCATGCCACTGTGGGCTACAGCAATTACATCATTGTTTACGGTTTTTTGCACCCAAGAGGTGGTAGTATCGTTTGCAATGATTCCTCCAGCAACCGAAACTGTTAATAAAATGAAAACTATCGATAGCAAAAAAACGATGCGGATTGTTGCTGATTGACGCCGAAAGAGGCTTCTGGACGCAATCCGCCAAGTCAAGGCAGACCTTGACAGTGCCTTATGTTTAGGTCCTACTGTTAAACCATAATAGTCTGTAGCTGAAAGTGCTTTTACTGCGGAGATTCGGGATGCTTTAATGAGAGGTTGTAATCCAAAAAAGAATGCAAGAACAAAAAAAGTAACAAAAACTAATGGTGCAAACCATAAATTAGGTGGCAGTATAACCAGAAAAAACAATGTTTGTCGCTGAAAAATCCATTAAAAACCCGAAAACTACACCCAAAACACAGCCTACAAAAGTTACAATTAACAATTCAGTTAGGAAATACCCTGCAACAAGGCTATTTGGGCAACCAGCAGCTTTTATCAATCCAAAATCACGTGTTCTCTGCGTCATCATCAAAAAAACTATAAATGATGTAAGCACCGCTCCAACCAAAAAAATCAATACGCCAATAAACAGAATAAATTGGCTAAAAATAGCTGTTAAACCCAAGGTTAAGGTACCCGTGGCTGATGATATACCTAACCCTAAACGGCTGCTAAATAACAAAAGAAATAGAGTGGAAGCAACACTCAACGTTAAAGTTGCAATAGTTAAGCTTGTTTGCAGTTTTCGCCTAAGCAAATCGTTGATTGGAAAACCAGCACTACTCATCTTGACCGACCAATTCGCCCTCGTCTAAGCAGAAAACTTGGTCCGCTAACTCTCTAATTTGCAAATCATGAGTTGAAACAATAACGGTTTTGCCCTGAGACTTCAAAAATTGAAGTACTTGAATAATTTTTTGAGCATTTTTCGCATCCAAATTTCCCGTGGGTTCATCCGCAAGAATCAACTCAGGATCATTAGCAAGTGCCCTAGCAAAAGCAACTCGTTGCTGTTCACCACCGCTTAGTTGCGAAGGAAAATGGGTTGCACGATGCTCCAAACCTACAGTTTTCAATAATTCCTCAACTCGCTTCTCTATTTCTTTTTCAGGTTTCTGTGCCCACTCCATTGGAAAAGCTACATTTTCAGCCACTGTTAATGTGGAAACTAAGTTGTAGGCTTGAAAAACAAATCCTATGTGGTTGCAGCGAAAGTCTGAGAGGAAATCCTCATCTTGAATCGTCAAGTCTTGTTTGGCAACAATTATTTTTCCTTTGGTTGGCCTGTCAATTCCGCTTAGGATGTTGAGAAGGGTGGTTTTGCCTGAGCCTGAAGGACCACATATTACAACGAAATTGGCTTTAGGAATCTCAATGTTGATGTTTTTTAGAACAGTGATTTTGTTGGTGCCAATTTCGTAGGTCTTTTCTAAGGCTTGAGCGTGAGACCATAACGCCTTCATTTTCACTCATGAGGCTCCCCTGTTTTTGTTAAATAAGCGTCAGTTGCTTTAAGGTAATAAGTTTGTGGTACACTCATTTTAATTGACTATTGCTGATAGCTTGTGTCTATGTTTAGATTTCCTCGGTCCCGTTTTAAGGATTCTAACCTTGTCAGGAAGCTTGTTTTTTTCCCAATCAGTCCAGCTGATTTCTTTAAACAACCATCGTTTCCCAAGATGGGCTGCAACGACAGCGTGTTTGTTTTCATTGCCTGAAGGAATGAATTGGTCAAGAAAACGGAAGAGTTTGTCGATTTGTACTCGCGGAAAGTAGGCGTAGTAGGTGGCGTTTTTTACTTCAAACGCATAAATGTGTTTGCCTTTTCGCGCCATTACGTCTGGAAGAGGGTTTAGGCTTGGGTTGCTTACTGGGACGCGGACGGCATTGTAGCCTTTTTTCTGCAGGAGCTTAACTAGAACGGTTTCGCTGTAGAAACCTCTTTTGCGCCAACGCCTAAGTTTGATGCGGTCGATTTCTGTAGTCACGCTTTTCCCCTATAATGTGCTTCATATGGGTTCTTTGAGATAAAAATTGTTCCTTAGGAGCACTTCAAAATATGTGTTTGGGCGATGCTTTTGTATTCAAATATTTTTGGTTGGTGCTACTGGAGAACGTTGGTGATGGTCAAAAATTGAAGTAATACTAGGTGCAACCATAATCACTGATTAGGTGTTGATCCAACATCACAACTTGAAAATATAGCCTGTTTAGACTACACTAAGCACTTGAAAACATACTCCACCGCCCAATAGCCCCAAAAAAACGTTCCCTAAGAGACATAAAATTTAATCCAAAGCAAGATCTTTAAATGCCAAAAAATAGCAAATCACCACTTCCGTAGAAAGCAAAAACTAGAGAAAATAGAAACTAATCCGACTAAAGCAGCACCTAAGAACGTGCAAAAACATAAACAAAAGAATCGCTGAGTCAAACAGAAAATAACTCGAAGAAACCACATCAGTAACCCGTTTTCAATGCCAAGAAAATGATGCAAAAAAATTGCACTAAACAGCAGAGTTTTCAAAAATAGCACAAAAAGCCAAAATACTGTTTTCTCGAAGGCTAGCCGAAAAAAATGGCTTTTGCTTCGCATGGAGATTTTCGGAGGTACTTATATGAGGCTCTGGTAATGTCCATGCCAGTTGCTTAAGCCAAAAGTGATTAAGCCATAATCGAGGTATTTCTACATTTTAACCATAAATTGGGCTTTTAGATTATGGTTTCCATAGAAAAAAAACGCGTCTTTTTGCATTTAGCGATTTCGGAGCAAAACAATTATTTTACGGGTATTTTAAGTTAAAATAACCTCAAATCAGAGTCTATTGCTGAAAAAACGTTTGCCGGTTGTCCGTAGTTTGGACACAATGATTTTTTTCTAAATTTTAGTAAAAATAAATATTTTTTTTGCTTTTGCTCTCCTTTTACTTGTTTTTATCCTAATAGTGTTTTCTCCCTCAGGAGTTGAAAATAAAGCCACACTTAATTTGGTCTGAAAGTCTTGAAAAAATATTCAGCATCAACCGCCTGCATTCAGAACTGCAACCCCAAATTTCTCTTTTACGTCGTGATATACTTAGTATGCTTTGAAGGCTTCTAAAACTCAATCAACATCACCCATTTCACCAAAACGCTATTCGAAATTTTTTTCATTTTTTGTTTGGATTCTCATTGTAGTTTCCTACTATGCGGTGAAATATTTGGTAAGAGTTGTTTGCTTCAGAATAGCAATATGCTGAAAGTTGGCTGTTTGATTCCAGTTTAGGACTAATGCAAACTCAAATACCAGAATTAACACATGAAACATTGACCAAACAGCTCAGTACTTGACCCAAAAGACCTCAATAACAGGTTAGAATCAATAGTTGCGGACGGGATGGGATTTGAACCCCTCACGATCTAGAGTCTTAGAAGATAATGATGATAATGATGATACCGCTAGTGGAATTTCCGATTGGGTGTTATCAATCAGAGATAAACCCGAAATTGTACAGTTTAGCCTTCAACCAGCAGTCAGGACATTTCGCGCTAAGGGCTCTAACAGGAGCAAGAGCGAAAACGGAAGCGGGAGAAGAAGCAACTGATGCTGATGCAACAGCATTTTGCACAACCTGTTGCATCTACCAGAAGCAAACTTTAACCGCTAAAAAGACAACAATGCCATTCACAGAAATGCCGTTGCAATTGTTGGTCCTCTTTATTATGTCAGAGTAATCTTGGAAGTTAAGCAGCGATAAAAGCCAAAACCGAAGAAGATCCTGTATACGAAAGCATCCCCCAAACACACTTTATGGCACTCGAAAACTTTTTCAGCAAAGAAAAACGATACAAATAATGAGATAAATTCAATGTCAAATTTTAAAGTTGTAAACAAAAGCTACATGTTCAAAACTCGTGGAGAAATAGACTTCGTAGATTTATCCGATAAAGTCCAAAAAGAAGTTGCCGATTCAGCAATCAGAAACGGTATCGTTCATGTTTTTTCTCCCCACGCAACCGGAATACTGGTTTTAACAGAAAACGATGATGCCTTACTTGAAGACATTAAAGTCTTTCTTGACAAATTGGCACCAAAACACAAAGAGTACCAGCATCCTTCGAATGCTCATTCTCATTTGCGTTCGATGCTTCTTCCTCCAGACAAAACACTTCCTATTGTTGAAGGAAAGGTTGAATTTGGAACTTGGCAGTCCTTATTATTTGTAGAAACTGATGTCTATCCGAGGGAAAGAACTGTAATTATTCAGATCATGGGTGAGCAATAGAATAGATTACACAAATTTAATTGGTAGAGTCTTTGTAGCCAGTTTGTCTACTGTTGTTCTTTTTTCGATCATCGTATGAAAGAATTCTCATAAACATCATGAAAAATTAACTTTTTTAATATAAACGCTAAACTTGCAACAGGCTATTTTTACTATTTATTGTAAAAAGTAACCATTCGAAAAAGATTCGCGAACTAAAAACATCGTTCACTATTAGAATTAGGCAACAACTCTAAGTAGCGATCCATAATGATTAAAAAAACCAACAAAAATGATGATGAAAATTGAATTTCACAGTCAAAAAAGCCTTGAACCGTAGGAAAAAGATGTCCCCGACAGTCTTTCAACAAGTTTGAACGCTTTTGCCGCGTGGATAAGCCGAAGTTTCCTCCATTTTAACCTGATACACACCGCTTTTTTGAATAACAGATTTCTCAGATGCAAAATAAGATAAAAAAAAAGTTCAGCAGCAAATATTTCAGTTATTCTCAGCCGCCAAACTCAATGATTATATAAGGTTCGCAGCAATTCGGAAAAAACTTAGCCTTTTCGCTCGGTTCGAATACGTTTTGCTGATCCCTTTGAACGCATTCGTGCTTTCTTCTTAACTTCAGCTCTTTGCGAGGGCTTTTCTTCCAATGAGTCAGGCGGCGTTTCTTCTATAGGCAAAGCGTCAACGTCGTCTGGAAAATTTTCAACAGTTGCTTGTTGCGCGCCGTTTTTAAGCATCGTTTCAATGGCTCTATCTACGTCTCCTGGTTAGCATTAATGCCTAAGAGTTGCATCCATGAGAACAACTGTTTCAAAACCAAGTTTGCATGCATCAAGAACGGTGTTTACAACACAATAATCGGTTGCTAAACCACCTATAAACAGCCGTTTAACACTACATGGTCTTCAATTCATGTGCTGAGATTTGTGCCATCAAAAGCCGAGTATGCCTCTATTTCTGGGTTGGTAGCTTTGGAAATGACGATTGCATCTTTTGGCAGGTTAAGGTCGGGGCTAAATTTTGCTCCAAGGGTTTCCTGTACACAATGAGGCGGCCATGGACCGCCTTGTGTCTTAAAAGAGATATGGTTAGCTGGATGCCAGTCTCTGGAAGCTAAAACATGTGCTTTAGCTGTTACAAAATGTTTAACGTAATCGTTGAGGACAGGAATGATTTCGTCGCCGTCCTTCGATGGGTAAGGCACCGCCGGGTAAAAAATCCATTTGTATATCGGTGATTAGAAGAGCATCGGAGTTTTCTATAACATAGTTTTTACTCAAACAAGTCACCATTTTTACAATCATTTGTTTTAAGTAATTATTCTAAAACCTAAATTAATTAAGAGAAAGGTATTGGATAAACTTTTTTACCATTGTTGACGCTTAAAAAAGGCATTTAAGCGAGAATATTTTTCGATTCAAATTGTTGATTTTTCGTTGACCCATAACTTCAAACGAATTAAGCATATGGAATTTTTAATTGTTTAATTAATTTTAATCTTATAATCTGAAGAGATTTTAACTTTTTTATGTAAAAAGTTGAAGTTCGAATGTTTTTCGACTAAAACCAAATAGGCACTCGAGGTCAAATGATCTACTTTAACTCATTTCCAAAAAAAAGAAAATTTAAAAAAACAAGATAATCTTCAATTCAGAGAAAACAGCTCAAAATATAATAAAAAAACAATATTTAGTAAAGAAATTCTGAAATAAGATCTTGATTCTCTACATCTTCTATATCCTGCGAACAGAGAAAAGAAGATGTAATCCTTCGTATTTGAATAAACAATAGTTGCAGCGCCTTTAATTTAGAACTTATTTTTTTGAACGAATAACTTTTGGTCTTAAACCAAAATTTTAGGCGAAAAATACTGCGGCTTTTGATTAACGTTTGTTCAAGATGTTTTAGAGGCTGAAATGAATATATAAGGTTCGTTAAACTTCGAATTTTTGTATTGTGATCGACAGAATAAGGCAGGTGATAATCTTCTGGGTTTGGGGGATGCTTTTGTATACAGCTCCCAAGGATATGCTTATCTTTAAACCAAACATTACATTAATTAGGCTTCAACATGCTAGCGAAAAACAAAAATCCCAGCATTACAAGCAACGAAATGCACGCTTTAGAAGTCAACGCACAATACTTTGGCGTCAGTTTACTTCAACTTATGGAGAATGCCGGACGCAGCATCGCTCAAGAAACAATCACTCGTTTCCAAAAAAACAAGAAAGCTGTGGTATTCTGCGGTTTAGGCGGGAACGGCGGTGACGGTTTCGTTACGGCAAGACATCTTTTAGCTGAAGATTTTGACGTTACCGTTGTTTTGGTCGGCAGAAGTCGCGACATTAATCATGAAGCTACATTGAGTAATTGGGGTATTCTTCAGTCGCTTACTGGAAAAGTTACCTTGCTTGAAGTTACTGACAGCTCAGTTATACCTAAAGTGGATGCTGGCATAGTTATTGATGCCTTGCTTAGGAACTGGAACTAAAGGAAAATTGAAACCGCCAATAGCCCAAGTGGTTGATTATATTAATTCCTTAAGTGGTTTCAAGATTGCAGTTGACGTGCCTACAGGTATCGATTCGGATACAGGTGAAGTATTAGGAACTGCTGTCAAAGCAGATTTAACCATAACTTTTCATAAAGCAAAGCCGGGATTAGAAAAAGCCAAGAAATACATTGGCGAACTCGTAGTGGTTGATATTGGTTTGCCATCAGCTTTAGAGCGATTTGCGGGTCCAGGAGATGTTAATCTCGCAACAAAGCCACGTAGCCCAACGGCTCATAAGGGTGATTTTGGGCGTTTACTTGTTATCGGTGGAAGCGAGGTTTATTCTGGTGCGCCCACTCTAGTTTCTATGGCCGCCATGCGTACTGGAGTTGACATTGTTTATACTGCTGCTCCAGCAAAAACGGCTTTGGCGATTTCTTCCATGTCTCCAGATTTAATAACCATAAAACTTGAGGGCGAAAACCTTAACCCTGCAAATATGGAAACAATCAAACCTTATCTTAAGCATGGTTGATGCGGTTGTCATGGGTCCAGGTTTGGGTTTGAATCCTGAAACGATCAAGTTTGTTAAGGCTTGTGTGGAAGAAGTTGAAAAAGTCAATAAACCCCTGCTTCTGGATGCTGACGGGTTAAAAGCCTTTGCCAAATTTAAACGACCTCTTAAAGTACCGCTAGTTTTGACACCCCATGCAGGCGAATATACAATACTTACAGGTGAAGAGCTACCTGAAGATCAAGAAGAACGTGTCATAGTTATACAGAAAACCGCCAAAAAACTCAATGCCACTATTTTAGTTAAGGCAAAAGTTGACATTATCTGCGATTCAAATCGTGCGAAATTGAATTTCACTGGTAATCCGGGGATGACTGTTGGAGGAACGGGTGATGTTCTAAGCGGCATCGTTGGAGGCTTAATGGCTCAGAAAGTTGATGCTTTTGAGGCAGCTGTGGCAGGAGCGTTTGTTAATGGTGCCGCAGGCGACTTCGTTGCAAACGAAATTGGATTTCACATGGTAGCAACAGATATTATTGATTGGATTCCGCGTGTTTTTGAGGACCCTATGAGTCATTTGAAGGTGCATAGTCCAAGTGGAAAATGACGCTGAGGGACAAAAACCAGTTTTCCCAGTCAGGATTTCAATTTTTCATGCTGCTCAAGATGACCCTAAAAAAAATACTGCGTTGAGGCTGAAGCGTCGGGGATTTGCCAGGATAGTAACAAGGGTAAGATTTTTGCCGAATCGAGCAATTGTGCTGAATCCTTTTAGTGAAATTGCGTTCTCTCCAGCAGATAAGTATAGGTTGGAACATTTCGGGTTGGCTGCGTTGGATTGCAGTTGGGAACATGCTCAGAAAGTTATGGGGGAGCATGTTAGGGGAACTAGCCGTTGTTTGCCGATTTTGATTGCAGGTAATCCAGTTAATTTTGGTAAGCTTACAAAGTTGACTACAGCTGAAGCCATTGCAGCTGCATTGTACATTGCTGGTTTCAAAGAAGAATCTGAGCAGCTTTTATCAATTTTTACTTGGGGACATACCTTCTTTGAATTAAACAGCATGTTGCTGGACAACTATGTAACAGCTAAGGATAGCCTTGAAATCGTTGAGATGCAGAACAAGCTTCTTAGACCTAAAAAATGCGAATAAACTGTGTTTTGTTGATGCTTTTGTATACGAAAACCTGAAAGGCTTATTTCCGACCATATAAAATAATTAAAAAAGACGTTGGGAGACCTGAAGCTTGGAGTTTATCACAGATTTCTATTTGTTTTTGGCTTCAGTCCTCTTGATTTCGCTTTCAGGAGTTTTGATGCCTGGACCATTATTTGCAGTCACAATAAAGAAAGCGGCAAAAAGCAAAACGGCAGGTGCTTTAATCGCGATTGGCCATGGGATTGTAGAGTTCCCGTTAATGTTTCTGATTTTCTTTGTGCTAAGCCAATTTACTATTCCTAGTTTTGTGCAGGTTGTAGTGGGTTTGGTTGGTGGCTTCTTTATGATTTTTATGGGCATACAAGCTTTTCGAAACAGACACAAACAGGAAGAAGCAACAGTTGATTTAAAACGAGATTCCGTACTTGCGGGTGTATGGACAACAGCTGCAAACGCAGGTTTTATCCTATGGTGGCTAACGATCGGAACCACTCTTATTTTGAATGCTAAACTGTTTGGGCTGTTAGGGTTTACCGTTTTTGCAGGGGTCCATTGGCTAACTGATTTCTCATGGTACACTGTCGTGGCATTGTTGATTTTTAAGTCTCAACGATTCTGGAATGAACGAATTCGAATGGGGATTGCGCTTTTCTGTGCAGCCGTTTTCATTGGGTTTGGAGCTTACTTTATGGGTTCAGCCCTATGGTCGTTGCTCGCATAGTTAAATAGCCTTTTAGATAAATAATTATCATGGAATTTAAAGTTGGAAATGCAATACTTGAACTAATTAAAGGCGACATTACAGACGTTGATGCGGATGCCATCGTGAATGCTGCTAATTCAACGTTACTTGGAGGCGGCGGAGTAGATGGAGCTATACATCGCAAAGGCGGACCAAAAATCCTCGAAGAATGCAAACTTATACGGGCAACTGAATGGCCTGATGGATTGCCAACGGGAAAAGCAGTTATGACTTCAGGCGGCAACCTAAAAGCCAAACACGTAATCCATACCGTCGGACCCGTCTGGCTCGGAGGCTTCCATGTGGAAGCTGAACTTTTGAAGCAAGCATATCGTAACACTCTAAAGCTTGCCGTTTCTAAAGGACTTAGGACCATTGCGTTTCCATCTATTAGCACTGGAGCTTATGGCTACCCCATTGAAGAAGCTAGCCAAGTTGCTTTAGGAACTGTTAAAACGTTTTTAGAAAGTGAAGATAAACTTGCAAGGGTAATTTTTGCATTGTTTTCGGATAGGGATTTAGAGGTTTATTTAAAAACTGCAGAGACTTATTTTCATTAGTCTCCTAAATTTTGTATTCTAGACTAATTACATCAGTCAATAACCACAACCTACAATTATCGAAAGCAAACTGAAATTAAGACTCATTGCAAATTAAAACCGTTTTAGAAAAAATCTGTAGGAAAACAGACATCAACGAAAAAAAATAACATTTAATGTAAGAAGTATTTTTTCAAAACAGCCTAATACGTGATTAGTCAAAATAAGGAAAAAAATAGTTGAAGAAAGAGCAAACTTGATTTGTGCTTTTTAATATCAAATCAGTCTTTGTATCAATGTCACCTATCCATTAGTAGTTTTCAAATTAATCAGGGAGTAGATGTCGTGTTTGTTGCCAAGCGCTTTTCTTCCTTCCAAATATCCTAGTTCAATGAGAAAGCCTAAGCCAACAACTTTGCCGCCTAATTTTTCAACCAATTCAATGTTAGCTTTTACGGTTCCACCGGTTGCTAGTAAATCGTCGATGAGCAGAACATTTTGTCCTTTTTCGATGGCGTCCTGATGGATTTCGATTGTGTCGCATTCGTACTCTTTCTTGTAGGTTAAGTCAACGCATTTGTATGGGAGTTTGCCTTTTTTGCGAATAGGAACAAAACCCACGCCGAGTTCGTAAGCTAATGGCGCCCCGATGATGAAGCCTCTTGCTTCGTTGGAAACGATGACGTCGATTGGTTTGCCTCTGTAATGTTCTGCTAAATGTTTGATGCATGCGTGGAAGCAAACTTTATCTTTTAAGAGGGGGGTGATGTCCCAGAAGACTACTCCTTTGAACTCGGGGATTCTTCGGATTTTTCCTTTGAGGTCAACGGTTTTGTCAGTTTTGTTCATTTCATTTTTCTCCTTTAGACGAATGCTCCTTTTAGAGCTTGATTGCATAGGCAGCCGCATTCGATGGGAGTTTTAGCAATGGTTTGAGCAATTATCTGTTTAACGTTTTCGATAT
>CAWJGR010000027.1:0-48623 GCA_963842545.1 Candidatus Bathyarchaeota archaeon
AACGCTGACGCTGGCACACTGGTAATTATTGGTTTACTCATTGCCGCAGGAGCAGCTTTAGCAAAAGGCATTCACTACATGATCACTTTCTTTGTCAGTGGACACCTCAGCCAAAAAAGGCAAGCCCGACTTGACGCTGACGCAAACAAGATTAGAAAATGGGCATTTGCACTGTTGTTTATAGTTGCAGCTACCCCACTTCCCGATGAACCTGTTGTTATTCCGCTTGGATTGATGAAGTATAGTCCTGCGAAGTTTTTCTCAGCTTATTTCCTTGGCAAACTCACCATTGCGGTCGCAGGAGCATTCATAGGAAGAGAGGCGAATAATTTATTTTCAGGTTGGCTAAGCCCTGAACAAATGTTCGTAGCATCGATAGTTGTTTCAATTGTTCTAACAGTGGTTATCACCGTCATACTTTTAAAAGTGGATATGGGCAAGCTCGCCGAGAAATATCTACACCGCAAACCGCCACAGAAAGCTGAAGCAAACCTAGAAAAGTTAATAAGTCCAGCCAAGAACCCAATTAAAGAAGATACAACATGCCCACACGACGCCGATATCCCTTAAAAGCAAAAGAAGCCAAACTAATCATAGAGGATTCCTCAAAAAAACTAAAGTTTGATTTAGAAGCATTGTACGGTGCTAAAGCTAACGTTGAGGTTGTGGAGTCCGATGTGGGTGAAATCTACATTATCGAAGGAAAGCCAATACTTTTCAAGTTGGGCGAAATGGTTTTGCCAACGCTACTCTTCAGCGAGTTTGCCGCTAAGGCACCGAAAATCGTAGTTGACATGGGAGCAATACCATATGTTTGCAAGGGCGCAACTGTTATGGCACCTGGAATTGTACGAGTTGAAGGCGAATTCGGTAAAGGCGACCTGGTTTTAATCGTTGATATGAAACATGGAAAATCCTTGGCTCTGGGCGAGAGCCTACTTGATGCGGAAACCGCCAGACAAACCAAAAAAGGGCCTGTTGTTAAAACGCTGCATTATGTTAGCGATAAAATCTGGGATTACATCAAAACATTAGCTGAATAGCCACTCTTTTTAGTTTTAAGATTTTTATATATTTGGGATTCGATGTTATGAAGAACGCTATTTTTTAACGATTTTTAGATTTAACTTAACATAGGTAAAATACTAAACGTAAAAAAACCAAAACACTCATTAGGTCAATAAGGTAAAGAAAGCAAGGTTCAAGGTGACAACCTATTTTTACCTGAAATCATATTTGTGCTAGTTGCAGATCAGCGCTGCAAATTTAGGAGCCATTCTAGTGAAGCGTTTTATATTGATTATTCTTACCGCAATAATCGTTATTGTATTAGTTTTGGCTTCTGCTGAACTTCTCTTGCCCTACATTAACTTGAACAATCCAGACCATAAATCTGACTTTCACGTTGGGGTTTCTTTCGGCGGCAACACCACTGCAGAAGCAAAACTGCTAATTGACAGAGTCAAAAACTTCACTAACCTTTTCGTGGTTCAATCGGGTCCCGTCAGCGTCAACGAAACATCATTAAACGAAATAGTCGATTATGCTGTTGCTTCACGTTTAGACGTTATTGTTTATTTTGGGTACTTTAACCCAACCTATCCCTGGCAAATACCTTGGCTAGACTATGCTAAACAAACGTGGAATAATCATTTTTTGGGAATCTATCTCAACGATGAACCAGGGGGACAAACAATCGATGTTAATTGGACAGGTTACTTTACACAATTAAAAATCCGAGATACTTCTATTTACCTTCAGCACACGCCAGGAATTGATCTTGAACTCAATGGTTCATTACCCATAGATAACAATCAGGCAGAATATCACTTTCTCAATGCCCTAGAAACGGGATTGGGCTTAAACGAGTTAAAAACGCGCCAAATCAACTCTTTCACATCTGACTATGCTCTCTACTGGTTTGACTATTTAGGCGGCTACGACACCGTCTTTGCCGAGTTCGGCTCCAACCAAAGCATCATCCAAACCATTGACCTAGGCAAGAGGTGCCGCACGAATGCAGAACAAAACTTGGGGCACCATAATAACATGGACATACGATCAACCGCCTTACCTAGTAGATGGCCCTGAAATGTACAATCAATTAGTCACAGCCTACACTTCAGGCTCAAAATACGCAGTAATCTTTGATTACCCACAAATCCCCGGTAACCCCTACGGAATCTTAACTGACAAACATTTTGAAGCTTTAGAGAAGTTCTGGAATAACCTGCAAACTCTAAAAGTTGATAATCAACCAGATGCCGCTTTGGTATTACCACATAATTATGGCTGGGGCATGAGAACCCAAAACGAGCCCATTTGGGGACTGTGGGCTCCCGACAACACTTCAGCGCAGATTTGGAACACCAAAGAAAAACTTCTAAGCCAATATGGGACGAACTTGGACATAATCTATGATGATGCTCAGTTCCCCATTGCAGGGAAAGGATACCAACACATCTATTTCTGGAACCAAACGAGTTAATGCTGCGTTCTGTTTCAGGTTTTCATAAAGTCTGAGTTAACTAAACTTCTCTAAGAAAGGGGTTCTGTCTTAAGGATATTTTCTTCCTCAATAAACTGAAAAGTCACTGGATCTTTGCACGCAATTTCACCCACCACTTGAGAAGGCATTTCTTCCGTTTCCATCATTTCGATGAGCATACCCCATGCTGATGCATGAGAATCATAATAAATCGACAACGTATAACTGCTATCAGTGTTTGTTTCAAGCCAGTATTTCACTTCGTTCATTTTTCGATTACTCAACCGTATGGTAAAGTCTATAGCTTCTTGAAGTTCAAGTGCCATTCCCTTTAGGTTTTTAATAATCTCTTGCCTATCATTGTCAGACGAAGCGCCTTTTCGCCAAACCACTTGACATTTTTCGATTGGAAATTGTCCCATATCTATCACATATTTTTCTATTTTTTGTGAATTTAAACTTCATGCTGATTTCATGCAAGAGGCATATTGAAGAATTAGAGCTCTGCCGTAAAGCAAAGCATTCGTTTACTTAATTGAAGCAACCAGAAAATATCTGCAGAATTGCTATTTATTGACTAATATATGAATTGAATTTTTAGTTAGGGTCTGAGTTTTTGTATTGCAGTGATTGCTCTATGGAACCTATTTTGTTTAAATCGAAAAATCCCAAAAAAGGGGTGAGTATTGTCATCTATTGACGGTAAGTCTTATTGTTGTTTGATGTGTTAATCCTGCGGTGTCTGATCCAGTTATCGTGACCGTGTAGGTTCCTCTGGAGGTTGATGATGGGACAGTTATGGTTAGTGTCGATGGGGTTCCGGGTGTTGTTGGGTTGGGGTTAAAACTGAACGTTATCCGCGAAGTGGTTGTTTTTGCTGACAGTGTTACTGTGCCTGTGTAGCCGTTGAGTGGGTTTACGGTGATTTGTGCGGTACCGCTGCTACCTTGTCGTATGCTGAGGCTTGTTGGGTTTGCGGTTAAGGAGTAATCAGGGGTTTTTACTGTGACGGTGATGGTTGCCGAGTGTGTCAGGCTTCCACTATTGCCAGTGACGGTTATTGTGTATGTTCCAGCTTTTGCGTCAGATGAGGGTGTTATCGCAAGCGGATATGAGCCGGGGCTAGAGATTGAATTTGTCAATGGATCCACGGTCCAGCCTGAGGGTATGACGGTTGAGAGGCTAACTATTCCTGAGAAACCAGCGATTGAGTTAACATTGATGTTAGTTGTTGTCTGGGTTCCTGCGTTTGTTGTAAGTGAGTTGGGTGATGCAGAAACGGTGAAGTCTGGTGTTGGGGGGGCTCCAAAGTTTACCCCAATCGGGCTGCCTATACCGGTTGCTAAATCATAGCCCGAAACTGCGGTGTATCCGTTTGATCCGCCAACTACGTCTGAGAAGGTTGTGCCATAGCGGTTAGGGTAGTTTGCATAGAAGTTGACGTTTGTTGCACTGTTTCCAAAGGTGAAGATTGCTGCCCACTGTGGTGCGCCTGCGCTGGTGCCTCCAACGATGAACCAACCTCTTCCACCGTTGTATCCATAGCTATCGTATACTAGAAAGCCTGTGCTTGGGTCAGCGTTGTAGGAGACATCAGGGGTCGCTCTCTTACTTGAGGAGTATGAGTCTGTTACACCTTTTTGATAATTTGGTACTGTTTCAATTGAGCTTACCCCACCGCCTCCAGCACTCCAGGCAGTTTCAGTGTATCCAGTAGTCGTCATCGTTAGCTTTGTTCCTCCAACGGAGACTACGTTTGGAGAGCTTGATGGCCAGCTGACAACCCCTCCTACATCGCCTGATGATGCAAAGTAGGCTTTTCCAATTGTGGTAAAGTGGCTGTCATAGGCAAGTTGACCAGTATTTTCGTTTGATCCCCAACTCATAGAAATTGCAACCACATCGGATCTGCTGTTTGCATAATCAACTGCCGCCATTAAATCAACAATCGAGGCGCTTCTTGCTTCAACTAACAACAGATTTGCGTGTGGAGCAACAGCATGAGCCCACTGAACATCTAAGATCTGATTCAAGTGCCCAACCAGCATTAGGGGAGATTATCTGGGACATTTTGTGCACTTCAAGGTTTGCTGATGGCCAACTAAAGACACTGCAAAAAGTTGCAAGATCAGCTGCCACTTTGGGATTATCATAAGCATCGATAATAGCTATAGTGCCCGAGTCGCCTGTGATTGGAATTTTATATGCTTCTTTGATATCAAGGGGTGCATAATAGGGGTAATTTGCGCCTATTGAGTGTGGGTCAACTCCTGAGGCTTTGACCCTGAACATGGGGTCTGCTTGCCATTCCGGTTGTACTGCTCCTACAAAGTTTGGTAGAGCAGCTATCATCATTATAGTTAAAAGGGTTAAAATTAGAATTTGTCTTGTTTTCGCCAACTTGTCTGTCTCCTTAGCAATAGCTCAAGTACTTTGCTATATAAATTTTTATAAGCCTTTCGAATTAACTCGACTACGCAATACGCTTCTGTTCATAACTAATAAGCCAATATCATGTACCCAATAGTTACTAATAGCAATTAGTCGTTAGCCCAGAAGGATTTGACCCTCGACAAAGACTTTTCTTTCCTGCTGAAATGTGCGGGTTCAATTACTGGCGGGTGGGGAGGGATTTGATCCTGCGCCCTGAAAGAGATTTCACTCGCAAACTCTCTTTTTTTCTGAGGGTTGATAGGATTTTTAAAGACTTATAGGCTGAGAATGGTATTAATAATTAGGGAATTACTCAGAGGATTGAAGCCATGTTGAGTAAGCTGGACATTATCGGCAAGTTTCTTTTCTAGGTCAAGTTGTGAGAAATTAATAAAGTATGATGGAAAAATACTTGAGATGGGTGCTTTAAGTGTAGAGGTTCCACGATAAAGTTTTCGTTGCCAAGCCTTAAAACAAGTATTGAGAAGATAAGGGAGCATCCCTAGCCGCAGAGGCGATGGATGATTACCAATACGACATGTGTAAGATTGCTCATGAATGTGAAAAAAATTCTCCTGATCGTCTATTATACACTAAATGGCGGATAGGAGCACTAGGGCTTCTTACAAGTCTAAGGACAACTTTGATATCGATCAAAGAGAACCCCTCAGCGGCGCTGGAAAAGGAGCTTGAGTCTATTACTAAAGATATTAGGCAATTCGTGCGTGCTATCGCCAAGGCTGTTACCTCTTCCGTGGGAATATCTGCCAATAGGGTCGGCGTTGCAAAGGCGAGTACAGCGATAACGAAGACTCCTGTGGTTGCGGCGGCAATAACACCCACCTCAATACTGCCGTCAGACAACAAAATATTGTCTCGTGCCTTCAGGGTTGCAGGCTTTAAACCAACTGAGGTCAACGCCACGGCGAATACTCTTCTCAATGAAGTGAATCTTTTCAATGTTGGTAAACATTACAGGTTCGGCGACAACAAGATTATTGTAGGCAGAAATGAAACTGAAAGCAAATTGCTTTCCCAAATTAAAGAAAAGACCGATTATCACTTCAAATTACCAGATTGTGCAAACTCGATAGTTATTTTGCAAGGACCTAAACGGAAAGACGCGATAAAAAGGCCGCTGATATTACCGCTTTCCACTCAAAAAAGTTATGCGGGACAACTGAAGTGATTTTTGGGAAAACTGGCTTTAACAGGCGGATAAAGACTTCATTACCCGCTTTGTCAAAGGTTAACCTCGATTTAGAAGGATTATAGATATTGAAAGGCATTTCAATCATCAAATGATGTTATGTTAAAAGGTCTGCAAAATAAGTAATCGTTTTCTATCTGAATCGGACAGGGGGCTTTGATCCTGCGCCCAGGAAGAGATTTCACCCGAAAATCCTCTTGTTCTTTGATCTGGAATTTCTTACAATTAGTATAGCTTTTCCACCGCAAAAAATAGAGCATTCATTAATCTCTGTGATAAGCCAGGAAAATTCTCGTAAATCACTGGTTGATCTTCAATTCTATGAGCACCAAAGTTCCTGATCCCATAAGCTAATGCAAAATCATTTTCTTGTTTTGAGAGTCTTACGCCATACCTTGAAGTAAGAATTTCAATTATGGTAGTCGAAAAATTTGTGATAAAACTTCCATTGATTGTTCCAACCGCTGCCTCGTTTATAACAGATGTACTCAATAGGGTCGATAGATATCTTATTTCATCCGATATGTACAATTTTCTAGTACCTTTGTCTGGATTTTTGTTCTCAACTACTTTATCGAAGATAAGACATAGATTAGAAAGAATTCTTGTTTGGATTAAAGCACTGAATGTGTTCTTCTTAAGACGTTTATCGGTAGCAAAAATCATTTTGTGAATTTGGAAAAGCACGTAAACAAATAAGAATACTTCCTCAGTCAAATCTGGATTTTCTAGAAATTTGGTTTTAAATTGATCTAAAGTAAGCGTGCCACCCCTCGTTTTTTGATACATAACAATTTTTGTTGATAAGTAGTTGGAGATTTCTTCAACTTTGGGCTTGAAGAATTGATTTTGCTGTTTATAATCCAATGTTACAAAAAAGTATGCAGGAGTTTTTGGAATTGTAATGGGAGATTGTCTACGATCTTCCTCCAAAGCCTGATGCATAAGAAGAAAACCATTTTCTAATTCATTGTTGAAAATTGCCGTTACGCCCAGAAAATAGTAAGGCGTTCCTTTGTGAATTTTATTCGGTTTATTATGTTTTTCCCATTTATAAGAAAACAGGAGTGCAGTGTCCCAGAGGGAAATCGCTTCAAAAAATCTTCTTTTCTGCACAAGATCCATCCAAATAGGAGTAAACCTTCCGAAAAAACTATCATGCTCTGCAACACTTTGACCAGCTTTAAAGTATTTGTTTACCGCTTCCTCTATGCTTTGGGAGAATATTGAAAAGAGTAGTTTTTGTTTTCCAAGATAATAACAAGTATTCAGTTCGGCAAATATCTGGTCAAGTTCAGCACTCATATTGCAACCTAGATTGTATTTGTACAATCCTCGTACTTAGGAATTTCCAAGATCAACTCATGCTCGTCTGCTCTTGGAAGATTAAGTGTTAAATCGACCATGATTGCGGCTATAGGCTTTTCTTAGTCAGCGAAAGGTTTAATGCGTAGAATTGCATAGTAGTTATATGCAGAGGCACGGTCGATTGAAGACAAATGTGATGATAAGGATCGACGAAGGCTTGGTTCAAGCTGCAAAAGAGCTTGACCTTAACTTCTCCAAGATAGCTGAAGACGCATTGAAACAGGCAATTGAGGAAGAAACAAAACCATTCGGAATAATCGAAACTTCACAAATCATTCTTGAAGCAGAGCTAATTTACAATTTGCGAGATAAGAAACTAGGAATAAGTTTTATTGTGACTAACGCAAGCGACGAGAACATTATCTCTGACAGAATTAACTATTCAATCGGAATTACCAACCGGGAATTTTTTTCTGACCTTCCAGATCGCCAATGCCTTCAAGAATTCAAAGGCACAGTGCTTGAAAGAGAGACTATACCCAAAGGCGGAAAAGGTAGCTTTTCTAAACAGTTGTCGCCTTCCCCCGAATTGACCTCATTGCTGTCCCAAGTAACATACGAAGACACCAAAAACTTGCGGTGGATAGTCTATCCCAAATTTATAGCCAACAGCCGAAAGAAAATACTTGAAGCGAAGTATAAACAGACAATGGATGAACAAGGTCACTATCCCGTCCCGAGACCTTTGAAAACATTTTGAGGAACGATATCATGTTCCTGCAGGAAAAAATGAGGAAAAAAACGAGGTGAAAAAGTGGGCAAATCAAATCCGAACTATCCAAGCACACATCCAGGTCAAAAATCAGGTCCTAACGCGGCAATGGTAAAAAATAATTGAGTGAAAGCTCAGGCAACATCGGCTTCGCGGGCAGTTTGTTGCCATCACTTCCCCCTATTTTTCTAATAGTTCACAGGCATACATTAAAGCTTACTGTTCGCATATCTTTCTGTTGAAATTATTGCTTGGCAATGATTATAGCTTAATAATAACTGCAAGCGATGTGACAAGCCACGACAGCACGGGAATTATTAATGGAGCCGAAGCAGAGAACATGCTAGAGTATAACCAAGCAGAGATGACTGCGGCAGCAATTCCAAAAAACTGGGAGGCGAATAATTTTCCCTTCATTCATTCACTTCCTAATCCTGCTTATGCTTCTCCGCCTAACAACCTTGTGTTGTTGGTTTTTTCCCCATTCTGCGGAACCATAAATGGGAGAGTATCGACCAGAAACCCCAATTTTGAGTTTCCTAGGCAAATATTTCTTCAGTGATTTTCTCATCACAACATATCGACCTCTTGCAATACCCTTTAATAAGCAAGTTCTAATAAACTTTGTGTGTGCATGTACAAGCATGGATTATTGCTAAAGCAAATGGTGATGCCGTTTCAAATTACTTTGCACTAACAAGGGCAAACTAAATAAGCAGAGAAAGATAAATCATTCTTCGCGCCAGACAATTTAAGGTCAACAGTATTGACAGAGCAATCGGAATCACCTAAGTTTCAATTGGTAAGAGAAAACTACCTAGGCTTTGACCGAAATTCCGTTGGAATTATTTAATCCATATAGGTTACTGATAATGCAAGCATTGATTAGGCATGGTAATGTTGATTTTAGGCAACTAAGGCATGCTTTGCCAAAAATGACTGACGGAAATCTCGCAAGTCACTTAAGGGCGCTTGAAAAACTTCGGTTCATAAAGACGGAAAAAGAAATTGTCGATAAAAAAGTAAGAACCTCGTATGAGGTAACCAATCAAGGCGTTGTTGTATTTAGACAGTTAGAAGCCGCGATTAAAGCCTTTTACAGCGAAGGGGAAAGTTGTTATGAACAAAACTGATAAATTATTTGCCTCATTAAAACTACTTGGAATAAATCCTCGAATGGAAACTTTTAGTGAAAGGAAAAAAGTCCAAAAAGCAGTATACCTTCTCGACAAAACCTTTGGACTAAATTTCTTTTATTCATATAATTGGTATTTGTACGTGCCATATAGCCCTGAAGTTGCTCAAATTATCTTTGGAGTTCTAGAAGACAAGAAGAACACTCCAGTAAACACTAACATTCTTCAGGAAGAAGAAATTAAAAAAATCAAACGAATGAAAGAATTCTTAGGTTCCGATATACACTCGACTGATCAGTTAGAATTATTGGCATCTGTGCAGTTTTTGATAGATTGCGCAGGAAAATCACCCACCAAGGAGAATGAAATAATTGATTTTCTCAAACAAAAGAAACCGTACTTTAGCACCGATGAAGTTAGACGAGCAATTAAGAGACTTGAAAAGTTGAAAAATTACTGATTTTCTAAAAAAGCCTATTTCTTCACTTGCAACAGCTTGTCTTTTACTGCCTCTGACATAAACTCCGCCCTTGAACGGTATCCCAAAAGCTTCTTCTCCAGAATTTTATCGACCTCGTCGCCAAGCTCGACAAGCAGTTTGACATAGCGTTTGGGCATAGGCACCGATTAGTCGAAACCTTTTTTGTATTTGATGGATCACATATGAAGCATAGGTGCTATGGATGAAGTCAAGAGCTTGGATTGGCAAAAGCGTGTAAACCGCAAGTTCAAGGTTCTGAGAGCCGTCACGGCTATTTTCGGTCTTGCATTGATTGTCTTCGGCTTTGGTGCTTTTATGACTCTACAGAATCTTCTATGTGCCGCAAGCGTTGGCTTGATAGTTTTGAGCATTTACTTCTTTATTGATGAATTTCGAATTCTCGACGGAAGTTGAGCAGAAATAATCTGCTGCCCTCACAATGTACGTTGTATTCGTACTCTAAGACCTTCCAAAACCTGGTTTAATTCAGAGGAACCGTTTTAATATCAGCACTAATTGTTAAAAACTTAATTACCAACTTAATCACAAATGGCAATCGGTGTCTATATGTCGGGGCTTTCAAGCTGTTTGTTAATAGGCGATTGTCCACTATGTGGAACTCGAACATTTGTAATTAGTCAATTAATTCCGCAAGGCATTTCAATTACTGTAGGCGATGGAACCAAGGTTCGTTTGAAGGGCAAATGCTACAAATGTAGCCATGAAAGAGAGATCACTTGAGACTTAGTTGGGGCAAGACCTTCCGAAATCTGAGGGTATAGTAGGAAAGGCTTTACGGAAAATAGCTTATCACCAGAACGCAAAAAATACAATAAATAATTTCTGAGTTGCCTATTCTGTGGTGCCTAATCCGTGGAAGAATCTTTTATTTTCTCAACCGTTCAGATAATTAATGAGAAGGGCAGGATTTCTCTATATCTTTTACGTTTTTAGGCATATTTTTTTATCTTTACAAATTAATATAGAAGTGAGCGTAATGCCAAGTATCTTCCTAAGCCATTCACATTCAGACAAAGAATTTGCTAGAAGACTTGCAAACGATTTGAAGAAAAAAGGTGTTAAAGTCTGGATTGATGAGGCAGAACTAGAGATAGGTGATTCACTCATCGAGAAAATAAGCGAAGGAATTGACAGTATGGATTATTTGGCAGTGCTCCTATCTCCCGATTCAGTCAGCTCAAACTGGGTAAGAAAAGAAATAAGCATTGCAGTGGTACAGGGGATAAAGGAAAGCGCGTAAAAGTTTTACCATTGCTTATTCATGACTGTGAAGTCCCATTATTTTTACAGGACCTACTATTGTTAGATTTTAGAAATGAAAAAGATTACGACACTGGGCTAAAAAAAATGATGACTCGTTTGGAGACAAATGTTGCTCAGGGTAAAGAGCTGAACGGAATTAACCGAGCTGATGCTCCCCTAAAATTCCTTGCTGGAGCCAATAAAGTTCTTAACTAATACGCAAGGTATCGAGGAAAAATTATCGGAAAATCCTTCTTCAACGTGGTCGATTTATTTCTGAGCACGAATCAAACGTCGAGGAGTTATTGCCTGCTGATGAAGAGTCCTTGACAGAGCCTTTCGAACTACCACCTGAAACTTTTATGGTAGATGCAATTTGTACTGTATTGACTGAGGGAAGGTAGAATTATTCTTGTCCTGCCAAGCTTTGAAAGTCAGCCTGATGTTGAGGCAATTGGGCGTACTTCTGTCCTTCTTCGAATTTTGGGAATAAGAGTTCGAAATGGTAGGCTGATAGGGCTCAATCTTGAAGGTTTTCAAATCGCTAGAACAAATCCCAATTGAAAATAACTTAGAAGAGCGATGGGCATATTTGTTGGCAACCGACATCGCTTTTATAGGTTTAAACGAAAAAAGGCTTAGCGTAATCCCGACAAAAGGCGAAAAAATGAGCTTTCTTTGGGATTTAGCTCGGCATATTTTTCGTACAACAGAATTAGGATATCGAACAGGTGACCACAGAAAAGACCCGGGACGACGGAAGCTAATAGAAATCTTTAACAAAATCCAGTTCAAAAAGGTTGAAAATGTTTTTGGTGAGCTAAATAGACTGTATTGGGTCGATGAAGTTTTTTTGATGCGGAGGGGAATTTCCCACACCTTGCACTCACCAGAACTCCGTAAGTTGGCAGGGACCGAGCGTTTTGAAGAATTGGAGAAGTCCCTATTAGTCTCAACGAAACATGGTTCAACTTTCTGGCACAAGCAGAATGAAAAGTTGCAATTCTATGTCCAGCAAATTATCAATTCCCTTGATCCGAATAATATCCCCGATATCTATGAGATACGATTTTCAACCTCAGATCCCGATGCAAACAGCCGCTATTATGATCAGATATCGAATATAATAAAAACAAAAGAAAATCCTGTTACAGGAGAAATTATGCAAAGTATTATCCAAATTAAGGGAATAGCCTTCCACAATGAGGAGCTCATAGGGAAACTTAATCATGTTGAAGAAATTCGGCTTTTAGTCACATCTGGCGAAAAAATATTCAACGAAAAAAAATTTTGGGAACAACTTTCAAAGGTTAAAAAAACCTTAATTTTAAAAATACTTATGCTAAATCCGGACTCTCCTGCAACCCAAAAAAGGCAAGATGAAGCTTATGATGACAAACCGGCGGATTATTTAGCCGAGGAAATTCGAGAGAATCTGGTAACGATTACTAGAATGCGCATAGAGCTTGAGAAAAAGAAAAGTGCTGTTAAGATTTTATGCTCTTTGTACGATGAGCTACCTCCGTTTCGATTAACATTCATTGGCACCGAAACACTATTGGTAACCGCTTACGACAAAGACAAAAGAACAGGAAAGGAAACGGAGTTTTACAGAATCACTCATCAGCAAATGGGCCCAATCTTTGATGGATTCAGCCTGGATTACGATGCTCTTGAGGCAAAGTCAAAGATGGTGTAATGGCGGATTCTTTGTGGCTTCTTTATTGTTTCGGGTAATGAGGTCTTCCAAAATTTGGGCCACATAGAGGAAGAGAGTTCTTCTAAGAAAATATCTAATCATCATAACATATAAAATACAATAAATATTTTTTAGTTGACTTATCCTACCTGGGCCAGATCGGCGACAGACCTTTTGCCCGATCATTGCAAACTGGGGAAAACTAATTAACCCTGGTTGGATAGTTGAAAACAGAATAAGAAATGGCGACTTCGAAGAAGATTCAAAGGGTTTTCTTGTCACACGTATCCAGTGATAAACCCTTTGTCGAGAAAATGGCAAAGATTCTGCGAAAGGTGGGTATTCCCGTTTGGTACGATCAATGGGAAATCGGTTGGGGCGACCGAATAGTTGACAAAATAAATGAAGGTCTGACGTCTTGTGGTGATATAATGGTCTTTCTTTCGAAGGCTTCAGTATCATCGGAATGGGTTAAGCGTGAAATAAACTCGAAGTTGATCGAACAGATTGAAAATATGAATATTCGGATACTGCCGATAAAGTTGGAAGAGGATTGTTCAGTTCCTCCTTTGCTTAAGGAGTACAGATGGGTCAGCCTATGCAAACCAGCAGGCCATTCAACAGGTTTCAAATTAATTTTTGATAAGCTTCTGGGGCCGGGTGAGTCAGAAAAAGCGATAGCAGATTTAGAGACTGACCTCATCGAGTTTGCTGCTCAAAGCACTTCAACCTCGGGTACAATGGTAAGTAAAGACCTAACCTGCGTTTCTTGCGGAGGTCAACTCGAAAGCTTCAGTTCATGGTACTGGATTTCACCCGACGAAACAAAACAATATGCGCATATCCAATGCCTCCAATGTGGAAGCCTTTACAAGCCTGAAGGTAAAGCTCCAAATTGCCCAATCTGTAAGATTCCAATGGTTTACGTTTGCATAGGTTCCAGCGAAGGAAATTATGGTCATTACACAGCCGACAATGCTTGGGAGTGCCCAAAGTGCAGGCGTGATCAGTATGATTTTGTTGGGCCTAAAGGTTACACAATTTTCGAGAACCCATAGTCAATATCTTCGAGTTCATGTTATTTGTAATCTTCAACTCGAAACTATTAAAAATACTAAATCAATGCAAGCGCAAGTTATTGCCCAAATTTTTCCGAGAAATTTTTGGACGCGCCCACGCACGCGGGCCTGGTCTGGATGACTGGATTCAACATTTCTGGTCTTGGTGCTAACAAAGTTTTCAGAAAACGCAAGTAAGCTTGGTGTACAGTAAACCAAAAATGGGCGGGGTTTGTCCGTGGCGGGCGGGGAGGGATTTGAACCCTCGACCCCCAACTTAGGAGGCTGGTGCTCTTTCCAGCCCAAGCCATAAAATCCGAGTACCCCCACTTGTGAAAGTACAAGGACAAGCAACGGCTTGAGTATCCGTCCTGAGCTACCCGCCCACTATACCCGCTACGCTACAAAAGTAAATTCCCAGCATACAAACCCTTCTGTTATATCTCTGAGGGAAAAGGACGAAAACCCGCCAAACTTGAAGTAATAATTAAAGATTAAAAGAATTAGCTATGCACATAAAACTCAAAAAACATTGTATAGGTTTAATTTGCAAGCAATTTGAGATTCCTGTGACGGATAACCCTTCTTAAAAGATATGGATACCTGTTTTAGCCGTCGCTATATGAAATGCGTAACCGATTGGAAGCGAAACTTTGCTGACCACATTAAGTGCTTCTCCCAAAAAATCATAGCTTGTTGTTCCAGGAACATTAAACTTGAATCCAAAGCCTAACCACACAATCATTGAAGCAACGAAAATGGAGTATAGGACAATAGATATTCTGGGAGGTTTGGTTCGGAACACTTCTCTTAAACCCAGAAAAACCCAACCAAGCAATGCTAAAAACTCCCAAATTCTAGGACCCCAACCATTTAACAGCACTGCAAGATTAAACCAAACTAATTCATACAAAGCTAACGAGAAAATAACTGCCAATGAGGCATAATATATTGATTTCAACCCTTTTTTTCTTGTCAAAAACAAAACCAGCATAAAACATGCTACTGCCGTAGCTACAGTGGAAATTCGAATTGAATTAGAAAAAGGAAAAACAAACCATAACCCCTCAACTTTTACCTGGCTGCTCAGGAATGCTAAAACCACAAATGAAACGACAAGGAGCAAAACTACTTTTGCAACTGAAGTTTTAGAAACCGTCAAATTCATTTGCTTTGACCTAAACTAAAATGCGTTTACCAGAATAAGAAGTAAACCCAAGAAATCCAAGTTTACAATTTAGTTACAGAAAACGCTTCATGCAGAAAGTTTAGACAATATAGAATGATTGATTTAGTGTTACTTTGAAGTTATGATGACATTTTTCACAATTGTAAGCTTCAACAGTAAAACATTGATTTTTTAATACACTTGAGGGTTTGGTAACTATTTTGCCGCAGCTTGGACAGTGAGCCATATTCATCAACTTTCTATTTGATGAAAAAGAATATGAATATTATGAATGCAGAATAAGTAATCTCTACCAGTAGCATTGTAAGGTTTATGTTTCCATTTTCAAGTTTTGAAAGAAGAAGAAGATTGCGAAAATCACTCTTCTTCTTCTATTGAAGATACTTTTCTCCATGCGCAACAAATAGATTCCAGAAAAACAATGCATTATTGGGAAAAAAGATGAGCGCATCGAAGAAAGAAATTAAAACAATAGATGAGTACATCGCCACTTTTCCAAAGAATGTTCAAGTTATCTTGGAAGAATTTAGACGTGCAGTAAAGGAAGCTGCACCAAACTCGGAAGAAACAATTAGCTATAAAATGCCAGCTTTCAAGCAAAACGGGATTTTAATATGGTTTGCCGCGTTCAAAAACCACATTGGATTTTTTCCCAAAGTATCAGCCATTGAAGCATTCAAAGATGAATTATCAGGCTACGAATTATCAAAGGGCACAATAAGGTTTCCATTGAACAAACAGATACCATTTGATTTGGTAAAACGCATCGTTAAGTTTAGAGTTAAAGAAAATACAAAAAAGCCCTGATTGCAGCTCTTATTTATTTGATGTTTTGGCAGTGTTCGAAACCTAACGTAGCTGCTTGTTTGAGAAGTTTAACCAATTCAGGCTTTAACTTCAAAAAGTTACCCACCGAAATATGCCTGATATTCTCGTTTTTCTCGGCTACTCCGCGAGTTTTAAGCAAATCCGAGTCAAGGCTTGCACCCATCGCAAACTCCAAATCAACATGCGATTGATAGTGACTTATCCAAACAAAATCTTTATCCTCTATCTTATACGTGATTTTTCCGTTCCTCACCAATTCCAAGGTTTCCGGCACTAAACTTTTAATTAATTCACGAATGTTTTGGACAATTTCTTTCTGGGTTGGCTCGAGAGTACCCAAAATTTCATCTACTGTTCTTCGATTGACCATAAACAAAACCACTAATAGAGTTGTGCTGGAAATTCTTATTGTTTGCGGAACCCCAAGAAGGTGGACATTCATCATTTATGAAAATCCTGGGGTAGTAGTGCTTGCAGGCAAAGGAGAAATTGGAAAACAGAAAACCCTGCAAACACTACTTTCCAACCAAAACCCACTACCCTTATCCATCACTTAAACAATTTTCAAATTTGTACCCAAATATTTACCTAATAATCCCCTAAATCAAGAACAATAAGCCATAATCACAGCAGTAACGCCTTACAATAAAATGCAGCGCTCAAGCAGGAATTGTTTGAGGCGAAAAAAGTGTCGGGTTGAGTCTAAACCCCACAGAAAACACCGCCTAGTCAGAAGCACTTGCCTAATTCGCCTCCTTGATGTTATCTCGGCTGCATTTTAGCAGTTACTTAGAGACCAATACTGCGTGTAACCGTGAAGCGTGTTCCTCAACCGGCAAATAAGTATATCTTTCGATCAAATATAATGGTTTGTTGGCACACACCGACGCCAACTAGTAGTTGACTTTTCCTAAAAGTTTAATGATTTCTGAATTTGGCCGCCCTGTTAGCAATCAAAGTTGCTACTGCACCCAGCAGCAACCCCTGAATCGATATTCACAACTGCTAACCCCAAAGAACAAGACTGAAGCATAGCCATAAGTGCACTCAAACCTTTTTCGCCAAAACCGTAACTGTTAGAGGTTGGAACAGCAATTACTGGAACATCTACAAGTCCTGAAACTACTGAGGCCAAAGCACCTTCCCGCCCTGCTACAACAACAATTACATCCACATCGTTTGATAAGACCTCTTTTAATGGTTCAAGCAACCTGTGAATCCCAGCGACTCCCACATCATAAACTGAATAAACTGTACAGCCCATCTCTTTAGCGATAACTTTGGCTTCTTCAGCCACAGGTATGTCGGAAGTTCCTGCTGTCAAAATAGCAACCCTGCCACCAGTAGGGTTTATAGTGAAATCTTTCTTTTTTATCACAACCATCCGGGCTTTATCATTTATCTCCAATAGCGCACTACTGGAAAAAGCATCCTGAATAGCCTGAACTTGCTCTTTTGAGCATCTACTAACGATCACTCTTCCATTTTTAGCCATCATTCTGCTGCATATTTCCACTATATCACTTGCTGATTTGCCCTCAGCTAAAACAATCTCGGGAATACCTTTACGCAGCTCTCTGTTACCATCAAGCTTTGCAAAGCACCCTACCTCATCGATAGCAAGCAATTTCAATAAGATTTCAGCTTCAGACGGCGAAAGCTCCATTTTAGCAACTTTATCAAGAACTTCCCTTAATGAATACATAATCAGACAACACTTAAAAAAAACTCTTAAGCAATATATCTATTATGCTTGACTAGCAACTAACAGAATCTTTGTGATAAAAATGACGCATCCTAAGAAAATACTTTTTTTTGATTGCCAAGCTTCCGGCGTTGCTGGAGACATGATTCTTGCCGCTTTAATAGACCTTGGAGCAGACGTTGAAAAGGTTATTTCTGGAATAAAAACGCTGGAAAACCCAGAATACGGCTACGAAAAAATCCAAATAAAAATTAAAGAAGTATTGCGTGGCGAATTCAGAGCTTCCCAAATCGACGTAACCTCAGAATCCGCAAGCAAAAGGCACGCCAACGAACTAATTGAGATAGTTGAGAAAGCAACCGAAAACCTCGATCTTTCAGCGAAAGCCAAACAGTTTGCTTCCAAAGCCATTCGCACACTTGTCGGAACTGAAGTTAAATTGCATGGAACCTCATTTGATAATGCCCATTTGCATGAAATTGCGTTGGTTGATACCGCAGCCGAAATTCTCGGCGTATCCATTGCCCTGGATAATTTAGGTTTGTTTGAAGCAAAGATCTACTCGACTCCTATCGCGGTGGGTGGAGGAACATTAAAGTTTTCTCACGGCATCGTTTCAAGTCCAGCTCCTGCAACCTTAGCTATACTTCAATCAAAGAATTTTCCCTTTCAAGGCGGACCAATAGAAGCTGAACTGGCAACTCCAACCGGAGTCGCAATTTTAACCAATTTGGTTGATGAGGTTACCCGCTTCTACCCCGCTTTATCTCCCCTCAAAGTTGGCTATGGCGCCGGAACGAAAGAGTTTGCAGAACTGCCTTCTGTTTTAAGAGTAACCTTGGGCACCCTCCTAGACAATGATATTGTGAAGGATGAAATTGCAGTTTTAGAAACCAACCTTGACGATGTAACTGGAGAAGTTTTAGGATACACCCTTGAAAAACTGCTTAGTGAAGGCGCAAAAGACGTAAGCATCATTCCCATGTACACCAAAAAGAACCGACCTGGGCATATAATCAAAGTTATCGCTGAACAAAAAGATGTTCAAAATCTCTCCCAAGTTTTAATTGAAGAAACAGGAACGTTGGGAGTTAGGGTTTACTTCTGTGAGAGGCATATCATAAATCGTGAATTGCTCACTGTGGACTTGTTTGTTTTAGGCAACAAAGAGACTGTTAGAGTAAAAGTCGCCAAAAACTCAAACGGAGAAATCATCCACATAAAACCAGAATACGATGACTTGAAGCGATTAGCAGAGAAAACTAAAAAACCGCTTAGGGAACTTTCAGAAATTGCAATAGCCAAAGCTCGTGAAGTCTTGAATAATAGGTAATTTTCATGAATGCATTAGATCAAAAACTTGAAGGACTTAAACAGTTCATAGCGGAAAAAGGCAAGGATGGCTTGGTGATTGCTTTTTCAGGTGGTGTGGACAGCTCAACTTTGGCTGCAGTCAGCCGTTGAGGTTTTAGGCGAAAAAGCAGTGGCTGTTATTGCTCAATCGCCAACCTACACATCTGAGGAGTTAAGCGACGCAAAAAAAATAGCTAAGGAAATTGGAATCAAATTATTCGTGATTGAGACCAATGAACTTGAAAACCCCAATTTCAACAAGAACCCTGAAAACCGCTGCTACTTCTGCAAAAAAGAATTATTAACAAACCTAATTTGTTTCGCGAATGAACTCGGGTTTAAAGCAGTTTTTGAAGGCACAAACTTTTCCGATTTAAAGGATCATCGACCAGGATTCAAAGCAGTCCAAGAAGCCAAAGACGTGTATAGTCCATGGATGATTAACAAGTTTACTAAAGATGAGATTCGCCAAGTCGCCAAACAGATGGGGCTCAGTGTGCATAACAAGCCTGCATTGGCTTGTTTAGCATCAAGGATACCTTTTAATGAAAAGATTACCTCGGAAAAATTGATTCGAATCGAAAGGGCCGAACAAGCAGTAAAGAGCTTTAACAGGAGTTAAGCAGGTTCGAGTCAGAGACCACAATAGTTTGGCACGCATCGAGGTAGCAAAGGATGAAAGAGCATTATTTTGTAACCTAAATGTACAGGACAAAGTGGCTAGCGAACTCAGAAAACTCGGTTTCAAATTTGTAACATTTGACTTAGAAGGATATCAATCAGGAAACATGCTCAAAACTTTAGAGAAATAGTTCTCCTTATTTTACAGCAAGCTTTTAAGCTTAAAACACCTATTTTTGGCTATCTGCTCGTTATACTCATAGGAGAATAGAAAGTGGAAATTAGCCGAAAGAACCTACGCAACGAAGTTCTCGAACGCATAAAATACGTTAAGACCTGCGTTATGGCACGCGAGCTTTGTTTACTTGGTACGAACAAACAGGGCAGTTTTAGAACCCAAAGACGTCCAGGAAGTTTGCCAATACATCTCAAAACTATGCAAAGAAGAGGGCTGCACCGAACCCAGCGAAATATGCACCAAAGCCGCAAATGCATTAAGCAAAGCTGATGAAGAAAAATATCTCGAACTTTGCGCACAAAGCTGCGTCAAATGCGGCGAAGCAAAAAGACCCCAACCCAAAAAAGACGCTTACGTGGCATAACAGCATGAAAACTTATCTTTTGAAAGGAAGGAATTGAGAATTGTTTATCGCTCCTTTTGTCCCAAGCCCACAAGCTGTTGTAGAATATATGCTTAAATTGGCTGATTTGAAATCTGGCGAAGTTCTCTTTGACATGGGTTCAGGAGATGGCAGAACTGTTATTATGGCTGCAAAGACTTTTGGTGCCCGCGGAGTCGGCATCGAGCTGCGTGAGGATTTGGCGAAAAAAGCCATGTGCTAATATTCATGAGAATGGGCTTGACGACAGAGTAACCATCATGAACACTGACATGTTTAACGTAAACTTGACTTCAGCCGACGTTGTTTACCTGTATTTGACAACAAGTGCCAACGAGAAAATCAAACCCAAACTTGAAAGCGACCTCAAAAAGGGTGCACGCGTAGTCTCTCATGACTACGAGATTATCGGTTGGCGACCCATCGAAAGTTGAGAATTTCTGTGAAAACCCAACATTCGGATATCCATCACACACAATTTATCTCTACACAAAACCTTAATTTTTCCTCTTATTGATTGGAAAAGAATTTAATCTTCAATAGTTTTTGATCTCGCTAAGAGTGTTAATGTAAGATGCAGTTTGTTCCATGGCAAAACGTTGCTGATTGGCATTGTAAAGCGTGCGGTTACTGCTGCAAACTATACAGCGTGGTAATTGGTTTTCCTGAATGGCTAAAGATCTCTGGATCCTTTGGCATCGAAACCACCGTGACAGGTTTAGATCGCTTCTACATTAAACGCACAAGCGACGGCTCATGCGGATTTCTCTGCAACAAATCAAACACCTACTTCTGTGGCTTACAGAGGATGAAGCCTGAAGCATGCAAAATCTGGCCCTTCAAAGTGCTCTCAGAACCAAAATACGGCGAACCCAACCAAGCCGCCTACGACTACATGGGAACTAGGCTCTATGTTTACGCAGATACGATGTGCAGCGGATTAAGGTATGGAACTCCAACTTGGGATTTCCGATACACAACCATAAAAGAATTCACTGAACTCGCATTGGGCATAAGACAGATCCAATACAAAACTACTCGAGCAGTTGGGACTGGGCAGAACCAGTGGGGAAGACAACTTTTCCCATAAAAACATTACTTTCAATTTCAAAAAGTCATTTTCAATGTAATTTGGACTTAAATGCCATTCCCATAGGTTTGGATTCTTTCTAGGATTAACTTATTTAGGCAGGTTTATCTTTTAACCAGAAATAGTCCAATTTACGAGAGGAATTGTATGTCTAAAGCGAAAGTTGGCGTTTCAATGCTTTACTGCCTTGGCGAACCCTTCAACCGCATGGTTAAACGCTTGGGCACGATGGATACGAAGTACATTGAGATTTTGGACGATGGCACACATGACCTTGACAAAAAACGCATAGCACTACTAAAAGAAGCCGCAAAATCCTACAACCTCACTTATTCCCTGCATGCGCCCTTCGCAGACGTCAACATAGCCTCGCCAGTTAAACCCCTTTTAGACGCTTCATTAAAACGACTAAACCAATCCCTAGCCAATGCCAATGCAATAGACGCTAAAATGTGGGTGTTTCACCCGGGACAACGCACAGGAATCGGGCAATTCTATCCAGGCGCTGACTTCAAGCAGATGTGCAAAAGCATCCAAAAAATCTACGCTGTTTCAGAGGAATACGGCATAAACATTGCTTTGGAAAATTTGCCCGCAAAATACTGGTTTTTGATGAATACACCTGAAGAATTCCAAAAAATGTACAAAGAAACTAACTTGCCCATCGGCATAACAATGGATCTTGGACACGCCAACTTAGAAGGACAAATCCAGCCTTTCTTTAATCTGCTTGCCGACAAAATAGTGCATATCCACGCCAGCAACAACGATGGCTCAGAAGACCAACACTTACGGCGTTGAAGACGGCAACATCGACTACAACTGGTTTGCAGAAACACTCAAAAAAATCGGCTACGACAAAACCGTCGTTGTGGAATCCATGCATAAGGTGCCCCAAAGCATCCAGAAACTAAAACATCTACTCGCTTAAGGGAAACTCTAACTCCAAAAAGTCCTCAGCCAATACAGTGTTTGGGAAGACTTTTTTGGCTTGCTCCAAAAGCAACTCTGCATTGGGGTACCTTGCGCTGATATGCGACAGAGCAAGCTGTTTTGCTCCTGCCGCTTTTGCTTGTTCTGCCGCTTGAGTTGGCGTTGAATGCCCATCAACAGCTGCCTTTTCAGTTAAGGAATCATCAAAGGTGCAGTCATGAATAACTAAATCAGCACCCTCTGCAAATTTTGCGAACCCATCAAAAGGTTTAGTGTCGCCTGTGTAAACGATTTTACGTCCAGCCCGCATCGGACCCATAACGTCAGCTTGGCTTAACCACTTTGCCATTCGAGAGCGTTACTTCTTCTCCGCTTTGCAGCTTAGACCACAACTCACCCGCTGCAATACCCAGCGCCAGCGCCTTTTTGGGATAGAACTTTCCTGGACGCGGTTTCTCAACAAACGCGTAAGCATAACTTTCCACGGCATGGTTGGATTTGATGGCAATTACTTGGTATTCTTCTTCGTCGCAAACGACGCCTTCGGAGAGGATTTGATTGATTTCGACTGGGTAGTTTAAGCCGAAGTTAAGGGTTTCTTTGGTGCAAACCAGAAAATCTTTCAGTCCGCCTGGACCATAAATCTGAACTGGCTCTTTGCGGTCCATCAACGCCATCGTTTGCAAAAGCCCCGGCAACCCAAGCACATGGTCGCCATGCAAGTGGGTGATGAAAATCTTCATTTTCCGATGAAAACTAACTTTTGCCGCCATCATTTGCCGCTGCACGTTTTCGCCGCAATCAAACATCCACTGATCACGCGGGCACTGCACCACAACTGATGGCAAACTACGTTTCAATGTTGGTACACTGCCGCTTGTTCCCAAGAACACCACACGAAGACTCATGCTGTCACCTTTTCGAACACTGCAATCTCCCGCGTTAAGGAATGATGGACATAGGCAAAGTGGGATTCCACATGTCGATAGCCCAACTGCTGTGCCAATGCGGGATATGTTTAATGTTTTGGGGGAAGCTATACAAATTCGTTGCCCTACTCCCAGCAGCTCCAGCGATGAAGCTAAAACTTCTTCGACCAGCTGCTTGGTAGTTGATTTTAAGGTGCTTGAAGAGCGGCCATATGGTGGGTCAGTTACTACACAGTCAACTTTGAAGAAAGGGGGATTTACGTGAATCCGCCAAAACCAAGCCCTCTGCGGCAATGTTGAAGAATCGCAGGTTTTTCTTTGTGCCCAAAATCATCCGCCTTTGTGCATCCACGCCGACTGCTCGGCAACCAATGTAGGTGGCTTCGATGAGCGAGGTGCCTGTGCCGCAAAAAGGATCCAAGAACCAAGATTCAGCTTTTGCATGCGCCAAATTAACCATGCAACGCGCCATCTTCGAGGGCATGGCTGAAGGGTGGAAGAAAGGTTTTTTGCGTGGACGACGCTCAGAGAAGGTTTTGCTGGTTATATCGGTTAGTTTTAAGCCTAAAATAAGTTTATCATCTGTTATTATTCCGATGAAGGTTTTATCTGGGTTTTTTAGGTTAACTTTGGTGCCTTCGGTTAGATTTAGGATTTGTTTGCCCAGTTTACCTTCAAGAGTCATAGTGTTTATGTCTTCGTCGGCGTAGTTTTTTATGCGATTTATGCGCACTACAAAACTTTCGCCAGGTTTGAGGACTGCTTTGAAGTCTGTTTCCGGCGGCTGCTTTGGCGATGTCATCGTGGTTTGCGTTTGACACGAAGAGTTCCTAGGCGCAAACCCGCGTGTAAGCCGAACGCACCTGCACTGTTTGACACACTCCATTTCGGCTTCCAACCGCAGAATCTGGTCAAACTCTGAAGCATTCGAGTAACAGTAGCCTTCAGCTTCCAAAATCGCTTTGACTTCTGCGGCGGGAAGCGTCTTGTTTTCGCCTGACAATAGAAAGAAGAGTTTAGGCACTATTTCTGCGCCTTTAAGTTCTTGACTAATAAGCGGTGCAAATGAAACCTTACTAACATTTCCAGGAACACTATCGGTTCCAACAATTTCCTCTACACCCGCATCCAAAATCCGCTTTTCTGCGTCACCGATGAGCAAGCCATGGACGCATCCGCAGAAAACATGTTTAGCGCCCTGTTCGCGAAGGATTTTTGCTGCGCCAACGATGGTGCCGCCTGTGCTGATGATGTCGTCGAGGATTATGACGGTTTGATCTTTGACGTTTAAGCCTTCGGCGGTTTGGACGGTTTGCCCTGTGTAGCGGTCGCGGGTTTTGTTGAGGTGCCCTGCGTCGCCGCCCAAAACTGCTTGCGCTTGCTTTGCGATGTACATGGCGCCTTTGTCTGGGTGAGAGCGCATATGCACCTTTGTGGCCTTTTTTGACGAAGTATTCTGCGATGAGGGGGATGGCGCTTAGGGTTTTGGCTGGAAACGGAAACTGCGCAAGTGTTGGTTCCGAGTGAATGTTTACAGTTAAGAACTGGTCGATTCCTGCAGCTTTAAGCATCCGCGCAATGGTTTCAACGCTTATGCCCTCGCCTGAAAGGAACATTTTGTCTTGCCTTGCATACGCCAAGTAGGGAACGACTGCGGTGACTTTGCTTGCGCCCGCACGCTTAGCTGCATCAGCCAAAAAAGCCAACTGGAAAAGCCGTCCATCCTGCATAGGCGGACAGGTAGTCTGTACAATAGCGACATCTTCGCCTTGCACGTCTGCCTTCCAAACGGACATAAGATTCGCCATCAGGAAAAATCTTGGATACAACAGGAACATTTGGGTAACCAGTTTGCGCTGAAACTGCTTCAGCAAGCTCTTTGGATGCTGGACCAGAGATAACCTTCAATGTAAATTCCTCTTTGCCATTTTAGAAATGCAGGTTTAGGTTTTAAGGCTTTATCTTCAAAAAACGCAGCATTTTTTCCTGGTTCCAATTGCATAAATGTTTTAAGTCTATTTTGATTGTTCTTTCGAAGGTTGAGCCTTATGGATACTTGGCGCTTACTTTCACTACAAACTAACAATGCATTTACGAATATGGCAACCGACGAAGCAATCCTTAACGCGCGAATAGCTGAAAAGGTTCCCAATACTTTGCGCTTTTATCGTTGGCTGCCTTCCGCTGTAAGTGTTGGCAAAAACCAGGTTCCAGAAAACGAAGTTTACATGGATGCCTGCAAAAAGTTTGGCGTTGATGTGGTTCGGCGCATCAGCGGCGGCGGCACAGTATACCATGACTTTGAAGGCGAAGTAACTTATAGCATAATCGCCAAAACCTCAGATTTTGGCGCAGGCGACATAACAAGCGTTTATATGCAGATTTACGGGGCAATAACTGATGCTCTAAGGATTTTGGGTGTACCAGCCGATTTCAGCAGCGGAGACGCTAAGAATTGCCCCAACTTAACCGTTAATGGCAAGAAAATTTCTGGAAGCAGCCAAACCATTACCCGCGGCGTCGTGCTCCAACATGGGACAATCTTGCGAAGTGTGGATTTGCCAAAAATGTTTCAACTCCTGAGGCTAAAAGATGCAAGTTGCACCCAAGCGGCAGACATCGCTAAACGTAAAATCACAAGTATCCAAAACGAACTAGGTCACAATATTGCGCCTGAAACAATTGTTAATGCATTGGCACAAGGTTTCAAAGCTATCTTAAAAATCCAACTTTCAGAAGGGGGCTTAACCTCATCTGAACTGGAAACAGCAAACAAGCTTTACAAAGAAAAGTACTCAACAAAAGAATGGAATTTAGGCGGCAACAAATCCTAAACTTTTTCTTTATGCCACCGAATGCCCTGAGCTGTATCCTCAAGCACGATGCCCATCGCTTTCAACTGAGCTCTTATGGCGTCGGCTTCTTTCCAATTTTTGGTTTTGCGGGCTATCTCGCGCTTCTGAACTAGAACATCAATGTCAGGGGATAAGGCTTCTTCCACTTCCACCTTGCCAATAACTCCTAAGACTGCATCAAACTTCATCATTAAGCCGCCTATGTCAGCCGCTTCTGCTTTACTTACTATGTTGGCATCTAACAAATTGTTTATTTCTCGGACAAAATCAAACAGTGAAGCTAATGCAATGCCGATGTTTAAGTCGTCATCCATTGAACCGCCAAAACAGACTTCCGGTTTTATCGATGAAACTGGCGACTATTCCGTTGCTGTCTTTTCCATTGGTTTCATGTAGTCGCCGAACAAAGTTCCTCAGTCTATCCACTGCTCCTTTAGCGGCTTCTAAACCTTCAAATGTAAAATTGAATTGCTGGCGGTAATGCGTAGACATTAAAAGATACCGTATTGCAATTGGATCGAAGCCTTTAGCCAAGAGGTCGCGAAGAGTGTAATAATTGCCGAGGCGTTTGGACATTTTTTTGCCCTCAACCTGCAAGTGCTCGTTGTGCAGCCAGTAATTCACGAATTTCTTGCCAGTGGCAGCTTCCGATTGAGCAATTTCGTTCTCGTGATGAGGAAACATATTGTCGACGCCCCCACAATGAATGTCGAAGGTTTCGCCAAGATACTTCATCGACATGGCGCTACATTCGATGTGCCAGCCTGGTCTGCCCTTTCCTAATTCGGTTTCCCAGTAAACATCGCCGTCTTCCGGTGTCCAAGCTTTCCAAAGCGCAAAATCCTGCGCCTCTTCTTTAGCATATTCGTCTTGGCTGACTCTTAGCTCCAACTTTTAATTCATCTACTTTAATTTTGGACATTTTTCCATAATCAGAAAACTTGCAAACAGAGAAGTAAATTGAACCATCTTCACCTCGGTAAGCAAAGCCTTTGGCCATCAACGTCTTAATTAGGGCAATCATCTCGGGGATATGGTCAGTGGCTTTTGGATAGACGTCTGCGGGTTCAATGTTTAAGGCTTTGATGTCTTCAAAGAATGCTTTCACATAAAAATCAGTAAACTGACGAAGCGGTATACCTTGCGTTTGGCTGCCCTTTATTGTTTTATCGTCAATATCTGTTAGGTTCATTATATGAGTGACTTTAAATCCACGCTGAATAAGCCACCGTTTGAACAAGTCCTCGAACAGAAAAGCCCTAAAATTTCCAATGTGCGCAAAATCATAAACCGTGGGACCGCAAGTATAAATTTTCACTTTGCCTTCTTCTAAGGGTTGAAAAATTTCTTTTTTCCGAGTTAGAGTATTGAAAAAACAAATGGTCGACTGCGTGGATATCAATTTCTCAGCTCGAACAAAATACAGAGCCGAAATTATTTAAGCGTTCCATTAATCTACAAATTGAATCCACGATTGTTTGGATTCTAAAAATGCTATATTTTAGAGAACTTGCCTCGGAAAGGTTTTTCGAAGTTATTAGAATTTTAGAAATAACGCTTAGAAAAAGGAACGATTTTTCAGGAGTAAAGGTTAGTTTTCGATTATTTCGCCTTTTAGATAGGTTTCCAAAGCATTAACAACCTTAACTTGTAAGGTTTTGCCCAGCAAATTATCCGTGCTATTAACTACGATTGGTTTGTACGCAAAATTGCGACCAATCCATGAATTTTCAACTTTGCCCTTTTCATCGATAAGCACTTCGCCTATCCAATTTGACCAACGCTGGTTCCGCTCAGCTGAAAGCCGTTTCGCCAACTCGGCTGTAACAGTGCTTCGCCGTTTAATTTCTTCTTTACCCACTAAACCCTCCTTCATCCTGGCCGCTATAGTTTTAGGGCGAGCAAAAAACTTGGAAACATTAGTCACATCAGGCTTAACTTCCTCTAGGAGCTTGAGCGTATTTTCAAAAGCTTCTACGGTTTCTCCTGGAAAACCAACAATGACATCGGTTGCAAGAGTTAATTGCGGGAATTCTGCTCGGAAGGTTTTCACTATTTCCTTAAACTCTGCTGCGTGTGTAGAATCTTCGCATATATTGAAGTACGGAGTCGTCACCGCTTTGCACAGGCAAGATGCAAGAACTTGAATATTTTTGGGTTATCGAAAGCCAGATATCAATCGGGTTTGCATCTCAGTGACCAAGTTAGGAGTCATCATACCGACTCTGACACGAAAATCCCCTGGCAAACAACCAATGGAGTTGAGTAACTCTGCTAGGTCAGTACCCAAATCCCGACCATAAGCGGCGGTATCCTGCGAGGTGATCCAAAACTCTTTGGCACCAGCTGCATAATCACTTTTCACTCTCTCAATTACTTCTTGGATGCTGTAGCTCCTCAAGTGTCCGCGGGCAAAAACTACACAGCAATATGTGCAACTGCCTAAGCAGCCGAAATTAACAGGAACAATGCTCACCACTGGGTTAGCCTGCTGTCTTGGAAGGCTCAGCCGAGGTTTTTCTCTGGCAGGATCCAAATCTATCACCTTCTCCCCTGCTAAAACCCTCTTCACTACTTCCACAATTTCTTCACCCAACGCTGGACCGACTGCGCCGTCAAAATGTGTTTCTTTACATAAACGCTCAAAGCTAATCTTTGGCAAACAGCCTGCAACTATAATCTTCTTGTTCTTTGGAGCGTGTTTTAGACTGTCGATTATGCGGTTTTCTGTTGGCCCTTTGACTGCACAAGTGTTGTAGATTAATAGATCTGCGTCTCATCTCTGATTGGGTTATTTTAAACCCAGCTTTCGCTAGGCATCCTGCTAAAACTTCGCCGTCCGCCATGTTTGATGAACATCCGAAATTTTTAATGAAAACCTGCTTGTCCATGGTTTATACGCTCGCTAGTTGCTTCGACAAGGAATAAAAACGTAATCCTTCTTGTGCCTTAATTGACAGATAACTGCAGTGTTCATGTTTTATGCTTTATATACAGTTGGATGAACATGTTATAAGCATATTTGCCACATGATATATAGAAGTATAACCAAGAATATACGTTTTAGTAATTTACTCACCAATTAAAGGAAGAAATCCTAATGAAACTAATCACTCTGTATCTGCCTGAAACATATATAAAAGCTTTGGACCAGCTGGTGGACGAACGGTTCTATCCAAACCGCGCCGAAGCCATCCGGGTCGCAATCCGAGATCTGATAAGTGCCGAAGTGTGGAGGCGCAAAGGCGTTGACTAAACACCTAAACGAAGATCACTTCAAACTTCAACTCTCCATTGAAGACCCCAAAATCGAAGTAGTTCCAAAAATGATCGACAACACTCTAGTCCTTGGCGCATCCACCATTTTGCCAAAGTCCAAAGAAAAAATTAAAGTTAGGATGGTTAAACCTAAAATGACCACTAAAAAAAGCCGCTTAGATAAAGCTACAAGTCACCTCTATGATCTTGAAGACAGCTGCGGACCCGAAAAAGCATTGAACATCGATTTGGGACTCTATCAAATGGAAGACTTCTAAACCCTTTTTCCCTTATTTTTGTTTATTCTTTAGTGACTTTTTGGAAAAGCTATTATTCCCCAAAACATGATTTCTCTGTCATGACTAATGTCTTAGCCCAAATTAGAGCCGACTTGAAAGCAACCACCGATATTAAGACACAGAAGAGTTTTCAGCGTTTCTTCAAAGAACAAGTAAAATACTATGGGGTTAAAACTGAGACCGTAGGCAAAATCGCCAAAAAATATTGGACGAGAGTAAAAACTTTAGATAAACAATCGATTTTTGGGTTATGTGAAGAACTTTATCGCTCCGACTACACTGAAGAAGCTTTCATAGTCGCGTTTTGGCTTCCTAACTACATAGACAATCTTGGAACCGAGCGATTTGGGAATCTTCAAGCGTTGGATTGAACTATACATCAATAACTGGGCAAAATGTGATGGATTCTGCAACCACACCATTGGCGACTTGCTAGAAAAGTATCCCCAGACTGTTTTGGAAGTAAAAAGCTGGGCTAAAAGCGAGAACCGTTGGCTTAAGCGGGCTTCCGCAGTGTCGCTAATTGTCCCGGCAAAGAAGGGGCTTTTTCTACAGGATGCCTTTGAGATTTGCGACGTGTTGTTGATGAATGGGGATGATATGGTGCAAAAGGGCTATGGGTGGCTCCTTAAAGAGGAAAGCCGAAAACACCAGAAAGCGGTCTTTGATTATGTATTTAAAAACCGCAGCGTTATGCCAAGAACTGCGCTTCGTTATGCCATTGAGTTAATGCCAAGAGAGCTTAAAGTTGAGGCAATGAAGAAAGAGTAAACCGAAATTCATCTGAGTCTTGTTAGCAACGACTTCAGAAAGATACATCTATTTGATTTCGTGTTCACAATTTTCACGTTATGATATTTGTCTTGAAGCAGGAACGATGCTAGATTGTAAAAATGTTAACTTCATTACTATAACGTATAGGTTTAGGGAGAGGTTTTATGATGATTATCCTTCAAAAAGAGACTGGCTATTTTTTTGGTTTTTTGGTTAAATAGCCTACTCTAAGTTTTTCTACATCAGATTTCTGGGGCAACGACACCGTTATCGTTTTGTTGAGGGTCTCTCTGCCGAATTTTACGGTGACTTCTCCCGATTTAGCATCAGAATATGAAGCTGTTAGTTTAGCTGCTGTTTCAATTGCAGCCTTTGTTTTAGGTCCCTGCAAAAGAGTTGTTGGCCCAACAACGTCGGAAACTTCAAAATAGAAATCACTTCGCATTTTGTTGGCGGTTAAAAACTTGTTTTCGGCTTCGTTTCTTCCAACGATTATTTTGTTTTTGCCGATCCTAAAATGCCTTCCAACCTGTAACAAAGCGATATCCGCCATGGATATGTGTTTTTTGTTTTCGAAGAGGTCGCGAAGTTTTTTTGAGTATTCTTCGCAGGTAAGTAGGCATCCGCCTGCTGGAGAAGGAAAAGTCGTAATTCCATATTCCTTGGCAAGCTCAAACTGAGGTTTACGAGACCTACCCTGAATACTCAACAACTTGTTTCGGTCAACTAACCCCTTCTTTTCCGCTATTGTCTCAGGCAATAATTTGGCTGACAGAGGACGCAAGAGTTTTCCCTTTAACCCTGATTCTTCGGCAATGACTTTCAAAGCTGGACCATGCTGAGACATTGGACGTTCACCTAAAACTTCCCCCGTAAAAAGGAAGTCAGCGTCAATTTCTTTGGCGTATTTTTTTGCTTTTTTTAAGATGAAAATTTTGCAGTCTACACATGGGTTTAGGTTTTTGCCGTAGCCATGTTTTGGCTTTCGTAAGCATGCGCAAATAGTCTTGATCGACGCAGAGGACTTTAAGCGGTACCTTTAATTGTTCTGCAGCTTGGGCGGCTTCACTTGAGCCATCTTTTTTTGGAATACCGAAAGGAGTTTTGACGTTGAAAGTTATGACTTCGATACCTTGTCTCCGAATAAGTTCTGTGGCAAGGATGCTGTCTAAACCGCCTGAAAGCAAACTAATTGCCTTGATCTTAGTCATAACGCTGCAATATTCCCTGCCCCAAATAATAATGTACCGACATAAACTTGTGAAATTAAGCCACCTTGACAACCTTTGCAAAATCTCATGTGCAAAACCACTTCTATGGTTAAGGCTGCTTCGCTTTTTAGTTAAGTAGCACTCTCAAAAACCAATAAGAATGATCAAAACCAACAGAAAACAATCAAACAAACGAGCTTTTTGGGAGAGAAACTTTAGGTATGATTGTTGAAAAAACTCAGTCATCTGAATGTTATGAAACATACCTACCGAAAAAGGTTCAAAACTTCGTTAGCTTAATTGAGTGGACAGATTATCGATGGCAACTAAACAATTCCATAAAAAATATTGATGCCTTCGAAAACTTTACAGCCATAAAATTCACTAAAAAAGAACACTTAGAACTTGAAAGAACCATTAGCAAATTTCCACTCAGCATCACGCCATATTATGCTTCCCTAATAAATACTGAAAATTACAGGAATGACCCCATCTTCAAGCAAGCGTTCCCAAACCCTCTTGAACTGGAAATATCAAAATACGATATGAAAGACCCGCTGCATGAAGACAAAGATAGCCCAGTTAAGGGCATCACACACCGTTACCCCGACAGAGTGCTCTTCTTAATCAGCAACCGCTGTGCTTCGTATTGCAGGCATTGTACACGAAAAAGAAAAGTCGGCGATCCAGACCACATCCCTTCAAGAGAACAAATACTTCGAGGCATACAATACATCAAAAGTCACCCACAAATCCGTGACGTACTTCTGTCCGGCGGCGACCCCCTTATGTTGCCCGATGATTATCTAGACTGGATTCTCACGGAACTTAGAAGCATTTCTCACGTTGAAGTCATACGCATTGGCTCAAGAATACCTGTTGTTCTGCCTTATAGAATAACAGATGAGTTAGTGCAAATGCTCAAAAAACACCATCCACTTTGGCTAAACACCCATTTTAACCATCCTAAAGAACTGACACCATCGTCCAGAGAAGCACTTAGAAAACTAGCAGACGCTGGCATACCACTCGGAAACCAAACAGTTCTGCTTGCTGGAGTAAATGATTGCCCCAAAATTATGAAGAAACTTAACCAAAAACTTGTACAGAACAGAGTTCGCCCATACTACCTCTTCCAATGTGACCTCTCAGAAGGACTTAGCCATTTTCGGACTTCGATTGGAAAAGGTATCGAAATCATGGAGAGCCTCACGAGGACACACCAGCGGGTTCGCAGTGCCCACCTTCGTCGTTGACGCTCCTGGTGGCGGAGGAAAAATTCCTATTCAACCAAACTACGTTCTCTCTTGGTCTACACATAAAACAGTGCTGTAGAAACTATGAAGGCGTAATCACAACCTACACTGAACCGGACAATTACAAGCCAATCGTATGCTGACAATAAACTGCGAAAAATGCAGTTTTGCAGCTGGAATCGGAAGAAAACGAAAAAGCCGTTATAGGCGTTGAAAAACTGTTAGCGGAGACGGGCAACACTATTTCCCTGGTACCAAAAGGCAATCTGAGAATTGAACGAAGAAAGAAAGTGACTCGAAGGTGTTCTAAACGGTTAAGACAAAATCTAACTTTGAACCTCAAATCAGAAATTTGACTTTACGGGACATAAAAGAGGTCTATAAACTACTCTCAGACAACAAACCCTATGTTGGCTTAAACTCTCGATATACCTATTTCCTTTTAGCCAGAGATTTTTCAGAAACCTGCCTCATAGCCGAATATGATAACAAGATTATTGCGTTTTCTTCAGGATATATGCCGCCATCTAGACCTGACACTTTTTTTAGTTGGGAAATCGTGGTTCACAAAGATTACCGTGGACGGGGATTGCAACTGCAAGCTACTTCTTAACCAAATAAATATTACTAAAGCAAAATATTTTGAAGGAACAGTGAATCCTTCAAACAAAGCGGCTATAAACAATTTTTTCAAATTAGCTCGAATTTTGGATTCAAAATGCGAAGAGAAAGTTTTGTTTAGTGAAGAAGATTTTGAAAATGATGGACACGAAGCTGAAATTCTCTATACAATAGGTCCAATTGAGCATCCTTAAAAAATCACTCAAAAACTTAGGTATAAGTTGTGAGGTTACCCCCAAAACTCCTTTTTTCACCATGCTAGCAGCCGCTTACTCACCTAACAGTAGAATAATTTAAAAACCCAAATGACAATAAACCAACTCGTTTGTAGTTGTTTAGCCGAGGATTAATCGTGGACGTCAGCATCTTCATTCCCGTTTACAAAGAATCCAATCAATTAGAGGGGATGCTAAATGAATTATCCTCGCAAAACGTGTCTAAAGAGATTTTTGTCACTATTGACCAGCCGACTGAAGAGTTACTTGAAGAAATCAAACAGATTGACGAAGAGCAACATCAATTTTATTGTTAACAAAGAGCGTACAGGAAAAGCCAACGCATGCAACAACACAGTCAAACTCTCAACGGGTAAAGTGCTGCTTTTTCTTGACTCAGATGTTGGCATCCCAAAAGACCCAGACTACCTCCGAAAAATCGTCATGGAAATGCAGCACACAGACATACTTAGACATAAAAAAAATAGTTATAAAGGACAAATCTTTCCTCTCAAAAATGGCTTACTACGAATACTTAACCTTCAACATTAGCTCTTGGCTGGCGTCAAGGTACATGCATAAATGCCCAGCAGTAAACGGAGCGGGCTTCGCGATTAAACGAGAAATGTTCGAAAAAGTTCATGGTTTCCGAACGGTTGTAGCTGAAGATATAGACCTTGCTACACGCGCGTTCCTCGAGGATAGCAGTTTCGCCTACACAACAGATGTGGAAGTAAAAAATGAAGTCCATGGGGATTGGAGAAAATGGCTTACCCAACGCAGGCGATGGTCGATTGGTCAAGCCTTATGGCTTAAAGATTGGTACAAACAATTAGCCAGACGCTTCATCAAAAAGCCCCAAATTTTCCTTCCCAGCCTATTCTTCCTCTACCCATCAGTCGCCGTTTTCTTTTTAACCGCAGTCATCCCCAGCACATGGATGTACAATTCGCTGCTGGTTACCTCTTTGTTCTTGTCAGTGAAATTCAACTTTGCCCTGCCACTTCTCCTTCTATCTTTAGGAACAGCTGACATAGTTAAAATCCTACTAATATCAATATCAGGCTTCGCGATAACCGCTGCAGTATTCTATGGCTTCGCAAGAAAACTAGGCTTCCGAGAAATAAAACTGCACGAACTCTTCATCTATTACTTTTTCTACTCTTCAGTTTGGATGATACTGATTATTATTGGGCACATCCAAGTGTTTGTTTTAGGCAAAAAATCTGGACCAGGCTGGAAAACATAACGCAAATCATTGCTGAACCTCCCCCATGTAAGTTACTGTAATGATTGGATATTAGCCATCCAATTTACTCATAGAATAAAAACAAGAAAATAACTGAACCTATCCAACTAAACCATCCTTCTTTTAACTTCTGACACTAATTTTAACTAAAGGAATGCTGCGAGAATGAAGACCCAATGATTATCTAACGCTTTCTAAAACTATTTCAAGCGACATTTAGCGCCATTTTTGTAGTTTGGTTCTTTACTAAAGGTTTCTTCAACAACCTGCGTAGCAACGCACAAATCGGGAAAATCAATAGCAACTCGAGAATCTAAGGCGCAATTTTCCAACTTATGGTTATCCTTCAATTTGCATCTGAAACATAGAGAGATAACAGTATACCTAAAGTTTATGAAGCCAGGATTCATGAATAAAAATTTTTAACTAAAAAAGGCAAGGATGAAGTTTCAGTAGTTAGAAGAAGAATTTTGTAACTTTATGGTAGTTGTCTTATAGCTAAACAGAATTGACAATTGTGCGATTTAGTTAATTTTCTCCAAAAACAAATCTCAGACTGATAAAGGATGAAAGCGTTTTTAGCAAGCTTTTTATCTACGTCTTAAATATATTAAGACACAATACACTATACAAAAAATGACGGAAGTGACAATATGGACCGAGCTTATACTTTACCATGCCAAAAAAATAATTTCAGCACCTGCGAAGGATGCCCAAAAACAGACTGCACAACAAAACACTACTTAATAATTGAACCACAAGTAATTCATTGTTAAGTAAGTGAAAGGGGCATTCATTTTCTCAAGATCCAAACCCATTTGCTGAAATAGGGTTTAACCCTCTACTCTGATAGAAAAGTTGGTTCAGAAGGGGCAATGAATTGATTAGAAATGAAACATACCCCATTATCTATTAACATATTTAGCTTATGCTTATTAACGAAATCTGTCACGAGCGCAAGTGAGTTATTGTTGATTATATTTTCAGTAATCCTTAAAATAAGCCCATCTTTCATAGTTTCAAGAATTTTTACATCAACATTGCAACTTCTTCCCATTTCTCTTTTTAATATCATAGCATCAAACATTTTCAATTTACATCACCTACCCAAATCTAGATTGCAAAGATAGCCTAGAACTAGACTAGTTATAGACAAGTTAGATTTAGTTACTATAATTATTGTAACAGTTGCTTAAGTTTATTTTGCATCAAATAACCCAAGTTAAGGCTCCAGATGGTTATTTAGCGAATAATTCTTTCCCTCAAGATCTGTTAATTGAATCAACTTTATAGCGTTATTAAATTGAAGAAGGACTAACTTGGAGTGAGAAAAAGGTTGTTCTCATATTATATTAAGTGGTTTCTTTTCCTTTGTGCTTATAGGAAACCTTAAAACATGAATGTCCATCTTTATTTTTGCGATTGCTGGGCTGATGTCGCAGCACGGATAGCGAGCCAGCCTTCTAAGCTGGATGTCGTGGGTTCAAATCCCACTCGGCCCGCCATTAAACCTTGAAGTGGATAGTTGTTTAATCACAGCAATTTATCGTTTAGCTAGAGACCTCTGACTCTGCAAATACGAATACTTTGTTAGCCATCCATCACACTTTCAAATGTGAAGATGACTAAAGGAATAGTTCAGATCAATTGAATCACTACCCAAAAGGGTCAGTACAAATAAGGGTAAGGCAACTCACTCCAGGTCTTTTTGACGATCGTTCGAGTCTTACTTCTATTGGCTTTCTTTTAGCATGCACTCGATTACTCTTGAGCACAAAAAACATTCTTCGGGGATTTGTTGTTTTAGTTCTCTCTCCTTTAAGTAGCCGAGATGATGGCTGCAGGTGTCTGTATTTTCTGAGACCTCATCAGATTTTTCTTTTTCGAGTTCAACCTCGGTAAATGATTCTTCTGGATAATTCATGTTTTGGCTTTCGGCTAGAGTTATTTCTGTAAAGCAAGAAGGGCATGCGTTATATGGTATTTTCGAGGTTTGCTGAAGATTTATTGTTATAATTGGTTTATCAAAAACTTTTCCGCACATTTTATTGGGACAAGTTACCATAGTTTTTTTCTCTCTTTTTCGTCACTGTAATTTGTTTCCATTTTTCTTCAGATTAAAGATTGCAATTCGATTTTTCGACTCTTTTATGATTCTGTTATTTTTGCAGCAGTCTCATTTGAGAAAGAATGGATTGTTGATTCGTGAAACCATTGCTCTGGATTTTGATATTTAATTATTGGTGTTATTTGTTTCCGTGTCTCCGTTTCTTTTACTTCAAGAATATACATGATTTCGGTGATGATTTCTTTATGCTTTCCTTTTTCGTCTATAAATTGTTCAAAAACCTTCTTAAAATTGGGTAAGGTCACCATGCCTGCCTTTGATAATTCATCAACTATTATTCTGATTAATGGAGACTTAACGTAATTTGTGTAAACCTCGCCAAGGAGATCTGCAAGTTTCATTGATTCCTTTAGCATTTCGCAAGAAATTAGGTACTCTAAATTATTGATTTTGGCGATTTTTTTTTCAAGAATCATGATTTCCGAGGTTAATTCTGATAATTCTTTAACGCCATTTTTATTTTGTTCAGGCACGTCAAAGCAATCGATTATTCCCTGAATAACCCGCGCATTTTTCAAGCTATCACAGGCAATTCCTAAAATGAAGCTACTTTCAGGTTGGTTAATTTTTTTGGATAATGTTTCATAGAGTTTAAAGGATTCATTTTCTAATGTGCTGCAACTTTTTAGGTATTCTAAGTTTTCTTTTAATTTGTCACTCATTTTTTTTGCCCAAACAAAAGCTTATATTGAATATTAATAAACATTATTGATTTCGACTTGATCGCACCAGTTGTCCAACAGTTAACCAATTTCACGAATAATAAGACATATTTAAAACTTAACAAAACAATCCAAGACCAGTTTTCCTTACCCATCCAACGAAAACTATCCCTGTGATGCAACCCACATAAATTACCTATACAAATACGGCACAAGAATAATTACGCCTTAGCATAGTTCCTTACTTAAGTTTTGATTTCTCTTAATTTTCCAAATTCTAAAGCAAACTTAATTAATCGTTCAAAAGTTTCAAAATCAGTATGTTGCATGGTTGTTTCCTTTGAGCTCAAATAGTTATTGTTTTTTGCTTGAGTAACTATTTTTTCGAATTCATCCTCTAAAATATCCTTGGTCATAATCGGCTTACCATCAAGTAACCTTAAGCCGCAACCTAGGCAATATTCAAAATCAGACTCTAAGACTCTTCCTTTAGAGTTGCATTCTCCAAAATATTTAATATCCGTCGCTAATTTGGTGAAAATGACATCGTCAAATTCGATGATGGAGATATGAGTTTTTTTAATATTATGTTTATGACTCAAATTAGCACCTTCGTAGTTCGCTTTGTACTTGTCATAAGGATTAGCTATTTAAATTGAAACAATAAGTCTGAATTCTAAATGATTGAATTTGTTAAAAATCTTTTGGAGCTTTGACGTGCGTTTTGAATTTAAATAGGTAAAAAGCAAATAGCTAACTTATGGCATTTCAGTTGATTCCTTTTCCGATCTCAGTAATCTTTGCATTAGTTTTTGCAGTTGCATGGATAGCGGTTTTGTGGAAACTTCGAAAAACCGAAAAAATCTATTCCTTTCTGTTCAATGTAAGCCTTGTTGGAGGGCTTTTGTTATTAGCGGCTTTTCTCTATACTATAATTTCTAACTTGCTAGGTTAAACGCCTTAAGAATTTTTTTTTAATTTAACTCAGTAAATTAACAATCATTCTTCGTTTGAAAACTGTAAAGCATTGAGTAGTAAAGCACAAATCAAATATTGGGGTACCAATAAATCTACATTATAGGCCGTGCATCAGAGCAAGGTTAAAGAAACGCTTAACTGTCAAAGCATAGATATTAATGGGTTAAGAGGAGAAAAAATGCCTTTAAATCTATTTCACAAAAAGAAACAGCCAGAACAGGAAAAACCAGCTATGACTCCTCAAGAAGAACCCAACCAAGAAGCGCCTAAAATGACTGAATTACAAAATGAATCTATCGAAAACGTTCAGGAAAAAATAGAAGAACCACCAACAACTTCAGAGCAACCATCCGCTTTACCCCCCCAAGAAAAACCAAAAGAAAACACCTTAGAAGCGGAGCAAAAACAAGCAATCGCTCAGCCACAAGCAGAACAAAACTCCGAAGTTCCTATTTCACTGAGTAAAACCTACCTGAAAGCAATGCCTCTGCGTGAATTATCTGATCTCGAAAACATTAAAACTGAGGTCAAGAACGGGAACATCATAATTTTACGTGTGACGCCTCTTGCAAGTAAAAGTATAGAGAATGTAAAGACTGCTGTTAACGATCTCTACCAGTTCGCCGAGTCCATAGGCGGCGATATTGCACGTTTAGGCGAAGAACGAGTAGTTATTTGCCCAAAAACCATAAGGATTTGGCGAGAAAAATCACCAGTGCCAGTTTCCAGTGAACCGCTACCTACATCAGCATAAAATTTTTTGTTTTTTCGTCTTATAGAAGTCTATAGGTTTCTAGGATAGCTGGAACAACCGTATTTATACCAGCTTTGTTATCCATGAAGTTAGCGAAGGTCATAGTTTTCTGTTTTTCGCCATGAACGACAAAAATTCGTTCAGGTTTCGGGTTTAAATGAGTCAAGTAATTAACCAGTTGTCGCCTATCAGAGTGCCCTGAGAAGCCCTCGATTGATTCATTTTGCATTTTCACTGATATTGCCGCCATTTTGCCCTCGTTATCCATCATTGTTACTTCGCCAACACCCTTCTGTACACGTTTACCCATAGTGCCTTCGATCTGGTAGCTGACAAAAATTATTGTGTTTCTCTCATCACTTGCCCAACTCTTGAAGTACTCGATTACAGGTCCACCTTCAAGCATACCTGAAGTTGCTAATACTATGCAGGGTTCGCCCTCGATGATGCTTTGACGTACACTTGGATGTTCTACAATAGTGAAGTAGTCAGATTGGAAAGGGTTTACTTCTTCGTGGAGGATACTGTGGCGGACTTCTCTGCCGAGGTACTCAGGGTAAGCAGTATGGATAGCTGTGGCTTCGCTAATCATGCCTTCGATGAAAACAGGTGCCTCCTTCATTAAACCACGTTTCATGTAACCGTCGATAATTAGCATGATTTCTTGAGCTCTACCAACCGCGGGAACTGGAATCAGAACTTTGCCTTTACGCTCAAGGGTTTGGTTAATTACTCTAGTCATAGCTTCTTCTGCTTCAATACGGGAAGGCATGAAGTCTTCAGTGCCACCGTAGGTGCTCTCAGTAATCACAGTTTCGATGCGGGGAAACTCGGTTGCTGCCGCTTCTAAAAGCATTGTTCTAGCGAATTTGTAGTCGCTTGTGTAAACGATGTTGTGCAAACCCTCCCCGATGTGTAAGTGAAGCATTGCACCGCCTAAGATATGACCTGAATTATGAAGGGTCAAACGTATGTCGGGGGCAATATCGGTTACAACGCCGTATCTGAGAGGAATCGTGTGCAAAACACATTCTCGCACATCTTTCTGGTCATAAAACGGGGTAACACCCTGCTTGCTGGCAACATCCAAATAATCCAGTTGCAGCATCGTCATCAAGTTCGAAGTAGGCGCAGTACAATAAACTGGACCATCATAACCATATTTGAAGAGAAATGGAGTTAAACCGCAGTGATCAAGGTGCGCATGACTAATAACTACCGCATCTAAGGAGTCGATTTGGAATTCTGGGCAGTCAAAACGAGGAAAAGACTCAAAGGGTCTATTTGAACCTGGATTAATACCACAATCTAATAGAACACTGCTTTCGCGTGTTTTAATTAGAAATGCGCTACGACCGACTTCTTGAGCACCACCTAAAACAGTCATCCGTATATCGCCAACATCGTAGGTTTTGGGTCTAAAGATGCGTTCACCAACAGTGCGTAAGATGCGTTCGCGTTCCTTGCTCTCAGAGTGTAAGTAATGGCGCATATGAGTAACTATCTTAGATTTTATTGGGGGACTCCGAAGCACGTGGGGTCGCCATTTAGTTTTCTTTATGATTTCCTGCAATACCGCGCCGTTTCTGCCGATAACTAACCCTGGCTTTTTGGTTTCAATTATGATTTCACCAAGGCTAGGATCAAAATTAATATCTGTTATTTCTGCTTCCGCAGGAATCAGTTCTCGCGCAATTTTTTCAGCTTCCACTTCAGGAATACGCACGGATGGATCCGGTCGGATAACTATTCTTTTTCGGATAACTCCAACGATTTCAGCAACGATACTGCTTTGATCGACTAGAATTTCTGGTTTTTTAGTGTAAACCGCGAGCATAGGTCCTTCATATTCGATCCTGGTGACCTCTGCTTCCCGCGGAACTTTTTGAAGAATATATTGGCTGATTTCTATCTTATCTTTATCTTTTTCTTGGGTTCGAGCCACAAATTTTAACTTCCTACTTTGAGAAGTTTGCCTTTCTCTTCGTCTGATAACTCTTTGTATCCGTATTCGTCAATTACGATAATGTTATAGTTGTTACCACTCGCAACATCTCGCTTCATAGCTGCATTAACTGCTTTAGCGATGGTTGGTAATACTTCTTTAATGGTCAGGCCTTCCTTGTACTTATCTTCAAGTATGCCGTAGGCAACTGGCGAGCCGGAGCCTGTAGAAACCGCTTTTTCTTCAGTTAAGCTGCCATACGGGTCTAAGTTGTAGACATGCGGTCCTGTGTCGTCTATACCGCCGACCAAGACTTGCGTTGAAAGCGGAACATACCTTGCCGAGAACAACAAATTTGCAACCAGTCTTGCTGCGGAACTAATCGGCATGGGACGATTCAGGTTAATTTTATAGAGCCGTGCATTAGCAGTTAAGATGTCAACAACACGCTGTGCATCTGCTACAGTTCCTGCAATGGTCATGCCCATGTGGTCGTCGATTTTGTAGACTTTTTTGCCGAATTTGTGAGCGACATAGTATCCCATGGTAACACGTGTGTCTGAAGCGAGGATTACGCCGTCTTTACAGACGACGCCAATTGTTGTTGTGCCTTTTAAGACTAGTTGGCTAGTTGTATTATTTTGTGACATAGTTTTGTTCTCCCTAAAACTCCGTTTATCGGAATGCCATCCACTAGGAAGTAGCATCATCTAATCTTTCCGAGAGCCTAATTAATATTTCGCCGAAGGCAAAAAAGACACATAGCAAAAACCCGAGCAGTTCACTAAAGGTTTTTAGGGCAGAGCCATGTTTTTATGGGCAATTGGCGGGTGAGTGGATTCTCCTACCCGTTCCGCCAACCAAAAATAAAACCCGGGAGTAGGGAGAAAAATGAATTTGAAACTACGTACGAAAGATATAGCTGTAATAGCAATTTATGCTGCACTCTACGCAGCGCTTGTTGGAGTTACTTTAGGTTTCTCTTTTGGGCCTGTGCAAGTTCGCATCGCGGATACAATGCTTGCTGCTGTTCCCCTATTTGGTCTTCCAGGTGTTTTAGGTCACACACTTGGGGTATTCATTTCCAATGTGTTCTCGCCATATGGATTCATCGATTTACTAAACACAATACCGTCATTTGCAATGTCCTTCGTGGTCTACTACGTTTACAAACGAACTAAGAACGACTATACTGTTATTGGAACCTGCATCGCTTACTCTGCTGTTTTAGGCATAACTGTTGGTTGGATGCTGTCGAATTTTATACCAGTACCAACGATTTTACTAATGCTGTACGTGGCAATAGGAAACATTGTCGCGACAACAGTAATCGGTTGGCCCTTGTTTAAGTTGCTAAAAAGAATCGGTGTCTTCCAAAGTTGGTTTGCAAAATAAAAAATCAAGTGGTAACACATGCAAAAAACCAAAAAAATGCGTAATCGTTCTTAGCGGCGGACCAGACTCGGCCACAGTGGCTTACTGGGCAAAGATGCAAGGTTACCAGCTCTACCCCATAACATTCAACTACGGACAAATTGCCCTTAAAGAAACAGAGGCAGCCCAAAAAATCGCCGAAAAACTCGACACAACAACAAAAATCATCAACCTCGCAGCCCTCAAAGAAATCTTCAGCAACGTCACCTCCCTATGCAACACGAACATCCCCTTAACAGCTGAATTCAGCGCTCCAATAATCGTGCCCTTTCGTAACGCAATCTTCCTCTCTGCAGCAGTCGCATATGCAGTTGCTGTTGGAGCCGACAATATTTTTTACGGTGCCCAAGGTTCAGACGAACCTTTCTACCCTGACTGCCGTCGAGAATTCTACGAAGCATTCGAGAAAGCTGCAAGATTGGGTACTTGCCAAGAAATAACCATCCAAGCACCCTTTAGTGGCAAACGCAAATCAGATCTATTCAAAGCAGGCGCAGAGTTAGGCATGCCCTTCGAACTGACATGGTCCTGTTATTGTGACAAAGCTAAACATTGCGGCAAATGCGAATCCTGCAATAATCGCAAAAAAGCCTTCAAAGAAGCAGGGATACCTGACCCAACAGAATATGAAGAATAGTTAGCAAACAACCAAAGCAGATAATGATGATGCAACTGCATTCTGCACAAGTCCTCTTCATGATAGCCATCGACTGTCCAAGCGGAAAAATAGGTTTGCCAAGCAAACTTTTGAACTCAAAGAACAGAAAATCTCCCAGCGAAATCGCCAGTGAAGGAGAATTTGGCAAAACGCTAGTACCAGAGAAAATCGAAGAACTCTAAACCAAAGTTCTCTGTTTCTCACCTGAAACCAGACTTGAAATCCGCACCCCAATCAACCTGACTTTTCTGTCTTTGCGCAGATTAGTAAACAACAACTCGTTAGCGGTTTTCTGCAAATCTCTAAGGCGGTTGGTTAGGAAAGGCAGGGTTTTGCTTCTTGTGTGAGTTTCAAAACCTTTGTACCGAATCTTAACAGTTACAGTCTTAAACAGCAAATGCTGGTTAACTGTTTCCTCTAAAACATCTTCGCAAAGTGAATCCAACGCTTGAAAGATAACTGTGGAATCCGCGGTATCTTCTTCAAAAGTGGTTTCATGGCTGATGCTTTTAATACCCACGCGTTCCTCAACTTCACTTCGGTCGATGCCTTTTGCCATCAAGTGCATCTGCAAACCCACAACTCCAAACATAGATGATAAAATTGAGGGGTCGTAACGCGCCAAATCACCAATTGTGTTTACGCCGAGCTCATTTAGTCTGGCTTCGGTCTTGCGTCCAACCCACAATAATTTCCGAACAGGCAGAGGCTCAAGGAATTTTTCAACTTCCTCTTCTTTAACAACTGTTAAACCGTCGGGCTTCTTGAAGTCGCTGGCAACTTTAGCAACGAGCTTGTTGGGTGCCACACCAATCGAGGCGGTGAGCCTCTCTTTCTCCTTAATCTCCTGCTTAATCTGCCGTGCCAATACCTCTGCCTCAGCCCAATTCCCAACCTTTTCAGAAACATCTAAAAAAGCCTCATCAATCCCCCACTGCTCAAACTTCCCAGCATATCTACGGGCTAAATTCATAATCTCTTCTGAGATCCGAATGTAGAGGGGAAAATTCGGAGGTAAATACACCGCTCGCGGACACAGTCGCCAAGCTATGGAAATAGGCATACCCGAGCGCACACCCGACTTCCGTGCCTCATAATTACTTGTACTTACCACACCCCTGCCTTTGCCCTCTTTAGGATCAGCGCCAACAATAACGGGAACACCTTTTATTTCAGGGCGTTCCCGCTCCTCAACCGCTGTATAAAAATGATCCATATCTAGGTGGAAGATTATCCGTTTTTTCTCACTCATTCAAATCAATGATGGTTTGGTGATTTAATGATTTGAATTTATCTAAGGATAATCGATCGAAAAAACTGTAATTAGAATTGAAAGCTTTTAGGGTCATTCTGTGGGCAACAAAAACTAATCCTGATGGACTGATGCAGGATATAGCAAACTTTACATTTTGGTTTCTTCCTAATTTTAGGTAGGCGAAATCTTATGGTTGTCCCTTTTTATATGTTGATTAGAACAAGAATTGGCGAATCAAAATCTGTTGTTCATGAGACCCTAAAAATTGAAGGGGTAAAAGTCTCCCATTCTGTCATGGGCAATTATGACGTAATACTTTACGCTGAAGGAAAGGACCTTGAAGATGTGCGACGCATTCGGGATGCTGTATTTGAAATTAGGGGAATAACCATAACTGAAACAGTAGTTCACGCTTGATTTATAACAATATTTTTCATCAATGACTTTGCCTATCAATTCAACCTTTCAACAAGGTCAGTTTTTTGTTGGTGCCTTGATAAAAAAAGATCTACAACTCAAAATAAATGAAAAGAAAAAATGGTTGAAATAAAATACGTTCTTAGACGTATTTCTGGTCGTTATAGCAGTACCATCTTTGATATTGCGGAATCCAAGTTAAGGGTCTGCCGCATGTTGGGCAAAGCGGTTGAGTTGTCTGTTGCTGCGTCTGTCCGACTGATTGACCTGGTTGTTGCTGATATGTATTTTGCTGGACAACCTGAGGCTTTAGAACAATAAAGTCTGCTGCGGCTTGCACATCTTCCCATGCAATGTGTTGTATTTGGCCATCTTCGCTTTCAACTGTTAATGCAATACCCGTTTTTCCAACGGAGAAAGCAAGGTCCTTAACTTTTCCCACTAAGCGCCCTTTGGCATCTATAACTTGCATTGAAACTAATGCTTCTCTGGTTAACGGTTTATCGGTTTTTTCCATCTTTGGCTCACTGTCCTTCTGTTAGAGGGCTTCTGGTTTAAAGTTTTTTCGTTTCTTCCTCAAGCCATCAACTTATTGCAGTGGGATTTCCCAGTAGCTGATTATGTCACCTTTAACCCATTTGCCACCTAAACTCCGAACAACCTCGTTGATGTCATCCCATTCAGCCTTCAAGAACACAACAGGTTTAGCAACCACACAGTTTTCCTTAACAGTGAAGCTGAGCAGTTTGCGCTGTTCAGGACTAAATTCATTCTCCATTTTGCTGGCCATTCGGCTTGGCTGCGGCGGGGGTAGCTTTGCAACCATAGATTTGGCCTCAGGTATCGCTTGAGGTTTTACTGCTACGGCGGGTTTATGCACGATTTTTGATTCTAGCTTAGATAGGTGATGTTCTGGAATTGGCATAGTTTCGGCAATGTCCTCGAAGCTTTCACTTCTAACGACTAGGGAAACTTGTTTGGTGAATAGGTCCATTTTTATATCTAAAATTTCAGAATCGCTAGGAAAATTCTCGGTGAAAGTGGTTGCTTTGCCTTGGAGTAATCCAACAAGAGATTCTGGCGTTAGTTTGATTATTCGAATTTTCATTTATAGCCGCTCAAGTTGGTTTTAGGGAGTGATAACTTAAAAGTATTTTCTAAGTAGATACAAAAAGAAAGTTTGGTAAGTTTAGTTTGGATTTGCTTTACGGTTGCGCCATTCAGCAAAGTTACCCGAATATATGCCCCATATTCTTAGCTTAGGAGATATCGCTCGAATCAATAACGGACAAGTAATCAATACAATTGGCAAGTTAATCAGGAACGTTGGAACAAGAATCAACAGTGCATCGTTTGCAGTGAAAAGCTGGGGTAGAATTGTATATTGCCAAAGGATATAGCTTGTCCCGGAGAGTAGACTCACTGTTAGTACTCCAAGAAAAGCAACCAGTTTGAGCTTATTTCCATCTTCAGCGGCTTTTTTTGGAATCAGCGCCCAGTTGATGACGTATATGATTAGGGCTACTACTGATTCGAAGATACCTAAGAAACCTAAATGCTCTATAAACGCACCGCCTATGAATCCTCCGAGCAGGGATCCAACTAGTCCGCTCCAGCCAAACCACATAGGGAAAACTCCGAGCAAGATAATAGGCAGGTACAGTATGGTAAAGTTTGGCAGTGTTATCGAGTAGGATAAAGCGAAGAATACGACGTAGAGGGCTGTCGTCATTGCGATAATAGAGACCCGTTTTGCGCTAGTTTGTTTTTGCAACATCACTTATTTTTCAATCCTCAGGTTTAGGCAATTAGTTGCTTCATTGTGGATATAGCATAAAAGCATTTTTACTTGTATTACATTTGTAATACAACTATGATAATACAATGCTTATACGAATAGCCAACTATAAAAGTTCCAAACACAGAGAAATAAAACCATAAACAAAATTAAGCGCCGAGAAAAAATGACGACCCAACGCCAAGCAAAAACCATTCTCTTAATCGCAGTGGCAATCCTAATCGCACTGAACCTATACACATTCATAGTTTCCTACCCAGAAACATTTACACCCTCACCAGGCATAAACACTCAAGGCAGCATATTGGCAAAAGATTTTTCCGCTTACTACATGGGCGCCTGGAGACTCTGGCACAACCCCTCTCAGATTTACCATTTCGGCGCCTTAGGACGGAGCGGAACCCGTCATTACACCGCAGCCTGAAGCCTTCAAGTATCTGCCCTCTTTTCTTGTAGTTATCTCGCCTTTGCTGTCGCTAGATTATCAACATGCTTTGCTGGCTTTTGATGTTGTTCAGTTTTTGTTACTGCCAATAGTGGCATATATGCTGTACCAGATCTTATCCAGCAAGCACTTTGCTGTAACTTTTGCAGTCTTGACGGTTGCTTTGCTTTTGCCGTTCCCATCTCCAAATGGAGGCTTGTCTTTGAGTTACTATTGGCAGTGGGGCGAGGGACAAGCCAAAGTGTTCCTCACATTCCTGCTTTTACTCAGCTTCTTTCTTGGCAGCAAAGGCAGACCAGTTCTATCAGGAATTGCTTTTTCGCTCGGGTTTTTTGATTTAAGATTCGGATTACTCGCTCTACCTCTCTTCATAATGTTCAACCGGAAAAACCTCAAAGCTGCAACGGCAAGCACAATAACTGCATTAATCCTTTCAAACACGATACTTCTTTACCCCGGAATGGGTTCAGGTTTCTTAGGCATGCTTTTTGCTTCAGGTATAACCACCCCGCTATACTATTATTCGCTAATACCTTTCTTCACTTTGTTGGCTCTAATAGTGGTTAACTTTAAGGAAGTTGTTGCGGCGTTTGACTACAAAGGAATTTTTACCGACTTTACTGGTGTACGAAAAAGTCAAGTGAAGTAACTTGATTTTCCCATGTTTCTTAGTGCATTTAAGAGCTTTTAGTTTCGAAATCATTGCTATCGAAAACTAACAGATATTAGCTTGCTAGGTTCATTCTATATATGTGGGTGCAGAATTGAAGTTCAAGTTACAGATATTCACACAAGATAACCTTGAAGGCAACTATGTTGGCAGGCATTACCGCATTGCCGTTGTTGACTCAGACAAGTCAAAGAGTTATCCATCGAATTTTATTTGCATGTTGCCTTCTCAGATTAGTGTTGATCAAAAGAAGAATAATGTTTTTTCCAAGATGTTCGGCGACAAATGTGAAGAACAAGCAAAAACGCTCTTATCCCATGCATTAGTAAGCGAAAATGATCTAGATGTAAAAAACGAGATTGAAAGAAGACTTAAGCTGCTAGATCCAAAAACGATTAATCAGATAAAGTGTAGTTCTTGTGGAAAACTGTTTCAGCCTAAGCGGATAAAAAGGTTTAAGCGTAATTATTGTCAGGACTGCATGAATAAGAGTTATGGCAACCGAGGGTAAAATATGGAATACCTAGCGGACTGTCGCGACTTGGCGATTTAAGAAACTTCGATAAAAAAAGGAATGGGGTCTAAATCGTTTCACAGGTCTTTCTTACTATTCAATTACATATTT
>CAWJGR010000028.1:0-7290 GCA_963842545.1 Candidatus Bathyarchaeota archaeon
ACTGCAATAGAAGCAGATTTCGTTAATATAAGTGTATCGTTGACCCGCAACATGGTTTGTGGACGATGTTTCTGTGCGTCGCAAAGCTTCTTTTGCCGTCTTTACTCGCGCATTTTATTTTGATGCCGAGTTGCATACATGGGGAACCATACTAGCGTCCTTCCAGGATATAAAATTGTCGTTACTGATGGAGTTCAAGGTACCTTTTTTGTATGGTCTGAAGTTTTTTGAAAATAGATTTGCCTGTTTCTTGCGACTGCGTTTTTGTCTTCTGATCTTTCGAATCTTTTCTAATTGCTAAAAACCTATCCAAGACATTCATATGTCCGGTACTATCACACTAAACAAGGAAATGTTTCCTTAGAAAAGACAGCACTTAAAAATAAGGGATCGAATGAGGGCAATAATTATTTTTTTAGAGTACCGCAAACTTGAAAAAGGCATCTGCTAATACACAAAGAAAATAGGACAAGGCAGTGGACTGTAATGAAACTAAACAAAGTCGATGAAAAGGTTTTTCAAACCTTAAAGGCAGAAGGCAAAGAATTAACTCTTCAAGAAATAACCGACAAAACGGGTGAACCCTGCAAAAAAGTCTTCAAATCTCTCAAGAAATTCTTTGAGCAGGAAATCATTGAGACTAAAGCCCGCAAGTACTCATTGACGGGTAAAGACCCGAAAGCTGCAAAAGAAGAAGAACCAGCATCAAAAGTCTAGATTTTTTGTTTTTTTGGAGCCTCGAGCGGGCCTTGCTCCCGCGGCCTGCTGCTTACAAGGCAGCCGCTCTACTGGGCTGAGCTATCGAGGCACCCAACAAACAAGCCCAGGTTATACCATCAAATAAATCTTATACAAATAAAAGTTACTGCTCAAAATCTGGGATGCCTCAGATTTAGCTAACGTAGTCAAGTGGAAAGAACCATGCAATATTTCGTCTTATCAAATAAATCCTCATTTTTTTCGGGCACAAATTCAGCCAGAACAGAAAGAAAAGAAAACAAACCTGACTAAAGACAATTTGAAGAATTCAGTTTACCCATAAGCACTCGGAAACCGCTCTCTCGAGCAAGAATCTCACAGTTTCCAAAGGTTTCGGTAAATAGCTGAGGTAGAAGTTTGGCGCCGATTTTAGAGCGAATAACCATCTGGAAACTGGAGTCCGCAGCCATGACCTTGGGTGAGCCTCGTAACAATTGCTTTTACGGTTTCCATTCCTGCACTCACAGGCGGATTTGACAAGATACAGTTGAACTTGAACTCTTCTACTGGCTCATATAAAAAGCCGTAACGAACATCAACATTCACTACCTTATTTAAAGTCACATTTTTCTTGGCCAACCGCACCGCCCGAGCATTCACATCTGTCATGACTACATGCAACTTATTCCTAAAAGAAGCAACAGCAATTCCAACGACACCATACCCACAGCCAATATCTAGAACGCAACCTGCTTCGGGCAGAACCATAGATTCGATGAGCAATCTAGTACCACTGTCAACTTTTCGCTTCGAAAAAACACTCGACGCAGTCAAAAACTCGAAGGATTTACCACTGATGCAGGTTCGAACAAGTCCGAAGCGTTCCTGGGATTTGGGAGCTGAAGAAAAATAGTGATCAACACTATTTGGGTCTTTGCTCATGTGCAGCACCAGTCTTCCAAACCTTCGGGTACGTGCCCCTTGGCATCAATACACGCGACAAAGCAGCAACTGCACCATGTTTGAGTTCAATGATTTCCTGCGTGGAAACAAGAGCTTTAGCCAACGCCACAGCCTCGCCTTTGAGTGTGAAAACTGCAACTGTTGAACCCTTCACTATGCCCGAATCAACCTGCAAGACACCTGGCTCGGTTAAATTGGCACCATGGCAGAGTGCATCGACGGCTGAGTCGCGTACAATTATTTTTGGAATCTGCATTAAGGCAACTTCCATGGGTTCGATGAATTTGCATAAAAGGGCTTGTTCTTTTTTGGTTTCATATTCGCCAAACCAGTAAGCTACATCATGCAGAGTTACTTTTTTAGCACTCGTTTCGAGGAAGGGTCCCGCGCGTGTACGACGGAGTTCTTGCATGTGGGCGCCTACGCCGAGAATTTCGCCTATATCAAAGCATAGTTTACGGATGTAGGTGCCGCCTTCGCAGCCGACTTTAAAGAGCACATTTCGTCCGTCGGTCTCCATATACTCATTGTAGTAAATTCGTCTGGTACGTAGCTGCCTTTTAACTGAAGAACGCAGAGGAGGACGCTGAAAAATTTCATCCTCAAATTCGGCGAGAACACGTTTAATCTGGTCTTCAGCAACATCACCATGTAGTTTCATGACACAAACGTATTCTTTGCCACTGTAGAGCAACGCTTGAACCATTTTGGTAGCATCCTCTAACGTTAATGGTAAAATGCCTGTGACTTTGGGGTCAAGGGTTCCTCCGTGCCCGATTGCTTCAAGATGCATAATTTTCTTTACCCAAGCCGCAACCTCATGACTTGTCGGACCAGCGGGTTTATCCAAGTTAATAGTTCCATAACGGATGTATTCTTTTGCTGGCCGCTCCGAGGGTTTACAGCCATATTTTGGGTCCGTAGAATCCTGTGCTTTTGTTAATAGTTCACGTTTGGTTTCCCAAGGAGGGATTGTTCTGGGCATTCTCGGTTTTTTCTCCTAAGCTGGCTGTAAGAAAAAGAAGTTAGAAGTATTAAAGCTTAAAAATTACGCGGCTTTAGCGGGTTGAGTTTTTTCGGGAAGTTTACCAGCAGCTTCTAAGGCTTGGGTAACTTCTTCGTCTGATGCGCCTCTTTTAACTTCAATCTTATCTTGTAGGGGCATGACGTGGTTTATGTTGACTCTACGCCGTTTTACGCCTGTAATTTTTTTTGGTCCCGTAACTAATACGAAGCTTTTGTCCATGACGTCGATGATGACGCATTTTTTGCCGTTTTCTCGACCGATTTGTTTTGTGCATATTCTGCCAACTTCAATAGCGGGCATGTTTTGTGTCTCCTTAAAAACCAATAAACTCGCTATCCATATTTAAGCATGACATTAAACAAACATAAAATTTGAATTATGGATTAGTTTTCAACCTGTTATGCCGGATAAAATATCCAATTGCGCTTACCGTTTTAGGATTCAGCGAATCATTTGGTTTTCTTGGCAGATTTTTCTGCTTAGTGTTTATTTGATGGTTAAACCATTTTAATTCCCAAAGTATTAAAGCATCCAACCCAAACTATGTCTTTGCAAGTCAACAGTGGTCTAATTTGAGTTTAAATTACCATTACATGCAGCTTCCACGCGAAGTTATCATTGGAAAAGGCACCCTCAACCGCGTTCCCGAAGTCGTAAAAAGATTAGGTATTAAAGGAAAAGCCTTAGTGTTGTCAGACATGCAATGTTATGAGTTGGCTGGAAAAACAGTTTCCAGATTTCTCGAAGAAACAGGCTTAAGCGTTGATTTTCTTCCCATAAAGACAATGACGACGAAAGATGTCTTAGTGCTCGAGAACCAAATAAAAGAGTTAAGACCCTCAGATACTCTTCGGCGTCGGCGGCGGAACTATAATTGACTCTGCTAAAGTCAGTTCCGGCAGTCAAAATATACCCTTCATCAGCATCCCAACCACTGTCTCCCACGATGGCATCGCCAGTCCCCTTGCCTCAATCAAAGGCTCAGACAAGCCATACTCAATTATGGCACAAGCACCCCTGGCAATAATTGCTGATACAGAAGTAATTTCCAAGGCACCTTGGCGTTTTATGGTAAGCGGTTGCGGAGACATTATCTCCAAGTTTACCGCAGTCAAAGACTGGAAACTCGCACATATCGAGAACAACGAGTACTATGGTGGATATGCAGCAAGTTTAGCGTTGATGAGTGCGAAATTGGTAACTGAGAACGCTGAGTTAATAGTTTACAGACAAGATGAAGGTTTACGTGTTCTTCTTGAAGCCCTAATTAGCTGCGGTGTTGCCATGAGCATCGCGGGAAGCAGTCGCCCTTGCAGCGGATCCGAACACCTCTTCAGCCACGCATTAGACATCATTAACACGAATCACGCTATGCATGGCGAACAATGCGGTGTCGGCTGTATTTTATCCGCTTATCTCTACAGGGCAAATTGGCAAGGCATCAAAAAAACCCTCAAACAACTGGGCGCACCAACGACAGCCGCTGAATTAGGCATAAAAGACGCGGACATAGTCAAGGCTTTGGAGTTAGCGGCAAAAATAAGGCCTGAACGCTACACAATCCTTCACAAACTAAACTTAAACAATGAAGCTTGCGAGAAAACAGCAAGGGCAACAGGAATAATCAGCTAAGCACGTATGGGCTGAATAAGAGCAAACAGGTTGCCTTCAGGATCTTCGGCGGCAGCTATCCAACCGATTTCCGGAACCTCTTGTTTAGGTTGAGTTACCTTTCCTCCTAACTTTTCAATCTTTGCTAGAAAATCGCTTATGGATTCAACTGAGAAATAGTTTATGGGTTTGTTTTCAGGCACTAGTTTTTTGTACATACCTCCGTTGACGCCAGATCGCATCAACATACCATTCGGGTCAACGGGAACTGTTTGAATAACCCAGTACTCGATTGGCCCTGAAGCTTGAATGATTTTCCAACCAAAAACTTCCTCATAAAAACGCTTTAGTTTTTCCACGTTGTTTGCTGGGATTTCAAAATGTATTAATGTGTGGTCCATCCTTTTTTCCACCTCCATTCAAGAACTAATTTAATTGAAAGAAAACATTAGAAGAGTACTAATATTATGAAGTAGTTGAGGGATTTATTCTTTATTTTCCGATTGAAGAAACATGAAAAGTTAACGCTATTTGGCTAAATTAAAAAATTAAGAACTTAAAAGGAAAAAGAAAGTGTTGAATTAGTTTATGGCTTAGATGTTTTTGTAGCTTTGGGAGTTTTTTCTGTTTTTGTAGCTTTTTCAGCTTTTTCTTCTGGAGCGGGTTTGGCTTCTGGCGCTGTCTCTGTTGTTGTTGGGGTTGGTGTAGCTGGAGCGGCTGTGGCTGGTTTAGGTTCAGCTTTAAAAGTTTCAATGAATCTTGTCTCCATCAATTCTGGAACGAATTTTTGAATATCCATCGCGATGCCGCGTTTAGCGATTTGAATGCCTTCAACGTAGAAGGTTTCTTCAGGCATGTCTATGGTTAAATCACTGCCTTTTATGAGTTAAGTTTGAATTTGTCTTCTTCAACAACTGGAACTCTGCGGTGAACCATGGCTCCGATTTTCTGTTCCGCTGTATCAAGTTTTTTTGTTACTGTGACGTCGTAGATGAGGGTTCTTCCTGCTAATGGAGCATTGAAATCAAGCAGAACTCTTCCTGCTCCGATTGAGCGGATGGTGGCTGATTTTTCCCTGGTATTCTATGCGTGCGCCGACGACTGGGTTGATTTCTTTTGCATAGAGTTGTTTGATTGGGACGCGTTTGATTTTTTCTGGGTCTCTTTGTCCGAAACCTTTTTCAGGTGAAATTTCAACTGTGCAAGGCTTGCAAATTTCCATTGTTGTTAGTGCATCGTCTAGGGCTTTTAGAACCCAGCCTTCGCCTACAACCACAAGTTCAGGCTCGTGGATTTGTCCTTCTTTGTGAAGATGTTCTTTTTTAGCGACATCTTCTTTTGTTGTATCGAAAACTTCGTTTGTTTCCTTAACTTTGGCTACATAATCGATTAGTATGAAATCTCCTTTTTGTAGGGTCATCTTGAATCATCCTTTGTCTTAACGGGGAACTTTAAGTTTCAAACGCGCATAAAAACTTTGTCTAAGCAAAAAAAAGGATTACTTTCTATGACATTAAAATGAATGGCTGGATTGCTTGTTTTTATTTTTCTATAGTAACTGTCGTTGAAAGTCGCTTATAAAATACAATATTTTGCAAACTGTGCCTTTCTCTGGCTTGATTTGCGCAGCTAATTTGAAACTTAAGCTTTGGTTGGTTGATAAAGAGAGGAATTTTGTCAGCTTGTTGGAGAGGGAAAAAGTGTTAGAAGAGATTTCAGTCATCTGTGTAAAAGTCGTCTTTCTATTAAGGGTAAGTTGTTTAATTCGGGTTTGAATTCTGTGATTGTTGCACCCCACCTGCAGCGTGCAGTTGCAACAACAATAGCAACAACAACAACTCCGTGAATGACACTGTTATCTCTTCAGCGGCTCCCAATTTACTTCTGATTGATGCAGCAGTTGTGCAAAATGCTGTTGTATCAGCATCAGCAGCATCTTCTCCTGAGAACAATTCTAAAACTGGAGCAAATAGATTTTAAACTATCTCAACTTGATGAATATGTAATTTACCAGAGTCAAGCATGCGCAAATTGCAGCGCTCGCCTACCATAGAAAGATGGCATCGAGTAGTTTCTACCAAAATCATTTACTTTCAAGAGTCATCCTACGATGTGCAACTGTCACTTTTTCTTGCCGTTTGCCTGCTCAAGTTTTGTGGGCAAATACTCATCTACAATGTAAGTTAATCCATAGCGGCTGAAAGCTTCCAGTTCCGTCTTACGCTTAATTTTGAGGAACATTTTGATTTCACGTTGCCAAATAGGGTCGTTTTGGTATCTTGGGTCTTTTTGCAACTCGTAGAGCCGTTTAATGTCTACTTCGTCTAGTGGGTCAGTGGGTAGCTTGTATTCGACGATGTCGGTTGCCCATACACCACTCCAAACCGCGTCAGGCGTGTTTAGGTCTCTTAGGTGGGCGGCGTTGGCTGAACCTGAGATGATGACTTGGGCAATGTGCATTCCCCATGGGTCACCATCGGTTAGGATGTATACTGGTAAACCGAGTTCATCATGTAGTCGACGTATGAAGCTTCGGGTTTGTCTTGGCGCTTGTCCACCGCAAGAAATTAGAAGTGATTTGTGTTTGTTGTGGACGTTTTCTTCGATGAACCTTGTGAATAGGGCGCCTTTCTCGATAGCTATGACTTTGTCAGCGCTGGTTTTTATGAATTCTGAAGAGGTAACAGCCGGTCCAATGAGTACGCCGTCTGGGTGACTTGTTAAATTCACGGTTTTACCTTCGTAGCCGGGAACGGTATAGCCGATATCTAAGTCTCCAAAAATTGCGCTGCGTTCTTCGGGAAATATATTGAAGTCTTCTCGTGCAAAACCTGTGAGGGTTTCCAGGTCGGTAATAATGTTGTTTGATTCCTGCTGATCAGTAAATGTCATCTCGTAGGCTTGTGCAGAGTAATAGACATCTCTTAGTGTAGAGGTTTTACGTTGGCTGGTTAGTTCATTGCTAAATAATGCTGCCCAAGCGAGTTGCG
>CAWJGR010000029.1:0-132864 GCA_963842545.1 Candidatus Bathyarchaeota archaeon
TTTTTGCGGCGTGGCTTTCCAAACGACCTTGTCGAACCCCTTGAGGCCGACCATCGGAGTTTGTTGGGCCGATTTTGTTGACGGCCAGTTTGTAGGTCTGGCCGTCCAGGGTGAATTGGCTTCCGGCGATACGGTTGGCCACCCGCCCGATGGTGGCACTTCGAGATCCGGATGCCCCTTGAGGTATTCCTCGAGGTTGTCGAACCCGAACGCGATGTCGCCGAGCTGGCCCTGGCAGTCCGGGACGTGGAGTTCAGTGATAATGGCGCCATAGTTGGCGACCTTGGCCACCAGACCGTTGGCATTGGTGAGTGTAAAAAGGTCCACTGCCGTGCCATCCGGCAGTTTGCCGAAACTTGATTTTTTAACGTTTGCTTTCATTTAAATCCAATTACGTGCGGATTATCTGCCACAAAAAGGCGACAAGGGATACAAAAAACATCGGAGCGCAGCGGTGCCGTGTCGCGTGTTGCGTGTTGCGTGTTGCGCGGGAGAACGGAACACGCAGCACGCAACACGGCGCCGCTGCGCCCCAGCCGCCGGCTATCGTGGGCCGGAGCCTTGGTCCTGGGGCTTGGCCGGTTGGGGCTCGGCCTCCGGTTGGCTGGCCTTTTGGCTGCCGCGTCCCAGGCCAGGGTCAGCATGGTTGCGCCGAAGACCGGCGGCACTGGGCCCCATTTGAGGTTCACGTTGATGTTCAGCGAGTGCTGGCACATCGCGAGCATGGAGCCGTAGCAAAGCCATGTTCACTTAGCCACTTCAGGTCTACATCAAGAGTTATAGTCGCGTCAGCTTGTCTTCCTCTTATAACGCGTATGTACTCAACAGTTGTTTTAGTTGTTTTAAATATGAAACTGGCAGTGGTATCATCTAAGCTTAGTGTACATTGAATTTTTTGCGGACCCAGTATTCTGAGGAACCGGGTCATCTCTAAGACTTCATGAACTCCGACTTTTCGGGTATATGCTTCCACTCGCGGGTCTATGTAAGCCTCAAGAAATGTTTTTATGTGTTTTTCAAAGTTGCCTTTTTGTAATTCTGTTCCGTTATTAGTCATGAAACCGAGATTCAGCATTCTTTCTTGGGCAAAATCTACTATTGTCTTTTTTTGTTTAGTTCGTGTTTGAGAGATCTTTTCGTGGTCAATGAATGTGTCCATGTTCCAGAATTTTGCCATACAATAAGTGGCCATTTCTTCGATTTTCTCTTTTGTTAGATACTTGGTAGTGTATACAGAGTGCATTTCGTCAAAGTTATCCCAGTTGGTTTCAAAGATTAATCCTTGTTCATCTATCTCTTTGTAGAAGTCTGTGCCTGGAAATGGCGTTGCAATGCCAAAGGCGGCTCCTGTTAAGCCAATGTCTTTTGCGTAAGTTGGAAAAGTTTTGATTTCCTCTTCGGTTTGTTCAGGTAAACCAATAACGAAGGTTCCTCCTGCTCTGCCGCCGTTTTCACGTATGTTCCTAACCGCTTCATATGGACCTTGTTGGTTGTACCTTTCTTTGTTGACTTTAAGTCTTTGATGTATGGGCTTTCAATACCCATTTCAAACCTGCGTATGCCTACTTGGCACATTTTCTTTACGATTTGTGGGTGCGTTGCCATGGCGTCTGCTCTAACTAGAGCGCAAAATTCCATGTTTAGATCATGTTCCATCAATAAGTCGCAAAGACGGTCGACTTGTTTTGGGTTACCCATGAAGTTTGGGTCGGCAAACATTACGTTTACAGGTTTTCTATTGTGAAATTCTGACATCTCCAGAATCTCTTTCATAACGTTCTCTGGTGACCTAGTTCTCAGACAGCCTTGGCTCATGCTTGGTTCGCAGCAAAAACTGCAAAGTCCATTGCAACCCCTAAACATTGTTATCACATCGCAATCTGTGACTCTGTCTTGGCTTTTGTAGGGGTATTGCCTCAAGTGTCGAGCGGGAAAAGGAAGAGTATCTATGTTATCAATTGGTTTTCTCTGTTCATTGTGAATTATTTTTCCATTCTTCTTGTAAGAAAGTCCCTGAACATTCTCAAAAGTATCCGTCTCTACAAGCTCTTTCATAGTAGCTTCGCCTTCTCCACGAATAACCATGTCGATTTGCGGGTGGGAAAGCATCAGGTCAGGAACACTTGTCGGGTGATAACCACCTACTACTGTGGGTAAATTGTTTTTCTTGGCAATCTTTGCGAGACGAAGACCTTGGTTATGTTCAGTTGCAGACAATGTAATGCCAATAAGGTCTGGGTTGTAGAAGTTGATAATGTCTTGGAATTTTCTGTTATCCAGTTCCATGTCAACGATGTTGAACTTGATCCACAGCGTCTTTGATGTAAGCCGCAATATACTCTAAACCAATAGGTATCAAATCGAAAGAAAAACTCAAGCCTTTCCTTCCTGAAGGCTTAACAAGCAAGATCCTCTTAAACGCCAAATGGAACACCAAAGTTAAACCAAACACTACAACAACTATACATAAAAATTAATCGCGTTATCAGACATGGTTAGGCATGGAGAATTTTCTAAAAAGAGAAATGCCTTTTTGAATGATTGATTGAAAAAGTATAATGGTGGGGCTCCCCGGATTTGAACCGGAGTCTATAGAGCCCAAGTCTACAAGCCTAGACCAAGCTAGCCGAGAGCCCCACTTTGATGCAGAGAACATAATTTCAGCTGAACCATAAAAACCTTAGCACGCCGCATGGAATTTTTCGATTTTAGGGTTGCAAGTTTGCTTATGTGATTTCTTGCGAAAGAGATTAAGGTGCTTTGTTCGGTCTAATAGAGATTTAATGTTGTGAATATTGGAAGTAAGTTGTATTGGGCGTTTTTGAAGTCAATTAGAATGTTGAGTTCCCGAAGAAAGCGCTTTAAAGCAACCTTGCATAGCAGTATGCAGTGACTTATTTGCCAAGAGAATTCATCCTTTTCTCGCGATAGGTCAAACCGACTCAAACTTCCACAGCCTACATGACGCAGGCAGACTCGATATAGTCCATGAATGCATCGTCAGTAGCCTGTTTCTTTCGCATGGCTTGCGCAGGGACGTAACATTCCACGCCATCTTAAACGGTCCGCCAAACCCGCCTGTGCACATTCAAATAGACGGCAGCACACTCTACGATGTACGAACAGACATGGAAACATGGCAAGCAAATCCTAAAAAAAACCCTGCAGGGCAAACCCACCCAGGCATAACCAAAGACAAAACAAGCTTCGAAGCACTCCTAAAAGCCAAAGCTCAAACCCAACAAAGTATATGTGCTGGAAGAAGACGGAAAAGACATAAACCAAATTGAGCTCACTGAGAACAGCCTCTTTGTCCTCGGCGACCACGTTGGCTTACCAAAAAAAGCCGAACTTTTTGCCCAGAGGTTTGGGGAAAAAATCAGCCTTGGAAAAACACCCTTACCTCGCAGCTTCATGCATAACCATAATCAACTATACCTTGGATCAGCAAGCTAAACTTGGCTCTTAAAGTGCTCCCAGCCACGAGCTTCAATTGCACGCTTTTTCGCCCTCAGCACTCAGAAGTATTTGCTTTTCTTTAGTGGCTTTTCCGATTGGCAATAAGTTGTCCGCCAACCGCTTCAACCGCCGCAACAGCAGTCAGCCCACCCTTCAGGTTTAACGGTTAAGACTAACTCGTATTCTTCGCCGCCATAAAGCGCCAACTCTGAAGCGTCAAGCTCGTTTTGCTCAGCAAACTCGTTTAACTTCTGGCTGCAACAGGAACTACATCAAGCTCGAAACCCACATTGCTTAAACGTGCCAAGCTCATGCAGACTCCATGCTAAGCCGTCGCTGGAATCCATAGAAGCTGAAACCTACCCTGCAGCCACTAAGCGCTAAACCTTCTCTTAAGTCTGGCTTTGGGCATTAAAACTGCATTCCAGAAGGCTTTGCGCAAGTTCGTTGAGACGCTAAACAGTCTGTCTAAGAGTAAACGTAACCCAGCTGAGGATTTACCAAAAAACCCTGTAACAGCCAAAATGTCTCCGGGTTTTGCGCCGCTACGCAGCATCAAGGCATGACTTTTGTGCAGTTCCAAAGAGTGAGACTGAAATGATTAGGTCGGAGGTTTCACTTGTGTCGCCGCCAATGATGTAAGCGCCGTATTCTTGTGCTCCAGCATTCAAGCCTTCTGCGATTTCTTCGATGTTTTTTTGGGTAAAGTTTGCGGGCAATCCTAATGCGACAAGCGCCGCTATCGGTTGAACACCTTTTGAGGCGAAGTCGCTGATGTTCATGACTATGGCTTTTCTTGCAGCTTGAAAGAGGCTCATTTCTTTGGGTACATCTGTTTTGCCCACGAGCATGTCAGTTTTAAGGACGGCAACTTGTTTTTCGTGAGAGGTTTACTGCGGAAACATCGTCTCCGAAGGGCACGGGCATGTTGAGGCATCGTGCGTTAGGTGGCTTTGGATGATTTCGATTATTCTGTGTTCACCCAAGACTTTTTGCTGTTGGAGGTTTGTTCTGGTTCATTTGTGGTGTGCTCTATTTTTTATGGGTTGTTTATTGCTTTTAAGGTTGGGGTTTGTGAAACTTTAAAAATTGGTTTCGTGTTGTTAGCGTCTATGGTGCCTCGATAGCTCAGCCCAGTGGAGCGGCTGCCTCGTAAGCAGCAGGCCGCGGGAGCAAAGCCCGCTCGAGGCTTTTTTGGTTTTCGTGTCGTTGTGTTGTTCAGTCTTGACGTGAAGCGGTCTGCGATAAAGTTTATTAAATGTTACGACATGAGGTTTATAAAGGCTGAGCAGTATGCACTTTTTCCACTCTCACGGATCAAGCGAAAAGCTTCAGTGTCCCTACAAAGGCTGCGAAAAGCACTTTGATAGGCCAACGATGATTACAGATGACTCTGTAATTCCCCGCCAAACGCATTACGCTTGCCCATTCTGCATGTCACGATTGGAGTTGGAAACAGCAAAAGAAAAAATTGTCGGTGTAAAAGCAACTGAGTACCCCATGGTTTTTGATTCCCCGGCAAAATGCGCACATTTCAGCGGACTACTAAATGCACCACCAGGAAGTATGCAACTCAGGACGAATGCCTGATTTGCCCCAAAGTCTTACAATGCAAAACCGCAAAAAATGAGTTTTCCAATCAGTTTTAACCTCCACCAACAGGAGGAAGAATAGCCAAGACATCGCCAGCTTTAAGCTCTGTTTTTAGTCCTTCGAGTGTCGAGGTGCTTGTTCCGTTAACGAGAAACTGAAGAAAATTTTTGGCATCCCCGTTTTAGATCGTAAACGTACTCAGAAAAGGTGCCACCGTATTTTTTAGAGAGTAATTTAAGCACCAAATCCACATTGACTTCTTCATCATCGGCAAAATGTCAAGGTTTCCTCTCTTTTGCCAACGATTTCTCGTAGATGAGTGAAGAATCGAACTTTAACTTCTCCCATTCTATCACATCAGAATATGATAAATGTGGAAGTTAACCGTTATGCAACTGAATGTAGAAACGGTTGATAACACAAAGTATTATTCGTCAGACAATGGGGATTTTAATTATGAGCACAGAATAAAGAATTCTAAAATTCGAGGTTTGGGACGCCTATGAATGAAGACACCAACTAAGTCACGATGAGAATAATACGACTGCGTGAACGAGAAAAAAAGTAGTTATCTTCGAACAACTTTTAAACCTATTTCAACTAAAACTAGATGTAAGGCTTACAGTATGATACTAAGTTTATCCAATGGGATTTTCAGCAAACTACGGTTAGATGGCAATTTGCCGCGGTCAAACAATTGGGTTCCAGAACATAGAATTTAACATGAAATCGATTAAGAAAGAGCATGACACCGATGTTTACCGTGAACAGAAAGCCTTAGCTGCTTCGAGCTTGAACTGTTTAACACTTCACTCAGCAGTTTTGCATGTTAAAGACCCCATCGAGGTTCACCAAGCAGTTTATTATGGCAAAATCTCACTTGAATGCGCCCGAGCACTTAAGACATCTCTTGTGACTGTGCATTCGAATGTTTCAAAGAAACTTCCCAGGGATCTTAGGGAGAGGTGTTTGAGAGAGGTTTTTGGAGAAATCAAGCCTTTCGCTAAACAGTTGGGAATTAAGTTATCTTTAGAGAATCTGTCCTTTAATTCAACTGGATTTGGCAAGAATGTGAAGCAGCTTGAAGAGGTTCTCGGAGTCATCGACCCCTCGGGCGAGATGGGGATAACTTTTGATTTGTGCCATGCCCTCGAAAGTAAAGAAGTGGACAATTTACTTGATATTTATGGCCAGTCGAGTGTGCAACGTTCATATGGCAAACAAAGCCCATCAACCCTTCACAAAGGAAACACCTGAATTAACATCATTTCTCAACAAGCTTCATTCATACGGCTATGAGGGACCAATAACATTGGAGTTGGAACACAAAACATCCATGGAAGAAATCGCCAAATGCAAATGCCTCTTTGAAAAATTGTTGAAGAAATTTTAGAGCCAAAAGATTCTTCTTGATTTAGCACTTGTTTTGTGTAATAGGTTTCTATTTCTGCAGCTACATTTTTTAAACGTTAAAGTTGTAGGTCAAGGATTTTTTTAGTGATTGTCAAATAAAATACAGAAGCAATGAATTGCGCGATAAACTCCGAAATCGAAAAAAGCCAGTCAAAAAATTTGCTCATCAATTTTCAACTTGAATTATTTTTTGAAGCTTACTGCGGCATAGCCTACTACGCTTGAGTGGTCGCCTGTGATGTCGCCACTGTTATGGTAACTCAAAAGTTGGGCTTTAGCTCCCACACCTACCCCATAAGTGATAAGAGAAGTTATTGGGGCGTAGCCGCAAGCGGTTATGTTTTGGGTTTCTACTGTTTCGTAGAAGCGTTTTGCATCTAATTCAGTGACTGCTTTGAGGGCAGCTTGATCTTTTACTCTGCAGCTTTTGCGGGTTCGTAATGTGTCATGTCCGAGGAAGCGATAACTACAGTGTTTGTGGCTGCTAATGCTTCTGTTAGTGCTCGTCCAATTTCAACGTGCTGACTCGTAATCCTGCATTAAATAACAAATGGGTACAATCTTGAATGAGTTGCCATAGAGGAATTGGAGAAAGGGTAGTTGTACCTCAATTGAATGTTCGTATCGGTGTGCAACATCATCCACATCGACTATTTTGGTTTCATGCAAGTATAGCATCGGCAGATTTCTGAATCAACTTCAACATCGCCCAAGGGGGTACGCCAGATACCTTCACGCATTAATGCCAACCCACTGCCGTAGCCTGTGTGGTTGGGACCTAAAAGCACAACTGTATCGGGTTTGCCATCTATAGCTAATTCGTAAAAAGCAGAGGCTGCAACAGGACCAGAATACATGTAGCCTGCGTGGGGACAAATCAAACCCACGATATTTCGAGGGTGATTTTGAAAATTAACTTGGGGAAGTTTTTGTGGTCCGAGCTTATGGAGAAAACAAGAGCTAATTTGTGCCCTTAGCGCTTCGGCGTCGCCCTCATAAAATTGAGAAGCAACATGTTGGACGCCGAATTGTTGGCAAACTCTTAGCCTTCTTCCTCGTCTTCGCGTGTCACTTTTGCTTCGAAGTCTTCGATGGTTGCTGGTGGATCTGTGATCTGGAGCCAAGTTCGCCTCTTTCGCGGAGCACTTGTCTTGCAAGTAGCCAGAATACGACTGCCAATGCGCGTCTGCCTTTGTTGTTGGTTGGGATTACTAGGTCTACGCCTAAGAATTCGTTGTCAGTGCTGCATAGGGCTACGATTGGTATACCGACTTTGGATGCTTCTTTGACTGCTTGTGCATCTGCTCTTGGGTCGCAGACAAGGATGACTTCGGGGTCGATTCGGCTTGAGTACTGGGGATTAGAGAGTTGTCCTGGGATGAATCTGCCGATGAGTGGTGTTGCACCTGTTAGTTGGCAGAATTTTTTGACTGGTTCATGAGCATAAAGTCGTGTGGCTGCAACTGCTACTCGTGCTGGTTCGTAGCGTGAGAGGAATTTTCCTGTAACTCTGATGCGGTCATCTGTTTTTTTAACGTCTAAAACGAATAAGCCGTCTGGTCTACGCGGTAGATGAATGGTTCCATGTCAAGGGTTTTCATCCGGGTGCCAATGTGGATGCCTGCGGACAGCAGGGTGTCTCGGGGTAAAAGAAGTGTTTCTTCTGGAGCTTGCGCTTCCTGAGTTCTTCTTCTCTTCAGCTTCAGGCTCAGCGATAACGGTTTCAGTTGTTTCTTCTTCGAAAGGAGTCTCTTACAGGTTCCTCTTCTTGGTCTTCAACTGGTTGATTTTCTTTTCCTTCATCTTCAGACATTATTTTTCATCTTCTCTTTAGCGTATTTTTAGATCAGCCATTTTGGCTCTGTTACCAAGGAAATGTTCAATGCGGATGAGCTCATTTAGTTTGGCTATGCGTGCACCTTCAACTACGCCTGTTTTGATGATGGGGCACTTGTAGGCTACAGCCAAATGAGCTATGTGCCAATCACACGTGTCGCCGGAACGGTGAGATACGACAGCATCGTAACCGTGTCTTTGCGCCGTTTCGATTGTTTCAGCTGCATCGGTTAAGGTGCCTATCTGGTTAACTTTTATGATGATGGCGTTTCCAGCGTTAATCTTAATTCCATTATTTAACCTTTCAGTATTAGTTGTGAACAAATCGTCTCCGCAAATCAAGCAATTCTTGGCTTTGCGAGTTAACTCGGCGAAGCTATCAAAGTCTTCCTCGTTGAAAGGGATCTTCGACATAGGCAAGATGATACTTCTCAATTAACTCCAGCATAAACTCAAGCTGCTCGGCGGTGTCCCGTTTTTTGCCCTCGTTTTCATAAACATATTTTTCTTCTTTTGGCTTCCAAAATGAGGAAGCAGCCACATCAATGACCAAAGCCGCATTCAAAATCCATTTCGTTGCCGACTTCTTCACAGGCTTTAGCAATAACTTCAAATGCGTCGATTGTGTCGATGTTGGCTATCCATGCGCCTTCGTCGCTTTTGCCGCCGTTAAAGGTGGTGCTTTTCTTTTTGAGAGAGTCGCCGATTTTCTTGTGGATTTGAGTGTTGGCGGTTTGGGCTTCAAGAAAACTTTCTGCGCCATGTGGCAATGCAAGGTATTCTTGGATGTCGGGTGCTTTGCCTCGGGCGTGTGCTCCGCCGCTTATGCAGTTCCCAAGCGGATAAGGCATGGTGTTTGCTGCGTTTCCGCCAAGAAACTGGAATAAAAGTAGACTGTGAGAGTTTGCGGCAGCTTCAGCGTTGGCAAGACTGATCGCGAACGCAGTGTTTCCGCCGATGTTCTTAAAATCGGTGGTTCCATCGATTTCATGAAGAGTGTTGTCGATTTCTTCCTGAAAATCAGCGTTTAACCCTGCAAGTTCAGGAGCAATTAAATCGTCAACTTTTTTGATGGCTGCTTCCACGCCACCCTGCGGATAATAAACCACTTCAGCTTTTCCACGGCTTTTGCCTGCTGGAGCAGCTGCTCTTCCAAACCCGGAAGCAGTGATTACATCGACCTCTATGGTTTCTTCTCCGCGGTTGTTGAAAATTTTTCTGGCAATGAGGTCTTCGATGATGGATGACACGGAGTTTTAACCTCAAGTGGCTATACTTTTGTTAGCGTCTTATTTTAGGTTTCGGAAGATCTCCGCAAGCGACTAATTTCTTGAGTTTTTGGGTTTGTTTGCCTTTATGACCTCTTAGAAAACAAAAGAGGACAGCTACACGTGTCGCCAAAAACAAGTTATAACCGCCTTCAATTGCACAAAACTGGTAAACGCCCGGTTAGATTGAATCCCATCGATTCATGGCTTGTTGTTGTTTCTTTTTGTCTTTTAAATTTTGAACTTTTTCGAACAACATGATTGCTTCAAGGTACTTAGTGTTGTATTCTTGAATAGTAACCTCCATTTCCTCAGACCATTTCAAAAGATGAGGATAGTAAGGAACGGTAGCGGAGTCCGGACCAAAAGGGTGGTCAAACCAGAATTCCAAAAAAGAACCCCGATTGCCGCTTGCCGATACATTATATCCATGTTCCTCCAAAATCAAACCTAAACGTCCTAATGCATACCTAACCGCTCGGTCAAGGATCTCAGGATACTTATCCGCAACCTGGAGATATTGTTCAATTGAATCATGTAAACGAGGTCGTTGATGCCACCACAAAGTAGGTTTATCCAACGAGTCTCGGACATTTCTTTCAGTGTCTTGTACTAATTCAGTAACTTGATTTTTCATTCGAGCTATTTTTGCTTCGTTCATGCTCAATGTAACTTCAGGATATTTTGAAATGTAGTCTTTAATGGTTTTCTTATTCCACTCTTTTGCAAAAATCACCGTTTGGTTGATGAATTTAAACTTTAATTCTTCCATATGCTCACGTAGAGGAAAAAGCTCAGCCTCTACTTGTTCAATTTGAACATCTATTTCACTCATACTTTGGAGCCCACTAGTCCAGATGAAGGTATTAGACCCAACTCATTAAAAGAGTTTGGCAACTCTCTGTTCCAAAAAATGTTTTTATTCGGTTTGTAATAATATCTATCTTCAGGGTGTAACAATATGGGTAAAGGTTCTGGTTACGGAAAAGTTATCTTGTTTGGAGAACACTTCGTTGTTCACGGTGTTCCCGGCATAGTTTCAGCCATTGATTCTACAACTGATGCAGAAGTAAAAAAAGGAGTTAAAGGAATCAATGTTCGGGATGAGCGGAAAACTGCTAAGGGCTACAGCGAGGAAAAACGTCTCCAGCAGTTGGAATCAATCGAAAACATGCTTAAAGCCATGGGTGTTGACCCTAAAATCGCATTAGACATTTGGGTAGGCGGCACCCTTCCAGGCTTCAGCGGACTTGGCGCTTCAGCAGCCAGCAGCGTTGCCATCGCACGAGCCATCGCCCAAGAACTCGGCATGAAAATTTCTAAGAAAAAATCAATCAAGTTGCCTATGAAGGCGAGAAAGCTTACGCTGGCAATCCTTCAGGCATCGACAACACCGCAGCCACTTATGGGGGCTTGATGTGGTTTAAGAAAAACATGGCGGGAGGACAAGACAAAGTTGAGCATTTAAGCATAGAGGAGCCCGTGGAAATCGTCATCGGAAGCACAGGCAAAGTCGCCAACACCAAAGCCATGGTCGAAGGGGTCGATGAACGCAAACTCAAAAACCCCCAAAAATACAACCAGATCTTCAAACAAGCGGAAGAGCTGGCTTACGAGGGTAGAGCTGCTTTGGAGTTCTTCAACCTTAAAAAAGTCGGAGAACTCATGAACGAAAACCACCGCCTACTCCAAGAAATCGAGGTTTCAAGCAAAGAACTCGACTTACTTGTTGAATTAGCCAGAAAGCAGGGCGCAATCGGAGCTAAGCTTACTGGGGGTGGAGGCGGAGGCTGCATGTTTGCGTTGACACCGGGTAAAGAGTTGCAGGGTAAAGTTGCGTCTGCATTCAAAACGGCTGGCTACGAGTTCTTAGCCACCAAAATCGGCGTCTTGACCCAGTATTAAAAAGAGGTGGATAAACCGCCCGACCTTTCCCTTTTGTGGAGCCTTAATTGTAATAAGAACCAATGCAAAGTTATTCTAAATAACTACTTTAACTGCGCTTGATGTCGCCCTTAGAATAAATGTCGCAGTATTTCCCACTTAATTCTTAATTAGCGTCAAAAATCTTGGGATTATTATTGCACTTAACTATTGGTTTCTAAATTCTCTTTTTTCCTTGATTTGCAGGATGCTCAGTTGACATGTTAACTTTAAGAAAGCTTAAGATAACAAGAAGATATGCTAAAACAATATTTAGAGCGCGTTCCAAAAGATGAAAAGGAGAACGAGTAAACGAGCGAAACTACTTTAATTATAGTGATTGCAATTACGGCTGTCATAATGGTCGCTGGCTATTATTTCAAATTCAAAAGACCGCAAAAAAGGCGGGCAAGTCAATAAAATGCAAGGATAGCGTGTGCATGCCAACGCATCGAGTTGATTTTTATTTTGGGAACAAAAATTTCTTTCTCTCTTGATTTGTAAGGGTGCTTGGTTGACATGCGACCTTTGAGTCGTTAGGGTTTTCTTCATTTTTTCAAATGCAATCATTCCCTTTTTTACTTGTTTATGTTAAAGCGGGTTTCTAACTGTTCGAAAAGCCGAATCTCCGAAGAAAAATCACTAATAATTGAGTATAACCCAAGAAATGCGTTAACTCGATTGTAAGCGGTGTTTGTTTATCGACAATAACAGTTTGTCTAACGAGAACAATCGATTTACCCACGAAAATTGAAATTGTTCCAGCACGACACAACCAATCACATGTTCAGTTTTTCTATTATTAACAGAATATATTTTCATATTTTATCAAATTATGTAGCCATTTGGCTTGAAAACATGAAATTACCTAAACAAATCCCATAATCTTTAAATCGCTCGTCGCTCAATCATATGTTTAAAACAAAAAAGAGTGGAAAAAAAAATGTTGGATATATTGTATGTAATAGCGGCTGTGGGCTTGTTTGCCTTCCCTTTAGTATTTATGGGGTATGTCCGTTCTCGTGTCCGACAAGCTCTAAAAAACTCATGCGAGGTAAAGTAGGGTGTATCGAACAATAGTGTTAGATTGCCAAACCAGAGATTCTAATCCCTGCGCCCATGACTGCATCCTCTATAAGACATGCCACTCAGATAAAAAACGCTAATTTCCACAAAATTTTTTTGATGATTTTTTCCCGTTTCTGGGGTTGTTGTAATTAATTTTTATTATCATCCACAATTTGGAGAAGCGATAGTTACCTTTTTTCTAATTGAGAATACTTATCGCAGGATTTTCCAACATAATTCTTAATTAACATTGAAAATACCCGATAATCATTAATCCAATCATACTTAGCAGGCTCGACTTGTTGCTAAAGTGTCGTTGGGTTCGAACTATTGAGTTTTAGGGATTTGCGTTTGATTAACGCTATTGCAAATATCATCGCTAGTGCAAGTGGGAGCAGGATTATCGATGGGAATTCAGGGGTTGTTGGGGTTGGTGCCGATGTGCTTGTGGGGGTTTGGTAGGTAGGAGTTATGGTTGGTACATCTGAGGGGTGGTAGAGAATTGCAAAGACGTTGTAAGTTGTATTGCCGTTAGTAAAAGATACTATGGGTGTCTGACTTGAACTGTAGATTGCTCGGAAGTATGCTATTTTTGGGATTTGTGTATCTAACTTTGATGTTCCCGGAGCATTCAGGTATGTGGAACCCTGGTAGGTTACCGTTTGGACTGAACCATCAGAGCTTATGGCTATTGCATTCCAATCTTCATAGTCTCCCAAGGGTTTTTGTAAATATCTGACTTGAAGAGGGTAACGAATGTAGGGTCCCCAAAAACTGAGAGGTAATTACGCCAGATAAAGAGGGATTACTATCAGTCTGAAGCTTAACTAAAGTGTCGTAGATGCTTAAGGTTACATATCCGTTATTCCCCAGTAACATTAACCCGATCTGTTCATTACTGAGAACAATTGTTTGAACGCTTGTGCTCTGGGCGTTCACGGGTAGAGCAATAGCGGTTGTGCTAAAAACAATGATAAAGGTTAACGTAAATATGAAGAGTGTTGTTTTTGTTGTTTTCAAATTCGATAGCCTCTCATGCGCTTGGTTGCTAGGTTGAGGCTGTTGATATTTTAGCTTTTGGGTAAACTCGAATTCAGGGCTGGGAACCAAACTCTGAATATCCAACATGATTATCGCAGGATTTCCTAACATAATTCTTAATTGTCCCAATAACTTCGGATTTCATGGATTGCTTTATTACAATAAATCCCTAACGACGCCAATTTAACATATTTTGCCAACACTTGCAATAGCTTGATGATTTGATGGTTTTGAGGCTAAAGTGACCTTCGTTTGAGTTCTTTTATCTTATCAAAATGTGGATCTGTTGAAACCACAGCTTCTGCCTTTGCTGCAATTGCTGTTGCAGCATGAATGGCGTCTCTTGGAGCCAGATGATATTCTTTGATTATTTGAAGAGCGGATAAGGATAATCTCGGTCAGCAGAAATGATTTCCAAGTTAGGAAAGTTCAAGAGCGCTTGGCAAGCTTCAAGTGCCGCTTCAAAGTCCAGTTTCTTTATTGCCCAAAATACTTCATCGAAAGTCAATGCTGAGGTTTCTGCCTTTTCTTCTCCCTGTTGGATTCTTTGAAGTAGAGATCTCGCTTTTTCTCCAAGCTCTTCGGTGTTTAAGGTTGCGTAAATAAAGACGTTGGAGTCAAGATAGATCATTTAAGGATTTCTCGCTTTAAGCTCTTCTTCGTACTGATGTGGATCTATTTTTTCGTTATAGTTGATTTGTTTGGCTATTTTTCTAAAGACTGCTACTGCATCCATGCTTGGTTTCTCCAAAATTAGCTTTCCATCGTCTAGTTTGAATAACACTTTGGAGCCAGGATTAATCTTAAGCGCTTTTCGCATTGTTCTTGGAATGACAACTTGTCCTTTTGGACCAACTTTCATCTCTTCCTCTATCAATTTCTCACCTTAAGTTATACAAAAGTAGAACAGTGATTTATACTTTTTAGCATTTCAATTTTATTGAAACGGTTTCAAGTAACTAAGAAAAGTAACCTCTCTAACTCATCGATTACCGTTAATCGGGACTAAAAAACACCCACGCCCATATCCTATTATAGAATCTCTCCATTTTTCTTTGCGCACAACCCTCAATGCTCAAAACCCTTTGACTAGCAGTAAGGTCTTCAAACGCACCCGCTCCAAACCCCGTATGCTTGAACCCCACTTTGATCTGCTCTTGCCGACCGCAACCTTCAGAAGAACCGTTAGAGTTACCCTCGATGAATGACTGGCATTTTGAATTAATAGAAAATTCTACCCTGAACTCAAGAAAGCACTCACTGAGTCATTAGATTGGGTGTCGCTGAACTTATAGAGAGAAAAAGAAACGTTTGCATGCGCCCACACCTACACCCACACTTCCCAACATAGATTCCATGTTAACTGTGTGGATCAAACCTTCTTACCACACTCAAAACACATATGAGAAACAACCCAAACCAAAAAAACAGACAAATCCAAAGCCCCAAGTGTGGTGTGCAATCTTAATATCCCACACCCACACTACGTGAACAAAGGGAATTTTGCGATTGTTTTTTAAGAAAGCAAACAGGTAAATTGGATTTAGGGCGAATAAAAGTGGGCTTAAGAGACTTCATAGAGCAACTCCAAAAGAACGGGTGAATTAACAAAGATTACAAAGCCTGTCTCAACCGAGTATGAGATGGCAGGCATAATCGCACGCTTTAGGCGAAAAACCAATTTATTTTGAGAACGTTAAAGAATCAAGCTACCCCGTTGTAGCTGGGTTGTGTCCTCAAAAGATCTAATCTGCCGCTCAATGGGCATCACAAAAGAACAGCTTCTGCCAAAACTCCTCAGCGCCATCGAAAACCCAGTTGCGCCACAAGATGGTTGACAAAGGCACCATGCCAAGAAGTCGTAGAAGACAACGTTGACTTAACCAAACTCCCAATCATGCATTACACCGACAAAGACGGCGGAAAATACATCGCCTCAGCAGTATCCATCGTCAAAGACCCCGAACTTGGCAGAAACATGTGCTTCCACCGACTAATGCTTAAAGACAAAAACCATTTTGTCGCCCGCATCGTCGAGAACCGAGGCACCGACACGGCGCTAAAGAAGGCAGGCGGCGAACTGGATATCGCATTCTGCGTCGGCAACTCCACCGCAACGCTGCTTTCAGCGGCAACAACCCTGCCGATGGGCGTGGACGAGCTGGGAATGGCAAACGCGTTAGAGAAAACTGACCTTGTCAAATGCAAAACCGTCGATTTAGAAGTTCCAGCCGACTGCGAATTCGTGCTCGAAGGCAGAATAACCAAAGAAAAAGCCACCGAAGGACCATTCCTGGACTTAACAGGCATCGTTGACCGCGAACGCCAACAGCCCGTCGTAGAAATCAAATGCATCACTCACCGCAAAAACCCAATTTACCAAACCATCCTTGCAGGCAAAAACGAACACAAGTTCCTCATGGGCATGCCAAAAGAACCCACCATCTACAATGAAGTTGGCAAAGTCTGCCAATGCAAAGACGTCTACATTACACCTGGCGGATGCAGCTGGCTCCACGCAGTTGTCCAAATTAAAAAGGTGAATGCTGATGACGGCAAAAAAGCAATCGCCGCCGCGTTTAAAGGACATGGATCACTCAAACACTGCGTCGTCGTGGACGAAGACATCAACATCTATGACCCCCATGATGTGGAATGGGCAATCGCCACAAGGCTCCAAGCCGACAAGAACGTCGTAATCCTCTCTAACCAGCCTGGTTCATCACTTGACCCATCAGGCGACCTATCAGAAGGCAAAAAAGCCACAACCGCCAAAGCAGGCTTAGACGCTACCGCACCACTGGTATCCACAGGCAAGGGCTTTAAGAAAGTAGACTACGTCAAAGTTGACTTAAACAAGTACCTATAGAATGTGAGAAAAATGAGTTTTAAAGCGTATATGGAAGAAGTTGAAGGAAAAATCAGGGAAAACCCGAGAGGACCTCTACAGTAAAGCAAATGAGAAGGGATTCATAAAAGAAGGCAAAATCGTGGCGTCGCATAAGCAGCTTCTTATAGTGGCTTAAAGAGGAAATCGGCCTAGGACATGTACAGGCAAACTTTGTAATAGCCTACCTGCGTTTACGTACTAAAGACCCAAAAGTAAGCGAAAAAATGAAGAAATGGGCGTATGAAACAGGATATGAAGATAGTGATAAATATGGAGTTAACTAAGCAAGAACAAGCAATGCTGGATGGCAAAGAAGGCTACGCCGTCCGCAAAAGCATGGAAATCCTCGTTGCATTAGGCGAGATTTTTGGCGCAAAAAGACCTAATCAAAGTGGGCAGCGTCCAAGTGGCAGGCGTATCCTACCACAACCTCGGCGACGCAGGACTAGAATTCCTAAACGAACTCGCCAGTTGACGGCAGAGTCAAAGTTCTCACAACCCTAAACCCAGCAGGCATGGATCTGGAGAACTGGCAGCAACTCGGCATAAGCCCTGAATTCGCCGAAAAACAGAACCTTGTCATTGACGCCTTCAAACGCATGGGTATCCTAATCAGCTGCACCTGCACACCCTACTTGATTGGTAACTTGCCACTTTACGGCGAACACCTTGCATGGTCAGAAAGCAGCGCAGTCACGTTCGCAAACTCAGTTTTGGGAGCACGAACCAACCGTGAAGGCGGACCATCAGCGTTGGCAGCGGCGTTTGTGGGTAAAACACCCAATTACGGTTTGCATCTAGACGAGAACCGAGTGCCAGATGTTCATGTTCAAGTTAACGCGGAATTAACCAAACTCTCCGATTGGGGAGCATTGGGCTATGCAATCGGCAGAAAAGCAGAAAACAAAATCCCATACATCACAGGCATCAAAGCAGCGGAACTCGATGAACTCAAATCTTTCTGTGCATCCGTCGTAACTTATGGCGCAAAACCGCTCTTCTACATGAAAGGCGTAACACCTGGAGCTGAACAGCAGCCGCAACTCAAAGAAAAAGTGACAATTGAGCAAAGTGACATCAAAAACGCTTACGACAACATCAACGACGACGTATCTGAGATTGAGCTTGTTTGCGTGGGTTGCCCGCATTGTTCAATTAAGGAAATCTCTGAAATCGCAGAGTTAGTTAAAGGCAAAAAAGTGGCGGAGGGCACGGAGTTTTGGGTTGCCACATCCCGAACGTGCTAAAGCAACTTGCGGACAAACGAGGCTACACGTCAGACCATCGAAGCGGCGGGCGGCAAATTCGCATGCGACACCTGCATGGCAGTAGCCCCACTGAAAGGCAGATTCAAATCGTTGGCGACAACTTCGGCGAAAGGATGTTTCTATTCAAGGCAGAATCTTAATGAAGACAAAGATGGGCAGCATGAAAGAATGTGTGGATGCGGCGGTGACTGGAAAATGGAACAATTAAAAGGCAGAATAATCTACAAAGGCAAAGCCGAAGGCGAAGCACTTGTTACGGAGATGCCGATTTCCTTTTACGGCGGAGTTGACCCCAACACAGGAGTAGTAATCGAGAAGGGACACCAGTTGAATGGTCAAAGCGTCAAAGGCAAAATCCTTGTTTTCCCCCAAGGCAAAGGCACTACAGTCGGCAGCTATACGCTATACCGAATGAAGAAAAACGGCACTGCACCAGCAGGCATGATAAACAAAGAATGCGAAACCATCGTTGCAGTCGGCGCCATAATCAGCGAAATCCCCTGCGTGGACAAAATTGACGTCTCAAAGATTAAAACTGGTGATAAAGTTAGCATTGAGGATAACACAGTTAATATAATCTGATCTTTGAATGTTGCAACCCAATGAATTTTATTTTTTAATAATTTTGGTTTGATTTCCTCCGTTTTGATGTTTTGGGTAGATTGGGGCACTTGGCTTTTCGCTGGGTTTATTTACGATTTTTGGGCAGTCATAGCTGTGGTTGAAGAAGTCATGGAACTGTAATGTTAAATTAGCAGAATCCAATTAGCATAGTTGGTTACGATTACAATGAGCGATTCAAGACCAATTATCCTTAAAATCGGCGGTTCAGCCATCACCGACAAGACTGGGGAATTAGCCGCAAAAACTGAAATAATCAACCGTTTAGCAGAAGAAATTAAGCGGGCAGACCTGGACAACTTAATCATTGTTCATGGAGGCGGCAGCTTTGGTCACCCGACCGCAGTAAAATATGGCTTAAAAGACGGCTACAATGAAGATCCAACTCAAAAACTGGGTTTTGCCGAAACCCACCACGTTATGACGGTCCTAAATGGGCTTAGTTATGGATGCTATGATTTGGCATGAGATTGCCGCTGTAAGCATCGCGCCATCATCATGCTTCCTAACAGAGAACGGAAAAATAAAATTCTTTGACGAAACAGTCCTTAAAGCCATGCAAAAAATGACGTTCACACCAGTATATGTATGGCGATGCAGTTTTAGATCAAAAATTAGGCTTCACAATCCTCTCAGGCGACCAATTGGTGGCTTATTTGGCAATTAAGTACAATGCTTCAAAAATCGTCATAGGAACAGACACAGACGGCTTATTCGACTGCAGATCCCAAAACCAACCCAGACGCAAAACCCTACAAAAAACTAACATTGGCGGAGCTCAAGGAGATTCAGCCAAAACTCGGCAAAGCGCAAGGTAAAGACGTTACAGGCGGCATGGCAGGCAAAATAGCTGCGCTTATCCCAGCAATCGAAGCAGGAGTCCATGTTACTGTTACGGGTGCCACAAAAGGGTTATCTATTTACAGAGCCTTAACAGACCAAAGTGTGTTAGGCACTGAAATAGAGAAGACGTAAGATGGCAGAAGAAACCGGCAAACGCAAAGTAGACCATATTCAGTATCTGCTTAGGAAACAAAGCGCAAGCCAAAAACGCGACTGCAGGCTTCGAAGATATTCACTTGTTCACCGAGCACTGCCAGAAATCAACAAATCCAAAATCAACCTTTCAACCACTTTTTTGGCAAAAAATTCTAGTGCCCCCTTAATTGTTGGCGCCATGACAGGCGGCACTGAAGAAGCAATCCAAATTAACGCTTCTATCGCTGAAGCTGTAGAAAAACTTGGGTTAGGCATGGGTGTTAGGGAGCCAAAGAGCAGCCATTGAAAACAAAAGCTTAGAAGAAACCTATTCGAGTAGCGCGCAAGATAGAGCTCCAAACGCGTTTTTAATCGCTAATATCGGCGGAGTTCAACTTGTTCATGGCTACGGCGTTAAAGAAGTTAAAAAAGTCGTTGAAATGATTGATGCTGACGCCGTTGCAGTCCACTTGAATGCTTTGCAGGAAGCAGTGCAGCCTGAGGGACAAACTAACTTTCAAGGGTGTCTTAGCAAAAATTGGCGAAATCGCAGGCGCAATCGACAAGCCAGTCATTGTCAAAGAGACAGGTGCAGGAATTTCAGCCGAAGACGCTAAAGCCCTCGAAGAAGCAGGCGTGAAAGCCATCGATATGGGCGGGGTTGGCGGAACAAGTTTTGCAGCAGTCGAATACTACCGCACAACAACAAAAGATGTTGTTCAGAATTTATTTGGGTGAAGCTTTCTGGGATTGGGGCATACCAACCGCAGTGAGCCTTGATCGAAACGGTCAAACCGTAAAGTTGCCCTTGATTGCTTCAGGCGGCATTGCGAAGCGGCACAGACATAGCCAAAGCCTTAGCTCTTAGAGCAAGCTTAGCAGCAGTTTCTCAGCCAATTCTTGAAGCTAGCAGTTAAAGGCGCCAAAGAAACTGAAGAAAAACTTAGCTGCCTAATCGAGGAACTACGCAACGTCATGTTTCTTGTAGGCGCAGAAAAAATAAGCGATTTAGCCAAGATCTCCTGTGGTGATTACTGGCAAAACTGCTCGAGTGGCTGCAAGCCACGAGGATTCAACTTGGAAAAATACGCCAAAAGAGGAGCACACTAACTTGGATATCGAAAAGTTTCTTGAAGAAACAGCACCCTTAATCGATAAAGCCATCGAAAAATATATCCCACGAAAATTTGACAAGGACGCGGTTCTCTTCAAAGTTACCCCGCCAATGTACAGCTACACCTTGGAGCCACTGAACAAGGCAATTGCTGACCCCATCTGGGACATGCTTGACCGAGGCGGAAAACGTTGGCGCCCAGCCCTGTTCCTTCTGATTTGTGAAGCCCTGGGTAAAAAAGCAGATTACTGCATAGACTTCTCAATCATCCCCGAAGTCATCCACAACGGCACCCTAGTCATCGACGACATCGAAGACTCCTCCGAAATGCGCCGAGGCAAACCCTGCACATACAAAATTTTCCAAATAGACATCGCTGTAAACGCTGGAAACGCCATGTACTACCTGCCGCTTCTGCCCTTGATGGCGCAGAGAACAAAACTCTCGGCTGAGGTGCAGCGGGATGTTTACGAGGTTTACGTGCAGGAAATGATTAACCTGAGCATGGGGCAAGCCATGGACATCGCTTGGCACAGGGGCATAGCAAACGCCGACGCACTTGGCGAAGAAGATTATTTGCAGATGTGCGCCTACAAAACAGGCACATTCGCCCGCATGGCAGCAAAAATGGCGGCGGTTCTAGCAGGCGCAGAACCAAAACTTGTCGAAAAACTTGGGCGATTTGCCGAAAGCATCGGCGTGGCTTTCCAGATGCAGGACGACATTTTGGATTTGACTGGACAAGAATTCGCCAAAAAGAAAGGCGGCGTCGGACAAGACATCACCGAGGGCAAACGCTCCCTAATGGTTATTTACACCCTCAAAAAAGCCAAACATCAAAGACAAAAAACGGCTAATCGAAATCCTCAACATGCATACCTCTGACCAAAAACTCCGCGACGAAGCCATCGCACTAATGCAGAAGATACGGCGCCATGGAACACGTCAAGCAAACCGCGGAACAGATGGTTATGGAAAGCTGGAGTGAAGCAGAAAAACTGTTGCCCACGCCTCAAGCTAAGGAAAAATTAAAAGCGTTCGCTGAATTCTTGATAAAACGAAACAAGTAACATTTCAGCGAGCGTATTAGGATTTGGCATTAGAAAACGACAGTGAACTTAGGGAGTTTATTCGAAAAGCTGCTTTGCTAAACGCGGTTGGGCATGATGGGAAAGCGCAGGCAGGCGCAATGGTTGGCAAGATTCTTGGCGAAAAAGCAGAGCTTCGAAGCCGAGTCAAGGAACTCTCGAGTGTAATCAACGCAGTTGTTAACGAAGTTAACAGTTTATCATTGGCTGAGCAGAAGGCGATTGTTGAAGAAGAATTGGCCTGAAACCCAGAAGAAAGAAAAAGCTGAAGAGAAAACAGCTTCCACCCCTGCCAAACGCAGGACAAATACAACCAAGATAGTAACACGGTTTTCGCCTAACCCTGACTGCGTCTTACATTTGGGTTCTGCAAGAGCTATACTCCTAAGCCACGAGTACGCTCGAATATACAACGGCAAATTCATCCTACGCTTCGAAGACACAGACCCCAAAATCAAAAAACCATCCTTAAAATTCTACGACAGCATCCGCCAGGACTTGAAGTGGCTAGGCTGCAAAGTCGACGAGGAATACATCCAAAGCGACCGCCTCCCAATCTACTACGAATACACTGAGAAGCTCATTGAAGATGGCAACGCTTACGTTTGCGAGTGTGCACCTGAAGAGTTCCGTAAAATAACATTAGCTAAACAAGCTTGTCCATGCCGAGATTTACCAGCCGCCGAGCAGCTTGGAACGTTGGCATCAACATGTTGAACGGCGGCTACACAGGAAGGGCAAGCAGTAGTTCGCGTGAAAACAGACCTCGATAACCCAAACCCGGCAATCCGAGATTGGCCAGCTCTGCGAGTAATTGACACAAAAAAATATCCTCATCCGCGGGTGGGAAGCAAATACATTGTTTGGCCCCTCTACAACTTAGCCGCAGGCTTAGACGACCACCTGATGGGCATGACTCACATCATCCGAGGCAAAGAACACTACACTAACATGGTCCGCCAAAAATACATGTACAATTATCTGGGCTGGGAATACCCTGAAGCCATACACTATGGCAGACTAAAAATCACAGGCGCCGCCTTGAGCAAATCAAAAATCGTCGCAGGCATAAAAGAAGGCACCTACACAGGCTTTGACGACCCACGACTGGGAACCTTTGCAGCACTAAGAAAAAGAGGCATTACCCCTGAAGCCATCAAAAAAATGATAATTGATGTCGGCATAAAACCAAACGATGTCACCTTGAGCTGGGAAAACCTATATTCGTACAACCGTAAAATCCTCGACGCCACAAGCAGCCGCTACTTCTTTGTTGCGGAACCAATAGAACTCAAAGTCACGCGGGTGCCAAAACGAAGTTTCCATGTTAAGCTTCCTCTACAACCTGATAAGCCCGAGCGGCACAGAGAGTATTCTGTAAATCCATGGAAGAGAATGATCAAGTAAGTTTTTGGATTTCAAAGAAAGATGCGGAAGCGATGGAGACCGGAAAAGTCTTCAGGCTCATGGAGCTCTTCAACATTAAAATCGAAAGCAAAACTGACAGCATAGTAACTGCAAAATTTCCAGCGAATCCTATGAAGACGTACGAAAAATCAAAGTCCAACTGATCCAATGGATACCCAAAGGCACAGAATACCCAACCCAAGTGATCAATGCCAGATGCATCAGTTACCGAGGGATTTGCTGAAGCTGACTGCAAAAAGTTAAAGCCAGACGCCATCATACAGTTTGAACGCTTCGGATTCGTCCATGTAACCGAAGTCGGCGAAAAAACTAGTCGTCTTACTACTCCCACAAATAGGTGAAAGATATGCGGAAACTCGATAAAGCAATAATCTGGCCAGTCTACTTCGACTGCAACAAAACACGAAAGGAAGGACGCCGAGTCCAAAAGACTATGGCAGTGCAGTCTCCAAAAATCTTAGAAATCAAAGAAGCAGCCGACAAACTGGGCTTACAGAACGAAATGAACTTGGATGCTCATTTTCCCAAGACACCATGGGCTAAGTCAGGGATGTTGCTTGTTGAGAAGAGCGAAGCAAAAGAAAAGATAATTCAAAAATTAGCAAAACAACTATTAAAGATTAGAAGCCAGCCTCAAGTGCCAGTAAAACGTTGAAAAACATTAAAGAAATAATTTTAGGCTTTTTCTTTGGTTATCAAAACAGCGTTGATTACGCCGTCGCTGCCCGGTCGACTTGTAACTTTTGCTAAGCCCAATGCAGTTTCGATTTCTGCGCCTTTTGTGATGACACCTCTGCGGTTATAATCAACGTTTGCGCCGTTTTTAACAACTCGTGTGATTTCGGTTTTCTCGGTTTTGCCGCTTTTCGGATCAGTTACTGAAGCGAACTTGTCGGCAAGACTTTGATTCTGCAGATTCCGCCCATGCCACTGGTGGTCTTGCGTTCTTGGTTCACCTAGAATTGTTTCTGCAGGATAACCGCCTGCCTCATACTTTTTCTTTGATGCGGTAAGCTCGTTTTTTGCCGCCTGTGAGTTTTCTTTTGCGTAAACTGCTATGAGTAGACATAATCTACATATCCTTAATTCGAGTAGCACTAAAACCGTTGATTTCAATATAAATGTATCCGTTTAAAGACTAATATTCAGTGTGAAGTTTGGGTTTTTGTTTAGTATTTGATGTCTAAAACCTTATGAAGATACCGACATTAATTTGATTGCAAGAATGAGTATTTTATTGTTCAAATCAGGTTTGGTGTGTTTCTGTTATAATGACCCTTGCAAGTAGATGGTGCTTAAGCTTGTTTGACGTTATTATTTTGGTTTTCTTGTTCTGCTTCTTTTTGTTGTCGTTCTGCCAAGTCCTCTTTTATGGCTTCTCCGAATATCTTCTTGAGGTCCTTCTTCATAATAGACGTGTCTGTTGTCAAGCCGAAGTAGTCAGAGAAGTAATCCGTAGTTTTTAGAGCTAAAGTTCGGCCGCTTCGCTCGGACAAAATCAATCCCATGTCTTTGAGCATTTTTACATGTCCGTAGGCATGTTGTCCTCGGACTTCGATTACTCTTTTCTGGGAGATGAGGTTGACGATATGCGATGTAGGAGAGCGTTTTTAGTGGACCGGAAGAGAGAAGGGGGCGATTCACTAGTTTTTTAATAAGAGGTGTAAATTCTGCTTTCACCTGCAGAACATAACGTTCATTTTTTAGCGCCAAAATCTCAAGAGCCTTGCTGCGTACTTTGTATTCTTCTCATTAGTGTTTCAATGTAATTCATGGTTCGCTTTTTTGAGCGGCTGCCTACAACTTGGCAAAGCTCGTTTAAGTCTAAGGGGCGACCAGCAACATAGAGAGCTGCCTCTATCAACGCCAAATGATGTGTTTTTCGCTCATTTTCATGAGCCTGCTCAGCCTCGGTTGGGCTCTGTTCAACTAATGGGTTTTTCGGCTTTTCCAACGTTTAGTTTCCCCACAGCTATGTAGAGTTCCTCGGTTTCTTCATTCTGCCATAGGCTAACTAAGCCATCCTGCGCAAGGAACAACAAATAAATAAACATTCTTAAAGCTTCGATGCGCGTTGCGCCTTTGGTCAGGGTTGAAAAGTCAATGATACCTTGACCGCCTGTTTTCTCGATAAGTATAGCGTACAATTGGTCAACTTGGAATTCGAGTTCAGCTATGAACTTGTCAAATTGAGGCAACAAATCGGTGACAGCTGGCAAAACGGGATGCTGCTCAACTACATGGTTAAGGCTTAGGAGTTTTTCGCCCTTCAACACGTCATCTAAGACTTCGAGCAAATGCTGAATAGTTGTAGAAGTCAATTCGTGGCGCAGAGGCAGAAATAGTGGTGGAGGAACAAAATCCGTCGGCACCTTCGGCGGCGCAGCAGGCGGCTCCTGCAATGTAAGCAGAAACTTGGACTTCATCAGATATATTAAGGCAGAAGAATCCAAAGCTACGCCTGAAGCTCGGAAATCAACTTTTTCAGGGTGTGTCCGCTCCATCTCTGAAAGAAACGATCTAAGCAGGTAGGCTATGTTAACATTCCAAGGGGTAACCTTCTCAAGTTTGCTGATTTCGAAAAGGATATTCCAGGGTGGACGCATATAGAAGGGTCGTCTCATTGGAATTGTAGGTGGTGACGTCATCTATTTTGGTGCCTCCGATGGAAACTTTGCTGTTACTACGTTTGAGATGCCGTTGCGTTCGTAGACGCCGTAGACTTTCTGCGCTTTATTGACCATTTCGGGTCGTAGGCTGATGACTATGAATTGGATTTTTCCTGCTTCCTCCAGAAGGACTTCTGCGAGTTTGGTGGTGTGGAAGGCATCTAAGTGTGCGTCAACTTCGTCAAGAATGTAGAAGGCTGCAGGCGTGAACTCTTTGAGTGAGAATATGAAGCTGACTGCAGAAACGGAACGTTCGCCGCCGCTAGCTCCACTGACCACGATCGATGGTTTGTTTGGGAACTGCACAAGCATATCAATGCCGCCGCTGAAGGGTTCCTCTGGGTTTTCCAGCTTAAGAGTGGCTTCTCCGCCGCCCGTAAGCTTTGAGAAGTAAACTTTTAGGCTAGTGTTGATTTTTTCGAAAGCACCCATGAAAACTTTACGTTTCTTAGATTCAATCTCATCCATGAACAAGACGATAGCTTGCTTTTCCCGCTCCAACTCGTTTAAGCGCACCGATAGTTCTCGGTAACGTGAAATCTGCTCTGAATAATGCAAGGCTGCTAGCTGGTTGATGGCTCCTATGCCTTCCATTTCAAACTGCATCATGCGAATGGTTGTTTCTGCTTCCTGAACTTGCCTTGGGTTGGTTTCCAGAGGCTGCTCGTAACCAAACATTCGTAGTTGACTTTGAAGTTGCTGAAGGCGCATTTGGCTGGTTTCTATGCCAAGTTGAAGCTGGTTTAGAAGCCGCTCAGCTTGTTCATACTCCGAATCCAGCAACCGAAGCTCAGAGTCGATGGAGTCAATTTGGGAAGTGAATTTTTTGGATTCTTCGCGCGCGGAAAAGACAGCTTTAGACAGTTCAACACGGCTCTTCTCCAGTTCTTCTGTTTCTTTTTTGATTATTTCTCGTTCCGAAATTGCTTCACCAACTTCTTTTTCAAGTTTTCGCTGTTGCTGGTCAATCTTGTCAATCTGAATCTTCGTGTTCTTGTATCCAATTCTAAGAACCCTATCGAATTGTGACTGGTGAGTGGAAATTTCGGTTTGCGTGGAACCCAGTCGTTGGCGTAGTGTGTTTAATTCTTCGCCAACTTTTTCGCGTTGAACTTCAAGTTCTTGGATGTGTGCAACATCAGTTTTTAATCTCAGAGCTGCGATTTCCGCGTGGATTTTTTGATGATTCTTTCGGATGGCGTTTCGCTCATTTCGATAAACGTCCATGCGTCCTTTATAAGATGCGGCTTCACGTTCAAGTTTGCCGCCATATTTTTCTATGTGGCGGATGTTGAATTGGGTTCGTTTAACACCGCGTTTTACCCTGATTATTTCCCTATCAAGCATGGCAACGGATTCAGTGAGCCTTGTAATTGTGATTTTTGTGTATTCAAGTTCTTCATCGATTCCAATGATATCGGTGCCCCGTTGAGTAAGGTGGGTTTGAAGTGCTTTAACAGCTTCATCTAAGCTATTTAAGGCCTTTTCGCTGGGAATAATCGTTGAGAAATCAATAGGCGCACGGTAATAACCGCTTTCAAAAGCGCCCGGTTCATATAAGTCACCGTTAACTGTGACTGCACGGTAACCCTCGTTTGAAAGCGCAAAAGCTGCTTTATCGTTTGAAACGACTACGGTGTCTCCAAAGACATAGTTCACTGCAAGCGCAAAAGCATCATCGTACTTCATGAAGCTGGAGAGGGGACCCACTACGCCTTCTCGTTTTGGCGGCTCCTTGTTTTTGATGTTTATTGCACCGTGAAGCGGGATTATTTTGATTCTGCCCAATTTCATGCGTCTGAGTGTTTCCATGCAGGTAAAGGCTATGTCAATATCTTTAACGACTAAAGCATCAAGCCAACCTGTGGCGGCAGCATCGACAGCTTTTTTGAAGCTCTTATCAATCTTTATGAGATTTCTCAGTCTGCCATGGATTCCAGCGATGGCTCCGACGTCGCCCATTTCCTCGATGCCTCGAGTGCTTTTTCTTCATTAGCGATGGTTGCAGCAAGGTCTCTTTGGGTGGCAAACTCTATTACAGCATCTTTAGCGGAACTTGCAATTTTTTCGGCTTCAGTGATTTCTTTTTGAACAGTTTCTTTTTGGGTTATTTTGCGTTCGATTGTTTGCTCAAGATTCTTAAGTTGTGTTTTCTGATCTTTTTGAACTTGTTCGAGTTCGGATAGGGATTTCTCGATTTCGATTAAGCTGGTTTGGAATTTTTCTTTTCTAACAGATAAATTTTTGATTCTTCCCGTGCAAAGGCGAAGTGCAGACTTGTCCTGAGTGTACTCTGAACGCAAATAGGCGATTCGTTTGACATGACTTTCGATTTGAGCTTCTAAGGCTCGTATCTGCAGGTTGTTGTCGTCGAGCCCACCCCAAAGTTGGGAGGTTTCCTGCGCCAAAATACCGTGAGCAGTTTCTTTTTCGGCAATTATGCGCTTTGAGTTTTTCGTGTTCACTGCGGAATTGGCGGATTTTTAAGCGGTTCTCCCTTATCTCATTTCTCAGGTTTTCATGTTGGCCAAGGTTGTTTTCTCTAACACGTTTGAAACTTTCAAGACTTGATTGCCCGGAACTAATTTTGGTCGTTAATTCGGTAAGCTTTGATTTTAACTCGCCAATTTTTATCTGAACTTTAAGAACTTCTGAGCCGCCCTGCTCAAGCCCTTCACCGCTGAGTTTTCGCCAGTCACCTTCAATTTCATGCCGTTTGGATCTACGAAGATCCCTTTGCTCCTTTAATTTGTCAACCCTTTCCTTAACCTTAGCGGTTTGACCATTGCTTTCATTTATTTTTACGTTCAGTTGAGCTATGTCGCTTGAGATTTTGATTGCTTGGAACTTTTTGGTTTCGGATTGGATGAAGTTGTAGCGTAAAAGTTGGTTGCGTTCGCGTTCAAGGTCGTCGAGGCGTTTTTGGACTTCATCTATTCTACCCATGGCAGTTCGGATGGAGATGTCTGCGGCGCGCAGTTTTTCTTCCGCTTCCGCCTTTTCATCATCGTATTGGGCAATGCCGATGAGGTCTTCAATGATTTTTCTTCTTTCAACAGGAGTAATGTCAGTTAACCTAGTGATAGTGCCTTGAGGAATGATGTTTTGGCTCATGCTGCTGATTGCAGCCATAGAAAGGGTTTCGGTTATATGGGCACGGGACATTCTGCGTCCGTTTAACCGGTAAACGCTCTGCCCGTTTCGGTAAACTTCACGTGAAATCGTAACGGTAGTGGTGTCAACAGGCATTAAGCCATCCGTATTGTCGAATTGAACAACTACTTTAGCCATCTTAGCTTTTTCTTGCCCAGCCTTCTCGGAACCGTGAAAAATTAGTTTAGCCGAGTTTTCCGCTCGAAGTCTTCTTGTGCTGAGTTCTCCAAGGGAGAAAAGCAACGCGTCCATGATGTTGGTTTTGCCGCTTCCGTTGGGACCAGTTATAGCTGTAAAACCCTTATCTAGATTTACCTTAACTGTTTGTGGTCCAAAAGACTTAAAGCCTTTTAACTCGATTTTTTTTATGTAGGGCATTTAGTCTTTATCCTCTCGGAAGCAATGATTTTCTTTTTAACATCTCTCATCAACATATGTATAAAAGCTTATACATTTGCTACTACGTTTATATTTTTACTTCTGAAATTTTATCTTTTCTTTTTTGTAGATTTGTGGTTTTTGTGAAAATGAAAAATTTATACGAAAAACCAGATGAAGTAGCCTATTGTCTTCTATTCTAATTATTAAATTTTTGATTTATTCAAACATTTAGTAATTGATTGGATTTCTACTTGTTGGATCGTTTTAAAGCTACAAAACAAAGGACAAAGAAAATAGTTCCAAAAACTGTTAGAATAAAAAGAGAAACCCATGGGAACGGTTGTCCAAGGGCAGAAGCTCTCAAACAAAGACATGCATGCGTCAATGGCGATAGTGAAAGGATAATACTTAATGCTTCTGGAACTTGGCTTAAAGAAAAAAAAGTTCCGCTCAGAAAAGCCATGGGCAAAACAACTAAACTCATAAACAAAGTCATGTCTTGATGGGTTTTAGCTAGCAACGCAACAATGACGCCTAAAAATGAAAATGTAAAACACGTCACGATAAGACTTAGTGGAAAAAGTAAACTTACTGCTGGTAGAGGTGAGAAAACAAGACATGCTAATAGCAATGCTGCTGAACTCAGGAGTCCACGTAGTACTCCAATCAGGGCTTTGCCTACAATTATCGAAAAGGCGCTGACAGGAGACATTAAAGTTTCATCAAAACATTTGAAGAATAAACGATCTACATGCAACTTTAAGCCTGAAGTGTTAAAAGCTGTTGTCATCGCAGTAAGCGCCAAAATTCCTGGAATAACAAATTGAAGATAGCTAAAGCCCTCAATGTTGGTGCCTCTTCCCAATCCGTAGCCAAATGCCAAAAGATACAGGATAGGTGCAACGAGTGTTAAAGCCATGGTCTTGCCCAAGTTGCGTCTTAGAAAACGCAGATCAACCCAGACAACCGCATATATGTCTCGGAGAACCTCCATCATTTAATCTTCATCCACCTTCTTACCTGTTAATTCAACAAAAACATCTTCAAGGCTTGAATCACGAATGATGATAGTTTTGTGATCGGAAGACAGACTTCTGCACATAATGGTTGGCGGTTTCACGGTCAGCAAAATGTTCATAACGGGTAAACGCTCCATCAACAAGAATCTCAACAGTTACCATACCTACTTTTTGTCGAAGTTCTGAGGGTTTTCCCAACGCAATTAAAAGACCATGGTGAACGATGCCAACCCTTTGACATAACGCTTCCGCTTCCTCTATGTAGTGGGTAGTCAAAAAAATCGTGGTGCCATTTCGGCTTAAACTTCGAATCAAATCCCACATCCGACGTCGAACCTGAACATCCAAACCCACAGTAGGTTCATCAAGGAAAAGCACCTTTGGCTTATGTATTAAAGCACGAGCAATCATCGCTGCCTTCTTCATTCCCCCAGACAATTCTTCAACCATCTTCTCACTCTGTTGGGTTAAGCCAACAAATTCAAGAAGCTCAGCAATGCGTTGCTTGCGTTCATTTAGAGGGGATATGATGCAGTCTGGCATGTAGCTCCAGATTTTCCCTTAAATTCAAGTCTAAATCAAACGTTAGATGCTGCTGCACTACACCGATTAATTTTTTGACTTTGGCAGGTTCTTTTTCTACATCAAATCCGGAAATCCAAATGGATCCTGAAGAGGGTTTGGTTAAAGTTGTGAGGACACGTATCGTTGTTGTTTTGCCTGCTCCATTGGGTCCAAGAAAACCAAAGATTTCGCCTGAATTTACGCTGAGATTTAAGTTTTCTACTGCACAAATATCTTTGTATTTCTTGGTTAAGTTTCGAGTTGCAATTACCTCTTCCAACGTCAGTATCGCTCCTCAACGGTAAGAGCCGATTATCCAATTATCCCTATAAATACTAGTAAAAATCATTTTAGAAAGCTACAAAAAATAAAGGAGCAGAACACGCGACTATATTTCCGATCGCTTTTGAGCTGAATCCTTTTGGTCACATAAAATATTTTCGAATTCTACAAATACATTTGTCGGGTAGTAAACAAAATCGTGCCAATAATCAGAATCACCGTCGAAATGATAAGCAACAATTTGCCAACTTTCTCGTTTTTACCCCAAACAAAAGCTGAAACCCAATACAGCGGTAAAATAGGTAAAGCGTATCTATGCAGGTTTTTTGGGTCAGAATAAAAAGCTAGCATTACCAAAGTGTAAATTGCAAAAGCCCAATATTTCAGATCCTTTCTTTCCCCAACTGAACCCCTAACAAAATCTCTGATGGGAACTCTCTCAGAAAATGCAAACCACACAAAAGGTGCAAGAATCAATAAAGTTTCAACAGTAAACAGCAGTGTGTAACCCAATTGATCGGTAATTACTTGGGTGAAGGTAAATCTTGATGCTCCCCAAACATGGTTGTACACTATTTCTCTAACTGGAAACAATCCAGTCAAGAAATAACCATACAGATTGAATATCAGATACGGTAAGGCAACAACAATAGCTTGGCTAATTGCAGTTCGGTACTTGCGAGTTTGTAGCCCTTTGTAAACAAAAGGAATCAAAATTAGAAAGCCGCTGCTTCGAGTCAAGGAAGCAAAAAAACCTAGAACTGTAGATTTTGCCGATTTTTCCTTTTCCAAAAAATAGAAGGCTCCTAAAGTAAACGTCATAAATAAGCTCTCAGAGTAAACGCTCGAATAGAATAAGGCGCCTGGCCAAAAAGCAAAGAAAACCGTTGAAATCAATGCTAAATTTCTTTTGCCAAAGACGAGTGCGGTTACATTATAAAATAAGAATAAACTGACAAAGAAAAGGACATTACTTATTACAAAACCTGAAAGCAAAACCGCTTGGTCAGACGGCATTATTCCATATAACGGAGTTCCAAACGCACGCATTAGGAATGGGTAAAGAGGGAAAAAAGCCCAGTTTTCGCTAAGAGGATTATTTCCAGCCGGATATCCTAAAAGAGCAATTTGAGAATACCAGCCCCCATCCCATTGGCTGAAATAGTTAACAATAGGGATTGTCGACATTGTTTTGGCTGAAGAAGAAAATAGAGCACCAAGCGTTGCAACGACAAAGATAAGTAATCTGGAGGATAACCCGACGAGAAAGACTTTGCCATTCTCAGAAGAAAACAATCGCCACAACCTATCCTTTGAAGTTAGCAAACGTCAAGTCCTCATTGAGATATTATTCTCTATTTCATGAGAATATTCAATATAAGTTTTAGCGCTTGAACGCCAAATACTCTAGAGAAGTCTTGAGCAAAAAAAGAAGTGAACAATTCAGCAGAAATTAAGCCAAGACAATATAAAAGGAGCAAATACAGAAAACCTTCTCAACTTTTCATTATTCTATCTTAATCCCAGATATTCTAAATATTTGGTTTTTTCCAAGACCCAAAAAATTTGTATATTTGAAGAGAAAATTAATATTGTTCGCATGTACAAAAGCATAGAAAGTGGTGATTTAAGAAATTGAGTTTTGGAAACATTAAAGTTTTTAACGGCATCCAAGAAGCACTTGTTTTAGGGTTAATGCTAGTGACTGTTTTAACACTCTTCTACGTTAACATAGACATAACTTACAAGATAGGCATCGCGGCAATTGTGTTCACGATAATTTTCTTGGCAACTTTGGCAGCTACACTTCTGCGGCAGCAAAGAGAAATCAGACAAGCCCAAACCTAAATAGCTTTTTTCACGTTCATTTTACAATCCTCTACCCAGCAAAGTGTTTTGTTGATAATTTTAGACGGCTAAGAACTGTAATTGATTTTTCAAGCCATTGGAAACTAAAATAAACTAAAACAAAAAGCAGGTTTAGTGGGAGTATAGTTTTTCGTAGGGTCGCTTTGAGAGGGGCAGTATCTTTTTGAATTTGCCGTTAAGGATTATTTTGGGGTCGGCGCCGAAGTGGTTGCAGTATTCTTTAACTAAGCCTTCGATTACTTGCATGTCACGTTTGCCTACAGGAAGGGTTTTGGTTCCGGCTTCGGGTTCAAGGATTTCGCCGCGTTCGTAGATTACTCCGCCATGCATGCCTGTGCCAACGAATCTGGCTTTGCATTTTTCGCCTTCCTTCAGGTTCAATCCCAAGATGAGGATTATTCCGCCTGCCATGTATTCTGCAAGGAAGTCGCCTGCTGTTTCGCCAATGATTATTTGGGGGATTTTGCGTTGGTATTCTTTCATGTGGATGCCGACTCGGTAGCCAACGTAGTCTTTGACGAAGATTTTGCCTCCCCGCATCGAGTGCCCTGTTAAATCTCCGGCGTGACCTTTAACGATGATTTGTCCGTCGTTCATAGTGTTGCCGCTTGCGTCTTGAGCGTTTCCGTGAATTACCATTTTTGGTCCGCTCATAAATGCGCCAAGGTCGTTGCCTGGGGTGCCGTAAATGTCGATTTGGATGTTGGTGTCAAGATCGGTTCCGAGGTACCTTTGTCCGCAAACATTGTGCAGTTCAATTCGTTCGACGTCGGTGGTAATTACTTGCTCTTAGCAAGCTGTTTAGTTCTTTGTAGTAGAGTCCTTCAGCGTTAATTTTAACCACTTTTTCTTCAGTTTTTATTAGGGATTGGTATTTTGCGTCGATTTCTATGGGGTTGGTTTTTTGTTGTTGCATGTTGTTATGCTCCTGCCATTTTAACGCCTAAAATCTTGAGCTCCGTCTTGGTTAAGCCGACACCTCTAAGTGCTAAGCGATTACCGCGTAAGCTTTCGATAGCGTTTATGCCCATGCCGCCCATCATGTCTTTAATTTCAAGGCTCCAGCTCTGCAGCAGGTTCACGAGCCGTTGTGATGCGATATCAGGGTTTATGCGTTTGCTAATCCATGGGTCACTTGTCGCGATACCCCATGGGCATTTGCCAGTGTAGCATCGTTGGCAAACTGTGCAGCCCATAGCAATCAAAGCTGCTGTGCCAATGTAAACTGCGTCTGCGCCTAAAGCGATGGCTTTAACCACGTCAGCTGCGCTTCTGATTCCGCCTGCAGCTACAACAGAAGCATGGTTGCGTATACCTTCTTCACGTAGGCGTTGGTCGATTTGTGCAATGTGCTAATTCAATGGGTATGCCTACATTGTCTCGGATAACTTTGGGTGCTGCGCCTGTTGCGCCTCGGACACCGTCGATGGCAATTATATCTGCTCCAGCCCGAACCATGCCGCTTGCGATGGCGGGTGCATTGTGGACTGCCGCGATTTTTACGGATATGGGTTTGGTGTAGTTGGTTGCTTCTTTTAGTGCGTAGATTAGTTGGCGTAGGTCTTCGATTGAGTAGATGTCATGCTGGGGTGAAGGCGAAAGTGCGTCTGTGCCTTCGGGAATCATACGTGTTTTTGCGACGTGTTCGGTGACTTTTTCGCCTGGAAGGTGACCGCCTATACCTGGTTTTGCGCCTTGCCCAATCTTGATTTCTACAGCTGCTCCCGCATTAAGGTAATCGGAGTGAACCCCGAATCTGCCTGAAGCAACCTGAACTATGGTATGAGCACCGTATTTGTAGAGGCTCTTATCTAAGCCTCCTTCACCCGTGTTCCAGTATGTTCCACATTCGGTTGCTGCGCGAGCTAGGGATTCATGTACATTTAGGCTGATAGCACCATAGGACATGGCAGAGAACATTATCGGGGTATCCAAGCAAAGCTGCGGAGTAAGTTGTGTCTTCAGAACGGTTTCGCCGTTTTCGAATACTGAAATCTAAGTTTGTCAGGTTTTGCTCCAAGATAAGTTCGGATTTCCATCGGTTCTCGCAATGGGTCAATCGAGGGGTTAGTGACTTGGCTTGCATTTAGCAGCAATCTGTCCCAGTAAGTGTAGTATGGTTTGTCATAGCCCATACCAGTTAAGATTACTCCTCCGTTTTCAGCTTGTTTTTTCAAGTCGCGGATGGCTTCCATAGTCCAGTTGGCATTGTCTCTACTTACATTAGGGTTCTTTTTAATTGTGATAGCGTGTGTTGGACAGAAAGTAACACAGCGTTGCAGTTAACGCAGTTTTCATCTTTACTGCAAACAGTATCAGTTTCTTCATCGTAGAAGTGCGTCTCGTAAGTGCATTGGTTAACACAAACTTTACAGCGTATGCAACGCTTTTCATCTCTTTCAACTAGGAATTCAGGATTACGTATGTTTTCATTTAGATTGAGCCTCCAGCGAGGATTTCCGCTGATCTTCTACTGTTATTGTTTAATCTAGCAAACCACGGGTTCGCCGCCTCTGGGACCCCAGAACTTATCGAGATTTGGGGAAACCAGACGCATCGCTGATTCCTCCGAGGAAAGGTATGTGTAGTCACCGTTTGCGCCTGCAACCAGAGGGCGAAGTTTGATTCGATCGGTTAACCCAATCATTTCACCGTGGTGAGCAATGACTATGCTGAATGGCCCGTTCATTAGCAGACTGCCGTAGGTTTGGCGAAGCGTTCTAAGCAGATTTGCTTGTTTAGGTTCCATTTGATCAATTTCACTCCACAACGGTGCAGCCAATACTTGCGCGACCAGTTCAATGGGTAAGTGTTGTCTTCGCATAAGCAAATCCACCGCGTAGGCTAAGACTTCGGTGTCTGTTTGCATCGTGCATTTGTAACCATACATTTCTAAGTAGCGACGGTTTATGCCGTAAGATGAAAGTTCACCGTTATGCACCACTGTCCAATCCAAGATGTTGAATGGGTGTGCTCCACCCCACCAGCCCGGAGTATTTGTAGGGAAACGGCTGTGGCATGACCAAAGGTATCCTTCGTAATCATCTAAACAGAAGAATTCAGCAACGTCTTCAGGGAAACCAACGCCTTTGAAGACACCCATGTCTTTGCCACTGGAGAAGACAAATGCCTTCCCTGTTTCAGTATTGATGTGCATAATTGCTTCTATGAGGTAGTCTTCTTCGGTTTGGTTTTCGGGTCGTTGCTTTTTGGGTTGTACGAAATACCGCCAAACTAATGGTGGATCGCGCACGTTGGCTGGTTTTGTTTGCATTTCTTCATCATAGACTATGTCAAATTTTGAAGCTAGGATTTTATCGGTTTTTTCTTTAGCGTCTTTGCTCAGGTACATTACATGGAATGCATAGTATTCTTTAAAGTCAGGATATATGCCGTAGACTGCGAAGCCGCCGCCTAAGCCGTTGCCGCGATCATGCATGTTTACCATCGCTCGAATGGGGTCTTTTGAACCGAAACGTTTTCGTTCCTTGTTCAATACGGCAAAGATGCCGCAGGCTGAGAAGTCTTTGTCGTCTCCGTATGGGTTGATTATTCTTTGATCGTTTTGGTCCATTATTGTACCACACTCATTTTTCTCTGAATACCAACGGGTAAAACTGCCTAGGCCGAAGTCATCTCTTAGAAGATCTTGTTTGAATTTTTTCACGTTAACTTGAGTCTTCATCAAATTGAACAGTATTCCAGCACGATCAATGCAGTTAACTAATGTCATACCCACGATTACGTTGTTTTTAAGAACCAGCTTCTTGTACACGTTATTCTCCTGGTCCTGTTTGACAAGAATTTCAAGCGTTGGATCTTCCTTTGGGGTTAGCTAAGCCTATAGAAACGATGGGAATACCGAAGTACTTGAGGCTACTCATGTTAGTTCCGCCTTCATATCTGATTTTTGTGCCTGCCATGTTGAACCCTGCAACTCTTCCCTCCAAAACCGCCAAAGGCCAAAGCGGCAAGAGACGGTTCTGGTTTAGGATAAAATCGAAAGTTTCCGCAACGTCTCCGCTAGCGTAGACATCGGGTACGTTGGTCTGCATGAAATTGTCCACAACTATACCCCGGTTTAATTTCACAGCGGTTCCTGTGACTAGTGCCGTTCTGTGGAATGACGCCGATAGCTACGATTACAAGATCACAGGGCACCTGGTCACCTTTAGTTAAGATTACTCCACCAACCACACCCTCGTTTTCTGGTTTACCAATGATTTTTTGTACGGATTGACCAGTGGCAAAGTTTACTCCTGCTTTTCTGATGATTGCTTCAACGATATCTGAGGCTTTAGCGTCTAAGAGTAAACTGAGGATTTTCTCTTGCAATTCAACAACCGTGACTTTTAAGCCTCGTTTCATGAGGGCTTCTGTTACGCTTATGCCGATTAAACCAGCGCCGATAACGACTGCGCTTTTAGCGTGTATACTATCGATTTTTGCTGCTAAACGCTGGGCATCAGAGATGTTTGTGAAAGTGAATACGCCATCTTTTTCCTGTCCCTCCATCTTTGGAACGAAAGGTTTACCGCCTGTCGCAAGCAAAAGCTTCTCGTAAACTATTTTTTCGCCATCTTCCAAGTTAACGGTTTTCTCAGTAAGGTTTAGGCTTACAGCTTTTTTGCCAATACGTGACTTCCGCATTGTTTATTTTCCAGAAGTCGTCAGTTTTGCAGTTCATTTTTTGGACATCTGCTTTGCCGCTGACTAAGTCGCTAATCATTGGACGACTATAATGTGCGCATGCTTCTTCTGTGATTACTATAATTGTGCCTGTTTGGTCTACTTTTCTTATGGCTTCAACTGCGGCTATTCCTGCGGCTGAAGCGCCAACAATCACGTACTTTGCCATTATGGTTTTACCTCTTTGAATACTAATGCTTGGTTGGGGCAGTTGGCTACACATGCTGGTTCTTGGAGCCCTGGCAAAGGTCACATTTAGCGACTACATGATCTTCTTTATCCATGATTAATGCGCCGTATGGGCAAACCATAACGCAGGTCCAGCAGCCTATGCATTTGTCTTTATTGTGAGTGACTTCGCCTGTTTTTTGGTCTTTTTTCATGGCGCCTGATAGGCAAGCGGTTACGCATGGGTGCGTCTTCGCAGTGGCGGCATTGGATTGCGAAGGAGACGGGTTTGTTTACTTCGCGTCTGATTCTGCTGATGGGTTTTGGTTTTTCGCTATTGTAGGCTTTGATGATGTCTTTTGATTTTGAATGTGCCGTGGTGCAGTAGACTTCGCAGAGTCCGCAACCCATGCATGCTTCTTGTTTTGCGATTATTTTTTTCATCCTTGGATTTCTCCTTTTTTTCAGGTTAGCGTGGACAAGTGAGCATGAATACATGGAGTTCAACGTCGTTTGTGCATAATGTGCCCTTGCTCGTAATCGATTGATCATCATTTTCAATTATTATTTTGCATGTGTTTAGAGGCATTTTATTCCTCTCTTTTCGGGAGTTAGCCCACCAAATAGCATGTATTCTATATAACTTTGTTGATAATCATTTATATGTAACTTAATGAAATATGTAATATAAATGAAACATTTACCAAAGGTGTAATTTAATGGCTGAAAAAGACCTCGGTTATAGACGAGTCCAATGCACAGGCAGAGGATCATTACATAATATCCTTGCCAAAAGAATGGGTAGAAGACATAGGTTTGAACAGAGGCAGCGAAATCGCCTTCAACATCCAACCCGACTCAACCCTAACCTTGGTTCCAAGAAAAATAATGGAGAAAGAAGGCAGAGAAAACGGCTCCAAACCCAAAGAATACTACATAAACATCGATCCAAAAGACCCGCCACAATCCACCATGCGAATGATCCGCGCCCTATACGCCATAGGCGCCGATATCATTAGAGTCCACTTCAAAAACACCCAAGACGCCACAAAAAACAAAAACGAAATCAAAAACTCTCGCTCGCGACAACTTTTTAGGCTCAGAAATAATCGACGAAACCCCAGACGAAATAACCCTGCAAATCTTAATCAAACACTCAGAGTTCCCACTCGAAAAAGCTGTCCGCCGAATGGCAATAGTAGCATTAGCCGCAAACAGGGACGCCATCGCCGCCTTAAAAGATCGAAGCACAGCCCTTTTTGACAGCGTAATCAGCGCCCACAACGACGTAAACCGTCTCGGATTATACATTGTTCGCCAACTAAAACATGGCATAGAACGCAACCTCTACCGTGAACTCGGCTTCAGAACCCCCAAAGAGTTCCTCCTCTACCGCATAGCTGTAAACGACATAGAAAGCATCGCCCAAAACGCCATGAACATTATAAACAACCTTGGCGCCCTCCAAAAACTAATTGACAATGAAACTCTATTCATAAAAGACCCCATAGACGAAGAAATCTACAATCAACTTATTCTACTTCAGCTCCCAAGCTCACCAACTTTACGATGACTCCATCAAAGCCCTTTTCAAGCGGGACTACAAAGATGCAGAAAAACTGATTTCTAAACGAGAAGCTCTAATACCACTCGAAAACGAATTAATCATGTTGATGTCAAGCAAGAAACTCGACCCCAACATCGCGTCAGTGTTACGGTTAATTTTTGATAGCTCAAGACGAATAATGGATTACAGCCGAAACATGGCAGAACTAACCCTCAACCGAACAGTAGAAGAACTTTGCTCAACACTAACCTACAAATAGTATCTCTCTTTGGGAAAAACTATTTACCACGAATAATTCTATGTAACCATTTCATTCTATGACTTTTTAATCTCGCTAAAATTGATTAAGCCAAATCATTTTTACTTATCTCTCTATCGAGCAAAGTGGAAGTTTGTTAGCATTCTTTTTATTTGGTTTGAGCAAATGTAGAAACCCCAAGTTATGTCAAATCAAAACAAGTTCACATTTCTTGGAGAAGGAGCAGCATCGAACAGCTGTTCCTGAACTGGAAAGCCTCTTAACACGTGAAGACCTTGGTGAGAATTAAACTGTCTCCATCAAAGAAACGATACTTAAAAGGTAAGCATGTCTACACCTACATCAGGGCTCATCTGCCAATTCCACATAAATTCTTCAAAAAACTTGAACTCTACTTCAAAGAAGACTTTCAAGCAGAAATCATAGAAGATGATGACAAAATCGTCTTGACCTACACATATTTTAAACAGCCCAAAAAACATACCTAAATAGTAAGCCTCCAAAAATTCTCCCCCGCAATTAATTTATACCCTTTTTTTCCAGGTTCAAAAAGCTCGAATGTGCTTGATAAAACGTTTCGGAGCCCCGAAAACACCTCGCAAAAACAAAGATAAAATCTATACTGGCCATTCAGGTCACCATGAAAAATCGAATTTTGCTTAAATAGGGTCCCGAAGAAAATTCTGCCCAAGACATCAAAATTGAGGTGAGTGCTCCGGCCGGGATTTGGACCCGGGTCGCCGACTCGAGAGGCCGGCATACTTGACCGGACTATACTACCGGAGCTCGGGAAAGATGGTTCTCTATTAGAAATAAATAGGTTTTGTACTTTGAACCAATCAAAAAAACGGTATTAGCAATATCAGCCATGCTAGCGCAGTTGTAGTTTTTGGTCTGGGTTGATTTGAGTAGTTGGCGGGATTTGTAGAAGGCGATGCCGATTACTATGAAAGTTACGATTGTGGGTATATATGAGGGTAATTCTATGCCGAAGCTTTCGATAAGCATGAATAAGCCAAGGAAACCTATGGAAGTTAAGGCGCCGTTTTTGAGGTACTTGTATTTGCCGATTGTGTCGATACCTTTGATAGTTAGTTCTCTAACCACGAGGGCGCCAATGCCTAAACCTATGAGGATTAACAGTAGATTTATTGTGAAGGCAAATGCGCCTACCACACCATCAAAACTAAATGTTGTATCCAAAACTTCAAGATAAACAAATTTTGAAAGATCACTCAATCCACTTGATCCCGCCATCAAGTTGCGTTCGCTTTACTCTGCGGTTTCCTTCAAACCATACACTATAAAGAAGGTTGCACTGCCTATGGCTGCTGCAAGCATCACCATCGGGTTTGCTCGTGCTAGATACATAATCACAACCAGGAAGATGGCGGCAAAGGCAAAGAACCAAACCCCATGTTTTTCTTTAAGATATCTTTCGATGAAAAGGGGCTCTTTCTTCTCAAGAAACAGCCAATGGAAGTACAAGTATAAAAGAAAAACTCCTCCGAACATCAAAATTATTGGTTTTTGAAGTTCGATGGCTTTTGCGGCAATGTCGCTTTGTCCAGAAAATGCAAGAAATATGTCGGAGACACTCATAGTTGGAACAGAAATCCAAACTATAAGCAGAGGCAATAAAAACCTAACCAGAAACACTGAAGTTATGATGCCGATCAGCAGGAATCTTTTGCGCCACAAGCATACTCATAGTTTTTAGGACGGCGGCATTCACTATAGCGTTGTCTACGCTGTTGACAACTTCGAATACTATCAAACCAATTACTATGGCTATTGATTCTACTATTGACACGGTTGAAACACACCCAATTTAGGATGCAATTGTATAAAACCGTTTTTAATAAACAACCTTGTTTAGAAAACTTAATCCTGAAGCCCGAAAATTTACCTTGGTAAGGGATGCAGAGTTCCAACATATTGTTTAAGTCATATTCAAACCCTAATCGAGATCCTTTGCAAACCGCAGGGTAAGGTCTTATTGACTAAGAATCAACCCACCAGAACATAGAAAAAATTTTTCACTAATATTCTTAAAAATTAAAAAAGAAAGTTAAAGGTGGGAAGTTTATTCTTCGCCCATGCCGCCCGGCATTCCGCCGCCTGGGCCACCTGGACCGCCTTTTGGCGCCTTTGATGTGATGACGTCGTCGATGCGAAGTATCATGGCTGCTGATTCGGCTGCTGATTTGATGGCTTGTTCTTTAACTATGATTGGTTCGATTACGCCGTTTTCGATGCTGTTTTGAAGTTTGCCAGTGAACACGTTGATTCCCATGTATTTGCCGGTTTCTTTGTCATGTACTTGTCGTAGTTCTACAAGTATGTCGATTGGTTCTAAGCCTGCGTTTTCTGCAAGTGTGCGTGGGATTACTTCAACTGCGTCTGCGAATGCTTCAACTGCTAGTTGTTCTCTTCCGCCAACTTTGGTTGCGTATTTGCGTAGTTCTTTTGCGATTTCGATTTCGACTGCTCCGCCGCCTGCGACGATCATGTTGTTTTCAATGACGTCTGAGACGACTGAGAGTGAGTCGGTCATTGCTCTTTCTGCTTCGTCAACCATGCGTTCGAGTCCTGCGCGGATTAGAATTGCAACTGAGTGTGGGTCTTTGCATTTTTCGACAAAAATCATTTTGTCGTCGCCGATTTTGCGTTCTTCAACATGACCTGCTATGTCCTAAGTCCTGCTTTCTTAAGGTCGTCTAAGATCGCTGACAATTCTTCCGCCTGTTGCTCTTGCGAGTTTTTCCATGTCGGATTCTTTTACGCGTCTTGCTGCCATGATGCCTGCTTTGGATAGGAAGTGCTGAACCATGTCGTCGATGCCTTTTTGGCAGAAGATTACATCTGCGCCTGAGGCTTTGACTTTTGTAACCATGTCTTGCATCATGTCGTTTTCTTGGTCTAGGAATGCTTTCATTTGTGATGGGTCTTTAATGCGGATTTCAGCGGTGATTTCGGTTTTTTCGATTTCCAAGGCTGAATCTAAGAGTGCAATCTTTGCGTTTTCTTTGATTTTTGGCATGCCTGGGCTAACGACTTCTTTGTCGATGATGATGCCCTGAATCAATTGTGTTTCAAGGAGGCTTTTTCCTGTTTTCTTGACAAGTTGGATGTTGTCTATGTCAGCGATTGTTTTGTCTCCGCGTTTTTCAGCGATTTGTTTGACTGCGTCGATTGATATTTCTGCTAGGTGATCTCTTGCTGAACCGACTGCTTTGCTGCTCATTGAGGTTAATGCAACTTTGAGGAGTGTTTTGCGGTCGTTGACGTCAAGTGGAACTGCCATTTTGCCTATGGCTTCAATTGCTTTAACTGAGGCTTTTCGATAGCCGCTGACGAGAATTGTTGGGTGTATGTTTTGGTCGAGGAGTTCTTCGGCTTTCTTTGAGTAATTCGCTTGCGAGAACGACTGCAGATGTTGTTCCGTCGCCTACCATGTCATCTTGGGTTTTTGCGATTTCAACCATCATTTTTGCAGCTGGATGTTCAACATCGATTTCTTTGAGAATGGCTGCGCCGTCATTAGTGATTGTGATGTCGCCTAGGCTGTCGATGAGCATTTTATCCATGCCTCTTGGGCCAAGGGTCGTTTTTAGTACTTCGCCGATTACACGTGCTGCCATGATGTTGTTTCTTTGGGCTTCTTTGCCTCTGCTTCTTGTTGTTCCTTCTTTAAGGATGAGGACTGGTTGTCCTGAACCTGTTGTTGTTAAATACGCCATATTATCATTCCCTACTTACTAGAACTTGTTTAATTCGGAAATATGCAAAAACCCAACGGAAATATAAACTTTTACCCTTAAACAACGCGGTCCTGATTTCTATTAAGTGCTAAGTGCCTAATGGTAGCAAATTGTTGAACCTTAAACAGGTATATTCAACGATGATTTCCCAAACCAATAATTTGTAGATTGATTTCGAGGATAAGGCGTCGCATTTGGGCAAATACAAAAATAACCAATCCACATTCATTCCCCTTCTGGGTGAACTCAAATGATTAACGGCTTCAATCTAATAGCTACCACTTCCCGTGGAAACGAACGCCCCATGATCAACGAAATTCTATATCTTACTCAAAGAAGAATTAGGCGACTCTGAAGCGCAAGCAGCAAAAACCAAAATTCGAGGTTTAATCGTTGCCAAAACTACACTTGATCCATTCACTGTTATAGAAAAATTCCGCGAAATACTAAAAGAACGCCCATACGAGTTCCGATATGCCCTAAGAATTCTGCCCATTGAGAGAGTTGTGCCTACCGATTTGGAGGAAATTAAAGAAAGCCACCGCAGAATTAGCCAGCAAAAATAGGTGAAAACGAAACTTTCAGAGTTACAGTTGAAAAACGCTTCACTACTCTCCACACAAAAGACCTCATTGAGGCGGCGGCAGGAGACATCAAAAATAAAGCTGAACCTTGAAAACCCAGACAAAATTTTGCTCATTGAGGTTCTAGGCGCGTTGACGGGTTTGTCATTGTTGAAGCCCAGCGATATTTTGGCGGTTGTTAAAGAAAAAATGCTTTAACTTAGAGTTGAGTCGACAGCAGAGCAACGCGCTCGATAACTAAGTTTACTATTGCCTTTCTCTCGATTACCGTTTTCTAAGGGTTTTTAGTTCTTCTTTGGTAATTTCAAAGGCTTTTTTGATTTTTGTTTCCTTGGTTTTAGTCATGTCAAGAACAGTCTCGTCTGGTTCAGTGCCGACACTTTTGGTTAAAGCTTCAATTGTGTTTTGCTATTTGTCCTGGGTCCTCGCCGATGATTGCTACAGCCATGTTTTTGGTTTGAGGTTTTATTCCGCAGCATTCGATGGCTTTTTGTATTTGCCGTTGTGCTGAAGCGTAAAGCATTGTTTCCATCGCTGGGCTTTTTGAAAGGTTGGTTTTGTTCTTGAAGGCTTGCAGAGCGTTTAGGACTGCAAAGTAGAGGTGTTCTTGTGTGGCGATTAGTTCGGCATCAAAAAATTGGATGTTGACGTTTTGCCTGGTTTGTTTGCGATTAGCCTTCAAAAAATGTTTCTGCCTTATCGAATGCTATATCTTTGTAACCGGTTATTTCCACGTATTTTCCATATTCTTTTAAGTATTGTAGCATTTTAGGTTCTCTCACTGCATATCTTTAAGAAGCTTTTCCGCTAACTGTTTTGGCAAGCCTGCTTTTACTAGTTTTGCAACTTCCTGGTTTAATGCACGTTTACCCTGTTGTTTTTGAATAATTTTTCGTAGTGTTTCTTTGGTTTCCCAGGGGAACACTACCCAGTGACGGTTTGTTTTTCGTAGAAGTCAGGGATTATTGTGGATATGGGTTTTTTAGGTATAGAGTGGCTGTTTTGATTTCGTTGGCTCCTTGTTGTTGGAGGTGTGTTTGGGCGAGTTTTAGGCTTTCGCCGGTGTCGGCGATGTCATCGACTATCAGAGCTTTTTTGCCTGATAGATTGATGTAGTTAGGGTTTGTTTTAGGATCGGTTTAAGCTTGGGTTTGGTTGATGTCTGTGTAGAATTCTATTTGGATGAAGTTCGAGTTCTGAGGAGTTTCCAATAGGTCAGTTAGGATGCGAGCGGGAATTAAGCCGCCTCTTGCGATGCCGACAACGATGTCGGGTTTGTAGGATTGGTTTTGGATTTTTTGGGCTTGGCTAAGAAGCATGTCGTAGATTTGGCTCCAAGTTGGAACTTCGTAGTCGATATCGATGCCAACTGCTTTTCCTTCTATTGGGAAATTACATTTTTGGTTCTGTTAAGCCTTTCGATGGCGCAAAATTCTCATGCAATTTAATTCCACATATATTTTTGGTATTTTAGCTATTTAGCAGGTTTTTTGTGAATGTGATTCTATTTTTACGTTGGATTTTGTTGTTGCTTGATTTGTTTTTTGCTTGCTTGGTTGCAGATTTATTAAGGTGGTACTATGTAATTTGTTATTCGGGAGATAGGCGTCTGGAGATATGTGTCGCATTTCGTAATATAGTTTAAATGCTTAGACGTCTTTTCCAATAACTAACAATGAAAGGAGACTTGAAAAATGGTGAAGAATGTGGAAGAAGAAAAGATAAAGCGCGTGCTCACAGAGCCCAAGTTGGCTGCAATAAAAGCAATGCTTGAAAAAGATCATGCTATCGACTGCTTGCTGCTGCTCCATATTGGCCGCGGCAAATGGAAGGATGCTAAAGACTTCATGAAAGACAATAACTTAACGCTCAGCGATGGAACTTTTAGGGCTAGGATGATTGAGATTGAATCCTTGGGTTTAGCTAAGAGTGAACGTATCGACCCGCTCAAGAAGTATTATGTTAAGACTGAACTTGGGGAAAAAGTGGCAAAGCTTCTTCTCGGTTTCTTTGACGAGCTTGGAGCTTAATATTATTTTAATTCTGATGGCTTTATGCCGTTTTCTTTCTTTTATTTATTTTTTATTTGTATTTTGTAGTGTTGTTCAACAGATATATTAGTATTGTATAGTAAGACGTAATATTTAAAAGGCTGAATTTGACGATAAGTATTACAAACCTACAAAGAAGGTTAAAAAAAAAAATGAACACATACTAAGAAAATTTAAGAAAAACTCAAAAGCCCTCAGCCCCGTAGTCGCATCAATCATACTCATCGCCGTCACAGTCGCAGTCAGCGTCGTCGTCGCAGCATGGATGGGCGGAATGACCATCGGACTCATGGGAAACGCAGAACAAGTATCAATCACAAACATAGCATTCGTACCAGGTACTGACCAGATACATTTACAAGTCATGGTAACAAACTCAGGCAGCACACCAGCAACAATCAGCAAAGCATTCATCAATGGAGTAGACAGCAACATCAGCTATGGACCTAGCTCCAGTCGGACATATCGCAAAAAGCACATCTGACAACAATAACCTTAGACTTACCAGCAATGCACTTTAGCTGCAGGAACATGCATACCAAGTCAAACTGATCACTGCAAAAGGCACATCAGTCGTCAACACAGCAACATACAACCCATAAAATATCCAACCTTTAGAAATCTAAATTCAGGGGTAAGGTGAAGCAAACATTCACCCAATTTTCCTCTTTCTCTATTAAAAAATTTAGGAGTCAAAAAATCATGGTAACACAAATCAAAGAATACACATCCGCCCAAGCAATAGCTGAAGCCATGGACAAACAACTATCTGAAACCAAAAGCGTCTTGGGCGAATACCTGCGAAAACTCGATGAAATCCGCACGTTAGCGGAAAAATCAAAAAAAGTCCGCGAAGTCGTCATGAAACTGGCAGGCAAAAAAGCCCCAACTGAAAACACAAGCGAAATCACGGTGGGCACATTAAACATTGTTTTGGATGCTAATCCATTCCACGAGTTAACCGCCATAGAATCAGTCGTGCGTAGCCATCAGGAACGGCTGTTGGTTTTGCAGAAGGTGCGTGAAGCCCTAAAATGGCTTGATCAACTCGGCGACACAGAAGGTCTCAAGTACCTTGTGGTGGAAGACGAAGGCATTCCAGAGCGGATCCTATTCAAAATATCTTAACACCCAAAGAAAGGAGACAAAACGGTGACTGAGGCTTATTCAAACCCGCTCCAAACAATAATAGATGAATTCAAAAACATAAGCCCAGAAACCACCAATGCATTAATTTTCAAAAACAACGGACAAACCATAGCCAACACCCAAACCACAACTGAAGACCAAACCAAAAAACTCATAGCTCAATTTTGAACAACATCGCACTGCAGGCACAAATAATTGGCGGCATAGAAAACTTTACAATCCAAGCCGCAGAAAGCCAACTAAACATAACTGCAATGAACAATTTTTATTTGGCAACAGTTTCTTCGCGAGCAGCAAACCAAGAAATCGTAAAATCATTAACACAAGTTGTTGTTCCAACAGTTGATAAGACTCGTCGACCAACTTGCAGCTCCCGAAGAAAAGCTACCTCTCACGACCGATCAGCTTGAAGTGAAACTCCATGAAGAATCTATTTTGCCAGTCCAAGAACCTACCATAAAAAACACTCTTGAAACGCAACAATCTTATGAACCGAATCAAGAAGAAAACATTAAACCTATCATTGAACCGGAACAATCCTACGAGCCAGTTCTTCCCAAAACACCTATCAACCAGTTCATGGTGGAGAAAATCAGCGGCATACTTGTTCCCGTTGACACCGTGCGAATCGATGGTGAAGTCATAGCAGGATGGAGCGATCTTTATGAAGGCAAACAATTCACAATGGTTATTATCGAAGCCTTAGATGGAAAGAAAACTACATGCAAGTTCAAAGCAATCAAAGAAACAAAGAATAGCGCCAAAGGTATAATTCAAATTCCAGAAAAAATTCTCCAAACCCTACAAACTGAAAAGGGTAAACTAGTAATGGTTAAGCCAGTAATAGAGTAAGATTAGAGGCATTAATATGAAGCAAAAAATAAACGCTGAAATCGAAACCGAACTTCCCGACGGTTCAGCGGTTATTTCAGTTGGAGAAGATAATACTGTTTTTACTAAGTCTGGCTGCAAGTTTAGCTGAAATACGCAAACTAAAAGGCGTCAAAGGCTACATTCTAAGAAACAACACCTCAGCCATAATAGACCTGACTGATCAGGACAAAGTAATCGAGTATGCTTTTCTATCCTCTCAAATCTCTGAGGCAAGCGTTGAAATAGCCAAACAATTCAACCTATCAGATATGGAGAGCGTATTGGTTGAGGGAAAGACCGAAAAAGTACTCTGCATGAATTTGTCCGAAAATAAAATTAGCGTTTTTATGGAAAAAACCGCCACGCATGATTGGATAATAAAGAGAATCCTACTTTAAGCGTCGTTTCCATTTTTCCCATTGTTTTTAACAATCAATTTATCAAGATTTTTCGACAAACCAGAACTCATTAAGAAATTGATTCTAGAAATAATTGAAAGGTACCGGTCTCCAAGCATTAGAGTTTCTTTTAAGCCTGCAAAAAGAAGGCAGACCACTAATAGAGCTATCGCTCCTGTTCATAACTAAAAATTAAAAAAGAGAAAATTTAATAGAAATTACGGGCTTCTTTCCGTTTCTCTGCTTCTTCGTAGAACCTCAGTACTTCGTCTATAATTTCTACGTTAGAGAGCAGCATACGTCTGCAGCAATATCGCTTTAAGCCCAAGCTGTCCAGTACATCACTGGCGTTTTCGCCTGTCTTTATGCGCCTTGTGAATTCATCCCATCGGTCTCCAACAAGTTTGCCGCAAGTGAAGCATCTTACGGGAATAATCATTTTTTCTTTTTCTCCTACCTATAACTTTTCTGTTCTTTAGACCGCGCACCTGCTCCGCCGACTTTCTTTGTTTCTTTGGTTCTGGAGTCTCCGGCAATCATTGTTCGGTCGTATTCATTAAAGACTGTGCGTAGGTGTGTACTCTTTGTCCATTTTAGAAGTGCATTTGATATTGCCATGCGGGCTGCTTCTGCTTGTCCCATGTATCCTCCACCGCTGGTTTTAACGTCCATGTCGAGTTGCTGCCAAACGTCTGCACCTGCTTGCAAGAGGGGTTCCATGATTTTTGCTTTAGCTATGTCGGGTTCGTAAATCTCAACTGGAGTAAGATTTATTCGTACTCTGCCAACACCCTGCTTGACTATGGCGCGGGCAACTGCGGTTTTTCGTTTTCCACTAACTACTAAGACTTTTTTTGCGGGCATAATTATTCCATCCTGTTGAACCATCCGATTTCGGTTGCCAATTCACCTAGAGTAAAGTGTGGTCCTTTTAGATTTATTGAGTTGGCTTCTTCGAAGGTTATCATATTTTGATCCTTGAATTCAAGTGGAACGCCCATAAATACCTTCAGTCGCTTGTAAGCGCTTTTACCTTTAGGCAACTTGTAGGGAACCATACCACGTACGGTCTTGCGTAGATAGCGATCAGGTCTGCGATAATGGAAAGGTCCGCGCATTGGGGCACCAACTTCAAGGAATTTGTGTGCTTCTAACACTTTGCTCTTCTTTTTGCCAGAGAAGACTGCTTTCTCTGCATTTAATATAATTACTTCTTCTCCGTTTAACAATCGTTTAGCAACTTTGCTACACATTCGACCAACTATTAAGCCTTCAGCGTTCACGAATGTTATCTGAGATTTTGTTGTTTGCATTTTTTTTCACCGAATAATTCTTACATTTGAGCCTTTGGGATTTTTCTCCAAAAGGTCTTGAATTGTGATGTATTTCGCCTTGACAGCTTCAAGCTTTTGCTTGGCTTTGTCCGAAATATCGAAGGATGCGACTGTCACGGCATGGTTTATATTGCCTGAACCTAAGAGTTTTCCAGGAATAATCACGACATCAGCTTTTTTGGTGTGTCTGTTTATTTTACTTAAGTTTACGGCGATACGTTGGCTGCGTGACTTGGCTAAGTGGTCAGCAACATCTAACCATATTGGTGCCTGTTTTTCTTTGCTTTCTTTCTTTAGAAGACCTATAAGATCGATTAATTGAGGGTTTGTTGTTTTGGTTTCTCTCATTGTGGTCCAGCCTTTATTTGTTCTTCAAACTCGTCTAGTTGTTTACCTAACAGTTTAGTTGCTTCTTTGAGTACTCGTTCTGGAGGAAGCGCACCTGTAGACTCTATGTTCATTACGAAAGTGTTCTTTTCCCATTCAACCTTAAGCGGCGATGGTTTTTGTGGGCAAGCATCAACGCAGTCCATGCAAAGGTTACATGCCAAAAGGTCACGGACATCGATTTTTTCGTCCTTGACGACGTAAACTCTTTTGGGACATATGTCAGCGCATTTTTGGCACCCTTCACACTTCTCAGTAGGAGTTGTGATTTTTGGATAGTACTTGTACGCGCACATAGAAACCGGTTGCCACTTCGCATGAGTTTTGCCTTTTCCAAGCTTTGCATAAGCTTCAAGTTTGAGTTTCTGGTTCTTGGCTAGCTTGACTATAGGGATTTTATCTGAAACCGGAACGATTTCTGGGTTTTCAGAAACAACCTCACCTGAATAAACAGTTCTTGTTCCATCTCTTGCTTCTGCGTCAAGAGTAAGTGTTACTCGACATTGTTGACAACCGAATTCACTTTTACACTCGCATTCTTCAGGAAGGTTGTATGCGTCTAAATCAGTTTTCAACGGAGTAAGCCCCAATCTATGGGCAATTATCTCATCTTGGAGAATTGAAGAATTCTCTATCATGACAACTTCTTCGATTGCCATGCAGGGAACCTCAGCAAGTGCTAGACGACGCAGAGCATTCATTAAGGGCACGTCCGCATCTTTGACGACTATGCGAAGGTTGATATCATTTTTTTCAAGGACTTCTATTTTCACTTGCTAGGACTCTCCAAATAAGTTACTCAGATAGCTATGCGGTCAATAGGAAATATCAGTGCATTATTTCAATTTTTCTGTCAATAAAGAAGGGAAATTGCAGATTAGACTCTTCTGCCTCTTCTGCCACCGGGCCTTCTTGTTCCGTCGTGGGGAATAGGTGTGACTTCTTCAATGCGTTCGATGCGGAAACCGAATCTGGCTAATGCTCTGATGGCTGCTTGGGCGCCTGGTCCAGGTGTTCTTGGTCCTGCCCCGCCTGGTGCTCGGACTTTGATGTGGATAGCTGTTATTCCTTTATCGCGTGCTTGTTCGGCTGCTGCTGTGGATGCACGCATGGCTGCATAGGGTGATGATTCCATTCGGTCGGCTTTGACGAACATTCCGCCTGTGGTGCGTGCGATTGTTTCTGCGCCTGAGATGTCAGTGATGTGAATTAAGGTGTTATTGTAGGAGCTGAAGATGTGGACGATTGCCCACTTCTCATTACGTTTGTTGTTAGGAGCGCTCAGAATCTGCCGCCTCCGCGTCCGCCTCTGCGGCCTCTGCTAGGTGGCCGAGCTTCTACTTGTTTAGCTACAACTGTTAAGCCGACTCGTAAAGCGTGTTCTTGGTTTGCTAGTGCACTTTCAGGTGAGTAGACTATTTTTGTTTCGGCTTCTTTTGGTACTATATAACCGGGGATTGTTACTCTGCGGCCATCTATTGTTACGTGTCCATGAGTGATTAGCTGGCGTGATTGATAGATGGTTCTTGCTAACCCCTTGCGGAAAACGATTGTTTGGAGTCTACGTTCCAATATGTCTTCTATTGTTAAGTCTAAGACATTATCCAACACTGCAGTCTCCTGCAAAATTCCTTTCTTTTTAAGTTGGGCTAACAATTCATTTTCCATCTTTGAGCGTTCTTCAGTGGTTTTACTGATGAGTGAGCGAGCGATGCTTCTGGTTTTAGACAAAGTTGTCTTGTGGCGCCAGAGTTCATGCTTGTTTCTTAAGCCAAATTGGCCCAAGAGTTTAAGTTCTTCTTGGAGAACATCTTTTCGCCATCGGAAACGAGGAGTATCAAATTTCTTACGCTGTTTCTTCGGATCGCCCATGCTTATTTGCCTCCTTCAGCAGGTGCTCCACCTGGTTTCTGCATCAGAGTCTTCTTCTTAACTCCCAACGCTTTGCCTGCTCTTCCAGTGGTTTTGGTTCTTTGACCACGTACTTTCAGGCTGTAAGCATGACGGTATCCACGCCAAGACCTGATTTCTTTGGCTTGGTCAATGTCAGTTTTAATTTTTAAAGCTAATTCTGCACTTAAAATGTGAGCATCTTTGCCAACTTCCGTGTCTTTTCGACGGTTGAACATCCAGCTTGGAATGCCGTATTTTGCTGGATCTTTGATTACATCTTCAATTTTTGAGATGTCTGATTCTGTTATAAAGCCCACACGCTGGTCAGGGTTTACTCCTGCCTTTTTGAGGATAGCGTTTGAGAGTGCTGAACTTACTCCCTTGACTTGTGCTACGGCATAAGAAGTCTTTAAGGTACCTTGAACGTCTGTACCCATGATACGAAGTATATAGCGATATTCCTGCTGTGACATGCTAAATTTTCATCCGTTTTTTTAACTTAAAGCATATACGAAATATGGCGGTATTTATTTAAACCTTCCCTTGACTTAGAGTCTGTCCTATTTGGCATGAATTGAATAGGATTAGATAGAATGTTTAATGCATTAAGCCAAAAACGTGTCAGCGAAAGCTTTTCTGAACTATACAATTAATAAGCTGGCCAAATCTTCTCGGAATTGAAACATTGGTTTAGTAAAGCATCCAAAGTCCATAGTCTTTCTGAAAAGAAAAATGGCTTCCCAAAAAGTAGGATGAAATTAAATGTTCACCGAATTACCTCGTTTCAAAGCACTTGTTTTCAAATTGCAATGTAGAATGTCAATATGGGAAATAAAGAAACTATATGAAAACAGTAAACACAACTCAATAGCTTATTAAATGCAGAATAATGATTATTACAATTTTTGCCAGAATACTTCCATTTTAAGCGAAAACTAAATACTGTCCAACATACAGTAAAACCCAAGAAAACCCAATGGATATAATATTGATTATTGGCTTAATTGCTGCTGCATTAACAACAGGTGCCCTATTTCCACAATTAATCAAGGTTTGGAAAACAAAGTCGACCAAAGATATCTCCATTGGGATGTTCGCATTAACTTCAGCTGGGGTACTCGTTTGGTTTATTTATGGATTGTTTGTTAACAATTTACCAATAATAATTGCTAACTCCCTAGCTTTCATCCAAGCCGTTGCAATACTATTTTTCAAAATTAAATACAAATAAATTTCGCTAATTTTTCAAGTGCTGAGCCTGACTATTTTGTTTAGAAGTTAATAATTAGTTAAAAATGTTCAACCGTGTTCAAGACTTTGATTGTTGAGTTTATCCATCGCAGGTAAGCGTTCAAAGTCGCTCTCATAGCTACTGTGTCGTCTGCTTCAACAGTTAACTCAGAAATGCAAGCCGTCTTTTTTCAGTTTTACTTTAGCACCGCCTCGTTACTGGAGCGTTTGCTTCAGGCGTTAAAGCCTCCATAAGTGTGGAGACTTGTTTTTCGGAAGCAAATTTCAAACTTATTGTAGCCTTTCCGCCAGTAGTCATTCAAGATTCCTTATGGTAAACAGCAAATTCAATGTAATAAACAAAAACTAAAAAAGCAAAAAAATAAAAGAAAGGAATATGAGTTTACTCTGTTGTTTCTTCTTCAGTTGCCGACTCAACAGCTGCAGTGCCTTTCGCCGTTTCTTCAACTGGCGCACCTTTAGCTGCACGTTTGGCCACAACACCCAGCTTGGTTACTGGCGTATATGCTCCACCTGCAAAAGTGTACTCACACTTGCTACATTTCCAGATGCCAACGCTTTCACGTTTAACTCGGTTAAAGCCGCATTGTGGGCATCTATGGGGCTTCTTGAGTTCAGTGATTACTTTGATGTAGCGTTTTCTAACTGTTGAACCGTAACGTACACCTAAACCTCGTGTGGGACCAACCTTCTTCATCTTAGGCAACTTTTATTCACCAATCTAGTTTCTTACGCAGTTCTGCTGCTTTGTTCAGAGCAATCTTTGAGGCTTCTAAAATCTGTTGTGGTGTGAAATAGCCTGAGCCGCCCTTCTGTATGGCGCAAATGGTTCCATCTTCTTTTGTTGCGAAGGTGATCCGTGAGTCCATGACCTGTTCTTCTTCAATCCATGGGTCAGTAATCAAGTGTCCGTTGATTTTGCCAGTGGTAACTGTTATAGGGTGATTCTTTACGGGCAGTGGGGTGTAGCCTTGCTTGATTTTTAGTTCACCGTCTTTGATTTCATAGTTGGGCATTTTTGTGTTCAGTAGCGCCGCCATCGCTGCCAATGCGGAAGCATCAATCAAATTTCCATCGTGGTTGAGTACATAAATGTCAACGAAAACCACGAACACTTTCTTTCCAGGTTCTATGCAGAGTTTTTCGTTGTCGATACATTTTGATTCCCTTATGCCTCTGTCAACGACGCGGGCGAGTTCGATGCTGCTTTCGTCTGGTGGTCCTGGTTCAAAGTTTGGTGAAGCTAGGGGAACTAATTCTGCGTTTACTGTTAATACGCCTTCATTTGGTGTGTCTGGGAATGGTTCGCCAAGTCCCACTTTGACGCCGACAAGAACCTCAGTTTTGCCTAGAAATACTCTTGCGGAGCCTTCAGCTTTCTCGATTAGGCCTTGTTCGATTTTGATTTCGCGGGTATCGAGTAAGCCTCTATCATCTAGTCGTTTTCCTTTTTCGACGAGTTGTTCGATTTGTCTTAGTCTAACTTTTGTTACTAGGGATGACATTATTCTTCAACCTCTTTTACAACCATGTACTTGGTTTTTAATGCTTCCTTTTGCATTTCGTAGATTTTTTTGCATCCTTCCATTGCCATGTTCACGGCTTTCTCAAATTCGGCTGGTTCCAAAATGCCGTCCATCTGCAGTAGTGTAATTGCGTTTAAGCTTGGCATGTAAGCTACTGGAACGTCTGCGGCGCCGAGTTTGTCTTCTGCATCGTATAAGTCAAGGACTACTGTGTCGTCGACTTTTCCTGCTGCGCATCCTACAACTAAGTCACGCATTGGAACACCTGCGTCTGCGATGGCTAAGGCGGCTGCGGTAATGGCTGCACACCTTGTTCCTCCGTCAGCTTGCAAGACCTCAATAAAGACGTCAATTCCTGTTCGTGGATATAGCTCAAGGAATAGGGCTGGTTCTAAAGATTCTTTTATTACTTTTGAGAGTTCGACTTCTCTTCTTGAGGGTGCAGGAGATTTTCGTTCTTGTACCGAAAAGGGTGCCATGTGATATCGAACTTTTAAAACCATACGGTCGGCTTGCATGAGGTGTTTTGGATGGACTTCTCTTGGACCGAATACTCCAACTAAAATCTTGTTTTTTCCGTGTTCAATGTAGGCTGATCCATCAGCGTTTGAGAGTACGCCTACTTGAAGTTTTACAGGGCGAAGTTCATCCACTTTTCTACCATCAGATCGGATGCCTTTCTTATCGATTAATTTCTCTGTTTTTTCATTCAACTTTGTTTTCCTCCACTTTACCTAATTTCTTTTCTTTTAGCAATTGCGTTATGCGATCAGTAAGACCGCTGGTGTGGGATTCTTCTTCAATTTTTCGAATCACGCTTATGGCAAGTTCTTCTTCTTCCAAGGTTTTGCCAGTGACCAAGATCACGCCGTTTAATCCAAGGATGATTTGGCAGTTGGTTTCCTGTTTAATCATGGAAATCATTGAACCTTTTCTTCCAATTATGCGGGGTATCTTTGTTGGGGTCACATGAAGGATTTGACCGCGGGTAATTTTTCCCAGTCCAGGTTCGCCTACTGTTAATTGGGGATCGTGTGCTCTATCGAAGGTTGCGATTTTTGCTACTATTAAGTCGCCTGCTGTTAAGACTTGGGATAACTCGTCGTTTTGAGGCTTAAAGGGTCGGCTTAACACATCTGATGCACGAAGCATCGCGGTATAGGGTGCTTTGATATCGACGGTCCAGCCGTTGAATCCTACTTCTATTACTGTACCAATCACTATGTCACCCATTTTTGGCACATAAAAAGCCCTTAATGCAACAACGTTTACTTTTTTATTGTCACTGTCTACGAGTCCAATCCTTGAGGCATAAATCTTGCCTGCTTCCACGTACGTGTTTTCGCCAGGCAAATAGTCGCCTTCAGCGAGCATTTCTCCTGGGGTCACGAGCTGTTTTTTTTCAAAAAATGTTGGCATAAAATCACGTTTTTCCTTTTTTCATTACTTTAAGAGATTATTTTTGCTTCTCCACTTCCCTTGGTTGCATCGCCAAGTTTGTTTATGAGCGAAGCGTATGATCCTGCGGGTAACTCAAGTTCTCCATACCATGAACCATCACTGCGCCATTCCTCTCGTTTAATGGTGCCCAATGTCTTTATTGTACCGTAAGCTCTTGCAGCATGTTGTGTAGGTATTTTAACTGCAACTTTGACTTGTTCAATTTTCAGTGGCAAAATCGGTCTTAGCAATTTAACTATATCTTTGGCTTGTTCTTCAACTGGCTTATATGGGTCAATAGGATAATGAATCTGCTCCATCGCATTTTCGATGCGTGCTGGTGGATGCGGCAAATTTGTTTTGGGATCAACTGCTTGGCGAGAAATAAAATCTATCACTTGCCTTTTTTTGTCATCGACCATTTTTCTTCTTTGTTCAGTTGTTAACTGAAGGGTTCCTTTTTTTAGAATTTCATCTGCAATTTTTAACGGGTCGCAGGTTTTGAAGGCTTTTTTCATTGCTTCTTCAGAAACTTTTGTGCCCTTGTTAGCGTCAGTGAAAATCATTTCAGCGGCTAAAACCTCGGTTATTCCTGCGATTTTGCCGTTTCGGTAGTCGAGTGCTTTTTGGGGCTTAACTAATATTTCAAAATGTTCATTTTCTCTTGTTAAGCGCGCGACTGTGAACTTTTCGCTCATTAGTTTTTCACTTGCTTGAACCCAGCTCTTTGATGTACCCTTCCACTGTGTTGTCGTTTAGCATTTCCATTTTCTGTGTTGCAGCTGGGATGATCGCGATTTTAATTCTGGGGGGTAGTTGACGAGCTTCGAGTGCTTTGACTAAGCATTTGACTGTGAGTTTTATGCTGTTGTCGAGGGTCAAGTCTTCTTTGTACTCTTCTTTTAGGATTCCGAGAACTGTTTCTCTTCCTGCGCCGAGTGCTGTGGCTTTGTATCCTCTGTAGGTTCCGCTTGGGTGTGTTCCGAAGACGCGTGTTCCTGTTTTGTCGACTCCGCCGAAAATTATGGATACTCCGAAGGGTCGGACACCTGCATGTTGCGTGTACATTTGTTGGATGTCGCATATTCGTTTGGTTACGACTTCTACGTCGATGGGTTCGTCGTATGTTAATTTGTTGCTTTGGGCGTAGATTCTTGCTTGGTCAATTAGGATTCTGGCATCGGAACTCAACCCGACTATGGCTGCGCCAATGTGGTCGTCTACTCGGAAGATTTTCCATGAGTAACCTGCTTCTTCAAGGACTTCAATATTTTCTTCTGATCCAAGAACTAAACCTTCTGAACTTTGGATTCCAATAATGGTTGCTCCTCTGTTTACAAGTTCCATCGCGTATTCTACTTGGAAAAGTCGTCCATCAGGCGAGAAAACGGTAATGGCACGGTCATATGCTCCTGGTGCTGCAAATACAGACATAATGTTAACCTCACTTTACACTATACACTTTTTCACAGTCTCATATAATAACTACACTAAAAACCTTTCCTATTAAGGCAAAATCCAATTCTCAATAATCAAGAAGTTCCGAGAAGATTTTACTGACTAAACAAGCTGAAAATCTTCTGCCTTAACTTATTATTTAGATGTTTAGAACACAATAGTTGTTTGTAAACTCGAAAGTTCCTGAATTTTGTTGCCAAAGCTCAAAAACTACAGAGTAAGTTCCAATTTGGTTTTGCGTAATTGAAACCGAGTTTTGCCAAGTTTCCCCTTCTTTCAAACTTAAGTCATAAGTTTGGATGGGTTGTGCATCAACTGGGAACTCTGAAAGGTTTGAAGCGATTTTCACCAAGACTTTGTACGATTCGGATTTACCTTCATGGTTTACAACGTTAACATACACATCAAAAGTGCTATCTGGTTTAGCGACCAAAGTCGCTGGGTAATCTAAGGCTTTTTTGTTGGAGTCAAGCAAATAAATTGTGTTATACGGTTCTGCCTGCGGCCTAAACCAAACAAAGTACACTAAAACAGAGATAGAAATAATTAGTAAGGCAAGAAAAATAGCGACTGCGAAGCCTTTATCTTCATTTAGCCCGAGTTTTCTTCCAAGTTGCTTCGCGCTTTCTAATCGTATCCGCATCTAATGACCCCTTGAATATGGTGCTAAATATCTCGATACCTGACTTAAATCTTCTCAGTTTAGGCCTGCCGTATTTTCTGGCTTTATAGGTTGTAGGAACCTCAATCATGCTGTAGCCTTCCTTTGCGAATTTTATCAGCATCTCTGTTGCAAATGCCATGTCACCCTCGTTCAACTCAACATTGTCGATAGCTTCATGGGATATTGCTCGAAAACCAGACTGGGTGTCGCTTAGGAATTGGCTGTAGACGAAATCGAAGAAGAATGTGATGACTTTGTTGCCAACGAAGTTCATAATACCCATGGCTTTCTTGGGGTCATACATGCGTGTGGCTAAAACCATGTCTGCATCTTTCTCAATCATTTTAGCTATCATGCGGTTGATGTGCCTAACTTCGTAGGTTCCATCGCCGTCAACCATGATTATGATGTTGCCTTTCGCATTTTTCATGCCAGTTCTAAGCGCTAAGCCATAGCCACGTCGGGGTTCAACTGATGAGCCTGCAATAGCCTAGTTCTTTAACGATTTCTTTGGTTCCATCCGTCGAGTTCCCATCAACAACGATGATTTCCTTTGGATAAGCCAAATCTTCATGGATGGTTGTTATGGCTTCCAGAATGTTACCTGCTTCGTTGAGTGTTGGAATTACCACCGAGACCATTTCAACTTTTGACGTCATCAGCTAACTTCCATTTTCAAAGGGCTATATATGTTTCCGTTACATGGTTAAATAAGCTCTTCGTATATTTCAACGAGCCTTTCAACGTTTGCATCCCAACTAAACTTTTCCTCCATCATAGCTCGGAGTTCCCTTTTGCGTGAGGAGAAATCCATTGCTGCGAAATCCAAAACTGCTTTTGCAAGCAGTTCAGGCTGGTTAGGCGGTACTAGTTTTCCATAATCTTCCATAAGGATTTCTCTTATTCCGCCAACATCTGTGGCTATAACTGGCAGTGCACATGCCATGGCTTCAAGCGCAACCAAAGGCAACCCTTCACCCGACTTAGAAGGCAACACAAACAAGTCTGCGACATTGTAGTAGAAAGGTAAATCTTCATCGCTGACAAAACCTGCAAGCTTAAAGTTAGCTTCAATCCCCAACTCGCTGAATTCTCAACTTGACGCTTTCAGAATCAGGACCTTTCCCAACAACCAAAAACACGATTCTCGGGTTTTTTTTAATTGCGATGTTTGCGCCGTCAATTAGGGTGTCAACGCCGTTTTTGTACACAAGTCGCCTAACCGTTAAAACAACAATTGCATCTCTGAGGGATTCCGAGTTTTCTGTCGCATTTCTTCGCGTTTCCCAGCCATTGGTCGAAACTTTTCCAAATCAACGCCGTTGTAGAGCACTTTGACTTTCTTGGTTTGGCGCCTAACCTTAACACATAGTCTTTGGTGGCGTTGCTTATGGCTATGATTTTGTCTGCGTCTTTGAGGTTTTGTTTTCCTACGGTTAAATCGTTTAAGCGTTCAACATGGTCAAAGAGGTTGTTGTATTCGATGAAGGTGTTGTGTTGGGTGAGCACGAAGGGTTTGCCGTACATTTTGGCCAGTTTACCTGCGGCAAGCGAGGTTAAGTATGGGTGTCCGTGGGCATGGACTATTTTGCTTGATTTCACCGCTTTAAGAAAAGTTGGAAAACTGGTCACGGTCGGAATCGAATAGGGGATTCCCAAGGCGAAACCCTGTGTTAAGTGATTCATAGCATTCGACAGGCACCCCATCAACCGCGTAGTTTTTGCGGTGTTCCAATCCTGTTGGTCACAACTATGGGCGCAAAATTTCTTGTTTAGCAACCGCTTGCTTTGTTCATTAACCACTTTCTCTATTCCGCCCACATGCGGCAGGAAAGTGTGTGTAACAATGCAAAGCTTTGTTTGAGCCATGGTAGCCCAACGGCTAAATCCTCAATCGGCAAACTATTATAATCTTATGGTAAACTCATGGCTAGCGCTACCGAGGCTAAAATTGCACAAAAAAACATGGTTTTTTATGGATTTATGCCTGCGGTCTTCAAAGCACGCGTATAGACGTTCGAGGATGCGCCCGCAACTAAAGCGCCTATCGCGTCGTTAGTGAGTGGAGGCAACTGTTTTAGGATGCCTGGTTTAGCTTGGTCAAAGCGAACAAATTCAAACATTCCTCTTGACCCGCCGATGTAGGTGGCAATGGCTATGCCGATGAGTTCGTCTGCAACTAATCCCGGTCTGCCCAGAAACCGTTCTTTGGTTAACCCTGGAATTCTGTCCGTTCTCTGCTTCTTCTTGGGCATGGAAAGCAGCAACGATGAGACGTGGAAACGTTAACGTCTTGGAGAATGTCGAGAAATTCTTCTTTGAGCAGCTTTGTGGCTTTTTCCGGGGTTTCTACTCCTGGATGGGGTACATACATTTCAAGTGCGCTGTCGATTAGGCTTTGCAGTGTGATGCCTTTGCCTTCTAGGTAGGTCAGCAGTGGAGGGGTTTGTTTGTTCATGCTGTTCAACCTCACTTTTTAGTGGTGATGACTGTTTTAAGTGTTGTGCGGCAAGGTTTACCGATAATACTTATATGAAAAGGTTGGATAAACCAACCAACAGTTGGGTTGAAAATTTGCTGAACATCAAGAAAACAAAGCGTTATTCAGTTCAAAGTTTTACTGAATAGGCAAGTTATCTAATAGATTGAGCAGAAAAATTGAGTCTTTTTGTCTACATGTTTCCAGAATAAACATCTTAGTTTAAGCCGAATCACATTCACCAAAAACCACCAACACATCAACTAAGAGGTTAAAGTGAACTTTAGGAGGAAAAACTGTATGAAAGTTGTTGCTTCATGGAGTGGCGGCAAAGATAGCGCCTACGCATACTACTTGCCACCCAGCAGGGCCACCAAGTAATCAACCTGTTCACTATGATGATGAGTGAAACCAAATCAAACTTCCACATGATACCCTCAGGCATTCTTGATGCACAGGCAGAAGCCATCGGGATTCCGCTGATAAAAAAGACCACGTCGGCAGCGACTTACGAGAAAGACTTCAAGGCAGTTTTGCTTGAATGCAAGACAAAGGGTGCCGAGGGCTTAGTTACAGGCGACATCTATGAAGTCGCTGGGCATGAGGAAGGCTGGCTTGGACGAATCTGCAAAGAAGTCGGCTTAACCCCCGTAAAGCCGCTTTGGATGGGTGACACCAAAAAGATTTACCTTGATTACCTCAAAACAGGGTTCAAAGCAACTGTTGTCCGCACCAAACTGAACCTACTCGGCGTCGAATGGCTGGGTAGAACATTAGACCGAAAGTTCTATGACGACATCCTAAAACTTGGCAACGTTGACCCATGCGGTGAAGGCGGCGAATACCACACCGTCATAACCGACGGTCCAACATTCAAGAACAAGATTGAAATCCAAGAAACACAGAAACATACGCTTGACGGTGGCTTTGGATACTTGGAAATCAAGAAGATTCAAAGTTGCGCCGAAGTAAGGGAACCAAAAATGGACGTACTAATTGCGAATAACGAAGTTGAAAGCAAAAGCATTCCTAGACGAAATAGAAGACAAAAAACCTCTCTTCATATGCACCATAGCAACCACTGAAACAGGAAAAATCCCCGGTTTGTCCGCGGCTGGCGCAAACCCAGACTTTACCGATTTCACTCCGCCTGCAGATGCTGAACTGCTTTTGCTTGGGCAAATGCAAATCCATTCAAGGCGTCCCCATCACTCCCGACGGAATTCCGACACCTGGCTTGATTACCATGTCAGCGCTGCATTTAGCCGATATACCAGTGTTAGTTGTCAACGGCGGAGTGAAGGTTAAACCCCAGATTCCCTTCGTGGAGTTAGGGGGTAACTCAGGACGCGATATTCGTTCTGGCAACTCGGTGGATAACGTCGAGGAAGTCATTGAACGCGCCAAGATTTTAGGTGAACAACTTGCCGAAAGCTTCGGATTACTTAGTTATCGGCGAGAGCATTCCAGGTGGGACAACAACGGCACTGGGTGTTTTGTCGGCTTTGGGCGTGAATGCGCAGGGCAAAGTCAGCAGCACCCTGCCAGAGAACCCCCACAGTTTGAAAGCGGAAGTGGTTGCGGCTGGTTTGAAGGCGGCAGGAGAAAAATTCGGAAGCTTAAAGCATAATCCCATAAAAGCCGTATCCTGCGTTGGAGACCCCATGATGGCTGCGATGGCAGGATTAGTTATCGGTGGGGCAAGACAGGGACCTGTTTTGATGGCTGGGGGAACCCAGATGACTGCAGTTTTAGCTGTTATCAATGCCTTGAACCCTGAAGCGCTCTGTAATGTCGCCATTGGCACGACACGTTGGGTAACAAAAGACATAAAATCCGACATCTGCGGTATAGTTAAGCAGTTCTGTGACGTACCCATTTTGGCGGCTGACCTGGATTTTGGTCCCATCAAAGTATCCAGGTCTCCGAATCTACGAGACTGGACTGGTCAAAGAAGGCGTTGGTGCAGGCGGAGCATCGATTGCAGCAATGGCGAAGCTCGGCGGCGCAATAACAAAGGATATACTTCTTAAGGAAATAGAGCGTAACTATGCTCTACTGATGAGCATAAAGTGACACGCGCTTGGTCGTTAAACAATTAAAAAACCTCCTATCTTTCTTAACCGTTTTTCCAGTTGCCATGGACAAGGATTTGCTTACGGATTGCGCCCAAAACATGTGGGCTTTTCCGTTAATCGGCGCGTTTCTTGGTTTGTTGGCTGGCGTTTTCGGTTGGGTGGCGCTGCAGTTTTTGCCCAGCATCGTTGTAGGAGCTTTGGCGTTGGCTCTGCTACTTTGGATGACTGGTTTGCATCATACGGATGGTTTGCTGGATTTCGGCGATGGCATCATGGTGCATGGTTCACCTGAGCGTAAGGTCGAGGTTATGCATGACCAGTTGACGGGGTCAGGTGCTATCGGCTTGACTTTGATGACCTATATTATAACGGCATTCGCGTTTGCAGAGCTAGGGATAAAAATGTTCATTGGGAATTTTGCTGTTCCCCTGATTTTTTCTGCTTTAATCGTGGTTGAGTTGTGCGCAAAGTTGTCGATGGTTGTGGCTGCTTGGGCAGGCAAATCTGTTCATCAAGGCATGAACTCGCCCTTTTTGGAAGCCATGCACGGCAACAAAGGCAATCTACGCTTGATTGTAGCGCTGACGATTTCTTTTGCGATTGCTTTGCCGCTCCTTAGTTGGGCAGGCATCTTCACAGTCTTGGCAGGAGTAATTACAGGTTTAGTTATGGTTGCGGTTGCACACAAACAGTTTAACGGCGTTACTGGCGACGTTTTTGGAGCCACAAACGAGCTTTCGCGGATGGTTTGTGTGGTTGTTTTGTTGGCGGTGGTTGCATGGGTATAGTTGCGCTGGTCATGGCTGGCGGAAGGGGTACCCGCATGAAAATGGTCGAAGAAAAACCCCTAATCAAAGTCTGTGCTAAACCCACCATCGAATATGTTCTTGCGGCGTTAAAAAATGCCAAAAAAATCGACTCAGTAATTGTTGCAACAACTAATTGTACGCCCAAAACTGCAAAACTTATGCGTCAACTTGGGGTACAAGTCATAGAAACCCCGGGCAAAGACTATGTTTCCGACATGGGTTATGTTGTCCAAACCCTCAAACTAGGCGTTTTCTTAGCTATTGCCGCTGACCTGCCGCTGGTAACGGGAGAAATGATAGACACCATAGTGGAACGGTATGAACGCTGTGGCAAACCAGCTTTGACGGTTGCGGTTCCGCTTGAAATCAAAGCGAAGCTGGGCATGTGCATCGAATACTCCTTCACAGCAGAAGGCCAAGATGTAGTTCCTGTCGGAATTAATGTCATAGATGGGTGCAAGCGATATGGTGATGAATGGCTCGACCAAGACATTTTTCTTATGAACAATAAAGAATTAGCTGTTAACATTAACACTGTGTCGGAGTTGCAACTATCGGAACGTTTGCTATCCCAAAAAAATAGGATTACTTGATCTACTTCCCGTAGTTTTTGAAAAGAATTCATAATAGAATTTAAAAAAACTCGTCCGTACGGCTATTGTTGAGTTTTCTTTTGCTTACTTTCCAAAACCTCGTTGAAAGTGGCTTTCATTTTTCGTGCATCCACATCAAGTATCGGCGACTCACAAATCATTGTCGGATGCAATCCAAAATCCACAACGACCTCGGCGAGCATGCGGAAGTCTGGTCCATACCTTTCTTCGTCGAGGGTATGGTGGCGTTTTTCGCCTTGATTAGAGAATTCGATGGCTGAGAAGTGACAGTGCATGCTTCTGAGGTCTTCTGTGCCAAGTTTTTCCTCGACTTTTTCAGCTATAGCTCGAAAATCTTCTACTTTTTTTAGTGCCCCCAGATGCCTTGCGTGTAGGTGTCCCCAGTCGATGACGAGTTGTGTACCTTCAATTTCTTGGCAAAGGGTAAGGATTTCGTCAATGCTGCCTACCTGGAATTTTCTGCCCATCGTTTCAGGTCCAAGCTTCACTTTTAAGCCCAGAGCCTTCATTTCGGCACTGACTTCTTTTAGGGCAGTGATGCAGTTTTGGAAGGCAAAACTTTTTTCGAACTAAACCGTAGAAGCCCGCATGAAAAACCACAACGTACGCACCCATCCAATCAGCTGCTATTGCGCATGCCATTAAGCGTCGTTTGCTGGCTTCCACAACCTCTTTTTTGCCCGACAAGTTAATGAAGTATGAGCCGTGCATGCTGAGTTTGACATCGTTTTTGCGTGCTTCTTCACCTAGTCTTTTGGCATCTTCTTGTTTGATTTGTGGTATAGGTCCCCAACGAGAAGCTTGGTACTCGAAAGCATCCAGACCCTCCTCGTGTAAGAGTTTTGGTACGTCAGTTGTGGTTGCGCCCATTAATCTAAACATTGGTGGAACACCAGCTGGACCAAAACGAGTGCGCTCAGTCATTTCTCAAAACCCTTTCTATTTAAAAAGTAATATCTATCCTAAATAAATTACAATTACTTTTCATATCGAGTTTATAACAGGTTGGTTATGGTTGGAACACTCGGTCCAAAAAAGCGGAAATAAACCGATATGGTCAAGATGACAATAGTAATCGTCAACAAAGCATAGTCGCCTTTATGGAATTTAAGCAGATACAAGTTAGTTCGTTTTTTTGTGGCTCCCCAAGCGCGAGACTCCATTGCCTCTGCTAACTCGAGGCTTCGGCGAATAGCACTCACTATCAGCGGGATAAGGACTGGCACATAGTTCCTGATTCGTTTGAGCAAGCCTCCTTTCTCCAGTTCTAAACCTCGAGCTTTTTGGGCATCCATTATGGTTTGAGCTTCCTCAGCTAAGACAGGAACAAAACGCACGGCAGTCGTGAAAGCGAAGGCAAACTCATAGGGTACACGCGACTCCTCCAAAGCTAAGCCTAAATGGTCAGGCGAAGTGGTCAAAAAGAAAACCGAGAACGACTCAACCAGCACAACAAAACGCAGGGTCATTGCAGCCGCATTTTCTACATTGGGCGCTGTTAAGTGGTATCCCGAAGTGAAATAAGTCGTTCCAACATTAACGACAAAGATGAATATTGCCAAGAACGCTGCTCCACGCAACGAACGTAGCCACTGCCTCTGAACACGAGCCAACAAAACAAACGGAACCTGCATAAAGAACAAAATCAGCAACGGAATAATCTGATAAAAAAGAATAGCCACCACAAAGATACCGATGACGTAAACAAATTTTATTCTTGGGTCAAGATTATGAATTGGAGAAGAGACTTTCCTGAACCTTAAACCGTCAAAGACGCTCATTTCAGCGTTCTCTCTCCTTGGCTTTCATGATAATTGCTTTGGCTTCGTAAATGTCAATTACATCTTTGGGGAAACCAAGTGGCGCCAACTTCGTGAATACTTGTGCTATCTGCGGTAGAACTATTGAGGACAACTCAAGACAGGCTAAATCGGTCAGGATTTCTTTTCCTTCACCGTCCGCGACAATTTTGCCTTCTTTCATTAGGATAACGCGGGGGTTACATTCTGCCACAAACTCGACATCATGGGTAACAATGACTACGGTTTTTTTCTGGGTTTGCATCTGCATGATAAATTGACGCAGCCTCTCCTTCTGCTCGTGGTCTTGCCCGATGGTTGGTTCATCCAAAATCAAAGTCGATGGGTCCCAAGCCAAAACAGATGCCAACGCCACACGTTTCCGTTCGCCGCCACTTAGAAGGAAAGGAGAGGTTTTTCGGTATTGGGTTAAGGATAACAGGTTCAAACCCCAAGTGACCCTTTCTTCGATGACTTCTGGGTTTGAAACCGAAGTTTTTGAGAGCAAAAGCGATTTCTTCTTCTACGGTTTCGCTGAAGAGTTGATGGTCAGGGTTTTGGAAAACGAAGCCAACGTTTCGAGCCAAAGCTGCAACACTGGATTTGGTAGTTTCTACATTATCTACGAGGACTTTACCTTGGGAGGGTTTCAGGAGCCCGTTGAAGTGTTTGACTAGGGTGGATTTTCCTGCGCCGTTCTGCCCCATGATGGCGACGAATTCGCCGTCTTTAATTTTTAGTGAGACGCCTTTTAGGGCTTCAACTTTGTTGGGATAAGCGTAGCGAATGTCTTTGGCTTCAATCATTGCTGGTCCAGTGCCTCCAGCAATTGATCAGCTAGTTCCTCAGAAGATAATGGGGTCTTGTCGGATAGGTTTAATCCCTCTTTCTTGAGCATCTGGTAGAGCAACGTTGCTTTGGGGATTCCAACACCGATTAACCGGGTTTCTTCGCTGTTGAGAATTTTTCTTGGGTCGCCTTCAAAACGGATTTTGCCTTCATCCATAACAATAAGGTGGTTAGCGTATTTTGCCGTTAAATCCAAACGGTGCTCAACAAGGATAACGGTGATTCCTTGTTCCTTGTTTAGCTTGTAGATTACTTCAAAAATTTTCTCGGCACTTAACGGATCAAGAAAAGATGTTGGTTCATCTAAAACGATGACTTCTGGTTCCATAGCCAGAACTGCTGCAATCGCCACTCGCTGTTGTTGTCCGCCTGAGATTTCGTGGGGTGAGCGTTCGCGTATGTCGTAGATACCTGTTTGGTTTAGTGCCCAATCGACTTTTTTGCGCATTTCTTCTCGGGAAACACCGACGTTTTCTAAGCCGAATGCAACATCTTTTTCGATGGATAAGGCAAAAAGTTGGTTTTCGGGGTTCTGGAACACTAAGCCAACGTGTTTTGCCATTTCGTAAGTGTGATGTTTAAGAGTGTCGATTCCAGCAACGGAGATTTCACCTTTCAGTTCGCCCTGATAGAAATGCGGGACGAGGCCGTTGAAGGTTCGGCACAAAGTTGTTTTTCCGCAGCCGCTTGGACCTGTAATTAAAACAAACTCTCCCTTCTCCACCTTAATCGAAACATCCACAATGGATGGTTTTGTGGCGCCTGGATAGGTGTAGGTGAGGTTTTTTGTTTCAATTATAGCCATATTTTTTGTGCCTGCTCACCTTAAGCGTGAGAGTTTGCTCATTTAAGCGTAGCTACGCATTTTTGGCTATTTTCTGCTTACAAGACAAGGCATTGTTTGAATGCTTCTTGGATTTCGCCCTTGCCGCTGACGCCAGAAGCCATTGCGTGTCCTCCACCTACTCCCGCCAAATACTCACCCAGCGGCGCTAGCGATATCAACTCCCAAATGAACCCCAGCAAACTCGTTGAATTGACGCGTGCACCGAAGACTCAACTCAACTTTGCCTTCTTTTTTGCCTGCAACAGCTGACATATGCGCCCCTAAATCAACAAGGGCTTTAGCTGCAGGCGCCTGATAAGCACTGACATGGGAAAGCGCAATAATCCAGCCTTCCACCTTCACGATTTTTGCTCGTTTGCAAGCCTTCAACTTCGCCATTCGCTCTGAAGGGTCAATTGGTAGGGCAAACAGCGCCAATGTCTGCTGAGCATCTATCCCCTTAACGACCAGTTTAGCAAGAATCTCAAAAGTCGGCGAATTAGCTAACGCAAAATGCCTTGTATCAAACGCTATGCCAACAAACAGTGCTTTTGCCTCGTTTAGGTTAGGCTCAACTTCTGCTTGACTAAAGAGCCGATAGATTAATTCACAGTTCGCGGCTGCTTTTTCATCTAACGATGCAGACTTTGCAGATTTGCAAGGTTTCGGCGCTTGGTGCATGGTGGTCGATGATTATTTTCGGCGCAGGAGACTTTTTTATTATGTCTGCAACTTCATCAAGTTGCTCGACAGTGTTCATGTCTAGGAGTACTATGGCTTCTGCGGATTCAATGTTGGGTTTAAGGTTAACTGTTATGGGTAGATGTTCAAACAGTTGTTTAGCGGGTTTGTTGACGCCCTGTGGACAACCAATCTCAACAACAACGTCGGGTAAAAACCGTTTCAGCAAACCCTGCAAAGCGTAAGCTGAACAAATCGCGTCAGCATCTGCACTGCGATGGCACAGCAACAAAACAAAGGATGCCTGTTGTTTCCTCTAAAACGTGGAGTAATTCTTTGAAGCTCATTTTATCTTTCTCAAAAAGTTTTCAGTAGCCTTATGCGCCTCAGCTACAGCTTCTTTAACTAAAGCTTCAGCGTCCACATCTTTTGTTTGGGGTGCCAAAATAAGGTTGATTTCAACTGTTACGTTTACTGGTTTTGTTCCTTCGGCTTCCACGCTGATGTCTAAGCGGTCGATCTCTTTTTGTGGAACCTTGGATAAAATATGTTTTCTGGCTGCGTCTTCAGCGGTTTGGCATAAAAGTTCGATTTGCTCGGTGGTTAGCTCTGGAAATCCGAGCTCTACCACAAACATTCACCTTTAAGATAGGGGTTGACCAGAGACTGGGCTTAGGTCTTCTTGCAGTTTAGTTTGTGCTTCTTTGACTTGGCTGCGTATGCGTTCTTCTTGTCTTGCCATAACTGTGCTTCTTGTATCCAAAAGAGACTTGCGCTCGCATGAGTTCCTCAGTTACTTTTGCTTTTTCAGCTTTAACCAAAAGTGAACCGATTGCTTTGTAGATAACTGACGTCGTCAGTTGTTTTTGCAGTTCAGCGATGGTTTGGTCAACTTCGGTTTTTTCCATTTCAACCTGCTGTTTCTGGGCTAAGATTGACTGCAGAGTCTGCTGAAGTTGTTGTAATCTAAGAAGCCTTTCTTGAACGTTAGGCGGTAACTTTGAAATTTCGTCACTCAAATTTTATTCCTTCCGTACCAGCAATAAGATAAGCTCTTAATTAAGCATTTCCAACAAAAAAAAGACATGGTAAAGCATGCTAAAACTCCACTCTTAACTGAAAGAAGAAGAAGAACTGCAAATAACACTTTCTTCTTCTCTTGGAGAAAAATATTGTTTTCTATTTTGGATCTAGAAATTTTTCCTCGAAAACCGTAAAACAAAAAAGCCTGTAAACTACCCATTAATCATTCCATCTCCTCCTTAGTCAATATAATATAACAAGTAAGAAAAATGAACTCAAAAAGAAAGAACATAATTATTATTCCTGTTGCGGTTCTAATAGTAGCTCTAAGCTTAACTGTTGTTTTTTCAGAAAATCTTGCAACCCACTCTGTCAACGACCCTAGCAATAAGTTGACGCGTATTGCTTGTCTTGGCGACAGCATCACAAACATTACAGGTTACCCAGAGCAGCTTCAGTCGCTTCTAGGCAATGGTTCGGTAGTGGGTAATTTTGGGGTTAATGGCGCAACGGTGAATTTGAACAGCAACAACCCCTACTTTTACGATCTCACTTACCGGGATGCTCGAAACTTCCTACCAACTGCCGTCATAGTAATGCTGGGAACCAACGATGCCAGGACAGATAATTACTTGAAAATCAGCAGTTTCATAGCCAACTATGAGAGAATGTTAAACCGAACTCAAAGGTGGAATAGTACGCTACAGATTTTTCTGGTCATTCCTCCCCCGATATTCAACAACACGCTCGACTTGAACTCGACGAGTTATATGAATGGAATAATTCCAAGGATAAAGCAGGTTGCACGCGATTTAAGTCTGCCACTAATTGATGTTTATAGTCCGCTGTTGAACCATCCTGAGTATTTCCCCGATGGAGTCCACCCCAACAACCAAGGAGCCCAAATTATGGCTAAAACCATCTATGCAACTATAAATTCAAACCCGAAGGGTTCTTAACCTATCAGGTTATTGAGGACAGGTAACTTACGCATCAACAAGACCAGTCCGAGCGTAATTAAGAATGTTAGGGCTGCAAGCAGAGGAATTTCTAAAATGGGGTTTAGGGTTGTGTAGCTTATTTTGAATCCGAGTAAGCCGCGTTCGAAGGTTTCGAGAATTATGACGTGAAATAGGAAGATGGGGAGAGTGTTGTTGCTTATGACCTGGACGAAGCGACTAGCTGGGTTGTTTGTTCCTGGCCAATCGGGCTTAACCTTGAGCAAAATTAAGAATAAAGATACTGACCCCACAATGACGTTCACTGTTAAGTAGCCCAGGAAATAGTCGCTCAAACCAAAACTGCTCAACGGATAAGTCATTAGCCACACGCCGAAAACTGTGCCCACGAAACTAGCAATTAACAGTCCGTAAAGTATGAAGTTCCGCAGTCTTATTTTCTGGAGGTAGTTGCCCATAACGAAGTAGCCGATGAAGCCACTTAGTACAAAGACACCGGCATCTAAAGTATAACTAAATCCGAATTGGATCAAAGGCAAGACGGCTACCCCTGCAAACCAAAGTACGATCAAATAGCGAGTAATTCTTGGATTCCCATGGACGATTATCACTCTTAAGATAGGTGTAATCAAATAGAGTCCGATAATAAGATAGATGAACCAGAATTGGTACCAAGCGCCCGTAAACAGATCCTTAACGATGCCCTGCACGACGTTATCGAAAGTAACGGGAACGTTGTAGACGTAGAAGCCCCAAGCAAGATAAACCATGTTCCAAAACACAAACGCCAGCCCAATACGACTAAGCCGTTTCTTTAAGAATACTCGGATAGGCTCTTCGAGTTTGGTGGGTTGAAGTAGCAACGCGCCGCTTAACATAACAAATAGTGGAACACATGACAGGGCTAAACTTTTGTAGACAATCGCAGTCCACCAATATGGCATTGACACAGATGAAGCCTGCAGCGCCTCATTGGAAGCATGGAGCAGAACGACCAAGCCGATAGCCAGGGTACGGATGAGGTCGACTGGAATAGCAATTTTCTTATTTTGCTCCAAACTATTCTGTTCCAATTGAAAGCCCCTTGAGTTGTGGTTAATTATTTGCCGTAATCAGCGCTTATAAAACTGCTTGTTTCGACGTAACAAAAATACGAGTAGGCGTTGTGTTTGTGAGGTATTTTTAAGTAATTAAAGCATTAACAAAACAGTAGGCGAAATGCAATGGAACGCGAACGTGCAAAAGTTACAAAAGAAGAATTACAAGAAAAAGACACCCGTTTCTTAGCGGTTTATGTGGAAGCCCAGAATTCTGTGATGATTATGCTTAGTGAAAGGGAAGATAAGCTTGGAACATTAGCCATCGCAGTCCCCAAACCAAAAGACCTCATGGGCTCAGTCACATCTTCAATACTCTTGGGAGATAAGAATATGATTACTGCACGTATGTTTGCTGAGTTTGTGGCAGCTAAGAAAGGCAAAATCGCTATGGTTTCAGTTTACCTTGAGAACGTGGGGGAGATGCAGGCACAAAGATTCTTCATGCATTTGATAGAGAGAATCATTAAAGGCGAAAGCCAAAAAGAACCCACTGCAATCTAATTCCCCATTTAGTGGAGGCCCCTGACCATAATTCGTAAGCTAACGAATGTATATTTACAAGAAATCTTAATCGTGATAAACGATGCTGCCGTCGCTTTCAGGGGCAAAATTCCTGAGGACAGATGGAAAGAACCTTACATGCCTGCAGAGGAATTAAAAGAGGAAATTCAAAGCGGCATCCAATTCTACGGATACTTTGAAAACCGCATAATAATTGCAGTGATGGGAATCCAGCATGTCGATGATGTTACCTTAATTAGGCATGCCTATACCCTAACCAGCCACCAGAGGAGGGGAGCGGGAGAAAAACTCCTAAACTACCTGCTCAGCTTGGCCCAAACCGACAGAATCTTGGTTGGTACATGGGAAACTGGCGCCATGGGCAATCAAATTCTACCAAAAACATGGGTTTGCGTTGCTTTCAAGAGAAGAAACAAGTAAGCTGCTGAAGAAATACTGGAACATCCCTGAGCGGCAAGTTGAAACCTCAATAGTGCTTGAATACAAAAGGAAAAGACAATGAAAACCCTCCTTCTAAAAGTCAATTCAGAATATCCTGATCCAGCAACTATTCAGACTGCAGCCGAGATTATTCGACGAGGCGGTTTGGTGGCCTTTCCTACGGAAACAGTTTATGGTTTAGGAGCAGATGCGCTTAATTCGGAGGCGGTTTTAGCGTTGTTTGCTGCCAAAAAGCGTCCTCTGGATAATCCGCCAATCGTTCACGTTGCGGAGCCAAAGGAAGTTGATAGGTTAGTTTTGGAAGTGCCACCTAAGGCCAAAATGCTTATGGAGAATTTTTGGCCCGGACCCTTAACTCTAATCTTTAAACGTTCAAACCTTGTGCCTAAGGAGACAGTTGCAGGTTTAGATACTGTTGCAATACGAATGCCCAAGCACAAAGTTGCGATAGAATTAATCAGGCAAAGCCGCTGCCCCATCGCGGCGCCAAGTGCAAATCTCGCTGGCAAACCCAGCCCAACAATCGCCCAACACGTTTATGAAGACCTCGATGGACGAATCGACGCCATCCTTGACGGTGGAGCCACAAACATAGGTGTAGAATCCACAGTCTTAGACCTGAGCATTGATCCCCCGATTCTACTTCGTCCAGGCGGCACACCCTACGAAGCATTAAAGAAGGTTCTTGGCAACCTAAAACTCCATCTCTTCGTTGAAGCTGAAAAGGAACTCTCCCTGCAACAGATTCGCTCTCCCGGAATGAAACATAAACATTACGCGCCTAAAGCCGAAGTTATCCTTGTAGAAGGAAAAGGCCCAGCTGTCAGCACAAAAATCAAAGCTTTGGCTGAAATCTACAGAGTGAAAGGCAAAAAAATCGGAATCTTAGCCACCGATGAAACCTACGTTGCCTATCAAGCAGATGTGGTTAAATCTCTCGGTAGCCGCTTCAACTTGGCAATCATCGCCCAAAACCTGTTCCGCTTGCTAAGAGAAGTAGACGCAGAAAACGTTGACGTCATAATTGCTGAAGGAGTATCTTCAGAAGGACTCGGTTTGGCTGTAATGAATAGACTCAGAAAAGCCTCAGCTTATCATATAGTTAAAGCTCAATGAGTAGCGGAGATTCTTTGGTTCGATATGTTTTTTACGGTAAAACGCTAGTGCTAAAGTGGGACCATTTTGGTAAAGCTCAAAGGATTCCAAAAACTAACATCAACAGACCAAGCCCTACAAACCTGGTTTAAAACACTGAAGGTTGGCAAGCCCAAAGTGACGCAGATACCGCTAAAACAGGCGCTTAACCGTGTTCTAGCCGAAAATCTCTTTGCCCAAGAATCTTTGCCACGCTTCGACAAGTCAGCCATGGATGGTTATGCTGTAAAGTCGTCTGATTTGGAGGGTGCTTCGCAATCTAAGCCCGTGATCCTCAAGTTAACTAAGGCTGACCAGGTAGATGTTAAGCAAACTAAGCAGGTTTGGACTGGAAACCCAATTCCAAAGGGTGCAGATGCAGTTGTCATGCTTGAAAACACTGAGAAACGCAACGAGGAGGTGGAAATTTGGTGCCAAATTGCGCCGGCTACTAACGTTTCTAAGGTTGGTGAAGACCTCAAACATGGCGACTTAGTGATTAAAGTTGGCACCCGATTGAACCCATACCATCTGGGGTTAGGCGCTGCATTAGGCTACACTCAATTGAAGGTTGTGGAGAAACCCAAAGTCGCCATAATAGCCACAGGCAATGAAATAGCTGAAGTCGGCGCCGAAAGGGCAAGCAACCAAATTTATGATTCAAACAAAATCATGGTTTCAGCCATGTGCCAAGAACTCGGCGCAGAAACAAGCGACCTAGGCATTGTCAAAGACAACACCGAAGAAATCGGAGAAAAAATCCAAAGCGCTCTAAAAACCCACGATGCTATAATCACCACTGGCGGAACCAGCGTTGGCGGCTTAGATTTAGTCCCTGACGCCGTTAACAAGCTGGGAAAACCAGGTATCATCGTCCACGGCATTGCGCTGCGTCCAGCGATGCCCACAGCCGTTGGCATGTTAGAGGGCAAACCAGTCTTGATATTGTCGGGCAATCCAGTGGCTGCGGTGATTGGGTTTGAAGTTTTCGGCAGACCCCTGATTTGCAAGATGCTTGGGATGAGCAAGCAGGAGCCAAGACCTATCGTTAAAACAGTTTTGGCGCGAAAAATCACGAGTGCGTTGGGAAGAAAAACCTATGTCCGTGTTCTGAGTTACTGAGAAAGATGGAGAGTTGTTTGCTGAACCAGTAAGCGCTAAAGGTTCAGGTTCCATTTCAACCATGACACTAAGCAATGGCTACGTCGTCGTCCCCGAAAACCGCGAAGGCATTAGCGAAGGCGAAACAGTAATCGTGCAGATGTTCGGCGTCGTGGAGGTTGCGTAAGTATGTTTAGGAAACTGCTGACGTTTGAAGAAGCAAAAAAGAAAATCGATGACCACTTTAAACCTGTTTTTTTGGGTGAAGAAGAAACCGTTCTGCTTGAAGCTTATAACCGCGTGCTCAACGAAGATGTGGTTTCAAAGTTGGATATTCCACCGTTTAACCGCTCCACAGTCGACGGCTACGCTATGAAAGCTGAGGACACGTTTGGAGGCGACGAAAACGAACCTGCAACAGTAAAGGTTTCGGGCGCCGTAAACATTGGAGAACCGCCAAACATCAAAGTGGAGAAGGGCGAAGCGGTTGAAATCGTAACTGGTGCCCCTATTCCCGAGGGTGCAGACGCAGTTGTGATGGTTGAGGATACTGAGCGTGAAGATGAAGGCTTGAATGTTTTTACTCCAGTTACCCAAGGAGAAAACGTCATGAAAAAAGGCTCAGACCTAAGAATGGGTGCAGTAGTACTTAAGAAAGGGCAGGTTTTAGGTTCAAGCGAAATCGGTGTTTTGGCAGCTTTAGGCTTAACTAAAGTTAGAGTCCTCAAAATTCCCATAGTTGCCGTCCTGTCTACAGGTGCAGAAGTAACGGAACCCGGCAACCCATTGCCAGCTGGAAAAATCTACGACATCAATGCATACAGCATAAGCACTGCCGTTATCGAAAGCGGCGGAAAACCCGTCTACTTCGGCGTAGTCTCCGACGACAAAGCTGCTTTAACTAAAGCGGTGCAAACCGCCTTGGCTTCAGCTGATATGGTTATTACTTCAGGCGGCGTCTCGGTTGGTCCACATGACTACACTCCCCAAATCGTGGATTCGCTTGGCAAGCCCGGCATCGTTGTTTATGGAATAGCAGTTAAACCAGGCAAACCGACAACTGTCGGGTTTATAGAGGACAAACCAATTTTTTCATTGCCAGGTCATCCAACATCGGCGCTTTTGATTTTCTATTTGCTTGCAAGACCCTTGATTTTGCGTTTGGCAGGTAGACCACCAAGCACTATGAAGATGGTTAGGGCTTTTGCTGGGTCTCGGATGTTTAGTGCTAAGGGCAGGCGAACGTTTGTGATGGTTCGGTTAGAGTTTGATGAAAAATGCCGTTTGATCGCTGAACCCGTCGAATCTGGCGCTTCTGGAGCAATCACTACGTTGGCGAGCGCAGATGGATTTGTGGAAATCGCTGAAAACGAACAATTTATCGATGTGGACCAAGAAGTGGCTGTTGGGCTTTTCCGCAGTTCCGCCGCTAGAGCTTAGTCTTTGCGTTTCAACAAGAGACCTGCGGTTAAAACCCACGTCAGAAAAGCATAGCCAAGCATGCTTAAACCAACTAATAGGTTGCTGAAGCCAGCTAAAGCAAGGGTGACAAGACTGAACCCCGTGATAGTTATGAACAGGATAGCGACTAGCCAAGGTGCCCAAACCCTTTTAGTGAAAAGGCTAAAGGTGGTTATGAGGCTAATGATGCCTAAAAAGCCAACGTGAGGCGGATAACCCGTTAACGGTAAGGAAATCAGCAGGATTAAGCCTGTGATTGAAAAGAACACTAAAGAAGCCAATTGGATGGGGCTGAATGACCGTATTTTGGTTGCGAGGGACACAACTGTTCGCCTTTACCTTATGCTGTATAGGTTTAATTAATAAATTTAATGTATTCGGATACAAATATTGAACAGAAGAATCTGGATTAACAAAGACTTTTGAAATTTTCCACCGACCTGAAAAATCAAGAAGAAAAAAACTGATTTTAACATTTCTAATAGTGAAAAGTAGGATCCGAATAAGATTGATCAGTTTTGGCTCTAAGAACTTGGATTCTTATATTTGCTTTAACATAATTAATTTTGAGGGCAATATGTGAACAAAGGGGTCTGAATTGGGATTTGTTTTTACGATCGGGCACTCTACTAGAACTTTGGAGGAATTTTTACAGTTGCTTGAGATTTACGGGGTAACTTTGTTGGTAGACGTGCGTACGGTTCCACGTTCCCGATACAATCCACAGTTCAACAAAGAAACCCTCCCCGTCAGCCTTAAGCACCATGGCATAAAGTACATACACATGCCAGAAATCGGTGGCCTACGCCACCCCAAACACGAATCCATCAACTTAGCGTGGCAAAACAGCGGCTTCCGAGGTTACGCCGACTATATGCAAACCCAAGAATTCACGGATAGCATACTGAAAATTGTAGCATTGGCAAGGGAGAACCGCTTGGCGTTAATGTGTGCAGAAGCTTTGCCTTGGCGTTGCCACCGAAACCTCATCTCTGACGCTCTCGTGATACGCCACTTAAAAGTTGAACATATCATCAGTAAAGACAGCGTTATCAATCATGAACTGAATGAACTCGCACATTTGGAAGGAACAAAAATAACCTACCCACTATACACCAAAGAAACCCCACAAAAAACATTGGGTGATTTCAAAACAGCCTGATATTTCCGTTATCCTCATTGTTTTTGTAGTTTCGCTATAAAGAAGCCATTGCAATTATGGATGTGTGGATATAGTCGTTGGCATTTGGTTAACCCATTGTGCCCTGGCATGCCAATTTTGGGTTCTATGTCGATTAGAGTGAATTCTGGATGTTCTTTCAAGAAACGCTCAATTATCCCTTCGTTTTCTTCGAAGGTTATGCTGCAGGTTGAGTAAGCCAAGATGCCGCCTGCTGTAACTTTTTCTGCACAGTTGTTAATCATTTGCCACTGGAGCTCCGACATGTTCTTAATTGAATTGGGACTGAGGCGCCACTTCGATGAGGGTTGCTTAGCAAATACACCTGTGCTAGTGCAGGGTGGGTCCAAAATCATCAGGTCTGCTTCAACTGTTAAAGGCACAGATATTGAAACATCTGCCAATAGAGCCTCAGCGATTTTGGTTCCCATTCTCGTTGTCTCTTTTTTCCATGTTTTCATTCGTTTAGCTGAGAAATCCACTGAGTAGATCTTACCTTTGTTTTGCATTAGCTGCGCGATGAAGGTCGTTTTGGCGCCTGGAGCTGCGCAAACATCGAACACAGTCTGGCCTGGTTTTGGGTTTGCGGCTTGGGTGGCAAAGCAGCTTGCTTTGTCTTGAATATAGAATAAGCCTTCTGCGTAGCTGGGCAGGGAGTTTAATGGCTTTTTGGATGACAAAACCTTGTAAGTGTAATCAAGGGGCACCGATTTTTCTAGTTCTATGCCTTCAGCTTTGAGCCTTTGCAAGGTTTCTTCTTCAGGTCCAGCTAAGGTGTTTATTCGGATGTAGCTAGGCGGAGGCGTCATGCTACCCTTTAAGAAAGCGACTGCCTCATCATGACCAAAGAGTTTGAAACAGTACTCAACGAACCAAATAGGATGGTAAGTTTGCATACTAACTTTTTCCGCCCCACTTAATAGATCCATAATTGTCGCTAATTTTTTGGTTAGTAAAAAGCCCAGGATTGGTTCGATTTCTCGCATGGTTTGCCAGCCTAATATGGCTCTGCCCATTGCTGCGATGTTTTCAGCTTCTTTGAGGTTGATTTTTTCCCAATTTTTAACGACGCGTGTCTGGTAAACGTACAGACGCAGGAAAGCCTGGATGCCCATAGTGTATTCACTAATGTTTTTGGGTTCCACTGCCACGTTTATGAATTTGTCGATTAGGTTTTTTCGACGCTCAGTCTCAACAACTAAGCCGTAAGCGAAGCGTATAGCGCTTGGGTCTTTGACACCCAGTTGTTTTACCGTCCGCATTAAGGCTGAACGCTCGTTGAGTCGGCGCATTTCTATCCAACTGAGAGTCTCTATCGCAACAGTCCAAGCGTCCCGCAACAAATCTAATTCTCAGCTATAAAAAACACGGGCATCCTAATAAGAATTCAAAACGGCGGCTATGTTACAATATGTTAACAGCCATTTTATGAATTATTAATTCGGGCTGGACAATTTATATACCCAAAATCATCCAAAAATGGAAGTGACTAATTTGTTGAAAAGATTGAACCCGAAAATTGGAAACGAACAAAAAATAAGGAAAAGATGACTGTTCAAGAAACAAGTAAATTGGATGGTTCAAAGGGGGTTCAAAGAGTCCGTGAACTCAGTGAAGAAGACAAAAATACATGAAGAAATAGGTGCGTAACATAACTATCTGCACATAATGGCTTAAGCCACTTTTTCCATTTGATTCGGTTAGAGATGGAAGTTGAGTCAAATCACCAAACGCAAAAGCACTCCTCAGACTAGAGCTGGACAATACATGTGCCATGAATGCGGTGCAGTCTTTGATGCCAAAAAGGAAGTGGACCACCATCTATACATTATGCATGAAGTCCGTATAATCTAAAATAAATTCTTCGCGTAACTCCAAATAATTTTCTTTTAAGGTTTTAGATGCAGATTTTGTTACTTTAATGATTGACAGATTTCCTGTTTTTTAGTCACTAAGGTTTTTAGTCTCTGTGTTCCATATAGAGGCAAGGTTAACTGGGGATGGCGCGCACTCTATTAGACTATTGTATTAGCGAACAAACTGAACCTGCCGTAAAAGTAGGGGTAAAAGAACAAGCTCCAGTTTTACCCAGCGCTGTGCAGGAAGTTGTGGTAGCTAAGCCAAGGAAACGGCAGCGCCAACCTTATCCGCCAATTTGCCCAGAAAACCTTCCACCTTCATATTTTGTTTCCGCCACCTATGATGGACGCCAAAAGAAGGTTGTAATCAAACTTTACGAGCCTAACTCTGGGCAGATTTATTTCTGGTATGATAATACAAACCACAAACCTTATTGCTTAACAAATCTAACCCCTGAAGAACTCAAACATTTTAATCGTATAACTGATCTTGAAGGCTTTGATAGGTTCCAGCAAGAAGAGAAAATTGACCCACTGAGCGATAAAATCATCAATGTAACGAAAATTATTGCAAAAGATCCCTCATCGATTGGAGGTCAACATGGAATAACGATACGCGACATTATACCATGGGATTATTCCAAAGTTTTTGGCATACAATTTAAGGACAGCGACACAAAAATTTGGGAATCAAAAATCAAATACTACCAATCATATATTTATGACCAACAACTTTTGCCCGGAATGCTGTATGAAGTTAAAGAGAAAAGACTTGTTCTTGCAATAGACGATTCAGCAAATGAAAACCTAAATAAAATTCGTGCCCTTTTCACAGATTGCTCCGAAGAAGAACGCGAATATATTGAGATGTGGGCTAAACTTTTGGAGTACCCAGCACCAATTTTCCGCAGAGCTGCGATAGACATAGAGGTACTGTCTTCTGTTGTCTCAAGGATGCCTAATCCTGAGAAAGCAACTGACAAAGTAATTGCGGTATCGGTTTACAGCTCAGATGGTGAAAAAAAGGTCTTTATTCTTAAAAGAGATGGAAAACAAGAAAACAACAAGCCTTCTTCGGGAGACTGTATAATCGAATATTTCGAAAAAGAAGAAGATCTTCTTAGAAAAACTTTTGAAGCACTTGAAGAATATCCATTTATTTTAACTTTTAACGGTGACGACTTTGACCTTCGGTATCTAAGCAACAGAGCGCTAAAACCTACATATTGAAAAAAAAGAGATTCCTATCGAAGTTGGTGAAAGGGTATGCTTATTGAAATACGGGGTTCACATTGACTTATACAAGTTCTTCTTTAATCGTTCAGTGCAAATTTATGCTTACGGCGGTCGCTACAGAGACATTAGCCTCAACGATGTAGCCAAAGCACTCCTTGGTATGGAAAAAATTCCTATAGATAAGGAGTTTGGTGATCTCTCAACTATAACGAACTTGCTTCATATTGTTTGCGCGATTCAGAAATAACTTACAAGTTAACAAGTTTTGATAATGACTCTGCCATGAAATTGTTGCTTGTTCTCGCTCGCATCAGCAGTATGCCCATGGAAGATGTTAGCCGTCAAGGTGTAAGCCGTTGGATTCGCAACTTTATGCATCGCGAACACCGCAAACGGAACATGCTAATTCCCAACGCCGAAGACATCCTCACAAAGAAAGGTAAAACTACCTCAACAGCGGTGATTAAGGGCAAAAAATACAAAGGTGCCATCGTGGTGGAACCTACGCCGGGTGTACATTTTAATGTAGCTGTGATGGACTTTCCCAGCCTATATCCTTCAATCATTAAGGTTTGGAACCTTGGTTACCAATCCATCTGCTGCAACCACCCTAACTGCAAAGGGCACACAATACCCGATACCCCCCACTGGGTATGCACAGAAAAACGCGCGCTCGAAAGCCTACTAATAGGATCCTTGCGGGATTTGCGTGTGCGTTGGTACAAGAGCCGAGCAAAAGACAAAACCCTACCAACCGAGCTTCGAAGTTGGTACAACATCGCTCAGGGAGCACTTAAAGTCATTTTGAACGCAAGCTACGGTGTGTTTGGAGCCGATAGCTTTGACCTTTACTGTCCTCCCGTCGCAGAAGCAACCGCTGCAATTGGCCGTTACAGCATCACCCAAATCCTCAATCACGCAAAAACCGTAGGCATTCAGGTACTCTATGGCGACACTGACAGCTTATTCCTCAAAAATCCGACCAAAGAGCAGATTGAAGACGTAGTCCACTATACCGAGCATGAATTAGGCATGGGGATCGATGTCGACAAAGTCTATCGGTATGCTGTTTTTAGTTCACGCAAAAAGAATTACCTGGGCGTCCTCGAAGACGGCACTGTCGACGTGAAAGGGTTAACAGGTAAGAAAAAACACATACCAATATTTATCAAAGACGCTTTTAACCAAATGAAAGAACGACTAGCAAAGGTTAAGAATCCTGAAGATTTCGAGAAAGCCCGAAAAGACATCGCTGCCATAGTCCGCGAACGCCACAACGTTCTCAAACGGCGAGAATGGGGTGAAATGAGCGACCTTGCCTTCCACGTAGTGCTCGGGGATGAACTTTCTAATTATACAAAAACAACCCCACAACACGTCAAAGCAGCCAAGATTCTCGAGAAAAGTGGCAAAGAGTTGCGTGCGGGAGACATGATAAGTTTTGTTAAAGTTATCAAGTCGTCGTCTCGCAGTGGTTCTACGGATGATCCCATTGTTAATGCTGGTGTTAAACCAGTTGAGTTAACATCAAGAAACGAAGTAGACGTTGAGAAATACATTGCTTACTTGCACAGCACCTTTGACCAAGTTTTGGATGCGTTGGGCTTAAACTTTGATGAAATAATCGGCTTAACCAGGCTTGAAAGCTTCCTTGGAGCTTAACGTATTAAAAAAGCTGGATTATTGCACCAAGCAATGTAAAGAGAGCAACAATGGCAGCGATTATTTGCACTATCCTTCGCTCTGTCAATGGTCGATGATAACATATTATTGTAACGAGGCTTTTTCTTGCATCTGAACTAAGTTTTGCCCCATCAAATTTGACTCCTGCACGTTTGCGAGTAAAGAACACGGCGAGCAGAATGATTGAGGAGTTGAAGATGAAGGGTAAAATAGAAATTAGCAAATCTACTTTTAAATCCGAAATTACTGCGAACGAGGCTATAGTTATGCCTATTGCAAATGATCCTGCGTTACCCACAAAAATTTTGCCCCGCGTGTTAAAATAAGCTAAAATTAGCCAAAAGAATAAGGGTCCAATCATAAGAATATAGGAAGATGAAAACGCCATTAACCCCAAGATGACTATAGCTGGACACACTGTTTCTAAACCATTTAGTCCGCCAAGCTGGTTCACAGTGTTCGTAACTATCATAACGATTAAGGGAATAATTAGGAAAATATAGGCTTCACCGAACTGTATGGTTCCAATAAGCGGAATTGATATCGACGTTCTGAGGGCTGGGTTTTCAATGGCATAGTACATTAGCGGTAACGCCGCGATTAAGGGCATGAAGGCTTTATACCGCCATTTCAAATCCATAAAATCGTCTAGGAGACCCATGAAACCGCCGAATAGTATGCAGACGGCTAGGGTTAATGCAGCAGAAACTCCGTTGACCGAAGTGTCTAAGCCTAAACTGAAAACCTTGTTAGAGAAATAAATCGAGAAAAGATATACAGTGGTGGTTAGGACGAAAAGAACTCCTAAACCATTGGGGATTAAAGGTCGACCAACTTTGTGCTGATCGGGAACCTTTGGAAACACTGCTTCGCTTCCTTGCACCTAGGGGGTTATACCGTTTGCTGCGTCGTATGCTGCCCAGTCAATGCTGTAGATTGCGACTATCGGGACCAATCCGCCGTACTGGGTTGGTGAAACATTTAATCCAGCGAAGAATGCTTCTTTGAAGTATGTTGGCTGCGTGGTAGTCATGTCAGGCACTATTGTTATTTGGTTGTTAGTGGCAGTGGTTATGGAGTTGCAGTATTGGACTTCTGCGTAGTTCAATAGTTCCTCTACAGTGCAGTTTAAGCCTTGGTCATTCCATTCCCATCGGTTGGTTGTCTTACTAATTGAGCCGAATGTTGTTTCATTTGTCCATGCTGTTGCAGAGTCCATGAAGCCTTCGTTTATCAGTCGCTGTTTATCGGTTCCTGAAATACGTGCCATCCAGGACCATTTTCCTTCGTCGCCATATCCCGCTGGATAAGCCGTGTAACTATTTGATCCACTGCTGGATTGGGAGATTCCCAAAACCTCAAAGACAGCGATGTATTTAACATGTTGTTGACCATAGTTGTTGAGCATCTTCATCGATTCGTTCTCATTGCCCATAAAGATGAATCCCACGTTTGCTATTTGTGTGCTGTTAGTTGTAGTGTTGTCTGCCAAACTGGTTACGTTTCCAAGGTCGCTCAGCCAGTTGCCATAATCCCACCACATTACAACAGCATCGGTTGAGGGAACGTTGTTCTTCATCCAACCTATTGCGTCAAGCCATGCACTTACTGGTTGAGTGAGACCTGCGCCGCCTACTGGAAGACTTGAGCCGCTAATTGCAGTTGGCGTATAAGCTTGCGATATTGACCTTGGCATACCGCCAGTCTGTGGTGAGAACGCTAAGCTTGACATCAGAAGCATGAAAATCACGAGGATTGCAACACCGCTATATTCTTTGCTTACACGGGGCATTCTACGTTTTGATTTAATAATATTCTTGGGCGCTTCCTTCAGCAGGGTAACAAATGGTTTTAGTAAAGTAACAATTCCTATTCCCGCTATTATAGCGAAGGCTGGTGCAAAGAGAACCAATAACCGAATCATTGAAGCTGCAAAGTAGAGTGAAGTTATTGCGAAGAGAAGGAGGAAGATGTTGCGGTTAGTTGGATTCTTAAGGACGAAGTACAAGCCTACGACAAAGAATAGTACGCTGACTCCAACTTCAAGGTAGAGGTTTCCCCATGCAGCAATCCTTTGTTCTGCTACTGAATCAATGAGAGGTGAACCAGCCCTGATGAAGGGATCTAAAACTGTGATGAATTTTCCGGTGATTCCACCAATTAGTCCAGTTGCAGCTAAACCAACAATACCTGTGATGATAGCTGCCATAGTTGCAATAGCTAATGTTAGTTTGGTTTTCATTGATATGTTGTTTCGCAGAATCTCTGCAACTATAAGCACGATGAATACTGCTGCTACCGGGAGAATAGCGCCTGAAGTAACGTAGGCAGTTGTGATGTAAGGGACTCGGGTTCCGATAAACAAGGCTAAACCGAAGGTTACGCTATAGTTAACCAGCATTCTTGGGGTATAACGCTTCAGTAATACCAAAACAAAGACGAATAATACTGCTAAATCTATCAAGTAGTAAGCCGCTCCCCAACCAGCGATGAAATAAGCCAATGAAGCAGCTGCACCCAAAGAGTACAATAGCGATGCGCGTAGGGACCTGTTACTGTCAAGAGACCTTAAGAACAGGAAAATGAACAGAACTAGCCCAAGTACACCAGGTACTTCTGTATCGAAGAATCCCAATGAACTTCTCTGTAAGAATGATGGTGCTAAAGCGAGGAAGAGCGCTGCAAATAAACCGACTGTTCTTCCACCCATGTCTTTGCCGATTAAATATAGTACTGTACATGAAACAACAGCCACTAAAGCTGGGAATATCGCGCAGAAAGTCATTAGATCAATTTTTGCGCCGAACAATGATATGAATTGGAATACTGCAGCGGCTGACATGGGCAGAGCTGGCAATGCTGTAGACATGTCTAATCCGTCTGGGAACCATTTCAACGTGTTTACCCAGTGAGTTGGCCAATAAGGTGAAATTAAACCGTAATTAACCATATGCTGGGTTATGCTGAACTGGTAGTAAGGGTCAAACTCGTTTAGAAGGGATGTTCCTGATGAGAGGTTTTCCCATCGGAGGGGTAAAATACGAACTGTGAATGCAACAAACAGGATAATGATTAATGCGGAGTAAGCAATGATTGTACCGTGGCTTACTTGTATTCTCAGCCTGTCAAAAACTGAAAGGCTATTTCCGAATCGTTCCTTAATTCCTTCGCCCACTTTAGCCATCTCTTCCAAGGGTATAATGCGATTGTACTATTTTACACATTGGCGATTTATTTATGGCTTTCCAAAACCTGCAAACAATGGACCGAGACATTGGGAAAGTTTAATGTAGCATGCTTTCTAAGCTCTAAAGCATTTCCCACTTAAAATTTTTTCAATTCTCATCAACGCACAACAATGGCCAAGAGGATCTTCTGAGAGGATAACTTTCCTTTCATTTTTGACAGTGTCATATTTCTTGTTTCAGGTAAACCAAATCAGTTTAACAATAATAATAAGACAAAATAGTTTTGGAACGATTCACCCGGTTCCGCTTTTAACGTTTGTTTAAGGGTTTAACTTCAACATCCATCGGTAGAAGCATCAGTTTTCGCTCGCATTTTGGGCATTTTCCCCCGTGTAATGCAATAATTTCGTCCGGCGGTTTTAGTTCTTTGCCCTCATATAAAACATGGTGACACCCTTGACAAATAACACGTTGCGGCATCCAAATCTCCCATGTTTACATGGATGGGGTATATTTATTGATTGCTAAAAGATTTAGCGCGAAGTTGAGTGTGAATTTTCTGTAAACCTTTTAATTGGAAATCCATTCATTGTGAATATTACATGTGGTTTAACAGCATTTGGAAAAATACACTTTAATTATCACAGAAAAACCTGATGCTGCAAACAGAATAGCTACAGCGTTAGATGCTGAAGGGAAACCGAAAAAGGCAGTCAACAATGGTGTACCTTATTATCAAGCATATCGAGATGGAAACATAGTAGTTGTTCCAGCGCTTGGACACTTATACACTTTAAAAAGCAAACAGAAGGGACAGGGCTATCCAGTCTTTGATTATCAATGGGTTCCACGATACCAAGCTGAACGTAGCGCATCTAGAATTCGGATATGGCTAAAAGTCATCGCCAAACTTGCAAAAAACGCAGAGGAATTTGTCGATGCCTGCGACTTTGACATAGAGGGCAGCATCATAGGATACACCATTCTAAAGTATGCATGTGGCGACAAAGAAGACAATAGCTAAACGAATGAAATATTCAACCCTTACAAAAGAAGAACTTCAAGAATCCTACGCACACCTGCTGCCGTCACTTAGATTTTGCTTTGGTTGAAGCAGGATTAACACGCCATGAAGTCGATTGGTTATATGGCATAAACCTGTCACGTGCCTTAACTCAAGCCGCCCAAAACTTCAGCGGGCAATACACAACACTCAGCACGGGCAGAGTTCAAGGACCTACATTGAAGTTTGTTGAAGATCGGGAAAAAACCATAAACTCCTTCGTGCCCACACCCTACTGGACACTTACTGCTAAAATAGGCATACACGATAACACTTTCCAAGTTGAATACGAGAAAATTCTTGAAAACAAAGCACAGGCAACAACGAAGCATGATGCATGCAAGACCAAAGAAGGCCAAATAGAAACAGTAACCATGGAAGAGTTTTCGCAGAATCCACCTGTGCCTTTTGACCTTGGTGCATTGCAAAGTGAAGCTTACCGCATCTTCAAGTACACACCTATGCGAACATCAAGCATCGCGCAGAACCTGTACTTGAAAGCGTTGATTTCTTATCCCCGAACGAGCAGCCAAAAACTTGCCATCAGCCATTGGCTACAAAAAAATACTTAAAAAACTGGGAAAAGCCCCCGCTTATACTAAACATACAGTTGACCTCCTCTCTAAACCCGACATTGAAACCAAATGAAGGCAAAAAATATGACTCTGCTCACCCAGCTATATACCCAACTGGAAATCTGCCAGAAAAAGCTCTTGAAATTGCTGAAAGAAACATCTTCGATTTGGTTATTAAGCGGTTTTTAGCTGTTTTCGGTGAACCAGCAATCCAACAAACCATCAAAGTAAAAATTAACATAAATGGATACCTTCTTCCTTCTAAATACTGTTCGAACGTTAAATGAAGGGTGGATGCGGTTCTATAAACCATACGTACAGTTGAAAGAGGCTTCTTTACCCCCTCTGATTGAAGGACAAACAAGTAAGCGTTAAAAGGGTAATTTTAAATGACAATTTTACTAATCCGCCCCCTCGATATAACCCTCGTAGTCTACTTCTGAAAATGGAGAAAGAGGAAATCGGCACCAAAGCCACAAGAGCCGCAACTATACAAACACTCTACAACCGCAAATACGTAAACGGCATAAACAACCTGTCTGTAAGTGACCTTGGATTTGAAGTCATCGAAGTCCTCTTAAAATATTGCCCAACTGTGGTTTCTTCAGAAATGACAAGAAGCCTGGAAGAAAGAATGGAGGCAATCCAACAGGGCAAAGAAACCAAACAAAATGTGCTACAAGACACAACTAGAAACTTTAGAACTGGTTATTGTCGGAACTTAAAGAAAAAGAAACTGACATAGGCGCTCAATTAAGCACACCAATAAAGAAAGGACGACTAAAAGAGAGAACCATTGGAGCATGCCCCAAATGCTTCGATGGAAAACTGGTGATTTTGCGCTCGAAAAAAACTGGCAAACGTTTCGTTGGTTGCACAAACTATTTTGAAGGTAAATGCAACACGACGTTTCCTCTGCCACAAACTGGCACAGTTAAGCCACTGGGTAAGCATTTGTAAGAGTTGCGGTTCACCCATCGTGGCTGTTTATTTACATGGAAGATTTCCTTGGAAACTTTGCCTCAATGCCAATTGCCCCTCAAAAGGAGAACATAAACCTTGAATTGCAAAATTTGCGACAGAGAAGCCCAAGAAGACGGCTATTGCCACTGCATTTAAAAGCATACCATAATGTGATCGAGAAATTCAGGGTCTGGGAAGCTGCTTTTAACATGACTTGGAGCCAATATTTAGTTGAGGTTCAGAAAAATTCATTAACTGGAGTATGGGCTAAAGATGTAGCAAAGTACTTAATTGAGGAAGAGAACCAAAAATGACCAGTAAACTAAAGAAAAGTTCGTCATCGATGTCTTTTTCGCTTAGCCGATGGTTCCGTAAAATCAGCACAAATGCACCGACAGCTTTCCTGATTACATCTGTCGGAATAGCCTACGTGATATTTCTCTTCGGCGGCGGATTATACACCCTCATCAACCATCCATCGCCCTCCGCATATATTAACAATCAATTCTACTTCCTCTATCCAGACATAAGTTCCCAATTCATATCGGACACCTTAATTTCAGTGACACTCTACGCGTTGGGATTCGTAGGGCTACTCGCCATTTACCAGAGCTCAAAAAGCGCGTATAAACCAAGACAGGCATACATGCTACTGGTCGTAGGTGTGGCGCTTTTACTATTATCATACGTGTTCTTAGAAGGCTCAATTTCCTTCAAAGCAAATGGCGGTCAATAATTTTTTCCGCTATCAAAATTTCTATTATTTTTAGTTTTTAATCTCTACCAAGGATTTTTCTTCAACTTCATTTTAAACGCTAAAAAGTTCGTAAAAAGATGAATTGGCGGAGTAATCAACAACACCGTTACTGCCACTTGCCAACTGATCAAGAGTAAAGGAAGCGAAAACACAACCGCACCAACTACAAAATCAATCTGATCTACAATAGGCAACAATCCACCGGGCTTTATTCCTATCCGACGTTTTATAAATGCACCCGTCAAATCACCTAAAAGAGCACCCAACGGAATAAGCAAAGCAAATAGTATTGGGTAATTCTGGAAGCCAAAAACCAAGCCTTCTAAAAGCCCAACGCCGAAGCCGACACCCCAACCAAAGAAGAATCCTCGAAAAGTTTTGTTGTTCCCAAAAATGCGTTTGCCATCTACAAAGTTTCTGCCGAAATCCATCTTGGTGCCGCCTCCTGCAAGAACTGGGGTGCCATTGGCGCAGTAAGCTGGAAAAATAAATTTTAAGGCTTCAACAATTAGCAATGCGACATCCATGAGGTTCAACCATTACTCGTGAAATTGTGTATCTTGTATTCCCTTTTCCCCTATTTGTACATAACATGTCTTTCCCTGTTGAATTTCGCGTGGTTTTCTCCACAGTCACCTTTATTGTTTGAGGGTTTTCAGTGGGTTTGAGCGCAATTATGGTGTCAGCCCAGAATTTAAGAACACGAGTCGCCACAGGTCTAACGCTTGGGTTCTGGTCGTTGAGGACGCTACGGACTTGACTTGTTATTATAACTGGGATTTTTCGGATTTTTACCATTTGTGCCAAAATAGCTAGTTGACGGTTTAATTCGCGGTTAACATCGAATCCCTTCGTTTTGCTTAAGGTTTCACTGACTTTTGCACTATACAGCGAGGTGAATGTATCGATTAAAATTAAACCTACATTGTTTGGGCTGTAGTCTTGGATCTGGTCCACAACTGCCGTTTGTTGCTTAAAATCCTTAGGTTTAACAAGAATGATTCGTTCCGCAACTTCATCGAATTTGTCGCCTGCAATCTGGGATAATCTCTTAGCATAGAAAGTGTTGTCGCAGTCGATAAAGAGGACCTTTAGATTTTGGTTGGCGCAGTAGAAAGCGCATTGTATTGCAAGGGTTGTTTTTCCGGTTTCAGGTTCACCGTAAATCAACGTTACCGTGTCTGGTAAAATGCCTCCACCTATGCAACTGTCTATGCAATTACTGCCTGTCGAGATTTTATCCATGCTTAACACGTCAAGAATTATAAACTTGAATCTAGTAATGTGTTTTGCACTTAAACCTATACTTTAAGGTTACTTTATGATTGAAAAAGTTGCCGTCGCCACAGTGCAAGGCAAAACCTACTTTCTAATAGTAAACAAGTTGAAGGAACAAAACATTCCATTTATTAGTTTAGTTCCAGGAGAATTCGTTTCTGCCAAAATTATTTTGGTTATAACGACAGACCAAGAGAAAAAATTAGTTAACCACCAGAAAATCTTGGTTCTACACAACGAAGATGAAGTTGACACTCTTAGTTGAATATGTCAAAGTGTTACTTTTAGGAAAAGAAGCCTACAAAAAAATAGTAATTGGCATAGACCCAGGTGTTTCAGTTGGATTGGTAATATTAGCTGATGGAAAAGTTATTGAGGAAGGCAACTGCTTTAGCACTAAAGAAGTAATTAACAACATCCTTAAGATAATAAAAAACATTAACTTTGCAATAACATGCATTTCTGTTAAGATTGGAAACGGTGTTCCAATCTACAAGGAATTGCTAGAAGACATGAATGACGCCTTGCCACCCCAAGTGGTCCTGGAAGTCGTGAATGAGGCGGGAACTAACAAAGCTTTAAAAGAAAACAAACGTAGCAGAGGAGTTAGGCATATTTCCTCAGCCACACTTATAGCTGGTAGAAACGGAAAAATAGTTACAAGGAGAAAGACAATTGCAGCACACAGTCGAATCCAACAAAACAATGCTGGTTGATGGTCCAGCGTCAGTGCGGCTTATTTATGGAAAATCGGAAGTTTTCGGTTATCTAATGAAAGAATCCCAACGTGTTTTGATTCTTGAAGGGAAACGTCTTCCATTCTACGTTGCTGAAAAATCAACTTTTGAGGTTTCATTAGGTGCAAATTCTGGCATAGCTGAAACTGTGGGCAGCACAAATCCACCTTCTTGGGACAAACCTTTCGAAGCCATTTTAGCTTTGCAAAAGCGCCCAGTGGTTGTTATGATTTTGGGTGCAGCTGATTGTGGCAAAAGCAGTCTTTGTACGTACCTTCTAAACAAATTGATTGATGGTAAAAATAAGGTAGCTGTTTTAGATGGGGATTTAGGTCAATCAGACATTGGTCCGTCAGCGACGATCGGTTACGGATTAACTTCCAAACGCATTCCGGAACTATATAATTTAAGGCTGAAGAACGCTTTTTTTGTCGGCGTCACCTCACCTATAACAGCCATATCTAAAACTATCGAAGGTTTAGATGCTATTGAAACCGAGGTTTTACAGGGGCAAGTTGATTTTGTTTTGATTAACACTGATGGTTTTGTTCGTGGAGAGGTTGCGGTCATATACAAGACAGACTTAATCAAGACTCTAAAACCTGATGTCATCATTGCCATACAGATACAAGATGAACTTGAACCCCTCATTTCGAGCTTGGAAACTCCTGTGATCGTTGTTGAACCATCCTTCGCCTTAAAGCAGCGACCACCAGAAAAGCGAAAGATTCTCCGCGAAATGACATATTCACGCTACCTCAAGAATGCAAAACTTCAATGTTATCCAAAGAGCCAAGTTACAATCGAACCAAGAGCCGCCATCCCTAGAAACCAGGAACCAGAAAAAGGCTTACTCGTCGGTTTGTGTGGTCGCGGGTCAAAATTTTTAGGAATCGGAGTATTAAGGGAAGTTAATCAACTTAGAAAAACATTGAAGGTTCAAACTGCGGTTCTCAACAAAACCCTCAAAGATTATCATTGGAAAAGTCGTTGTGAACGAGAAGCTTCAGGAAGTTCAAGACTGAGTTCTAAAGAAATTGCTAACTTCGGAGGCTAAAACGCCTCTTTTGTCGGGTAGCACTTTCATTCCGTTTGTTATCCATGAGGGTAAAAAGTTTTTGCAGTAGTTTGTTGCAAAACGAAAGTCTAGAAACACGATGGCTCCTCGGTCGTCGAGAGTTCTTATGGGTCGCCCTGCTGCCTGTGAAGCCTTTTTCATGGCGGGTAAAACATAGCCGTATTCTCGTCCATACCCAGGAAAACGTTTTTCATAGTAATCAATTTGGGCTTTTATTCTTGGGGTTGGCTCCGCATAAGGAACTCCTACAACAATCACTGAATTCATTTGGTTACCTGGAAAATCCACACCCTCTGAAGTCCTCCCTCCTTGAACTCCCAAAAACACAGCGCCTCCTTTCTCGCCGCACGCTTTAAAGTCTTGAACCATTTTTTCGTTTACTTTGGAAGTCATCCCTTTGCGTTCGTGGAAGAGGGGTTTTAAAAGAGTGTTTTCCAATCCTTCAGCCAACAAAGCGTTTAGAACTTGGAACGAAGCTGCGAACACGCCTGTGTTGGTAGGGGTACTGTTAACAACTTCGTTTATGCGTTCAATCATAGTTTGGTACATTTGTGGAGTTCTTTTATCCATCGAAGTTGTAACGCCCAAAGAGACGGCAGAAAAAACATGTTCCTTTGGAAAAGGTGAAGGAGCTAGGAATTTAACGGTGGTTTCTGGTAACTGGGTTATTCGGGCAAACGCTTCAAGAGGTTGAAGTGTTCCCGACATTACTATGTTTGCGTATGTTGAAGAGAAAACAGGTTGAGTGACCTTAGAAGGGTCAAGCGCCACTATCTCAAGCTTGGCGGTTTTATTGTTTTCTTTATTGAAGTATCGGCTTGCAACATTGATGAAGGAAACATCATCTAAGGTGTCAACCCACTTGAGCAAAAATTCACTCATAGCGTGAACATAGGACCGCGGGTTCTTGCCCTCAGCAAGCAACGTTTTTTTGATGGCGGTACCTGCTTCATGCATATGCTCAAAGAATTCTCTTGGGCGAGGTATGTTACCTTGTTTTTGGATTATATCGATTAGGTCCTTTGCAGGGATTATTTCTTCTCGACTTATTTTATCAGTTAATTTTTCTGCTTCAAGTCTGAAGAAACGAGCGAATTCTTCGATGTCTTTGTTACCGAATCGGTTGGCTTCCATCTCCGCAGCCTTCATCACGAATAGTGAGAGTGTACTTCCTGAGATGCTGATAGCGGTTTCAGGCAAGTTATGAGCTTCGTCTACAATTAGGATGATTTTTTGCAGATCGGTTTCAAGGTTTTTGAGGAAAGCAGTTCGAATTACTGGGTCGAATACATAGAGGTAGCTTAAAGCTATTACTTTAACGTCTGAAAGCCCTGCTTTTACAAGTTCGTAGGGGCAGATTTCTTTTTTCTTGCATATACGTTGGATTTCGGAGCCCATATAGGGGCGACTGGCGACTTGTTGTTGAAGCTGCATATAATCGTATGTTCGTCCTTCTACATTGGTGAAGTATGGGCATCTGCTCTTGGCTTTGAGTAACTCGCAGACTTCCATAAGCGATTTTGAGTCGAAAGCACCTCTTGCAGCGAAAACATTAAGGCACATTTCGTTGCGTCCTCTTATAGAGAGACCTGAAATTTGGTGCTTTCGAAAAACTGCTCTCAACTCTTCGATTACTCGATCATGTTGACGGTGGGTCCGAGCGACATAGAGTATTTTGAGTTTTTTTTCGATGGCGACTGGCAACACAGCGGAAAGTGCTGAGATTGTTTTTCCTAAACCGTTGCTGCCTTCGATAAGAACTGATCGTCGATTGGCTACCGCGTTGTAGACCGTTGTTATGAATTCGTCTTGGTGAGGTCGGACAGTCTCATAGGGGAAATATTCAGCGACTTGGTTGGGAAGTTTAATCATCGGTTGCCCTCTGAACTGTTTGATAACAGTTAGCGTTTGTTGGGAAAACAAGCGTTCGCTCTGGGCGTTTAAAATTGTTGGCGCGCTTCTGAGACGTCATGGTCTTCCCCCTCCTGAAAATATAGCCCAAATATGGTTTACATACTATAAATACCAATTGCGGCAAAATTTTTTTAAAAAGAGAACATGATTGATGGTGGGGTTATTTTCTTCTTAGTTTTTTTATTCTGTGCTGGGCTATTTCTAAATCTTTAGTAGTGTTAACGTTCAGAAGAACTTCGGTTTCCTCCGTTATTATAGCGCAGGTTTCAATTTTTCCTTCTCCCAATACCTTGGCACCGTTGATTATGTTCACTCCTGAAACCGCATACCACACACCTTTGTACTCGTCAGTAGAGGATATAGAGAGCCCTAAGTCTTGCCTTGTTTTTATAGGAACGAAAACGGCTAAGAAATCTTTTTGGCAAACCTCAAACTCGTTTATGACTTTGTCAAGAAATACTCCCGTTATTGCGGGCACATCAGAGGGCATTGTGAGTATTGGACCCATCAAATCAGCTTTCAATACAGCTTGTTTTAGGTCGTTGTGATAGCCTTTTGCATCCGTGCAAATAATCTCCCAGCCTTTAGCTAAACAGTATTTTTGGGTTTTGGGGGAATTCATGCTTGTAACAACGTAGAATTTGGAAACTTTCTTAGCGTCCAAAATTGCCTCTACTACCCAATCGATCAGTGGTTTGCCTAAAAAAGGTAAAAGAGGCTTCTCAGTGGGCAACCCCATTCGGCTTCCTTTGCCGCCTGCCATAATCAAAGCGGGAATCATAATAGCATCACCATCAGCACAACTGCGAACAAAACCAATGTCACAGCCCTAGCGATTTCGTTGGTTGCTCCAATCATGTCACCTGAAACACCGCCGAAAACCTCTTCCGAAATCTTCTCCATAATAAAGGCCACTGGAATGCTGACTAAGACTATGCCAACAGCCACTAATCCCATCAGGGTACTATTTGTGAGGGCAAAAAAGGGAAAAACGATTAAAACAGCAATTAGGTAGGCAACTGCATTTAGGTTCTTTTTGGCTTTGGAGAGAAAAATCGATCCTAACCCTTTATGGCTGGGTTTTCCAACCCAAACAATCGTAACCATCGATAACTTTGCTGCAATTTCAGCGGTCAATATTGCGCCGAAAGCAAAGGGTGGATTTATAAAGAATAACCCTACGAAAGCGGCAAATTCAACTAGCAGTGCCAAAACAGCCCCTGAATAGGTAACTGTCCATGCGTGAGCCACCATTTTTCGGTCATGAACATTTCTCAAGCCTACTGCGTTGCCTAAGTCGATTAAGCCATCAAAATGTTGTAGCCCCGTTATTACGCTTAGAAAAGCTATCGTCATGGCTGCAGGAAACAGAGTTGCTAAAATTCCAGTTGGCAAGGCAATGATGTTGTTGGCTAAACCAAGCAAGAAAGTCATAATCATGCTGGAACCAAAAAAGTACAGTCCGGCAAGTAAGCCGATAAAGCCGCCAATCAATGGAAAAAGGTAAATGTTTTCTGCCGTCGTGAAAATGAAATCTTCTTTTCCCCCCATTGGAATAATGGTTAGGAAAGATAGCAAATCCCTAAAAGTTTTTATAGTTTTCACAGGCGACATATACCTACAAACTTACTAATAGAGAATATAGGTTTTGTCGTGAATTAGATGGTTGAATTGAAAGGGAAAAAAGTGTTAGTTACGGGTGGGGCAGGCTTCATAGGCTTCCATCTGTGCAGTAAACTGTCACAATTGACTGATGATTTGACGATTTATGATGATTTGTCAAGCGGCAAGATGGAAAACGTCAAGGACGTCCCAAAAGCCAAGTTCGTTAAAGGCGACATATTAGAAGTCAAGAAACTCTGCAGCCAACCAAAAGCCGATCTGATTTACCATTTAGCGGCACAAGTCGTAGTTCCCTATTCGATGGAAAATCCACTCATTGATTTTGAAACCAATGCTAAAGGCACTCTATGCGTTCTTGAGAAAGCTCGCAAAGATGACGCTAAACTTGTATTTGCTTCAAGCGCCGCAGTCTATGGTAATCCAACCCAGCTACCAACCTCCGAAGACTATGGTTACCACCCTTTCTCATGCTACGGCTTATCTAAAGTGGTTGGCGAAGAATACTGCCAAATGTACCGAGAACAATATGGCTTAGATATTGTAGTCACAAGGTTCGCTAATGTTTACGGGTTAAGATGCCACGGCGTCATCCATGATTTCCTTGAAAAGCTCGCTAAAAACCCTAACAAATTAGAAATCATCGGCACTGGACAGCAATCAAGAGACTTAGTGCACATCTCAGACGTTGTAGAGTTGTTAGTTACAGTTGGCTCATTTGAACCAGCAAACGGACAAACCTACAACGTAGGACTGGGCAAAACAACAAGAATTATTGACCTCGCAAAAATGATACTGCAAATCCTCGACCTCCAAGATAAAACCGTTGTAACCACCACAGGCGTTTCTTGGCAAGGTGACATCAATACAATATGGTTCAACAACCAAAAAGCAAGAAAAGAGTTAGGTTGGAATCCGAAAGTATCCTTAGAAGATGCCATCAAAGAAGTCATCGCTGACAGGAAAATTAAGAAATGAATGCTGCCGGGTCAGCTAGAGCCTTAATTGCTTTGTTGCGGCTTCCCTACTGGCTGATGACCGGCGGCTTGGCGCTGCTAACAGCGTTCGCCATCCTAAAAGGAAACTTTTCAAGCATACAAACTACAATTGGCACATTGAGTTTTGCCGTAGTTGCGATTTTGACCTTCTTTTCCATGGCATTTATTGCCTCTGCAGGGTTCGCTATAAATGATTATTTTGACCGAGAAAGCGACGCAGTCATCAAACCTAAGCGACCTATCCCATCAGGAGCCCTCACTCTAAAGCAGGTTGTAATAGTTACGAGCGTTCTTTTTGCTTTGGGCTTAATTTTGTCAGCATTCATAAATTGGTTGAGTTTTGCTATCATTGCTGTTGACTCTCTTTTGCTTTTGGTTTACTCTTATATGGTAAAGCGAAAGTCCGGTTTTGCAGCTAATCTGTTAATGGGCATTTTGACTGGTACAGCGTTTATATTTGGGCAGGCAACGGTTTCAGGCACTGTTAATTTAGTTTCTCTTAGCCTTTATCCAATTGCTTTTGGAACAATAGGTGGCAATGTTCTCCGTGATATCTTGAGCATGGAAGGTGATTCAAAAGTTGGTTATCCGACGTTGCCTCAGAAAATCGGTGCTATCAGCGCTGCAAAAGTTGGCGGTATATTCTTTCTCCTCACAGGAGTGCTTGCACCTCTACCCGCCTTGCCTCTTTTCATAGGGCACTTTACAATTTATTACCTGCCGCTGATCATTTTGTGGAGCGTACTTCTAATTTATTCAGCCATATGTTTGTTCGTGTCAAGTTCCACTATAACAGACATACGCAAGTATGAACGCTTGGTGACAATGTCGATGATGCTACTACCTCTTGCTCTTATCGTTGAGGCTGTTCTTGGGGGATTAATATGAGCGAAACAAAAAGCATCTGCCCGGAATGCCAGAAAAAAATTGATGCTCAATTATCACAGTCCAACGGAAAAATCCAAATCACAAAGCAATGCCCTGAACACGGCGAATTCCATGCTACCCACTGGCAAAGCGTACCAATCTACAATCATATGCAAAAGTACGATCAGTTCCAGTACCTCGGCGACCTAACCGCACCTAAAAACCCAGAAGGGTGCCCATACAAATGCGAAACTTGCAATAAACACGCGTCGGGAACAGTCATCGGCGTAATCGATGTAACTAAACGTTGCAACTTCCGATGTGCAGTTTGCTTCAGCACTTTTCCAAATCAAGAAGCAGATTATGAACCCACCAAAGAAGCACTCGTAAACATGCTCGAGTTTGCAGCCAAAGCAAACCCAAAACCCCCAGCGATTCTTTTCTCAGGCGGCGAACCTCTTGAACGCGAAGACATGCCTGAAATCATTGCTGCGGCTCATAGACTAAAGTTTATGACTATCTTGGCAACCAACGGAACACACCTTGTAGACACCCCTGGGTTGGCTCAGAAGCTGAAAGACAGCGGTTTAAACATAGTTTACTTGTCCTTTGACAGTTTCCATGAAGAATTCAACAGGAAAGTTCGAGGACGAGAACTCTTAGACATGAAACTGAAGGCAATTGACGTTTGCCGCACATACGATATGGAAATCATCCTTGTCAACACTCTTATGAAGAGCTTAAACGACACCGAAGTCGGTGATATGATACGCTTCGCCGCTAAAAACACCGATATCGTCCGCGGCTTAATTTTCCAGCCAATCGCCTTTACTGGCAGAGCGACTGAGAACCCGTTCCGCGAAAACTTCCGCGAATGGAGCTTTGCCGAGGATGTAGAAAAACAAACGAACGGCGAAGTAAAAGCCACCGATTTGTATCCTATGTCAGTTATGACTTCACCCATTAAGATCATGCGTAAATTCATGCAGAAACCCTGGCCTCTATTTAGCTGTAGCCCACAATGCGGCATAGTCAACTGGGTTTATGTTTCTAAAAGCGGTAAAATGTTCCCCATTAACCGCTTCGTAAACTTTGACCGCTTCTTCAACAGCATTCGCAAAACCGCCGAAGAAGCCGAATCCAAAGGCAGATTCTCCTTGCTTTCATCGCTGTTTATGGCTTCAATGCTTTCAATGGACATGTTTCTAGTCACCAAAGAAGTCGGCATGCCAACTCTGATGAAGTCAATCATGAAAATGCATCTCTCACCATCCTACCAGTCACTGGGTAAAATCCGCCGAAGAATCTTTCTCTTGGGCTGCATGGCATTCATGGACTCCTACAACTTCGACGTCAATCGAGTACGCCGTTGTGTCGTCCACTACATCACGCCAGACCTTAAGATTATTCCTTTCTGCGCCTATAACAACGTACACCGGGTAGCCATCGAGAAAGCATATTCCCAAAAACAGAAAAAAGCCTAAAAAAAGATTCTATGATTCTTTTTAATTATTAATTTTTTTTCTGAGAGCTCTATTTTTTCGCTGCTTCCGCAGTCATTTTTCTGAGGAAGTCTTTGATGCTTTCGGCTTGACCGTAAACAACTAAGCGTCCATCCTTCTCCGGTTTTCACCTGAAGGTTTTGTTTTTCAGCAATTTCCACTATCCGACCGGCTGGCAATTCTTTGATTGGTTCCACTCTCACCCACTTTTGATCTCTGGGGATACCAGTGACATACTTGTTTTCAGACATGGGGTCTTCACAGATTTCAGCGTTAGCTTCTTCTAGACGTCTTAACCAGGCGTCGACTTTTTCGGGACCAAAAATTTTCTGCGCTTCTGATTCAAGATAAGCTTCCACGTTTGCCGTTAATTCCTCAGCTTTTTGCAGAGCATCGCCTGCTCCTTTAGCTTGAGTACAATGGAGCTGTTATCATGCTTTTCGCTGATCTCAAATCTGACATTACATTTTCAGGAATGACTACGCCCTTTTTCTTTAAATCGATAAGCATGTTTTCGAGAACTTTCCATGATGCCATGTTGTGACCCATGATAAACACTAACTGAAATGTAGGGGGTTGAGCTATAAAATGTTATCAGGAGACAGTTTGGAAAAGAATAAATTATCTGAACATTTTCTTCTTTAGCTGTAGAACCTCGTTTTTGAAATTGAGGGTCTTCTGTCTACAATTATGTTTTGGCGATTATTATGAAGTTACAAATTATCAGGTCTGAGGGGTTAGCGCATAACAGCTACTATCTGTCAGATGAAAACGAAGCCATTGTTATTGACCCAAGACGGGACTGCGAAATCTACACTCAACTCGCCAAAGAAGACTGCGCAAAAATCAAGTATATTTTAGAAACTCATCGCAACGAAGACTATGCAGTAGGCTCGCTGGAACTGCAGAACTTGACAGAAGCAGAAATAGGTCACAGCAAAGCCTTGCCCTTCAAGTATGGAGAAAGTAAATTATCCGATGGTGACATTTTGCATGTTGGCAATGTAAAAATCAAAGCTCTCCATACTCCTGGACACACAAACGAGTCACTTTGCTACATCGTCTATTCCGCAGGGAGCAACGAACCAATGGCGGTTTTCACGGGCGATACACTCTTCGCTGGCGCCGTTGGAAGAACCGACCTCTACGGCAAAACCAATCAGCCCCAACAAGCTGAAAAACTCTATATCAGCCTGCACGAAAAACTGCTGCCCCTCGGCGACCACGTTCTGGTTTACCCAGCCCACGGTGCAGGAAGCGTTTGCGGCCACGGCATAAGCGGCATGGAACCAACCACACTTGGTTATGAGAAAAAAACAAACCCTTACTTGCAACTTAACAAGGAAGATTTTATTGGAAAAGCTGTGAAGGAAGAATTGGTTGTGCCTCGCTACTTCAAGAAGATGGAAGAATTCAACTTGAATGGTCCACCGCTGCTCAGCGAAATGTCCCATCCAAAACCTTTCTCACTGCTTGAGTTTGAGGAAGAAATGTATGAACAGAACATGATTGTGATGGACACTCGCATGCCATATGCTTACGCGGGCTCACATATTCCCAATTCAATTAGTATGTGGCTAGGTGGAACCAGCGTGTACCCAGGATGGCTCTTTGACACGAACCAGTATTTCGTCTTTATCCATGAACGCCCAAGTGACATAGATATTGTAGCGCCAAGGCTGAGGCGGTTGGGTTTTGATAATATGTGTGGTTACTTATGCGGCGGCATGAACCAGTGGCTGGAAGCCGGCAAGCTTTTTCGCAGCTACAAAACCGTATCATCTGCTGAAACAAAAGACAAGTTGAGAAATGATGAGGTTTTGCTTTTGGATGTTCGGGATCCGCCTGAATGGACAGAAGACGGTTACATTGAGACTGCTGTGCGGATATTTTTTGCTGATCTACCCCAAAGAACCGATGAACTGCCAAAAGATAAGCCGATTGTTGTTACTTGTTCAGTTGGGAACCGTTCAAGCATAGCCCTAAGCATACTAGAGCGGGCTGGTTTTGATGACATTAGTAACCTGCTCGGCGGTATGACCGCCTGGACTAATCTTGGTTTCCCAATTAAGAGAGAGCTTTAGCTTTCTTGCCTAGTTTGTTTTAGGGTTTTGGCTATTCTTTTTGCGCTGTCTTTGGGTTCCAAGAGTTCCTTTACAAGGTTATATTGTCGTTGATAGATGTGGCAGTTCTTTGAGTGGAAAATTAGTTTGCCTGTTTTCAATGAAAGGTTGCCGCGTTCGTTTATTTCGTTAACGAAGGCTTCGTTAAAAAGTTGCAATCCAGCAATGTTAGCTGGCAATCCTCCATAAGCATCCCAGCTTCGGAAATAGCAGGTAAAATGCATTTGGTTGTCGAGGATTTCGGTGTCAATCAGGCTTAGGCATGGAGGTTCACTTTTTCTGTGGTTTTCATCGTACTTTTTTATATCGTCTGGTAGCCTGATAACCATCGTAACTTGCCGATCTCTTTGTTCTTCTATGTATCTTTTTATGGCTTCTTCAACTTGGTTAACTGGATGATTTAGGCGACTGCCGTAGGTGTAAGTTTCATCTTCTTGTTTTTCTCCACACCACAAATACTCCAAAGCGTAACCTTGAACATACTTGAAGTCGCATGGTGCTTTATCGCTGACAAGAGGTCGATTTTCAGGGTTTGTAATTTCGATTGAAAGATTCAGCTTCTTGGTTTCAGTTTCTTCTGAGCCAAAACCTACTCGGAAAACATCACCGTCTTTCCATATGTTGCTTAACGTTTTGTACCATGCATCAGGGCAGTCGAAGGCTGAAATCTTCACATGCTTCATGCTAATCTCCAAGAACACTCTTTACTTGTGTTCTTAGCTTAATTGTTTTTTGCATAGCCATCATCGTTTTTGTTTTAGCTCTAAAAGATGTAGAAATTCTTTTTCTGTATTGGGTAAGTTGTTTAATTTGGGTTTGAATTCTGTGATTGTTGCAACCCATCTGCAGGGTGCAGTTGCAACAACAACAGCAACAACAACAACTCCGTGAATGGCATTGTTGCCTTTTTGGCGGTTAAAGTTTGCTTCTGGTAGATGCAGCAGCTCTGCAAAATGCTGTTGCATCAGCATCAGTTGCATCTTCTCCCGCTCCCGTTTTTGCTTTTGCCCTGTTAGCGTCTCTTAATGGCGCTGGTAACGCGACTGCTGGCAGAAACCTAAACTTTACAATTTCGGGTTTATCTCTGATTGATAACACCCGATCAGAATTTCCACTAACGGTATCATCATTATCATCATTATCTTCTAAAACTCCAATACTAATCCAGCTCCTGTTTGCAGATTCTTTCAGCGTAAATGAAGTTCCCCCCCCCAAATTGAAAATGAGTGGGAATATTGTCAAGTGTTGAGGAAAAGCGTCAGGTTTTTGGGTTATTGTTACAAATTAGAATAATGTGGCAATTTTAATCAACCAAGTTAACCCCAAATGAATACTGGAGAAAGGAAGCGGTTATCTGAAAAGTTAAGCGATCATTTCACCGAAGAGGAAAATCTTGAGCGATATCATGCCAGGTATAATAATCTGCACATCAGTCAAAATCCAAAAGGAAGTAAAATTATAGAAGCATTCGATGAAAACAGGGTTGTCGATGTAGATGAGTCTGAGGGAAAAAAATTTTGTTACATGAAAAGAATTGAAAAAGGGAATAGAACCCAAACTTTTTTCGAAAGATAACTAATAAACTAAAAAGAAAAGAAGTTTTGGGTTTAGTAGGGCATTCCGCCCATGCCGCCGCCCATTCCACCCATGCCTCCCATACCGCCCATTCCTCCTGGGGGCATTGGGGGCATCTTGCCGCCGCCTTTGATGCTGATTAAGTCGTCGATTTTCAGTATCATGTTTGTTGCTTCTGTTGCGGATTTTATGACTTGCTGTTTTACGCGGAGTGGTTCGATGACCATTTTGTCGCACATGTCAACGATTTTGCCTGTGGATACGTCGATGCCGAAGGTTTCGCTGTTTGGTTTCTCGTGTTGTGCGCTTAGTGCTACCATGATGTCTATGGGGTCTAAGCCTGCGTTCTCTGCTAGTGTAAGTGGGATTTCTTCGACTGCGTCTGCGAACGCTTCGACTGCAAGTTGCTCGCGTCCACCAACTTTAACTGCGAAAGCGCGTAGGTTTTTGGCTAATTCTGCTTCGGGTGCGCCGCCGCCTGCAACGATTTTGCCGTCTTCAATTACGTTGCGGACTACACATAAGCCGTCGTGTAGACTGCGTTCTGCTTCATCGATAACGTTGGTTTGATGCGCCTCGGATAACGATTGTTACTGCTTTGGGGTTCTTGCAGTCGCGGATGTAGATTAGTTTGTCATCGCCGATTTTGACTTCTTCGACGCGTTTTGCTTTGCCAAGTGAGTCAGGTGTCAAGTCTTTTACGCTTGCACCGATACTGCCGCCTGTGGCGCGGGAGAGTTTTTCCATGTCGCTGCTGCTTACACTTTTAACTGCTAAAACGCCTGCTTTGCCAAGGAAGTGCAGTACCATGTCGTCGATGCCTTTCTCGCAGAAGATAACGTTTGCACCTGACTTGGTAATTGTGGTAACCATGTCTTTTAGCATTCGTTCTTCTTCGTCAAGGAACATCTTCATTTGATCTGGGCTTTCAATGTTAATTTTTGCGTCGAACTCTGTTTTCTCGATTTCAAGTTTAGCGTTTAGGAGGGCGATTTTTGCGCCGTCAATGAGTTTTGGCATACCTGAGCTTGCAACTTCTTTGTCTAAGAACCATGCCTTTGACGAGTTCTGTTTCATCGAGACTCTGACCGTGTTTCTTAACGACTTTAATTAGGTCAATGTCAGCAACATATTTGCCGTCAACTTTTTCGGAGACTTGCTTTACTGCTTCAACGATTATTTTTGCAAAGTGGTCTTCTGCAACGTTAATGCTTTTGCTGGATATTGATGTGATTGCTACTTCTCTAAGGGTTTTTTCATCCTCAAATGCAACAGGGATGGCGATTTTGTCTAAGATTTTCAGTGCTTCTTCACTTGCTTTCTTGTAACCTTCAATGATAACTGTTGGGTGAATGTTTTTGTCAAGTAAGCTTTCAGCTTTTGCAAGTAATTCACCTGCTAAGATGACTGCTGTGGTTGTTCCGTCGCCGACTTCGTTGTCTTGTGCTTTTGCTACTTCAACGAGCATTTTTGCTGCTGGATGCTGAACGTCGAGTTCCTTCATGATGGTTGCGCCGTCGTTGGTTATTGCAACGTCGCCCATGCTGCTAACGAGCATTTTATCCATGCCGCATGGACCGAGCGTTGATTTTACTGATTCAGCCACTATCTTTGCAGCCATAATATTGTTTTTTTGTGCTTCGCGGCCACTTGATCGGCCTGTGCCTTCTTTTAATACAAGAATTGGAATGTTTCCTCCACCTTGAGACATATTTTTCACCAAATATTTCCTTTTTGAGTTATTAGATTCTAAACGGAACAATCAAACCTTGAGATATAAATTTTTCTAAGCACTTACGCTATAAGTGGCTAACTAATCATCATACAACAAATATTTGTCCATACTCAACTATCGGTTACGCGTCGAAGAATGCATTCTTACAGCGAGTTGTTTTGATCGATAAAGATCATTCTGGACAGTATTTCCGTTTAACCGAGCATTTTTGCGCCTAAGGAAACTAAGAAGTTTCAGAAAAAATAACCAAGTTTTCTTGTTTGTGACATCGTCGTTCTTAATAATAGTCATCTTTACTTTAGGGAGCAAACAACTTTCTTCGAATTGTCTTCATATGTCTAGATCAGGTTCTCTTGCTATTTGACTGATAAAAACTATATTTTTGTCAATCGAAGTTTTAATGGAAAGTGAAATTAAGATTTTTAGAGAAATATTTAACACCCCACAAATCCAATTAACTACCATACCGCTTGGAGAAACCCGCATGAGCATACTTAGCCACGACAACTTCTGGAATGCAGTGATAACTATGCCCATGACAAAAAAAATGCTCCAACTTTCCCTAAAAAAATGCAGCTCATGTGGCAGAACCGTACTTGAAGCGGCACTTGACGATTATGCGGGCAAAACCGACCGCAAATGCGACAAATGCAGCGGACTCTACTCTCAGGTAATTGGTTTTTGGGTTGAGTTCCTACGCAGAGGCCTCAACTTTAAACGAGCAAAAGTCGAGAAGCTCTTGAGTGACCCATACGCGAGAAGAGCGGTACTTAACTTAACGAGATCTTTTGCTTATTTGGGAATAAAAAAGCCCATGTCGCTTTATGCGCCGTTCTTGGTGGTTTGGGATTTCACCCACAAATGCAACCTCAGTTGCAAGCATTGCTACTCCAACAGCGGCGCCGTTCAAGAGGAAGAATTAACAACCCCTCAAGCATTGGCAGTTGTAGACCAACTTGCAGATGCAGGCGTGACGGCATTGGCGTTTAGCGGTGGCGAACCCCTAACTCGCAAAGACTTCTTCGAAGTTGCACGGCATGCTGCCGACCGTGGACTTTATGTTTCAGTTGCTACAAACGGAACTCTGCTTACAAAAGAAAACGTGCAAAAGCTAAAGCAAGCTAAAGTTAATTACCTTGACGTGAGCATCGACGGCGCCTACAGCCAAAACTCATGATGACTTCCGAGGCGTTCCAGGCACATTTGATAAGGCGGTTGCTGGCCTCAAAAACTGTGTGGAAGCAGATTTATGCGTCTGCATCGCGACAACAGTGGGTAAAAATAACATGGCAGAATTGCCCGCCATCATCGATTTAGCTGAAGAAATCCATGCGGAACGGTTCACTTACTTCAATTTCATTCCGACTGGACGCGGCAAAGCGCACTTTGACCAAGACCTCTCGCCTCAGGAACGGGAAAAAGTCATGCAGTTACCTGCTTAACCGCATGTCGGCTGGCTGCAAAACCACCATCCTCGCCACTGCACCTCAGCTTGCCCGTGTGGCGCTGCAATGCCAAGGTTCAAGCGGCACAGGCGAAGTTACCATGTCCATGGCGCACATGCAAACTGTCAAAGTAACCAAAAAAGCCGTGCCCCTTGGCGACTTCATCGGCGGATGCGGCGCTGGAAGACTCTACTGTTCGCTTTCTCCACAGGGCGACGTTCACCCATGCGTGTTCTTGCCCGTGAATGTGGGCAACCTGAAAACCGAAAAGTTCCAAGACATCTGGCTAAACGCGCCTCTCTTCAAAGCTGTTCCGCAACAGAGCCAACCTCAAAGGCTCATGTGGAAAATGCGATTACAAGTTCATCTGCGGCGGTTGCAGGGCACGCTCAGCAGCTTACCATAATGGTGACATGCTCAACGGCGACCCAGGATGTCTTCAGGGAGTGAAGAATGCAAAAAATGCCTAATTCCCCATCGAAGACAGTTAAAATCTTCCGAGCCCAAGATGACATAAGCGACATCGTGAAAGAAGCCGTTGCAAAATCAGGATTGCGTGGCAAACACAAAATTTTCATTAAACCCAACTTGAGCCACCCAGAATACCTGCCCGGCGTGGTAACAAGCCCCGAGTTGATGCAGGCAACTTGTCGGTTTGCTTCGGGATGGCAACAGCGAAGTCATCGTGGGCGAATCCAACGGCTTCAACTATCCCTGCTGGACAGCCTTCGACAAAACAGGCAGTGGAGGCTGCGGTCAAAGCGGCAGGCGGCACAGTAATCAACCTCTCAGAGGACAAAGTGGTCGAAGTAAAATTTCCAGGGCAACACACCCCTCAAACGGCTGTTTTTGCCCAAAACCATCCTTGACGCCGACGCTGTCGTCGATTTGCCCTTGATGAAAACGCATGAGTTCATGGCTTACAGCGGCGCCATCAAAAACCTGTTCGGCTGCGTTCCCAGCAACAAACGCATCTACCTGCACCCGTACCTGCCAGAAGTGTTCTATCGGCTCTACACTCTTTTCAAGCCGCAGTTAACAATTATGGATGCCAGAACAGGCATCGAAGGCAACGGACCCACAAAAGGCAAACCCGTCAAAATGGGTTTAATGCTGACAGGCAACGATGCTTTAGCTGTGGACATTATCGCCGCCAAAGTCATGATGCTGGATTGGAAAGAAACCTACCTCAGCTACATCGCCAACAAAACAGGCATGCGACGAAGAAGACATCCAAGTTGCAAGGCTTGCCGATAAGCCAAGTTGAGCATCGCTTTGAGCCGCCAAGAATCGATTTGCCCGTGAAAGCGCAGATGATGATTTATCAGCATGAGTATCTAACAAAAATGCTCTTTTGTTCACTTGACATCGTCAGGCTGTTCCAGAAAGTAACCATGGCTTATCGTGGCAAGCCAGTTGAAATTGGTTAACTCAAGGCTTCATCGTAGACTTTCATTGCGTCTTTGACAACTATGCGCCAATCATAGTTCTCCACAATTGTTTTCCTCGCTTGTGCACCCATTTCCTGCTGCGAAAGCTGGATGCTCAAGCAGATACAGGATTTTTTCGCTAAATGCTTTGGCATTGAAGGGTTCAACCAAGAAACCGTTTTTGCCGCTTTCGATGGTTTCAGGAATGCCGCCTACCGTAGTTGTGACGACGGGCAATCCTGTTGCAAGTGCTTCCAAAACGGCGAAGGGATGGTGCTCGTAGAAGGTGGAGAATGCGAAGACGTCGGCGGCTTGGTAGAGTTTGGGCAGTTTCTTGTCTGGGTAGTAGCCTGTGAAGACTATGTTGTCTTTTACGCCGAGTCGTTCTGCGTGGGCGATGAGTTTGTGCATTTCGTCGCTTTGCCCTTTGCCCGAGATGATGAATTTGGCGGTTGGGAAGCGTTTGATGACGGCGGGCATGCTTTCGATTAGCGTAAATAGGCCTTTGCGTGCATACAGTCTGCCCACGGAGACGATGGCTAAGTCGTCGGGGTTAAACCCGAGCTCCACTTTGACTTTGCGTTTGTCGGCGGCAGGCTGGAACTTTTTGATGTCCACGCCGTTGTGGATAACTTGGATTTTGTTCGCAGGAATCTTGTAGTAGTTCGTGAGTTCCCACTTGGTGAAATGGCTGACAGCGATGATTTTTCGGGCCCTGTGCAACATGCCTTCCTCGAAGAACCGCAAAAACCAGTTAAAACTCACCAGAAATTTTTCGTTGGCGTTTAGGCGGCTGTAGGGTTCGCCTCGGATGGCTTCAGCTTCGCCTTTCCATGTGGAGTGAACTGTGCAAACGAGGGCTTTTCCAAAGTTCGGTGGCACTGCAAAGTTTGGTGTTAGGGGCAGTTGGGGATGGGTGATGTCGATGTTGGCGGTGCTGCGGACGTTACTTAGTTTGCGGTTGCTGGTGGCTGCGAGCATGAAGGATTTCACAATGGGCATTTTGGGGATTTTTAGAAAGGACACGTTAAGTTGGGGGTTGACTTGGATGTCTTGGGTTTGGTTTGAGCCTGTGACGACTTGGATTTTGTAGCCGTTTTTCAGCAGTTCGTTGGAGAGGTAGTAAACGTAGGCGCCTGTGCCGCCAGTCAGCGGCCAGTATTCGGGTGAGATAAAGCAGACTTTATGCGGCATTACTTGTCCCTCCCTGCAAGATACCGTGCTGTAGTTACTATTGCGCCATCAAACCATGCCCCAGCCCTCACAAAATAGAGCACCAACAAGCCGCATGGCAGAGCGATCATGGAACTTTGATTGCTATTTTCACGGCTGAATAAACAAAGTAAACCAGCATCGCCAGAAAGATTAAGCCTGAAACAACCCACAGCAGCCTCAGCGGCGGCACGATACCCACAAAGAAAAATACGACTATCCCCAAGAACAGGATTGGCTGGATGTTCATTCCTACGTCGGTGATTTCGTCGCCCTTTGCTAAGTGCCCATGTTTAAAGTAGAGTTTTAGGGTGTTTTTGCCGTACTGCAACTGCTGTCGATAATACGCTTTCAAAGTGGGGCGGTTAAAATGGTAGCAGACTGCGTTGGGTTCGTACGCAATTTTGTAGCCTTTGGCAGCTTATACGAAACCCAAAGTCGGTGTCGTATTGGCTGGGCAGCTTTTCGTCCCATCCGCCTACCTCCTCAATGACGGCTTTTTTGAGCAGCAAGTTCATGGTGGCGATGCGCCCTGTGTATTTGCCTATGCGTCGGTAGCGGTTTTTGAGTTCGTACCCGATGCTTCTTGCCCACGGATTATCACGGTTCCAAGTTTCGATGCTGCCGCTAACGCCAGCCACTTTGGGCTCGCTAAGATGCGGTGCAAGTTTTTTTAGCCATTCAGCTTCGACTTTGGCGTCTGCATCGATAAAGCCTAGAACTGGGAAAGGAGCAATTTTCATGGCATAATTGTAGGCTGCTGGAGCGTTCAGGCGGATGGAAACGACTTTGATTGGAAATTGCTGGGCGATTTTGACTGTGGCATCTTTGGAGCCGCCATCCATAACGATGACTTCAAAGTGCTTGCTGGGTAATTCTAGTGCCTAGAATGGATTTGAGGCATTCTTCGATTGTGTCTTGGCTGTTGTAGGCTGCAACAATGATTGAAACTTTGGGATGACAGTTTCAGCCACTTGTTTACCCCTTCAAACAAGCAAGAAATCGAGAATAGAATTTTGGAACCATCCCATCAATGGGTCAACACCTGAGTGGCCGTAAGTGCGCTGCTCAAAACTAATCGGCACTTCAGCTACCCGAAAGCCTTCTTTGGCGGTTTTAACGAGCATTTCCGATTCTATTTCATATCCGCCAGACTTAATTTTGCTTGTCGAGAACTTCCCGTTTCATGGCGCGGAAGCCCGACTGGGAATCGGTGATGGCTGTTCCCGTAAAAAGTTGAATTAGGAAATTGAAGATCCGGACGCCAAAGCGTTTGAGTTTTCTTGCAGCAACGTTTTTATGGTTTAGGTATCTGAGAACCTATAACCATGTCGGCTTTGTCTTTGAGAACTGGCGCCAGCACTTGGGCTAGTTCTTCTGGTCGGTGGGACCCATCGGAGTCAATGGTGACTATGATGTCGCCTTTTGCTTTTGCGAACCCTGCGCGTAGAACATAGCCTTTGCCCAAATGCTGTTTTAGAGTAAAGAGTTTGATGCTATGTTCTCTGACCACATCAAGCGATTTGTCATGTGACTGATCATCCACAACAATTATTTCATATGGTAAGCCGATTTGTTGCAGCGCAGCTTTTGTACGGTCAATGATGTTGCCTACAGTTAATTCCTCGTTATAAACAGGAATTATGATGGAAAGCAGCATTTGGCGTCGGCTCATTTTATTTAAGAAGCCAATGGAAGACCTTATAAAGTTTGGCTACCCCAACCTTGTTAGCAATTGAACGGAAAGTTTGAACCTAAATGGAAACCACACTGAAAATTAAAGTTGAAGGTGACCGAAAGGTCTGGTTTTCCATGTGGTTTTTGGGGGCAATCGTCACTTTCGGCGTAGCTTTTTTCCCGATGTTTTACCGTTTGGTCGAAGGCAGAAACAGGCATTTCCAGAACGAGGCAGAGTTTGAGAAGCAGGTTGCAGCTTACCTGAAGAATCAGGAAAGGAGCCGCCAGTAGCAAACAAACGATTCAAAGCAATGAATGCGAAGGTATGGGCAGCCAGCATCATCCTAGTTGTGCCAGTTTTCATTATCGTTTATTTATTGTCACAGAGATTTGGCGGTCCACGAACGCAACCAAGATGCATTTCTTGCAGCTGCTCTGCCAGAACGAGTTTTTATGCCGCAGACAATACCGATAAAAACATATGCAGTGATTACTTTAGTTACGCTGGGCGTTGGGGTAGTGTACTGGCTATACAAAGTTGTTAACTTGTACAACGCCCACTTTAAAGCACATTTACAAGTGGAGAAAGAAATGGTCAGGTTGATGGAGGAAGAAAAACTTGTCAAGCACATGTAAAAAACGCAGGTTCGTCAGCCACGGCGGAGACATCTGGGGTTTTAGCAGAAAATACAACATTCCCCTCGAAGAAGTGCTTGAATTCAGCGGACCCATAAACTTTCTTGGACCATCACCCAAAGCCTTGGAAGCTGTAAAACAAAATGCCAAGCTAATTCGTTATTACCCTGACCCAAACCCAGTTGAGTTCAAGGAAGAAATCGCCAAATACGTTGGCAACGGAGTTGAAGAAGAAAACATGCTGTTGGGCAACGGATCAATCGAACTCATCTACATGATAACTGAGATTCTGCCCCAAGGCTTCAAAGCACTGATTCCTGTGCCCTCTTTTTCAGAATACGAGAAGGCAGCACTGCGAGTTGGCGGCGAAACCTGTTTTTGTCCAGTTGCCCGAAAACTTTGCGTTGGAAATCGAAAAAATCAAGAAAGCAGTTACCGACGACACAAAAATCATGTGTATCTGTAACCCGCATAGCCCCTCAGGAACGCTCTACAGCAAAGAAGAGATTTTGGATCTTGTGGACTTCTGCAATAAAAAAGACATCATCTTCAGCGTAGACGAGAACTACATCGAATTCGCCGATGAAAGCTTAGAAAACACAGTTGCAGGGCATGGTTAAGGATTACGAGAACCTCTTTGTTATACGCTCAGTCACCAAATTCTATGGGATGGCAGGCATACGCTTTGGCTACGCAATTGCCGCTGGAAACCTCATCGACAAACTGGAAACGATGCGGCAGCCATGGAGCATCAACGGTTTAGCATGATTCAGTCACGCTGGCTGCGTTAAACGACACCGAATTCATAGAAAACACAAAAGAAACAATCGCCAAAGAGCGAACAGCACTCGCTAAAAGCCTAAGCGAAATCGAAGGCTTACATGTCTACCCATCCGTAACCAACTTTCTGCTCGTAAAAATACTAAACCGCAAACTCACATCCACCATGCTCAAAGAACTACTAGCGAAAGAACGCATCCTAATCCGCGACTGCTGCACCTTCATGGGTTTAGACGATCGCTACTTCCGAGTTACTGTCCGCTCAGCCAAAGATAACCAGATATTAAATGAAGCAATAAGGCAAAAACTGAAAAATTCTGTTTAATTGAATTATTTTTTAGCTAACCAAAAGCTCATTTCTGGTTTGCAAGTAATTTTGTAAATGTAAAAGAGTGGGTTCCCTATCCACGTTGCGTGCTGGTAGTAATCCACCCTTTTGGACATTTCAAAGCTTTTTTTGAAAAAAGCTCCAATAAGATTATGGTCTAAGGGATGCTCTTTCTTGTGCCAATAATCTGACAGAGTATAATCGATTGAAGGAATTTTTATGCCTGACATCTGGAAATACAGGATGTTTAGAGTTGGATTGGAGTGAAAATAGAAGAGTTTTACAAGGTTTGCAATTGGATTTGGTTCATCCTTCCAGTAATAAGGCGACGCTTCATGGTCAATGTATAGAACACCGCCTTTCTTTAAAAATCCAGAAAGTTTACCGAGGGTTTCTTCATAGTATGGAAGGTGGTGTAGTACAGAATAACAAGTTATTAAATCGAATTCAGAAGGTTTAAAATCGACGTTCTCTATTGGCGAGTTGATAACGATTAATTTTTTGTCTGCTATTTCTTTTTTGAACTTGTTTTTTAATATTGCACACATTTCAGCCGAGATATCAATTGCTACGACATTGTAGTCCAAACTCAGAAGTTTGCCCGTTAGGTTTCCTGTGCCTGCACCAAAATCAAGAACTTTCTTATGATTATCAACTATAAGTTGATCAGCGGTTCTTAATGTTGAAATTATTCTTTTTTGCTCTTTTTTACCGTAAACTTCTGGATGAATTGCCTCGTAATATTTGGCTTCAGACCGATGGACTGCAATGTTAGCATTATGAATGCTTTCTTGAAGATTTCCTTGTTTAGACAAATTTTTTATAACCTTGATTTTAAGTTAAAACATTCTTTCTAAACCAAACATATGTAGCTTTCCGTAAATACAAAATAAGTCAACTCTGTTAAAGTTTTCAAATTCTGAAAATAGTAACCGAAATAGTCATCATACAAGGTTTCCGTAAACGCTTAATAAGTTAACATGTTTATCTAACTTAAAACTTAAGCTATCTATACTTTGGATGTTGAAGAGAATGAAAGTGGTTGTCCACTGGAGCGGGGGAAAAGACTGCTGCACTGCCTTGCATAAAGTAGTTGAACAAGGTCACGAAGTAGCATGCTTAGTTACATACATCTACATGGAACCCTATGTTTTCCATAGCTTCAAAGTGATTGAACAACAGGTAAAAGCGCTGGATATGCCGCATCAATTTGTGAAGATTACTGACAACCGCTATGACGATATTATGGGAACCCTTGAAAGGCTCCACAAAGAAGAACAAGTGGAAGCCATCGTTACAGGCGACATCGACAATGTCCATCATCGCCGCGTATGGAAAGACGCCTGCAAAAAACTCGGTGTACAACTTATGATGCCGCTTTGGGACCGCCCGCTTAACCTTATTCCAGGCAATCGACGTCGTAGGCGAATTATGGAAATGGAACAGACAACAGGTGTCAAAGCAATCATGAGTTGCATTGATCAAAGATACTTCACTCCAGAGTGGTTGGGGCGCCAAATTGATCGAAAATGCATCGAAGATATGCAACCACTTGTGGGTCCTGCGGGTAAAGGAATAGATGTTTCTGGCGAACCTGGCGAATACCACTCTACAAGCCTTGATGCGCCGTTATTCAAAGAACGAGTTGAAATAGTCAAATATGCCAAAAAAAGCAAAGTGGTTGATTTTGGGGGTTCACCATTTAGAGAAGGCGACTTTCTTTACATGGATATTGAAGAGGCTTTACTTAAACCAAAAGAACCGAATTAAACAGGATAATTCTTTTTCATGTTTTATAGCAATGTTGATTAGGCAATTTTGCGCCTAAACATTCAAAGCTGGAGTGAATTCAACGTCACAAGAAAAACTAACGGTTGGTAACTTAACCCTTAACATAGTCTGGATTTGTGGGGGAACAACAGCCGACATAACTCCAGCTTCCCAAATAAAGTTTAGCCTAGAGCAAGCATGCGAAAAAATAAAGAAACAGAAAATTAAAATCCGAGTGAAAGCGCCGATGCTTGTGATTTTTGATTTCATGAAGATGGAAGTCAGCCTTTTCGATGGAGGTCGCATGCTCATAAAGAATGTAACTGAAGAGAAGTTGGCGCCTAAAGCATATTTGGAAATCCTCAAAGTCCTCGAAGTGTCCTTCTAAGTCAGAAGGTTAATGGAATATTAGTTTGACGCCCTTCTTGACTGCCGACCCGACGCCTTCCTGCCTTATTACCCGAATTAGGTTGGAAGCCGTAGACTTCCGAAAACTCCCCTGAAACTCCTTTTGGATTTTGACAAGCATATCATAGTCGAAGTCTTTCGTTTTTACCCGAGCAAGGTAGTTATCGATTTGATCATAGAGATGTTCACTTACTACTTCGTCGTAGAGTTTGCTGCCTGGACAGGCAATGTAGATGTTGAACATGCAGACGTCGGCTTTTAGGGTCTTAGCGAAATTGAAGGTAGCGTTCATGTCTTCGACGGTTTCGCCCGGGATTCCCAGCATAAACGAGGTGGCTGTACGTATGCCTACTTGCCGAGTAAGGTCAAAAGTGCGTTTTACTTCTTGAAGGTTGATATTCTTGTTAAGTTTCTGCTGAATCCTCTCTGAACCCGATTCGACTCCGAAGAAGATGGTTTGGCATCCTGCTGACTTCATGTCGGAGAGTACCTCTCTGTTTACCAAGTCAGCGCGGGTTTCGCAGGTCCATTTGAGGTCAAGCTTGTTTTCTCTGATTTTGCGGCACAATTCTTGGGTGCGGTTTTTGTTTATGGTAAAGTTGTCGCCAACAAAATAGACGCCCCTTGTACCGTAGTTTTCAATCATGTCTTTGATTTCGTCTACTACTCTTTGAGGTGAGAAGGCTCGGCAACTGGTTCCCCATAGCTCTCGGGTTTCGCAGTAGGCGCATTGGTATGGGCAGCCGCGAAGGATGCTCATTGTGTCGACGGGTTTGGCGTCAAGGTAGGGCAAGATGCGATCGTACATTTTCATTGGTAACAAGTGACGTGCGGGGAAAGGTATGATATCTAAGTCGCTGACAAATTGTTGTGGAGTCTTGACTGTCTCGTTAGCGATTTTGGAAGCTAACCCTGGAATGGCAGCAGACAGATTCTTTGGGTCACCCTTTTGGATACTGGCTGCGAGCTTCACCATCGCTGCTTCACCTTCGCCAATAACTACAAAGTCAATTTCATTGTGTTGCAGTAAGGTTTCAGGCATATATGAGGCGTGGGGACCGCCAACTACAACTTTGCAAGGTGGATACGCTTCTTTGACAGCTTTAGCCATCTCGACGCAGCGCGAGTAAGTTAGGCTACTGCAGGTAATAGCCTACAATTTCGGGTTGCCGCTTGCGAATTTCTGCTTTAACCGTTTCGATGGGTTGCCCTAAAAGATAATTGTCGTAAATTTCAACTGAGAACCCCCTCTTTTCTAAAGCTGCAGCAATGTAAGCTAAACCCAATGGAGCAAGCTTTCCCGCCATGCCCCAAGGAGATTTCTCAGGTAACATGGTGGTCATTAGAAGAATCATGTGTGTTCTCCCCGTAGGCGTCTACTTGATGGGGCTGGTAAGTTTGGCCATCAGTGCCCTTCGGAAGTGAGCCATTATCAGTCTAGTCGCTCCTAAACCCCACATCTTGCCTTTCTTGAACATTCCGATTGCACTAATGAAGTATCTTGGGCTTAGATAGAAACTTTGGAATGCTTGTTCACGTATCTGAACCAGTTCCTGCATAGTCATATTTGGAATTTCGAAGGTTGGGGTAGCGGTGTCGTACTTGTCGAAGTCAGTTATCCTCAGTGAGCCGTTGGCTTTGACTTCTTCGTACATGGGTGTTCCTGGATAAGGTGTGGCGATGTAGAAGCCGACGTCGTTGGGGTTAAGTTCCTTGACGAAGCGGATTGTTTCCCATGCGCTCTCTTTTGTTTCGCCCGGAAAACCTAAGATGACGCCGGCAACCGTCATTAGTCCTGCTTCTTTTGCCCATTTGAAGGCACGTCTCGTTTGTGTGAGCGAGAATCCTTTGCCCATACTCGTTAACTGTTTCAAAGATCCTGATTCCACGCCAAACCAAACTGCGATGCATCCAGCTTCACGCATCTTGACTAGAAGTTCTTTGCTAACCATGTCAACGCGGGTTTCGCAGTCCCATTTGATTTTGAGTCCCCTGCGGTGGATTTCATCGCAGATTTCAGCGGTCCTCGCTTGGTCCACAGTGAAGGCGTCATCGTAGAACGTGAATTGGTTTGCTTTGTAGTTTTTGTGGAGGTATTCGAGTTCATCCACGACGTTTTTGGGTGTACGCATACGATATTTTCTGCCGAACATCCGAACTGCAGTGCAGAAATTGCACCAGAACACGCATCCGCGGCTAGTCATGACAGGGTAGGGTATGGTTCCGTATTTTCGCAGTTCGCCAAGTTTTTCCCATAAGTGAAGGGCAGGGAATGGTAGGCTGTCGAGGTGTTCTAGGAAAGGTCGGTCAGCGTTCTTGATTATTTCATTGCCTTTCCTGCATGTTGCACCTGGAAGGTCAAAGAGCGGCTGGTTGTTTTCGACTCTTTGAGCCAATTCCAACATTGTTTCTTCACCTTCTCTTCTAATAATTACGTCCAAGGAAGGTGCTTCTTGCAACGCCTTGTCGTCCCAGAAAGTAACGTGTGGACCTCCAACGGCAGTTATGCAGTTTGGCAGGGCTTCTTTCGCTGATTTTACAATTTTTAGCGCAGATTTATAAGTCAAGGTCGTGCAAGTGACGCCAACGATGTCTGGTCGGTACTTGGCGATTACTTCTTTGAACTGGTCATGACTGATTTTTTGTGCCTGACAGTCAATAACTTTAACTTCAAAATGATTCTTTTCTAGCACCGCACCCAAATATCCTATACCTAAGGGCATGAAGGGTGGATGCTGATGGGAGCCAGCAGGGTAAGGAGGATTCACGAGTGTGATGCGAGTTTTCATTTTCTTCCCCGAAACACGTAGAGTTTATGCCTTGGGGTTCATTTACTTTATGCAAAAATGATTATTTTTTATAAGCAGCTTGTTTTTCAGAATTCACGTAAAAAATAAAATTGATTTTATTTTGTTGATTCTTTTGGCTTCAGGCAACACTCTTTAATATCCATGTAAAGCCATTTTCGCTTCCAATTCTTTGATTTCTCATCCTTCCTCTTTGGCTTAAACTTACTAATTTCGATAGATTCCTTGAAAAGCGGTGCTTCCACAACAGTGCTATGGTAGCCTTGTCCATCTTCGCTAGAGACATCGATGCCTTTTTTGTCAGCTAACTCCTTGAGTTCCTTAATGGAGGTTGGATCGATTTTTCGTCCCAACCATTCTTCACCAAAAAAGTTTGTGTTGATACAGTTTAGCATTGGTCTTAGCCCGCCATCGATAACTTCTTGGAGAACACCGTAGGTGTCGCCGTCAACGCTTACGTTTGGCATCATAAAAGCAAGGTCCAGTTGTTTAGCCATGCTCTCGTAGTAACTTGAATGAACTAGTGCGCATCCTGCACCTGCAATATCGCCAGTTACAATGCCCTCAATGCCCTGTTCCTGCTTAAGTTTGGTTAAGGCACCCAAGATGTCTTCATAGGCTTTCTTAATTCGGATAACTCTTAGGGGTACACCTAAGGTTTTAGATTGGAGTTGCATTACGTCGAAACTGTGAAAAATATATGGTCGTTGGTATTCGAAGCTAAGAAGAAAAGCAACTTGATGTCCTTGCTTTATGACTTTGTGGTAGGCTAAACAGCATTCTTTGCCCCCGCTCCAATGAACGACAAGTTTCATTATAAGCCCCTCTCTTTGGAAAATAGGCAGATGAAGAAACTATAAACCTTTTCGTTAACCCACTGATTCTAACAAAGCACACATTACTGATGCTCAAGGGAAATAAGTCGAGTTGCAAGTTAGCACGTTTGCCTTTAAAAACCAAACTCAATCGATTGTGATTAATAATGAAAACGCTTGCGAGCAAAAATCCATCAAAATTCTCTTTACAAAGGACGTATCGGGTTTTCGCAACTAGCCAATCGTCGGGTTTACCGTAATCGATATTAACTGTTTTCTTGCACTATTCGAACGTTGGGTAAGCTTTGGAACTAAACCTCTTAACTATAGGAATCTCTGTGGTCATATTGGTCTTAGCTATCTTGTTAGATTTGTTGTTTGGCGACCCTTCACCCAACAATCCTGACAAATGGGTTTTCAAGTTGCACCCAACGGTACTCATGGGTAACTTCACTAAAAAAATCGAGCCGCATTTCAAAAACCCAAATGCAAAAAAAGAAAAGTTCCTTGGCATCTTATTGGGATTAACAGTGATTGCCACCTTTACGCTACCAGTCTTCTTTGGATTATGGGCAATCTACACTTTCATCCCCTTCTACTTCAATATTCTCTTTTACTCTGTCATTGGAATCATACTGCTAAAGATGACGATATGCATTAAACTTGAGACAGATTGGGCAAAAGCTACAGCCAAAGCTATCGACGAAGCCGATTTGCCCGAGGCCAAAAAATACAGCCACTTTTCAAGAAGAGAATCTAAAGACCTAAATGGGGTTCAAATGGGTAGCGCTGTCATCGAATCAATGTCAGAAAACCTGATTGATTTCAAACTCTCACCGATGATGTCCTTTGCATTATTCGGTATTACAGGAGCGATTGCTTTTCGAGCCATAAACACCCTCGACGGCATGGTTGGTTTTAAAACTAAAGAACATATTAACACAGGTTGGTTTAGCGCTAACCTCGACAATTTTGTAAACTTTATTCCCACAAGGTTAACGGCTCTGTTTATGATTGTTGCTGCAGCAATTTTGCACATGGACGCGGGAAACGCTTGGAGAATAGCAAGACGGGACCATAAAAAAACGCCCAGTCGCAATCATGGCTGGCCTATGGCAGCAGTTGCAGGTGCATTGCGAATTCAACTTGAAAAGCCGGGGCAATACATCCTGGGCGATGCACAAGAACCGTTGACAGGGAATAAGATTTTGGGCGCACTACGCATCAGAGACGTCACGATTGTTCTCTGGGGAATCTTGTGCGTGGGCGTTATTGTGGTTGTGCGTTTATTCTTCTTGCCAATTTAGGATTTGGAATAAATTATTTTACCGTCAATAATCGTCATTTCTATAGGTATGTCTTTGATTTTATCAGTTTGAACGGTTAAAGGGTCGTTAGAAAGTACTGTTAAGTCAGCTAATTTTCCAACTTCAATTGAACCCTTAATTTTTTCTTCTCCGCAAGAAAACGCGGCATAGAGGGTATAGATTTTCAGGGCCTCTTCAACGCTTAACCGTTGCTCTGGAAAAGTATTTCTGAGAACCGCTTCTTGTATCCCAAGAAGAGCACTCAAAGGCTCCATTGGGCAATCTGAACCACCTGCAACTTTGACTCCTGCTTCAAGCAGGGTTTTGAGCGGATGAAGCCACTTAGCTCTTTCTATACCCAAGTGCTCGGATGCTGACCAAACGTCGAATTCAGTAGCGATAACTCTGGGCTGTACCGAAACGGCGACTTTTTGAGCTTTGAGTCTCTCAACTAATTCTTGGTTTAGGATTGCTGCTTGCTCTATTCTAAAACGAATTGATTTATATGGAGATTTTTCAGAGGTTTGCTCAATTACTCTCAAAACCGTGTCAACAGTTTTGTCGCCCATTGCATGTATAATGGGCTGTAAACCCTCTCCCAAAATCGTTGCAATTGATGACTCCAATGCCCGCTCGGAATAAAGCAATTTTCCCTTGTTATTTTGTTCATCACTATATGGTTCGAAAAGAGCAGCGGTTTTAGAATCTAAATAGCCATCTGCATAAATTACGACACCACCAAAATATAGCATTAGATTGTCGGTTGAATGAAAATCGGCGCTTTCTTTTAGGAATGCTTCTGGAACAATTACATTTACCCTAATGGGAAGTTTTCTTTGTTCATGAAGCCTCCGAATTATCGTAAGCTCACTTTCGGAGAGCACTATCCAATGCACACTTGTTAATCCTGCTTTTACAACTTCGTGGCAGGCTATCACTGCTGCTTCCGAAAGCTCATCGACAGTTGGTTCAGGAATTACTTTCCAAACTAGGTTAATGGCAGCATCGCGTAAGATACCCGTAAGATCTCCAGTTTGAGGGTTTTTGTCAAGGGATCCACCTGAGGGGGGAGTAGTTTGTTTGGTTACACCAGCTAAATCCAGTGCTTTGCTGTTTATAGCACACCACATTGCTGCTTCATGGTATAGAATTACGGGGTTATCTGGCGCTGCAGCATTCAAGTCGGCAAGGGTTAGTAACCGCTTTTCCTCAAAGCGTTTATGGTTCCATCCTCTACCAATTATCCATTTTCCTGCAGGTGTCTTTTTTGCTTTCTCATTGACCAGGTTTTGGAGTTGCTTGATGGATTGTGTGCTGGTTAAGTCAAGCCACATTAAGCACCTGCCAAAATCTGCTACATGAATATGAGTATCGATTAAGCCTGGAACAACAGTTTTCCCATCCATGCTGAAGACTCTGGTGTCTTTTCCAATTAACAGGCTTATTTCTTGATTTGAACCCACCTTGATGATTCTATTCTTAGCTATAGCTACTGCTTGCGCGACAGGTTGTCGAGTTGTTAAAGTTCGAATGTTCGCGTTTAGTAGAGCTAAATCAGCTAACAATCTCCATTTTCCCGAGATATTATTTACGGCAAATCGCTATTAATGCTTATGATAAACATTGCATCAAAATAAAAAAATTGACGACCTTGAATTTTTACAAAATTTATAAATTCTGCATCTGTTTAGAACCCTTCGTAGGCAACCAAAATACTGTGTGAAAGAAAGCATGCGTGTTTGTCTTATTAACCCACCACGTATCCAACCCAGGCTGTGGGGTAAACCAAGTATCCTTCAACCCTTGGACTTAGCGTACGTAGCAGCTGTCCTGGAGAATAACCATGAAGTTCACATCATCGATGCTGCAAACGAAGGGTGGAAAACACTTCAAGACGTCGACGGAAACAAGTATCGTCAGGGATTAAAGAACGATGAGATAGCTGCACGACTCAAGAGATGGTCGCCTGACATCGTGCAGATAACCATACCTTTTTCAGGCTGGTGGAAACCCGCTAACGAGATGGCGGACATAGCTAAAAAAACTAACGAAAAAACAATCACCATACTAAGTGGGTTACATCCTTCCGCTCGACCCATCGATTGTCTTTCACATCCAAACATAGATTACGTCATTGTCGGTGAGCCAGAGTACTCCACAAAGGAACTGATTCACGTGATAGGTCAGGGGAAGGGAGGTAACTTCAATGGGGTCTTAGGTATAGGCTATATGAAAGATGGGCAACCAATAATCACGCCTGCAAGACCACCAATCGAAGATTTAGACGAGCTCCCTTTTCCAGCAAGACACCTTTTGCCCATGCAAGAATATTTTTCAGCCGTCAAAGAGAACCCACTTAGAGGCGAAATAGGCCATCATTGGACAACCATGATAACTAGCCGAGGCTGCCCATACAACTGTGTATTCTGTTCCGTTCACACATTAATGGGCAAAAAATGGAGAGGGAGAAGCCCAGAAAACGTCATTGCTGAGATAAAACAACTCATCGACCAATACAACATAAAACAAATCGACTTCAGCGACGAAAACATCTGTTTAGACAAAAAAAGGATGGAAACCATCTGTGACTTAATCGTGAAAAATAACTTTAAAATAGATTGGTTTACCCCAAATGGAGTCAGGGCAGACACATTAAGCCCAACACTCTTGAGAAAGATGAAGGCGTCTGGATGCAAAAAAATACGTCTTGCCCCTGAATCTGGCGTTCAAAGAGTTGTGGATGAAATTATCAAAAAAAACCTAAAGCTAACTGATGTAGAGCAAGCTATCGTTTGGGCTAAAAAAGCCGGTATTAAAGTTGGTCTTTTCTTTGTTCTTGGACTAATCGGAGAAACAAAGGAAGATATTGAAAAAACGATAGAGTACGCTTACAAGTTACGGAAATTAGGGGCAGAGAGTTTTCATTTTAGCATCGCAATGCCAGTGTATGGAACTGAACTATATGAAAAAGCTTTGAAAGGTGGCTATCTGAGACGGTGTTTCAGTGATGAGGCTTTGGCGGCTTCTGAACCATTAATTGAAACGGAAGATTTTACAGCCGATGAATTGATAGAATTATGTAAACGGGCTAATCAAATAAATTCAACCTTAACGTTGAAAAAAATCCTAAGCTCTATAAAACACCCTAAAAAAGTTATAAAATTTATCCAAGGTAGCATATAGTAGAATTAGAATTTCTTTTCAGAATGAAATTCAAGATTAAAACAAAAAAAGGGAAAAGAGATTTGGTTTTGGTTGGTCTCTTTATGGTCGTTTTCTGATCAATAGCAATGCTAGTATGGCACCGACTATTGCGATGGCTATTATTATGGCTGCGACTGCGGGAATAAAGTATGCATCAGCAATAGATTCTGGCAGTGGTGCTGGTGTTGATGTAGCTGCTGCTGCGTCTTCAACTGTCAAATATGTTGTTGCAGATGATGGACCATATGCTTTGGTGCCCGCAAAGTTGGCGATGATTTGGTATGTTCCTGGAACTTCTGGGTTGTATGCAATTGCATAATTGCCGTCCATGTCACTTGTTGTTGTGCCGATTGGAACCGAGTTGCCGTTAGGATCAATTGCGCTTAGGCTAACGTCAACGCCTTTAGCGTTTGTCGGCTTTGACTGTTGCATGAAGAGATATTCCATCCAAGCGCTCATGTCTTGATCGGATATTGCGGGTGTGTCTTTGAGTGGGACTTGTAGGACATCGTTTATGTTGCGTCTGCCAACTGGAGATTGGTCTGTTACAGTACCTTTTATCATGACCTTGTGCCCGAGTACTGATACGTCGTTTTGTGTTGTGACAGTGGTGCCACTTGGGCCTTTGCCAAATGCGTATAGTTGGTTGTCAAAGTAGTTTAGACCTACGAGAACACCATCAGCCATGACGATGTTTGATGATGATGGTGACATTCCGCCGAAGAATCCTAGTATCGTCCAGATTTCTTTGCCTGTGCTTGCATCTATGACATCTTAAGTTGGGTCCACGGAACAGTGGTTGAGTTGGCGAGTGTTCGCCAGAGACTGTATAGAGTTTGCCATCAGAGATCATAACGACAGCTGTGGGATAGACGCCGCCATACGCAGATTCTGTTCCAATGCTTTAAGGATAATATGTGCCATTGAACGTTTCCGGTCTTAACATCGTATGCTGTAATGACCCCGCCGTAGCCTGAGCTGTATAATGTGTGATTGAAGTAGTTTTGGCTCATGCCGTAGTATTGGAATTGTACTTCAGGTTGGCTTGTCCAAACTAATTGTCCAGTGTCCATGCTGTAGCCGAATCGTTCTGTAGTTCTTGCTTTTTGGAAGAGGATCATGCCGTCGTCTGGATAGACTCCTGTGATAGAGACTGTTTCGCCGTCTGCCATTGATGGAGGAGTAAATTCTTTGCTTCGATATCAGTGTGCCTTCTTGTCCTGGTATTAGACTAATTTTCATGACGAATCCTGGTGCAGTGTGTGTTCCGTTGTTGAATCCTAGAGGCTGTAACAATCATGTATTCGTCTTGTTTGATCACTGAGATGCTGCCTGTTTGGTTTTGTACTGCATTTCTTGTTCCAAGTATGCTTGGCATTGATGCATTCAACGAGTAGAAGGTGCGTCCGTCATGGACATAGTTGTATGCGAGAGTGCCAAGATATGCACTTGCGCCACCGAATGTACCGCCTGCAGGTCTCCATTGCCAGTATCCCGTTCCAAGTTGACTTGAAGGCATAGTTCCAGCTGAAGAGTTCCAGACTGCAAATGATATTTAGGCGCTGTTGTGGTTCCAAGATTTACTATGTTGTAGCGGAGTATGCTTCCGTCTTTTCCATATACAGAAGTGCCGCCAGAGGTTACGTTGGATATGTAGGTAATTGTCTTTCCTGTGAATCCGTCGAGCATTTCCCAAACAGTTCCAAAGTTGGTTGTAGTTGTGATTGGGGTTGCAAGGTTTGTTGTTCCAATTGCGGTGATTTTTGAGGAAGTTCTATTTACGGTGTAGTAATAGCCACTTGTACTAGTTCCTAATCCTAAGTTGACAACTGAACCGTTGACGAACTGTGTTGCGTTGGGTATTTGTACAATTTCTGGTAATGTGACGCCTGAGGTTCTCCATAGATACGCAAAGCCTCCGTGTTGATTAGGTGATTCATAGTTATAGATCTGTCCAAATGAAGGGCTAGTTTGGTTGTAGTCAAGGAATAGCTGTTCGCCTGTGTAGAGATCAACTTGTTCCCAGCCTTGAGTGCCATGTGCTGTCATACGTGGTGACCAGCTTAGCTTGCCGTTTAGGATAATCCCTGTCCAGCTAAGACCTTGGTAGTGAGCAGTTTGGTAGCCTATGGCGCTGTAGTTTTGATCCATTAAACCGCCTACATAGTATTGCTTTGTCCACAATATGTGAGGTGTTTCAGTTCCTGCCCCGTTAACGTAGTTGCTGGTTTGACCTGCAGTGCCTTGAGGATAGTTTTGAGCTGCGCCGGAAAGCCAGTTTCCAGCAAGTACAAACCAGTCATGATTTGCACTGTTCAGTGGGCGATTCCAGTAATCAGTTGTAAGAGGAGTTTCCGTCCAAATAGCAGTTGGTTCCTGCTGAACTGTCAGATTTGCTGTTGAACTGTAATCAGGTTGATAATATCTTCTAGATATCACTGCACCTGAGCTGTTTCTTGTGTCTTTATATTCTCCAGGGAAATAGGCTTGAAGAACATAAGTGCCAACTGTTTCGGGCGTGTAATATGCCCATGTCGCGCCAACTGGATCAGTTCGAGGCATTGATAGGGTGTCGTTAGTTCCATCAGGTTTCATGATTGTGACTATCGCAGGATTGTTCCATGCGGCTCTTCCGTTTGGTGAAGCGATTGTTCCTGCTGTTTCTCCTACGTCTGGAGGCATATCTGCGGTCCATGTAACTATAATTACTGGTTGACCGACACCAACAGTTATGGGAGAAGCGCCAACGTAGATGTAAGAACGCGTGTTTGTTACTGGGACGGTTTGGGCTTTATCTTGTGGCAAGATAGCAAACATCGAAATAGCCATTGTTAACATTAGAAACATCGTTATCCAAGAGAGAGATTTCTTATTTTTTGATATTTTCATTTTTTTTCTTTCCTTTTGTTTAAATATTTATAGAAAGCTCTAGCTTTTCTAGCCCACAGCTATCGGTACATGGCGTATTTATAACTAACCCATAGAAAGTTTACAAGAAAGAAAAATTTGCTAATAAATCTTAAAAAAATAATTTGATTAATTTATCTTTTGAAAAAACTAAAGCATCAAATGCCAACAAAACTGGATCATTTATAAATATAAAAACAAAAAAGAAAAAACTATGCTTATGTATCCGCTCTTATTTTTTACTTCTTTTCTTAATAGCAAAACCCATACTGACTATTGCAGTCACAACTATGGCTGTAGCGCCAATCAATACTAACGTGTTGGAAGCCAAAGCGGAGGAATTTGTGGTGATTGATGTTGAAACTTGGTTTGTAATGTTTTCTCTAAAGGCGTAAAGGTTCCAATCGTTACAGCCTATGTATAACATGTTATTTGCTATGGTTGGTGAGGACCAGCTACTAGAAGGCATGTCCATGGTTTCAAGTTTCTCGCCGTTGTTGGCTGCATCGAGTACGAATATGTGACGTTGACTAGTAACATCGTATACTTTGCCATCTGCATAGGTTGGCGCGACATATAATTCATCGCCTGTGTAGAAGCTCCAAACGACTTTTCCTGTGGTAGCGTTTAGGCATGCTATGTTGAATTTGTCAATTAGGATCACTTGACCATTAACGTAAATCGGAGCGTTATAGATGAATTCGCCTGCGTCTTTGTTGGTGAAATTCCACAGTACCTCGCCTGTTGCTTCGCTTACCGAATAGTAGGTAATGACGTTGGAGGAAGTGAATACTTTGCCATCAGCAACTGATGTTGAACCCAACAATTCAGTTCCACCTATGAAAACTGGGACATACGGAATGGGGCATGTCCAAATCTCTGAGCCGCTTGCAGCATCAAGTTTGTAGAGGATACCAGTTGTCGGTCCATGTGAAGTAAAGAAAACGGCGCCGTCTGAGACTGAAGGAGAATTCTCGATCGGCCCTACAGTCTCTACTTTCCAAACAACATTGCCGTTGTTTTCGTCAAGAGCATACATATTGGCATCCATGGAGCCAATGTAGACTATGCCACCTGAAACTGCAGGCGAAGATTTCATAACTATGGTAGAAAAGGTATTTGGCAAGTTGCCGTTAACAGGCGTTGTCCATAAAAGGTTGCCGCTGTGAGCATCAAGACAGTAAACGTTGCCATCATCTCCACCGCTGTAAACTTTACCGTTATCAACAGCGACAGAAGATTCGACAGCTGCTTTGGTTGCAAAACTCCAGAGGAGATTGCCATCCCATGCTCCAACAGCGTAAATGTTTTTGTCTTGAGAACCAAAATAAACGATTCCATCAACAATTGTTGGTGAAGAAAGAACTGAACCGTTTGTTGTGAATTTCCAGGCTAAAGTAAGGTTTGCTGGACCTTGTGGCGCAGTTGAGGAATGGGTTGGGTCAGCTCCCCACATCGACCAGTTACTAATTGGACTTGCAGTTGTTCCCATTGCCCAAAGCTGATTAACCGTAGAATACTCGTTTCCTGAGATAGTATCAACTGCAGTCGTCACTTCGCCCGGAATAAGATAAAGTGTACCGTACGCAACTATGACAGATTCCTTAGGCGCTAAGGCTTCCATCTTAAGCTTCCAAATTACCTGACCGTTATAAGCATCTAAACAAGCAAATTGCGAAGCACCAACCTCGTTATTATAATACGCATTCTGCCCAGTTGTTGCGAAAACCTTCCCATCTGCAACTGTGGGGCATCCTGGAAACATAAGTGGACCTGGCCCCGTATAATTCCATGAAAGTTTACCTGTTTCTATATTTACGGCATAGAGGTTCCCGTCCTTGTTGAGTGCATAAACCATACCATAACCCACTGCTGTGCCCACACAGAAATATCCGTCCGTGTTAGGCGTATAGGTCCAAAGGATATCGCCGTTTGTAGCGTTAAAACAATATAGGGTATTATCATCTGTTCCTCCCCTAAGATATCGACCCTCATAGTAGGAACCGCTGAAAATCATCGGTCCCTTCGTTAATGTATCCCATACAACTTTGCCTGTTTTGGCATCAAGCGCCATTTGGTGATTCTCAAAAGACCCTGGAAACACCAACCCACCGCCATATGTTACTCCAGAACCAGTAGTGCCGCCACCTGGAACATATGTTTGCCAAGTTAAAGTTGGAGGTGCTGAAGGATTAGAGAAATCCCAAGCGTCGATATAAGAACCAACTTTGACGTAGAACATTTTTTCTTCCGGACTATACACATTGGCAACGAATAGAACTCCTGTGTCAGCGGAGAATTGTGTACTTGTCCACAATATGTCACCAGTTTGCGGATCAAGGCAAGTGCCTTCGACTATCATGTGAGAATTATCAATCTTGTATGCGACTGGCCAGGTGCCGTTCATAGTAATTTCTTTGTGCCAAACAATCTGTCCAGCTTGATCGACTGCAGTAACACCTGTGGTTGTGCAAACGAAAATTTTTCCGTTGAAAGCTACAATATAGGGTTCTATTCCAGTTATGTTGGTTTTCCACAAAACATTTGATGTGGCTGGAGCGGGTCCCGCTGAAGATCTTGAAAAAGAGGAATCGGCTTGAAACTGTGGCCACTCATATTGGTTTAAGTTAGCAGAGCCGGAGATTGCGTTGTTCACTTGCGCATTTACAGAGCTGGGTCCCGCCTGCGAATAGAACGTAGCAAAGACTGATGAAATGACCAAAAGGACTAAGATAAATGCAACTTTGATTTTTTTAATAATTTGACATTCCCCCAAGAGTAATTTTCTCAAGATCAGAGTTGGATCTCTTGTCCAGAAAAACGTTTATGATGTTAACATGGTATAAACTTTACGATAAAGTGACTTCAATGAACCATTTTTTTGATTTTGATGGCAAGAACTTCACCTACATATGAAAACTTGGATAAGCTCACAGTTCTGCTCAATTCTGAAACTTAACTGGAAACTCTAAAACACCAATAGTTTATTAAGATTCAAAAACGGTTGCCTATGGTTGATGCTGCATGAAAAAAATGTGGCGAATAATATTCGTTACTTTAGTAGTTTTCGCCATTTCAACATCCATTTTTACGTCCCAAAACAGTGCAAAAGCAGCAAGCAACGAAAAAGTTTACTTTGGTGTTACTTATGGCGGAGAAACGGTAACGGAAGCTAAACAGTTAATTGACAAAGTTAGCTCATACACAAATCTTTTCATTGTGGCTTCATGGACTATCGACGGCGCCTTCAATTCATCTACCGACCTCACTGAAATCTGTGATTACGCGATCCAGCACAATTTGAGCGTCATAGTTTATTTCAGCTTTATTTATTACAATTATTCGCGAACTGTAGGCAACCTCTACAATTCTTCAGTCTGGGATCTTTATGGTGTTTCTCCCTGGCATGTTGGTTGGTTGAATCAAGCTAAGGAAAGATGGGGTGACATGTTCTTGGGCGCTTACCTTTATGACGAGCCCGGGGGAAAACAAATTGATACCGGTTACTGGGGAGGAAACGCGACAACTTTCACTGGAGGAAGAATTACTTCGTTTGACCAGGTAACCAATTATTCTGACGCAGCCAGAACATACAACCGACTCATTCTAAACAGCGGAAGCATGCAGCACATCATCAATAGCAGTATACCCAATTCAGTAACTAGCCCCCTACCTGTGTATACTTCTGATTATGCTCTTTACTGGTTTGACTACAAAGCAGGATACAACACTGTTTTTGTAGAACTAGGCAATAACAGCCCGGCAAACACCAAAATTCAACAGATAGCACTTTGTAGAGGAGCAGCTACAGCACAAAACAAGGATTGGGGGGCCATAGTTACCTTAGCTAATAATGAGCCACCAATAGCTGAAAATGGATCTACAGTTTTCAATGATATGTCTATGGCTTATGAGGCTGGTGCAAAGTACATTGTGGTTTTTAATTATGAACTTAACGGTCAAGGCATCTTAACAGATGAGCATTTTAACGCGATGAAACAATTCTGGGATAATATTCACTCATCAACCCAAAATTCCTTCGGTAAATCAAAAGGACAAGTTGCACTCGTTTTGCCAGCCGACTACGGCTGGGGAATGCGACACATAAACGATAGAATGTGGGGTCTTTGGGATGCACCAAACAATTCATCTCAAATATGGGACAACTTGAACAAATTAACTGATAAATATGGTCTAAACTTAGACATAGTCTATGACGATCCACAAGTGAACATTCAAGGATTGTATACTCAAACGTTCATGTGGAACAGCACAATCAATTTTGGCACCACGCCATCTTCATCAAGTCAAATTTACATTATATTTTCAGTTGTTGGATCGGTAGGAGCGGTTGCTTGTTTATCGACATATTGGGTTACAAAACGCAGAAAACAAAAGCCCACAACATTGATTATTCCAGAAAACGGTTCAATTCAGCAAAATATTTTGGGAAAGTCATTAACACCAATTGAAAAAGCTGAGTGTAGCCCCGAAGCAAATGGCATTTTTGATTCATTTGCCAATATTATAGATCCTTTGTTTGATATGCTTATGGACTTGCATGGACAAGTGAATTGGAATGAAATTGATAATTGCTTGACACGATGTAGACTCGCCAGAGCAATTGGATCAAAACAAGCGACTGAAAACCTTAATTTCCGAAACCTGTCCGTACACATTAAAATGCGCAAATCAAAAGAAACGTCACAAGAAACCAAGTCTTTAATTAAACTTCTACATAAAAATGCTTTAACATTAGGCTCTGAGAAGACATTATCCCAATCAAAGTTTGATTCAACGAAATCAGCAATATTCTCTTATTTCTTTTTGAACGATATTTTGTTGGGTCAAGTTTTAGGTGATGAAGCGATAGAAAAAGAAAGAATAGAATTTGCCAATTCCTTAAACAATTTCCAACAAAAAGTAAAAAATAACTTATTTGCTCAATTCATTGACCGCCTAAAGAAAAAAGACGCCGACATTTCAACCGATGATAATCGAGCGCTACTGCGAAAGCAACTCAACGGGTTCATTAGCCAGAATTAAATTTGCGCCGGTTTGTCGCGAGCCCTAAGTTTGACCATATTAGTGAAAGCCCACTTAAGAGATTTTGATCGCCATATGCGGTCGTTTAATGCGGTTCTACCCATGTTTTTGCTATAGAATGTTCCCTTTAGATATTGGCGGGTAATATAGCGCCAAGAGTAAAATTGATCATAGAATTCCCTTCGACTCTTGACCAAATCCACATCAGGTAGCAGGGGATTTTCAAAAACAGGTTGTTGCAAATCATATTTGCTCCAATCATCTGAGACTTTCCAGCCTAGCTCTTGGAGGTAACTGCTGAGATGTGTACCAGGATACGGCGTTGCCATACACAAATAAACATAATCTGGCTCTGCTCTATGAATAAAATCGTAAGTCTGTTTAAGTGATTCCTTGGTTTCGCCTGGAAACCCAATAATTACTGACATGGCAACTGACAACCCCGCTTTTTTTGCCATCTTGACAGCTTTCTCATTCATCTCGACAGTGGTTTTCTTGTGAACTGAATCGAGGATTTTTTGACAACCCGATTCAGCTCCGAAACTTAGTAGTTGACAGTCTGCCGCTTTCATAGCATTGAGAACTTCGGGCGATATTCGGTCAACTCTTGTCTGAGCGTCCCAGGGAACGTTTATTTTTCTTTTGCGCATTTCTTGACAGATTTTGATTGCCCGTTCTTTATCATAAGTGAAGGCATCATCAAAAAAGCTAAATGCGCCAGCACCCGCGTCATGGTTACTCTTTAACCATTCAAGTTCATCGACAACTCTCATGGGGTCTCGGGCGCGGAATTCTCTACCTGCCATCCGTGACGAAACACAATAAGAGCATTGGAATGGGCAACCCTGCTAATTAAGATGGGCAGAATAGTTCTGCCAAAAAACCTGTATTGTTTAAGCGAAAAATACTGGTAAGCTGGGTATGGCAAATCATCAAGGTTCTGGATGAAGGGACGTTCAGGTGTGCGGATAACTTCACCGTTTCTTCGGAAAGAAATTCCCTCAACACTCGCGAGGTCACCATTGCCGAAAAGTTTGGACAGCAATTCAGCAAGAGTGATTTCACCTTCGCCACGAACAACTATGTCGACTGCTGCTTCCTCAGCTAACACTTCTCTATCAAGGAAAGTTGCATGTGGACCTCCCAAGATTACAATACAATTTGGAGCATTTTGTTTAGCTATTTTCGCTGTCAGAAAGTGGAGTTAACTGTGGGGGTTACTGTAGTGATACCTACAACATCAGGTTGATAAGTAGCAAATTCTTTCCCAAGACTCTCATGGCTAAAACCGAGGGCGAGACAGTCGAATACTTTGAGTTCATGCCCGTTTTTTTCGATGACCGCCAACAAATGACCCAAGCCAATGGGCAGTTAGGACACCAGAGCTTGCGAATGTCAAATGCCGGTGGAATAACTAAGGCTACCTTGAGTATTCTCTTCGACTTGAAAACTGCAAGTCACTCAACGGTCTACAACATCCTGCTAACGCTTCTAATGAAAGCAAGCAAACCATCACGCCTTATTCTTCGAAGAAGCGTTTTAGGCGAAGTATTGAAGCCCCGCTGGAAACGTGCTGAATCGCTACTACAGATTCATAATTGAATTGGTCAGTTTTAACAAAAGCCAAAAAATCTTCCTTTCGGTCGTAGAGTCCTTATCTGAAAACTTCCTCATAGAGAAGGCTATGTGGACACGCGATGAACACGTAGAATGTACACCAGTCTGGACCCAGCTTTTGGCAAACTTGTAGGTTGCTTCCATGTCAGCGACTGTTTCACCAGGGATTCCCAGCATAAAAGAAGCGGCGATGTTCATGTGTGCTTTTCTGCAGAGCTTAAAGGCTGCCTCGATTTTTTCGGGGGTTGTGTGGTGTTTAGTTTTTCTAGATGCGTTGGAGCCTGATTGTATTCCAAAAATATGGTTCTGCAACCAGCCTCATACATTTCTTTAAGCAATTCTTCGGATAGCAGGTCAACTCTTGTGTCACAAGCCCATTCAATATCGAGTTTTCGCTCTTTCATTAGGCGACATATTTCAGATGTGCGTTTTTTGTTGATGGTGAAGTTGTCGTCTATAAAGTAGATGCCTTTGGAACCAAATTTCTGCTTCATGTATTCGAGTTCTTCTAAAACACGAACCGGACTGAAGGCCGGCATTTGGCTCCCCAGAGCTTTTGGGTTTCACAGTAGTTGCAGCCATAGGGGCAGCCTCGCTTAACATTCATTACATCTACAGGGTAAGCTTTCAAATAACCAATTTTGCGATCATAAATTTCATATCTAAAAGGTGCCGCGCAGGGTAAGGAATGCTGTCTACGTCTTCGTTAATATAGGCGGTGTTTTAACGATTTTTCCATCTAATCTGCATGCGACGCCTGGAATTTGGGCGATCACTTTTGGTCGGCGCCTTTTGTAATTTGGGTTGCGAGTTCAACCATGGCTTTTTCGCCTTCGCCCATTATAGCGTAGTCTATTTCTGGATTTTCAAGTGCTGTTTCAGGCAGGTATGATGCATGCCAACCGCCAACGACCACTTTACAGGAGGGGAAAACTTCTTTGGTGATCTTAGCCATTTCCACACATCGGCGATAAGTGACTGATCCACAGGTTATACCCACTATTTCTGGTTTGAGTTTCTGTATTTCCTGCTTGACAAAATCAATAGTTGTCCTCAACTGGTAGTTATCGAGAATCTGAACCTCAAAACCGGCTTTCTCAAGAGCCCCACCAACGTAAGATAATCCTAAAGGGGGAAGTTTAGCTGGCATACCCCAAGGCGAATTTTCAGGTGGAATGGTGGTCATTAACAGAATCAATGAAATTTGCCCTCAGTCATTTAATTGTTACAAATAGCATAACTCTGTTTCATAATAAACTTAACTGTAAAGCCGATTCAAAAGAATTTG
>CAWJGR010000030.1:0-69578 GCA_963842545.1 Candidatus Bathyarchaeota archaeon
TTGTCAATAAAAATAGAAGGCAGTAGGCAGAAGGCAAAAGACAGAAGGCAGAAAACAGAAAGCAGTTGAAAAATTTCTTGCTGCTTACTGCTTTCTGCCTACTGCCTTCTTTCCTTATCGTTCTATCCCGATCCGGCTCTCGATTCCCTTCTTATAATAATGTTTTTTCTCCCGTCTCCGTAACCAAGTCTGCACATCGGAGAACCTCTGGCTTGGCCCACCTTCCCGTAAGCACCAGCTCAACCTTTGGGGGTTTATTTTTGATCAAAGCCAAGAGTTCTTTCAAAGGGACCATCCACCATCTCAGTGATGACATGGGGTTTTGCTGATATGCCATTTCCAATCACAGTTATTTCTGCGACTGGAATTGGGTGGGCTATTTCGGCATCTAACTCTGAAGCTAATGCACCTTTGATTAAGGTGCCTTCCGTACTTAAATCGCTATGTGCGTTGCTGATCACTTTAACGTCGATGTTTCTGGGTTTGTACTTTAAGGCTTTGCTGTGGATGAATTTTGCACCAGAATCCGCTAAACCGACGAGTGTATTAACGTCGATTTCTTTGAGGCGTTGGGGGGTTGCAATTATTTTTGGGTCACCTGACATTATGCCGTCTGCATCAGTGACAAGAACTACTTGGTCTGCGTTCAATGCCTCTGCTAAGATGAATGCGGTGGTGTCGCTTCCGCCTCTGCCCAGGGTCGTGACCTTTCCGTCTTTAGTTTTGCCCAGGAACCCTGCTATAACAGGTATTATTCCTTTTTTAACGATTGGTAGGATGCATTCCTTGATGTTTTTTTCGCAGTCTTGGAGGATTGGGTTCGCGTTTTGGAATGCGGCATCGGTTATTATGGGCCAGTTGCTATTGATTGGATCGAAGTAGCATGGAGTTTACTCCATTGCTTTTTAGTGCCGCTGAGAATATACGTACGCTGGTACGTTCACCCATCGAGAGAATGTCATCTAAATCGTGTTTTTCCAATTTCCCGTTTGAAGTATTTTTTGCGGTGGTCATGAGGACGTCGGTTGTTTTACCCATGGCGGAAACTACGACAGCGATTTTGGTGCCTTTCCTGGCTTCGTTTACTACCGCCACAACTGATTTGAGAAGCCTTTCGTGATCGGCGAGGCTGGAGCCACCGAATTTTACAACTATAGTTTGGTTAGTTTGCATTTGGGTACACCCCGTGTTTTGCCCAGAACTATTCTCAAAAAATTTGTTAGTCCTGGGCTTATGGAAAATGGTAATAATAAAAGCAGTAGTCGAAGCTAGAAAACTGTGATGCAGTTATTTCGGTTTTAATTTTGGAAGTGAGCATTGCTTCGAACCTGTGTCAATCAATACATGTCAAAAAATATAAGCGTTTCGGAGTTTACGAGTTACTTTTCTTCACTTCTATGACCTTTAAATCGATTTTATCCATTTTAAAAGCGTATTTCGATGCTAATTTCCAATTATTTTGTTGTAATTATTAGCGTATGCAAGCATTAGTATATTTTAGAAAACAGAAAAGGAGGTTGAAAATACCTTTCTGTCCAAATAGGTATAATCATGATTTCTCAATTTTTTGTACTGACACACTTGTCCCAATGTAAGCGATATCGGTTAAGCCAATGAAAAACCCTGTTTCAACCACTCCGGGAATCATCTTCACTTTAACCGCAAGTTCAGCGGGATTCACTATTTCTCCAAAGTATGCATCTATGACTGCGTTGCCGTTGTCGGTTATTGTTGGACCCAGTTTTCCTTTGCCTTCACGCACCACAGGTTTTCCGCCCATAGCAACGATTGTTTCTTTAACTATTGGAAGGGCAAAGGGCAAGACTTCGATGGGAACAAACTGGTTGTTTTCGCCCAGCAGCTTAACTTTTTTCGTTTCGTCTGCGATGATAACGTTGAGTTTGGAGGCTGAAGCAACAATTTTTTCTCTCGCCAACGCTGCACCGCCACCTTTAATCAGGAACAGTTCAGGGGTTAATTGGTCTGCGCCGTCAATGGTAACATCGATAACTGGGTGCTCATCGAGTGTTGTGATTGGGATTTTGCATTCAACAGCTAACAAGAAATGCTTGATAAGAAGTTGGAATGCCCATGATGTGTAAGTTTTCTTGTTTGATTCGCTCGCCGAGGGCTTCGATGGCAAATGCGGCTGTGCTTCCACTTCCTAATCCCACGATAAAGCCGTCTTTAACGTGTTTAACTGCTTCTAAAGCGGCTTTTTGTTTTGCCTTTGGATTGGATCGAGGTTAGCTTTCAATTTCCATCTGTCCCAGTTTATCTAAGACTTTCTCAACTTCAGCTTCGGATTGATTCTATGCGTCTTTCAGCTTCGGTTTTGGCGTCAGGTTTTTCTTCTGGCAGGTTTGCGTTTCTTCTTTGGTTTCTCTTCGCCACCTGTAGGAGCTTCAGTTTCTTCTTCTTCCTCTTCTTCGTCGTCTTCTCTATTTGCGTTGGAGTTTGCGGAGGCATTTTTATGGGGATTTCACGGATTGGTTTAACGTCGATTCGTGTTCTAAGCTCTTCAACTTTGCTGGTTAATTCTCCGAATCGTTCACTGAAGAGTTTCATGAGGTCTTCCTGCATGCCCTCAAGTTCATGCAGTGCAACAATACTTTCGTCTTTCGAAATCGATTCTTTAATAGTGTTCATTCTGTTTTTGTAAGTGATAGCTAGTTTCTCTCTTTCTTGTTCAGTGATTTTGCCTTCAGCATGAGCTTCATAGAGTCGTCGTAATTGCATCTCCCAAAATATCGCGTTCTAAGATCCAAAATGCGCAATTCATCTTTTGCGCTGGAAGCCATCGTGGTTTGAACACTTTTAGAAACTTTGAACGGTATATTGGAGTATTCGAGGTCCAGGTCTACTTTTTTCTGCGGTGTTTTCTTTACTGTCGAAGGGTTTTTTCCGTATCTTCTCATGGCAAAAATTACGGTTCCACAGGCGATGATTACCACTAACAATATTATTGTAACTGTTATTGGGTCATCATACCAATGCCAAGCCATGCCATCCTCGATATCTTGATTGTGCACCATGTATATATTAATTAATATAATTGCTATGTTTGGTATTCCAAGTTTAAATAAATATTGCAAGATTTGTGTACTTATTTTGTTCTTCCTTAATTTCCCATTTTTTGTTTGAGAGCTAAGTTTAAATCGGAAAGCAATACACCACACATAATTATGAAGGCAATAACAATACTTGGCGGCATAGCCGTAGCGGTTTTGTTCTTTTTTGCAGTGATTTTTGCGATTGCTTCATCTTATATTGGGCTAACTGCCCAAGCGGCACAGTCTAGACTAATCACCAGCGCAATTTTATTCATCATTGGCTTAGCTATAGTTGTCGGCATCTACTATGTTACTCGTAAACCCAAAACTGTAATTCAGCGTCTGGAAGTTTCAGGGCAAATGAAAGCAGCAACAATCAAATGCCCAAACTGCGGAGCATCAATAGATGCTAACCAAATCAAAATTGTTTCAGGTGTGCCCTATGTTAAATGCCCTTACTGCGGCACCACTTTTGAGGTTACTGAGGAACCAAAATGGTAAAACGACATCTACTTTTCTAGCAGTTGTCTTAGTTAGCTATCGCCTTGGCGGTTTCAGCAGCAAGCTGTGTCAATGCCCAGAACATAGTTTACAGCGTTGACCATCAATGGGCACAAATATTCATAAACCAAGATGGCACAATTGACTTAACTTACAACATAACATTAACAGTTATCTCAGGAGTCATTCATGGATTCTATGTTGGCCAACCAAAAAGCGACTTCACCATAGGCACAAGCAGTTGACCAATATGGAAACTCAACTTCAAGTTTCCGATGCCAGCAGCGGCAGCGACTACAGAGTTGATGTAACTCTAAATCAGCCCTTAACGCTGGCAACTCCGTCTGGTTCACAGTTACAACCAACGTTGCAGGCATGATAACCAATGATACACAGAACCCAGGCAACTTTGGCATGCAGTTTGCCCCAGAATGGACATGACATACCGATCAACGATGTACGAGTGCAAATTGTTCTTCCGCCAGGTGTTACTGCAAGCGATGTAAAAACTACTCAGAACTTCTACAATGGCACCTCCACAGTCGAAGGACAGATTGGCGGTTTACTGGGAAATTCCATGTTCTGCAAGCCAAACGAGCAGTATATTGTCGGGGTTTCTTTTCCAGCCAAATATCATGCCCAACTATAATCCATCCTCAAGCTCAGGCGGTCGGCTTTGGCAATTTAGGCAGCATTCTAATCGTTGAGTTGTTGTGCGCAATAATTGCAATCATTCTAATAATTGGAGTTGTTCAAGTAGCAAGCAAAAGCTCGTATTCTTCCCCAAAAGTCAGCATGGAAACCTTGGGCGTAAAACGTGGCTTAACAGCTGTTGAAGCATCTTACCTTCTAGACTTGAAGCCACACAGATTGTTACTGAAATCCTCTACAGTCTTTTGCAGAAAAGGGCAGTTTGGGCAAAAGAAACCAAACCCTCACTTAAACTGCAAGTTCTTCCGCCATACGAAAACAAAACAGGCACCAAAGACAATCCACTGCGTTATTACGAAATTGATTTCCTAAATTCACTCAAAGCCGACGGAACATTGGATGAAGAAAAACTTGCGCACACAATCATGTTTCTCCGCGATACAGTTGAGCAGAAAATGCAGGGTTACAGCCGAAAAGACACCGTTGACTATTACAGAAAAATTGTTGCTCAAGCTTGGACACAGGTGGAGCAAGCTGGAACGGTTGAATTGGCTTCAAACGCTTACGATGAGCAACTGCTTTGGCTTATGCTTGATCCTAACCAGCGGACACGCACAGAAACCGTCTTCCAAAACAGAGTTATTCCAGCCAAATCCACTTTGGTTCTGGTGGTGGTACGGCTACACAACATTACCATCCAAATCCCACATACAAACCAAACATTGAAGCACCAGCACAATCAGGTCAAACCACCCGCAATTCCAGGCGCTGAATTCGCAAACAACATAGCCACCTCAGTTGAGAAAACATCAAACAACATAGTGGTTAACATAGAAAAATTCGCCAACTCCATTGTTCCGCCACCGCCAAAAGCATCCCATGACCCAGCTCATCCCAAAGCGGACTGCGTTTGTGCTTGTGCAGCATGTGCCTGTGCTTGCGCTTGTGTTTCATGCGCTTGTGCATGTGCAGGTGGAGGTGCACATTAAATGAGTTTTCTAAAGAATTCGTAAAGCAAAAATTCCTCTAGGACGCTACAGTTACCGTGGAACAGACAAGTTTGCGGGCATGTCTCTTCAGCTTACGAGTTGAAGCAAGATGGACAAGGAGTCATGGTGATTAACGGCAACACAGTTCTGCACCTTAAACCATACAGCAACTGCGTTTGCTTACTTTTTCATGCAGGGCTTACCCGAAAAAGATGTTTTAAAGAAAATGCGGCGGCATGTACCGCGTTAATGCTGAAACAGCAAAAGCGGATTACGAAAAACTTGTTTACACAATTAGCACATTGGCGCAAACCACAAAAAGTTGACCCAGTTACTTTTCTTGAAATCGAAAAAGAGGAGCCCTTCAGCTCACCAATATTCAGCGCCGCTACGCATGGATTTAGCTTTAACTTTCAGATGCCAAAACGACTGCGTTCACTGTTACGCTGGCGGACCACACGAAACACCAGAGTTAACAACGGCTCAGTGGAAAACGTCAATCGATAAACTCAGTGAAATCGGCGTTTTCATCTTAACATTCACAGGCGGCGAACCCACGTTGCGTGAAGATTTGCCTGAACTGCTACTGTATGCACAAAACAAAGGCATGGTTACAGGATTAATCACGAAACGGGCGAAAACTCAAAGACAAAGCTTATGTGAAAACGCTTGAGAAGTCAGGTTTAGACTTTGTGCAAATAACGCTTGAATCTCATAAACCCCAAATTCATGACTCAATGACTAGGCGAGAAGGGCAGTTGGAAAGAAACAGTTGCAGGAATAAAAAATGCTGTTCAATCACAAATTTACGTTTCAACTAACACAACCCTAAGCAAACACAACGCCAGCAGATTTCTTGACAACAATCGATTTCATTAAAGGACTTGGCGTAAACGCTTTTGGCTGCAACAGCCTCATCTACTCGGGAAAAGCACCATGCTGCAAGCCAAGAATTCGCATTAACCACTGAAGAGTTAAACATACTTCTTGCCTAAAATCCGAGATAAAGCTCACATGCTTGGCTTAAAGTTTCTCTGGTACACGCCAACTCAATACTGCCATTTTGACCCTGTACAGTTGGGTTTAGGCGTTAAATCCTGCACTGCAGCCATGATAAATGCTTGCGTTGGACCAAACGGCGACGTTTACCCATGCCAAAGCTACTTTGAAAGCCTAGGAAACATCTTAACAGAATCTTGGGAGAAAATTTGGAAAAACCCATTGGCAGAAAAACTGCGCAAACAGAGAATATGTTGAAGAAAAATGCAAGGATTGTGCGCAACTTCAGGTTTGCGGCGGAGGATGCCCATTGGAACTGCAAAACAGAGAGCACCAATGTACCCAGACAGGATAATTTATCTTTAGCAAGCAACCACTTCCTTTAAAAAGCAAATAGTGCTAAATCGTGAGTTTAGAGAGAAATGGTTCAACCCGACAAGCCTAGACTTGTAGTTTTCGACTTGAAGGAGTGCTTATTCCTAAAAATCGCTTCATTTTTGAAGTGGGCAAAACCTTAGGGCTACTTGGTCTAATTAAACTTCTTTTCTTCGGTTTCCTCTATGAAACAGGCATTTCAAAGTTGGAAACAGCTTTAAAGCACATTTTCAGAAATTTAAAAGGCGTAAAGCTTGAGACTTTATTTTTTATTTTCAGTAAAATTCCAGCAACACCTTATCTTCAGAGTTTCTTTTGTCAACTTAAAGCTCGCAACTGCAAAATTGCCTTGATTAGTTCAGGAATACCCACTGTAATAGTTGAGAAATTAGCCCTTACCATAGGCGCCGACTACGCTTACGGAGTAGAGGTCGAAACCAAAGATGGACAGTAACGGGTGAAATCTGGGGTGATGCTATCTCAAAGAACGGAAAACGTAAAATTTTATGCGAAATTTTAGATCGGGAAAATTTACAGTTGAACGATTGCATTGTCGTGGCTGACGACCGAAACAACCGTTGTATCTTTCTGCCTGAGATGTTAAAAATCGGTTTTAATCCCGATTTTGTCTTGCGTGTTAAAGCTGACAGAGTGGTAAACGGTAAACTCTCAGGAATTCTGCCAATCATCGATGGAGAACCTCATAAGCGTTCTTTTCCGTCAACCAATGATTTTGTAAGAGAAGACATTCATGCTTCAGGATTTTTTATGCCGGTAATTGCAGGATTAATCGGTATTCCAGTTGTAGCCTCAATAATTATCCTAATCTCTATTGTTTATACTGTGTCTGAGTTTTCACGTTTGGAAGGACGCGAATTACCCTTGATTTCCGCGATTACAAGGCATGCCGCTTCACAGTCGGAACTTTACGGTTTCGCTGCGGCACCTCTTTATTTTGCTTTTGGAATAGTGATTGACTTTGCTTTTATTTCCAACCCATGCAGGTGGGGCAGCCATCGCAATGTTTTGCTTAGGTGATAGTGCAGCTTCGCTTTTCGGAGGATTAATTTCCACTTCGTTGCCATTTAACAAGGGGAAGACTTGGGAAGGTTCTGTAGCAGGTTTCATTTTTGCTTTTTTGGCAGGTTCGTTTTTTGTTTCGCCGTGGCTGGCTTTGGCAGGGGCAGCGATTGCTATGACTATTGAGGTTTTGCCTTTGCCAGTAAACGATAATGTTTTGATTCCAGTGATTACAGGCGCAGTATTAACATTATTGATCTAAAAGAAATATCGCTCAAAAATTCCGATTTTGATTTTCTGGAAATCATTTCTTGGTTTGGGAGAGGATTAACTCTTGTTTTTGTTGATGGTTTAATTTTTTTATTACACGTTCACGCTTCATCGCGCTGCTTCTTGAATTGAAAAGCTCCACATACGCCAGTTTTTGGGGTTTGTGGGATTTTGTGTATCTTGCGCCTTTGCCGTTTTCATGTTGCTTTGTTCGCTCGTCCAAATTCTTTGTGTAGCCTGTATAATAGCTGCCATCCATGCAAAGTAAAATATAAACGTAAAACGACATTTTAGCGTTAATACTCCTTGACGTCAGTTGGCAGATATTCATAGACTATGCCTTTCTGCATAGCTCTCTTAAGGTAACCTTCTGGATCCATTTCCTGTACTGACCCGCGATCTACATCAATTATGTAGACTTCTTGTATACGCGCATTTCGAATTTCCTCAAGAGTGACAGGGGGTTTCTGATAGTAGACGTCGCAGAGCTTTTTGATTTGCCCTATTTCTTGTTCGGAGCGATTTCTCGGTGGCTTAGCTAAAGGAGGCGGAAAAGGCAGAATGTAATGAGGGGGAACACCTAAGGCAAATTTACCTGCAAAGCTGCTGTAACGGATTATTTTGCTAGCTAGCCGAGCGGTAGTGTAAGTTAATGGTGCTAAGGCGTATTCTGGCGGGATAAACCCTGTTTCTACTTCAACAATAAGGTTTCCTAAACCCTTGATGCCATATAAATCGCAGGTTAAGATTTCATTTAATGGATATTCAATTTGAACTTCGTAGCCTTTAAGAATAAGGTATTTGGCACAAACAAGTTCCATTACAGAATGATTGATTTTTACCACGTTTTCTTTTTGAAGTTTGATTAGCCATTCTTTTAACATGTTAAGTTTGTTTTCAACCTCAGGCGTAGTATTATTTGTCAATTTAGACAGAAGAACAGTTAAGTCTCGATCGAATTTTTCCCTATTACTCATCTTTTATACCTTTCTCTTCTATAGGTCAATATATCCTGAACTTTTTGACGTTGCCCAAACTTAGTTTTAACTTGCCATTTACTCTTATTATGCAAGGGCGGAGAGTACAAGGCGGGTGTTGGGAACGTCAACTTCAATGATTTTATAGCACTTAAACTCTTTAGCCTCACCCATTATATTTTTGACAATTATATTATCATTTTCAACTTTCGCGTAAATGACGTCTCTGAATTGGATTTTTCCATCTATAATTACGTTAAATTCACACATGACTAATCACAACATTGAAGAAAAGTCTCTTCTTGGTAATAAGGGCTACCACAAGAAACAACTAACTGAAAAAGGGAACCCAATTAAATAACAACGGTTATTTTGAGAATCTAAAATGGAATGGGGGGTAAGGTGAGAGGTTAGTTCCTCTCTCTTTTTGTTTTGAATAAGTAACTAAATTTTTTACTAATAAGGGATATTTCGATTCACGTAATATATCTAGGGCAACGATTTTAACAGTTGTTCTGCTTGCTGCTTATCCATACCCTTAACAATTAGTTGCTTTCGTTTGGAAGTTAAACCAGCTACAAACTCAACCTTGGTATGTAGAAGTTTTGAGAGTTCTTTTATGATTTCCTTGTTTACCTTGCCTTTAACCGGTTCTTCAGTCGAATAGACAACGATTTCGTCTCCCTCGAACTCTACCTTAAACTTGGGAGAGTTTGGTTTAGCAAAAATTGTGAGAATTATGCCTTCTTTGGTTTCACTTATGCTCATGCAGGAATGCACTCGGAATTGCAGGAGGATTGATCTTTGCCAGATTGTAGTGCCCAGCTGAATTTGTTGCGGAGCGTTTGAGGGTAGAATTTTTCGATGTCGAACTTTACTTTCTTTGCCCATTTAACGTAAGCGGTCGGGTCGATGTAAGATTTCAACGAAGTGCCCAAGTTGTATTCTTTTGTTAACTTTGTTAATTGGATGTCAAGTTTGGCTCTTTCAATCCTGGTTTCGAGTGATTCTGTTTTTTTGCCCGTTTTCTGTTTGACTTTTAGCAGTTCTTGGAGGTTTTTGAGTTTTGTTTCCTTGTCCACTATGCGTTGGTCAAAAGTGGGGGGAATTTTGCGTTTGTGATTTGCTACTTCAGCCACTTTGAAGTTAGCCATCTTTGCCGCGAAATTCTTCTTGTAGTCAGGGTCATTTTTTGTTACTCCGCTTTTTTCTAGTTCTTCTTTTACGGTTTTTGTGCATCGCCATGTTCGGAAGACTTTGGCGGTGAGTTTGGGCATTTTTTCGGATAGGAAACGGCTGACGTGTTTTGAGTCGATGCCTTCGAAGAGGTATTCTTTGCTTGTTTTGCTGAAGTATTCGATGTTTTTGATGACTTCGGGCGGTGCTTTGTATTCTTTGACCCACCGCACGCTGTCTTTGCCTAAGAAGTCAAAGTGCAGGGTGTCGTCGACGATTTTTATGTGTTCTTTACGCAGGGTGATTGCGCCTACGGTGTCGGCTTCGTCTGGATCTTTTTCGTCTCCGACCCTCATGTTAGGTACTAAAATAAGCCATGCTACTGTTGCGACCTTGCGTCGATTAATATCTTTGTCGTCAAGGTTCTTGAGGATGTGCTTTTCTATTATGTTGATTTGTTTGCCTAAAGTTTCGGCTTTTTGGAATTTCTCTTTCTCGCGGTTCTGTTTTAAGAATGCTGTGTCGGAGAACCAAACATACTTAATTTTGCCCGTTAGCTTGTCTTCCCACTTTGCCACATACATCTTGTTGGGTTCCCAAACTATTCCCTTCCAGTTTCCAGCTGGCTTTGGCATGTCTGGAGGCAAATTGAGAGTGATGTCTTGTTCGCTTGGGCCTTCTTTCCATTTTCCCCGCTGTGGATGATCGCCTCTTCCCGCAAAAAGGCAAGATGGCTCAGCGGTCCAGTTGGCTATTTCCAACTTTTGGCCGTCAACTTCTGCGTAACCGTATTTTTCTTTGAATTCTAAACGTTTTACTTTGCGTTCTTCTGCCTGCTTCTTTTTCTCTTCTTTGCTTATGGCTTCTTTTTTGGCTTTTTCGTCAAGGATGAAACTCTTAACTTGGCTAAAATCAATTTCTTCAGCTTGGCCGCCGCTGTTGTTTTTGGTTGCTGGTGGGTTATCGATGCTTGATAGGTATTTTAGGATGAAGTTGTTTAGGTAGCCTGCTGAGGGATTTTCTTTTTTTAGCTGTTCAAGAAATTCCTTCATGAAGTTCTTGGTAAAAACTTTGTCTGGGGGAGGTATAGTTGTTGATAGAAATCGGCGGCTCCATGCCATCGCCATAGGCTCGGTTTTCTGTGTAAGTTTAATTGGTTGACCCTGAATTTTGACACTGAAACCTTTGAGGTCGTAAGGGGGAACGTATATGCCGTTGTGTTTTAGACTTTTCATAACATGCTTCATTAATTAGGCACCTTTTTCGGCAAAGTTTTCTTTCCTTGCCACCTAATAGTTTAGACATGCTTTTTTTAGGTTTCGTTGCTAAAACTTTAGCTTTCCATGACCAGTTTTCCGCAACTTAAAATATAGACCAAAACAATTGGCAATTATTAGAAAAATAGTGTTTTTTGACGTTTAGCAGCCCTATCACTCTGCAATTTCTTGTAAACCATGTCTACATTTTTCCGTTCCACATAGCCCTTGTGTGGGCGAAAACCGCCTGAGAAACCGCCGGGAATATGCATGAGTTCATGAATCAAAGTTCGCTCCTTTTCCTCAGGAGTCATCTTATCAAAAATCTCTGAAATAACTTCGATGACGTAGGATGGCGGAAGGTTCAGAACGCCGTGCCAAATCTTTCCTAACCCATGAATTCGGGCTATTGTTCGGCGCGCCTTTGAGCCTTTGCTTCGCACGCAAAAAACGAATTGGGGAACTACATGGAAGAACTCGCATTCTTCTGCTAACTGATCAACTTGTTTTTTGATTTCTGGAGCCTCAAAATATTTTATCGGCATGCATCCCTCTCCCCTTACCATGTGATATGTTGTTTTGGTTAAAAAGCTAGGTGCTTTTATGCAGGATTTTCAAAAGCTCCATCCAGAACGTAGCTACAAACGGGACTGCAATAACCAGAACCCAATCTTGCAACCGTAAACTTGTAATTTGCAAAGAAGTCTGAACAACTGGCACTGAAGTTCCCAAAATCAAGGTCACAAGCACCACTAGCGCCCAGAGAAGCATGACTTTGTTTGAAAGTAACCCTTCTTTAATAAGGGGTTCTCGTTCTGAACGAAAGTTTAATGCAAGGAAAATGTGACCAAACATCCAAGTTGCAAATGCTACTGTTCGAGCGTAAGTTTCAACTTGTTTTGGTGTCCATACTGTCGGCGCTAAGTAGTATGTAATCATGTAAGTGGCTGTGACCGCTATAAAGAGGCTTATGGCACCTAAGAAGAGTCGTCTTAGCATGGGCTTGTTGAGGAATTTCTCTTTTGGATCAATTGGTGGCTTTTGCATGGCATCTGATTCTTCAGGTTCAGCAACGAAGGTGGCGGACGCAGCCAAGTCCATAAAGAGTTCGAGCACTATGATTTGGATTGGAGCAAATGGAAGCGGAATTCCAAGGATGATTGGGACAATGAAGATCGAGACTAGGGCAACTTTGCATGCTAAGTAATATCGTACGCCTTTACGCAGGTTGCCGAATAATTTGCGTCCTTCTTTCACGGCAGTCTCGATGGTGGCAAAGTTGTCGTCTGTCAGAATCATGCTTGCGGCTTCTTTTGCAACATCCGTTCCACGTGTACCCATAGCGATGCCGATGTGTGCTTCCTTGAGAGCTGGAGCATCGTTTATGCCATCGCCTGTGACAGCTACAACCTCCCCATTCTCCTTTAGGAGCCTAACCAATCGCAGTTTATCCTCAGGTGTCACCCGAGCAAAAACAACCGTACTCTTCAATGCCTCTTTCAAATCTGAATCAGGCATTTTTGCGATTTCATTCCCAGTTAAGACACTGCTGCTGTTTATTCCGACTTGGCGAGCAATTGCCTTAGCAGTTTCAGGGTGATCTCCGGTAATCATTATTACTTTGATTCCAGCTTCTGTGCAGGTTTTTATGGCTCCTTCTACTTCTTTGCGGGGCGGGTCGATAAAACCCAGAATACCGACAAAGACGATGTCTCTCTCAAGATTCTCTTTTGAGGAATCGGCAGTTAAACGTCGGTACCCAAACGCCAGAAGTCGCTCACCTGTGTGAGCCATCTGTGGAATTACACTTAAAACTTCAATTTTCATCGCATCGGTCAGCTCTGCCTCTTCTCCTCTTAACAGAATTTTTTTAGAGTCAACCAGAAGTTTCTCTGGTGCACCGCTCGATAAGACCACTTGGGAGTTGCCGTATTGATAAATGTAGGAAGCAAGTTTGCGATTAACGTCAAAGCTCAGCTCATCTTTGAGAACCCAATCCTTCAATAGAGCTTGTACATCAGTACCGGTTTGCTTTAAACGCTCTTGGATAGCTTGTGCCATTGGATTCCCCAAAACGGCGGCTGTGGCATTGCTACGAATTGCGTCGCTGGCTAAAAGTGCAGTCCTCAAAGATGCTTTTTCATTTTCTCTAAATTCATTAGTTGAGGTAATTTTGCCATCAAAGTAGAGGTGTTCAAGCCGCATCTTGTTTTCAGTAATTGTGCCTGTCTTGTCGGTGGCTATGACAGTTACTGTTCCCAAAGTCTCCGCTGCGCGTAAACGTTTCACTATAGCGCCTTTTTGTGACAGGGCAAAGCTACCAACGCCCAATACCATCGTTATTATGATAGGAAGTTCCTCTGGTATAACGACAAACGCCAAAGACAATCCATAGAGTACAGCTTCCCCAGGGCTAGGTTGCAATCCTCGAATATAACTCAAAATAGGTATTAGGATTGCGAAAAAGAGTGCAACCCAAACAAGTGTTTTTGAAAGCTGTTTCATAGCTAATTGCAGTTGAGTTTTGGGTTCTTTTGCAGCTTTGGTGATGCCTGCGACTCGTCCAAGTTCAGAGTTAACGCCTGTCGATGTAACCACTGCTTTTGCTCTTCCTCTGGTGATTACGGTTCCATTGAAAACCATGTTTGCTTGCTCAGAAACTATGGTTTCACTCGGCAACAAAGCCAGGGCATCTTTGGCAGATGGAAACGATTCACCAGTCAACGATGACTCATCCACTTCTAACCCATAAGCTTCTAAAAGTCTAGCGTCAGCTGGAACACGCTGCCCCACTTTTAAAAGCAAAATGTCGCCAGGAACCAAAAACGAAGTCTCGACTTCAATTGATTGACCATTCCTGAGAACTGATGTTGTAGGAGGCGCTAATTGTCTGAGTGCAGAGATTGAGTGTTTGGCTCTGTACTCGTTCCAGACTTCAGCGAGGACAAGGATGATGATTATTACGATGATTGTTAAGGCGTCTGTTAAGCTGCCTAGGATGCTATAGAGCACTCCGACGGCTATTAACAGGAGAATCATTGGTTCAGTGATTTCTTCTCGAAGGATACCCAAAAAATGGATTTCTTTCTCTTCCACAAGTGTGTTTTTGCCATATCGGTTTAGTCGCATTGTTGCCTCTTGCTCTGTTAAGCCCTTCTCAAGGTTAACGTCCAATAAAGTAACCACTTCCTGTGGATCTTTTGAATGTGGTTGGCTCAAGGCAACACCTAAACTATGATTTAATTTGGATAATTACTAAAGGTTGCGAAGCAACTATGCCCTAAAAAGATTGCGCAGATTAATGCTGGAATACCAAGTTTTCTTTATTTTTGTTTTTCATTCTTTCATTTTCATTCGGTACTATTATGTTACAAAACCGGTGTTACAAAACAAGAATGTTTCTAATCCTAAAAAGCTGTAAATTTTCGATTGATAAAAATAAATAAGCATACCACATCAATTTATTTTTTATAACCAATTTTTCACTTATTATGCAAAACTTTATAACAGCGCCGAACGTTTTGTGTCTAAAAAGGTAGAAGTCAAGATGAAATTCGGCACATACATGTTTGAAGCAAAGAAAGTTCCAGGCTTCGACTTTGACCTTTTCCGAGTAAAACCAGAAGTAGGCAGACGAATGCCGCCAAAAGCTGACATGCACAGCAACATCGCAATTTTCGGAGACAACGTAACCGCCCGCATTCACCCAGACTGGATCAGCCAATCCGACTTAGGTCCAGCATGGAGAACCAACGACAACTTCAACGTACGCTGGGAAGTCCTCTGCGCAACACAACCGAACACCGAGCAGAACAACTCGACTACATCGAAGACGTTGCACGCAAAAGCCAAGGAATCTGGCTAAACAGCATCCACTTCGCAGAACATGGCCACTGCACATGCCCACGATGCAAAGAACTATGGAAGAAAAGCGGACTTAAGCTGGTACGAATGGAGACGAAAAGAAGTCACAGACTACATGGCACAAGTAAGCGACCGCGTACGCAACAGAGCAAAGAAAAAATTCGTACATCGGTGTCCTCCCAGACCCAGTTACAAACTATGAACGCTTCGGCGTCAACTTCGACGACTTGCACCACTCACCGACTGAATTCCTCGTCGTCATGTTCAGCAAGAACTACGCTACACCATGGTACTAAGGAAATGCTTACACGCAACTTCAAAAAACTCTTCAAAGACGTCAAACTAAACATTGCACTCTACGTTATCGGGCCCGGCGACGATCCAAAAGAAACACCAACCCCAGCTGAACTCTTAACAGTCTCAGTCCGAATGGCACGCGCAGGAGTAGACGGATCTACTATACCTCACAGACAAAGCAGCACAAATGCAAGAATTCCAAAAAGCAGCAATCGCACAAAAAGACACACGCGAACGCCTAAAGAGCTACGGCGGAAAAGCAGGTCAAGAAGTTCTCGACTTAGTTACAAGTTGGGAAAAACTCTTCTAAAATAAGCCAAACCATTGCAGGCAGAAACAACCTGATAGTGGTGAAAAACCACCAAGGCTGCCCTTTTTATTTAATTTATTTTTATTGTATGTACCCTAAGTTTTTGTTCTGGGTTTCGTTTATTTCCTTCATTGACTCGTAGTGGGCTTCGATTAGAATTTTTAGGGCATCGATGTTCTTTTTAATATCTTCCACTTCGCCGCTCTTCTGTAAAACCCCAGATTTTACGAGTTGCTCATTTATTTTGCTAACTGAAACTTCAATCACTTTAACTTTGAACGCGAAAATCTGAAGCGTATAGAGCAAGCTAAGTTGAGAATTCAACCGTTCTAGGCGGTCTAAATCAAGTGTTTTCCCAATGAACGCTTTTAATTTTTGTTCCTGAGATGCTAGCGGAGAAACAAGAAGCTCCTCATAAATTGCCGTTTGTTTTACAGTGGCTTCTTTGGTTTCATCCGCAACTTTCTGTACACGTTTTGCTGTTTTATCCAGCATTTCTAAGACTTCATCCAAACCAATATATCCCCCAAATCAATGTTAATTTTACTTTTATGAGACTGTATAACCCATTATATATAGCTTAAATTCAGTTGTTTCATGATTCTTTTAATAGGTAAGCTTTTAGGTACTTTCATACATAATAGCTGAAATAGAATTAACCAGAGGAATATTATGCCTTCACTTAGCAAAAAAGAACGCAGCAAAAAAGAAGAAACACGAAGAAAAAACCGGAAAGAAGTAGTTCTCTTCCTTTGAGATTCTACTTAGCCGAAAAACCTACACTTATCTTTTCTCTTTTAAAAAGCATCTACGGTTGAGGCGCTATCAGTTAATGATTTTGAGAATATTTGAAACATCCTTTCTCAGAAAGGTTTGACAAATTTACATCTTACAAATATAAAGAATACTCGCATACGAATGGAAAAGTGAGAAGTCAAAACATTATAAACCAAAAGGTAGAAAACACTTAGAAATGTTTTATGAAAGTTTACCTAAAAATCTTAATTCAGGGAACTAACGTAAGGTTATGCTGCTCATGCTATAAAGTTGCCTTTTTATAATCACCTTACGTTTGTTTCCATGAGCCATAGTTGCGTAGCCTAAAATGGAAAAAATTCCGGCGGAAATATAAGCCCAAGATGGAAAATTACCGTAAAGTATGAAGGGAACAAGAGCGCAAACACCAAGAAAACCAAGCATAATTCCTTGAAGCTCTTCAACTGTTGCGTTCTCCAACTGTTTTTGAAGCCTAACTATTTTTTGGTTCGCTGTCAAAAAGCCCGCTTGATTTTTGTGGAAGTTAATACTCCCAAAACAGGTAAGAATCCAACCTACAATAACTAGTATGCAAAGAAATGGTAGAAGAATTATTCGTTCTATTCGAGACATACTTGTCACGTACAATTCTATAAAAGAATCTCCTTATAAGATTAATGCATTTCACGCTAAAGATGCAAGCTTTTTAATCCCAAATTGACAAAAGTCTACCAAATGAGCATGAAATTAAATTACTCTGAAGCATTGTAAGATGTACTTATGCCTCTAAGTGATGCGCGATTCTTAAAATGCCTTAGTGATAAGCCTAAGAATCAGAGGGCTGTTAATAAGAAGCCAAAAAAAGGAGCTTAAATCAAGGTTTTTTGCGCAAAGATAATGGAAGAATTTGAACACTTTAGCATGTCAAGATGTCGCACGTGCGTCCCTTTTTTTGCGATTCAATCGCTTCTTGTGTATTTTTCGAGTACTTATCAAAAACAAGTTTGCCGACGAATAATGCGAGCAGCACTCCAGCAATTTCATCTGCAATATAGTGTTGTTTAATGAATAATGTTGATAATATTACTCCTATGGTAATAACCAATGCTGCAATCAATGTGGCCTTTGTGGTTTTGCTTGGTTTTTCTTTGGCATATTGGAACCAGGCAAAAAAGCAAATCGTTGATACTGCTGCGTGCAAGCTCGGAAAGCAGTTAAAAGAGGTGTCGTTGGCAAAAATGTTGTAGACTTGGTCTGCCCAATAATTGCCTATAATTGGATGCGCGAGCAGATCTTGGCGATACCAGGAAGTTGAAACTGGAAAGAGGATATAGATTAGGACTGCCATACCATTGATTGCTACAAGTGACCAGCCTAAAGCATAACCTCTTTTGTACTCTATAAACCCAAAGTATAGCATGGTTAAAATTACAAGCGGATAAAACAAATATACATAAAATATGACCATTTCTGGAACAAATGGAATCATAGCATCCAAGCTTGTTTCCAATCGGAAGCCAGAGCCAACATGATACAATTGTCCAGTCCAATTATAAGCTACATTATTAAGTAAAGAATAGAAAAGAACGAGCATCAAAATAACATTGCCAATTACAAATGTTGCATAAACGCTTTTTCTAGTTGATTTGTGCTTGAAAAACACTTTCTCAACTGCGATTTGCAATCTATTGTGAAATCCCAGCTTAACATTTCCCAGATCGACCTATGTGAAGGCTACATATAAAAACGTAATTACATAACTTCCCAAGCCCAACCGCATCATATTCAAAAAAACTCGAGAATAATGCAAATAGCAGCTAATTACCCGATGACTGGGAATGCTTTTTGAAAGCTTGTTGAAGTGGACTGGGGGGGATTTGAACCCCCGACCTCTTGAGTGCAAGTCAAGCGTTCATGCCAGCTGAACTACCAGCCCTTAGCCTTGCATTCCGAATCAGATACGGTTCCTTGATATTTAGCTTTTGCCAGCTAAGAGAGATTGCTTAAAACGTTATATCTCCAAAAACAAATAACAGTAAATGGGGAGGCTTAAAGTTGGAGATAAAAACTGTAAAAATAGATCCACCCAAGGAATGCAACACCATCATTGGGACTGCTCACTTCATAAAAACCGCCGAAGACCTCTACGAAGCCCTAGTCAACTCGGTACCCAACATTCAATTTGGATTGGGTTTCTGCGAGAGTTCTGGACCCTGCCTTGTACGCCACGAAGGAAACGACTCAGAACTACGACAGTTAGCAGCGGAGAAGGCTTTTGAAATTGGCTGTGGCCATAGCTTTTTGATTTACATAAGAAACGCTTATCCACTCAATGTCTTAGACAAAATTAAGAAAGTGCATGAAGTATGCACCATTTATGCTGCAACGGCTAACCCCCTAGAAGTGATAGTTGCAGAAACCAGCCAAGGCAGAGGCATCATAGGTGTAATTGATGGATTAATGAGCAAGGGCATAGAAACCGACAGAGACATTGTCGAACGTAGACAGTTCTTGAGGAAAATCGGTTACAAACTAGGGTAAAAACCACCATAATCAAAAGATGCGATGATTAAACTTAAACCGTTACGACCAATATTGCAGGTTAGTCGCATCCTTTCGATTCATAATGTATTGCGCCTTGTTGTCTCTCCAAATCTGATCTGTAATTGAAACGTTTTCCGCAGACTGGACAAGGATAAGATCAGGTTCGTCTCCATTTAAAGGAATCTCGAGTAAGGGGCATTTATTCCATATCTTTTTCAGCTTCGAACAAGTCTCAGGTGGCACCCTTAGCGCTGTTCTATCTCAGCTGAATGGGCCATTTTGGTATGAGTGTTCAAAGCTTCCATTGTCGTGAAACCCATTCCGCATATTTGACAAGTTAGCTCCATATTTGGCATAAGAACGTTATCCAAAACTTGAATCAAGCCGTTATCTGCAACGATGTCAGTGTTTGTTATGTTTGCATCGTTGATTTTTGGGTTTACATGAAGATGCCATTTTTGGGCGTCAACCTTGATTTCTTGACCTTGAATTGTTTTAGCTGTATCCATCTTGCCTATTTCATCGATTGTTAGTTTTCCGGCAACAATATGGTATAATAGAACTGCCGTCAACTTTGGTAGGTCCTTCAAAAGAGCTTCAATAGTGGTTGAGGGAAGTTTGGCAAAAGCTTGATCATCGGGCGCAAAAACCGTAAAAAGACCACCTCTTAAAGTATCAACTAGTTCTGCCGCTTGAACTGCTGAAACAAACCTTTTGAAAGTTCCAGCCGTAATAAGTGTATTAATTATATCTCCCAATCATTTTTTCCTCCTAAGAATAATCAGGTAACTGTTATGCCGATTGCTTGGCGATACGAGTGAAGGAATAAGGCTACATATAGTATTGTGATTGTATACAATCCACAACAAAGAAATTTTCATTATTTCTTTAGTCTTCAAAAATAAAAACCATGAACCTCAAATAAGGAAGCATCTTCAAACCTACTTGATTTATGGAGTAATTTTTTATTCTGTTTTTCGACAGGCAACAGTAAACTATTTTAATTCACTTCAGAATCAAACCTTAACGGACTTAACTAGGTGTTTTTATGGCTTTAGAGAGGAATATGGCTCAACTTGAAGCTTACAAACAACAACAATCAAGTGAACAACAGAACCTAAAAGATAAAATGAGTAAAATTAAACATAAAATCGCCATCATAAGCGGAAAAGGCGGCGTTGGAAAAAGCACCGTGACGGTCAATCTTGCAATGGCTTTTGCGACACAGGGAAAACATGTTGGAGTTTTAGATGCCGATATTCACGGTCCAAGCGTTCCAAGGCTACTGGGTTTGGAGGGGCAACAGGCTAAGGGTAGCCCTAATGGCGTTTTCCCAGTGGATGGCCCGTTGGGGATAAAAGTTATGTCAATTGACTTCTTCTTGCCTGAGAAAGCACCAACGATTTGGCGCGGACCACTCAAGATGCGCGCAATCCGCCAGTTCCTTACCGACGTGGACTGGGGAGAACTTGATTTTCTCTTTATTGATTTGCCTCCGGGAACAGGTGACGAACCCTTAAGCATCGCTCAGCTCATGCCAGACATTGACGGGGTAGTAATAGTTACCATGCCCTCAGAATTGTCAAGCTCAATAGTCAAGAAAGCAGTAACATTCGCAGAAAGATTAAACATGCCCATAATCGGGGTGGTCGAAAACATGAGTGGCTTCATTTGCCCACATTGCGGTAAAAAAACAGAGATTTTCCAGTCAGGGGGAGGCAAAAAAATGGCTCAAGAAATGGGCGTAGCATTTCTCGGGAGCATCCCCATCGACCCCAAAATAGGTGTAGATTCTGACAAGGGAACACCCTTTGTAGTTTCGCATAAGGATTCGGCGTCAGCCAAAGCTTTCATGGAAATCGTAAAAACCGTTGATGAATACGTGAAAAAGAAACAAAAGTAAAAAATTGGAGAGCTTAAAAAACTCCCAGGTTTAATTTTTTTGATTTAAACTACTCTTTTGTAAGAGTAATTTCTATCGTTGAAACCATCCTGGATCTATTCTCGCCTTCGCGTGGTGGCATCTCGGCAGTACCGATTGCTATCTTTGTCACTTTTAAGTCTTTTATGAAGCGGCTTCTTGTGATTTCTGCAACGTCAACTGCTGTGGTGATTGCTTGTCCTCGGGCTTTTAGGGTAATTTCTTTACCTGCGCCTGAAGAGAATGCAGTTATGATGGCGAGTACATAGCTCATTGGTGGTTTATTTCCGACGAATATTACGTCGCTAGCTTTTTCTGTCAATTCATATCACACTCCTTTTTATGTTGTTTTCTTTGCGTTGTATTTCATTCTGTCGTCTTTTCAGACAAAGAATGTAAGCTGATATAACTCAAAACTTACTAATAAACAAAATTCATCAATTCGATAAGCTGAGAGAGCAGAAAATGTTAACCTGCTCACTTATTTTATTATAAATTTGCCTTCCACTTAATAGGTAAACATGAAGTTTAATGGTTATTGATCGGCAAAAACCGCTATTGTTTTATACAGCAAATTTGAAGGGAGAGTACAAGCAGAGGGGAACTGGTTCATGTCTGTATCACCTGGACTAAGAGAAGTTTTAGCCAGAAGAATCGCTGGAGAAATAATTCTTTCAAGCAAACCAGGCTCAACCATGAAGAAATGGCGTGAACTCTTTGCGGTTTCACAAATCAGCCTATCAGAAGCCATGGGGCTCTCATCTTCGGTTATAAGCGACTATGAAAGCGGAAGAAGAAAAAGCCCAGGCGCCAAATTCATCCGCAGATTCGTGCTCTCGCTTCTGCATATTGATGAAGGTAAAGGCAGCCGCTTTATTCGAGAATTTGCTAAATTGACAAGTTCACCAAGTATGGCAGTTGTGGACTTACGCGAGTTCCCCATACCTGTCAGGGTAGAGTACCTTTGCAAAGCCATCGCAGGAGAGGTGGTAGCTTGCAAAGAAAAATACGTCAAAGAAGTAAACGGCTACACCGTCATCGACAGCAGAAAAGCAGTTGAAGCATACTCGGGTTCTGAGTATACTCAACTCTTTGGCGCTTCAACCGAGCGGGCACTGGTTTTCACCAACATCGAAACTGGATGTTTACCCATGATGATTGTACGAGTAAGCAGTCTTAAACCGCGCGTCGTAGTTTTCCATAAGACCATGCCAGATGAAGAAGCAATAAGGATAGCAGAGTACGAGCAAATCCCGCTCATATACTCAACCGTCCCCAGTCTTGAGCAACTGGTAAAATCGCTTCGTAAACTTTATCGGATTGCCCTACGAATTAAATTGGGAAGACGAAAGGTTCGTCCTCCGCCAAAAATAAGCGCCTAAGAATGTTGGCGTAATTCTGCTTTAGACTTCTCTATTTCTGGTCGTTAACGTTTTTTATGAACTACGAAGGACTATCATTGTGTTGGTTTTCATGATACCTTCAACTCGTCGGATTTTCTCGATACACTCGTTAACTTCTGTGACGTTCATTCCGCTGATTACTGCTACGATGTCATATTCGCCTGTGACCTCGTAAACGGTTTCCACGTTAGGGATAGCTTGGATTTTTTTTGAGACTTCTTGGGTTGGGTAGGCTGGGTTGGTAGCAAGTAAGGTGATGGCTTGGGAGCCTTCTGATACGCCGATTTTAATGGTGAATTTCTTGATAATGTTTTCGTCGGTTAATATTTTAATTCTTTTGCGGATAGCGCCTTCTGATAATCCTACTTTAGCTCCTATTTCGCCATATCCTGCTCTTCCGTCTTCTTTTAGGATTTTTATGATTTGTTTGTCCTTTTCATCCATCTTTTCAGCCGATTATCTAATTGTATGCAAAAATTTAACGTTTTCCATCTTTAATCTTGGAGATCAGAACGTATTTCGTTATATTGAAGCGTTTATAGTCCGTTTTCTTTCCAGAAAAGCAATCAAAAAAGCTGCACCAAATAGAACATTAAAAGTCCAAGTTGTAACAAATTAGTCAAAATGTTTAAAAGAAACCCGAAATAATCAGAATGACATTTCCAAATAAAAATAAAGTGACGAACAAAAAATGATTAAACCAGTAAACTCAAACCAATCAAACGCAAAAGCAAAATGCCCAGACTGTGACGCAGATCTTGATGTTCCAGCAGACACAGAGAAAGGCGAAATTGTAAGTTGCCCCGGCTGTGGACTCGAGCTCGAAGTTAAACAGGTAAAATGCGGTTGCGTTGACCTTCAAGAATTAACCATTGAAGGCGAAGACTGGGGCGAATAAACAGTATCCACCAACCCCTTCTCTTGCATTAAATCACCTTTTTAAGGAATTATTTTTTGACGGAAGCTGAAAGCGATGAGCATTGCCCTTTTGTACGAGCGATCGGAAAACGACGAAAATGGCATAAAGCTCACTGCTCAACAACTCGGCATAGACTTAACGTTTATTCCCTTCCGAAAAATTGCCTTAGCCATCTCCAAAGATGGTTTTAATGCTAAAACAAAAGGTAAAGACTACTCCAGCATCATTGAAAACACCCAAGTTATCCTTAACCGTGCACAGAGCAAGAATCGACGTCTTCAAGCCTCATACTTCATGGAGATGCTGGGAAAAAAAACTCTAAACACATCCCAAGTCGAATTTGTATGCTACAGCAAGCTCCGTACACTCTTAAATCTCTACAAAGAAGGCATTCCAATTCCCAAAACCGTCTTCGTGCCCTGTGACGCATCAGATAAACTGAAAAATGGACACGAAATTCACAACGAAAAAGACATAGCTGACCTCTTCGAGACAGAAATTCCTATAGAAGAAGGTATAGTGATTAAGGCAGATGCTGGAACCCACGGCAAAATGATAATGCTTTCAAATACACGAGAGGAACTAGAAGTCAACATCAAAGAGACCAAGCCCTCTATAATCAACCCTGTTGGGGTTGTTGCCCAGGAACTTGTGCAGAAATGGTTTTACGACTTACGCATAATTGTATCCCAAGAAAAAGGCAAGGAGCCAGTTTGCTACCACACTTCAATGGCAAGAGCTGGCTACAAAGATTTCCGAACCAACACTTTTCTTGGCAACCTAGTTTTCCACTCAAAATTGCCGCTAAGTATTCAAGAGTTAGCTGTAAAATGCGGTAAAACCCTTGGCAAAGATAGCGATGCATGGATATTCGCGTTGGATGCCATGGTGAATGTTAAAGAAAACAAGAATGCAGATGATGTTTATGTTAAAGGCGAACTAGATAAGGCTGTTCAAGGTTTTGTTCCGGTACAAAAAGTTAAGTCGGATGAGACACGCTTAACTGATTTCGAAACGTGGACGACCAAATTAGAAAAAGCCTTTAGCATCTATAAAAATAGTGAAGCTTACCAAAATATTAATAATATAATTGAAGAAAACCTTGAAAAGAATAAGGGTGCCTTAGTGTTTCATGAGTCAAATTCTTGTCCAGAGTTCTGGGAGAATACTAGACTCGCAACAGGCTTAAACGTTGCAATTCCCCTTCTAAATTGTGCTCAAAGTCTAATCGACCATTAATTTAACAAACAAAGAGGAAAAAGAGAATGCGAATAGGAATAATCGGTGGTTCAGGATACGTTGGCAGCGAACTTTTAAGACTGCTGCTTATGCATCCAGAGGTAGAGGTAACTATGGTTACTTCCCGACAGAGTGCAGGAGAATACATCTTTAACATTCACCCAAACCTTAGAGGTTTAACTCAACTGAAATTTGTTCCTCAAGACATGGGTGAATTGCAGAAGAACTGCGACTTGGTCTTTACAGCTACCCCGCACGGAGGCTCTGTTAACCTTGTACCTAAACTGTTGGAGGCAGGCTTAAAAGTAATCGATATGAGCGCTGATTTTCGTCTCAAAAACCCAGCTGACTACGACTCTTATTATGGTTGGAAGCATGCTCACCCAGAAATGTTGAAGGAAGCTGCATATGGTTTGCCAGAACTTCATCGAGAAGAAATAAAAAAAGCCAAACTGGTCGCCTGCCCTGGCTGCATGGCAACATCAGCAATTCTAGCCTTAGCCCCAATAGTAAAAGCGGGCTTAGTTGATAACAACAAAATAATAGTTGACCTCAAAGTGGGTTCTTCTGGCGGTGGCAGTAAGCCAAACCTCGCCTCACACCACCCCGAACGCTTCAGCGGAGTGCGCCCTTATCAAGTTACAGGGCATCGCCACACAGCCGAAGTTGAACAGGAACTAACTGCACTAGCAACAGAACCAGTCAAAATCGGATTCACACCCCACGCCGTCAACATGGTCCGCGGAATCCTCGCAACCAGCTACGCATTTCCCAAGCAACCCTTAACCAGTAAAGACCTCTGGAAAGCACTCCGAGGAATGTATGGCACCGAACCCTTCATTCGTTTAGTGAAGTACCAGAAAGGACCCTACCAGTTGCCCGACCCAAAAATTGTCATGGGCACAAACTTCTGCGATGTCGGCTTCGAAATCGATGAACATGCAAACCGCCTCATACTCTTCTCTGCAATAGACAACATGACTAAGGGCGCCGCAGGACAAGGAGTCCAATGCCTTAACTTGCTTATGGATATTGACGAAACCACAGGTCTAAAGAGCACTGGTTTCCATCCGGTCTGATTGCTATGTTGCTTGTCATCAAAATGGGCGGAAGCATTCTGAAAGAAGGAGCTTCAAGTGACCTCATCTCTGATCTAAAAGAAGTAACTAAAACAAACAAAGTTGTCCTTGTTCATGGCGGAGGAGCAGAGGTCACTGAAATCGCTTCCAAACTGGGAAAAGAACAAAAATTCATAATGTCTCCCGAAGGCTTCCGCAGCCGCTACACCGACAAAGAAACCATTGAAATCTACATGATGGTCATGGCAGGTAAAATGAACAAGCAAATTGTTCTTGCGTTAGAAAGCCAAGGAATCCAAGCTGTTGGGTTAAGTGGATTAGACGCCGGAATCTTAAAGGCTGAACGAAAAACGAAATTGATAGCGGTAGACGAAAGAGGAAGAAAAAAAGTTATGGATGGCGGCTACACTGGCAAAATTACTCAAGTTAACACCGAACTGCTCAACTTGCTACTCGAGAAAGGCTATGTTCCAATTGTAACTCCAATCGCCCTTAGCCAAGACTGCGAACCCTTAAACGTTGACGGTGACCGAACCGCAGCAATAATAGCAGGTGCACTCAAAGCAGACAAATTAATCCTCCTAACCGATGTGGAAGGCCTAATGCTCAAGGGCGAAAGAGTCCCGAAAATCGCATCCACCGAAGTCAAAGAAGTGCTCTCTAAAATTGGAGGCGGCATGAGTACAAAAATCCACGCGGGATTAGAAGCACTAAACCAGGGCGTAGAAGAGGTCCTTGTTACCTCTGGTTCCATCAAGCAACCAATTACTTCAGTTTTAAATCATCAGGTTGGAACAGTGATAACCAGTGAATGAAAAGACTATAATAGATATTGAAACGCGCTACTTGGCGAATGTCTTTTCCAAAAAACCAGTTGTCCTCACTAAGGGCAAAGGTGCACTCTTGTGGGATATCAATGGAAGAGAATATGTTGATTGCGCAAGCAGTTACGGTGTAGCAGCGCTGGGCCATTGTCACCCAAAAGTTGTGGCGGCAATTAAAGCCCAAGCAGAAGAACTCATTACCTGCCACAGTTGTTATTACAACGATAAACGAGCTGAATTCATAGAAAAACTAGTAAAGATAACGCCCAAAGGTCTAGACAAAGCGTTCCTTTCCAACAGCGGTGCAGAATCAGTTGAATGTGCAATAAAATTAGCCCGAAAATTCACGAGTAAAACTGAAATAATAGCATTGATGGGTGCTTTTCACGGCAAAACCATGGGTGCCCTGTCCGCGACTTGGGATAAGAAATACCGTGAACCCTTCATTCCGCTCGTTCCTGAAGTTAAACATGTTAGCCCAGATAATTCTGACAAAATTTTGGAAGCCATAACTGACAAAACTGCTGCGGTTCTTATGGAGCCGATTCGCGGGGAAGGAGGTGTTCGGGTTCCACCAGATGGCTACTTGCAGGCAGTTCGTGAAATCTGTAATGAGAAGGGTGTTCTGCTCATTTTCGATGAAGTTCAAACGAGTTTTGGTCGCACAGGTAAGCTTTTCGGATGCCAAAATTGGGGTGTTACGCCTGATGTTATGTGCTTGGCGAAGCCTTTTGCAGGCGGGTTACCAATAGGAATAACGGTTGCTAAAGAAAATATCATGTCTTCGTTTAAAGTTGGAGAACACTCGACCACTTTCAGCGGAAGCCCATTAGTTTGTGCCGCGGGATGTGCAGCAATAGATGCGCTTCTGGAAGAAAAGCTTGCCGAAAAAGCTGCCGTTAACGGCAAATACTTCAAAGAACAACTGGAGGCTTTGCAAGCTAAATACAAAATCATAAAGGAAGTCCGTGGATTAGGCTTAATGCTGGGCATGGAACTACGGTTCGATGTTCACAATGTAATCTTGAAGGCGCAGGCAAAGGGTGTTTTAGTGCTTGATGCAGGCAGAACCGTTGTTCGCTTACTTCCGCCACTTGTGATTGAGAAAGCACAAATCGACAAAGCGATAGAAGTTTTAGACACAGTTTTGGGAGAAGAAGAAAATGAGCGAGCAAGCAGTCAGGTTCCTAACTAACCTTTTAGGCATCTATAGCCCTTCGGGCAAAGAAGAGGATGCAGCCAACTTCTTAGATCTTGAAATGAATAAGATGGGGTTTGAAGTAGGCAAAGATGCTATCGGAAATGTCATCGGAGTCGTCGGAGATGGCGAACCTGTTATTCTATTGTGCGGTCACATGGATACAGTAGTCGGGCATCTGCCGCTCCGCATCGAAGAGGGTAAAATCTTTGCTCGAGGTGCCGTAGACGCGAAGGGTCCTCTTGCCGCAATGATCATGGCTGCTTTGGCTGCTAGCAAAGAGCCCAGTTTTAAAGGAAAAATTTTAGTTGCTGCAGTAGTCGAGGAAGAAGCGACAAGCCGAGGCGTTAAACATCTAATAACACAAGGAATCCAAGCAAATTACGCCATTTTCGGTGAACCAAGCGGCGTTGAAAATGTAACCATCGGATATAAAGGCCAAATCCAGCTTAAGATCATCCTCAAAACTGAGACCGGGCATGCCTCTACTCCTTGGCTCTACGACAACTCTTTAGAGAAGGCGATTGAGCTTTGGGAACAAATCAAGAATGCATCTTCTTATCCCTCATTGGATCCTTCAGCGAGCCCTTACAACGCAGTTACAGCCTGTTTGGTAAAGCTTGTAGGTGGCAGAGCGACCTCTGTTGTTCCTTTTGAAGCAGAAATGAACCTTGACGTAAGAGTTCCCATACAGTTCTCTACGACTCAAGTTTTTGAGCAGATACAAAAGATAATTGCAAAGTACCAATCTGCCAATCCGAAAGTGTCTGTAAAGGCAGCTGTCCTAGATACTGTTGAGCCATTTGAAGTAAACAAAGCTTCACCACTTGTCCACATACTTTCTTCGTCAGTTAGGAAAGTGCTTAACAAACCTGCAACTTTGCTACATAAGACTGGAACGGGTGACATGAATATCTTGGGAAAAGCAATGAACCTACCGATAGTCACCTATGGACCAGGCGACTCGCATCTAGACCACACCTTAGATGAACACATCAACGTTAGCGAATACTTGGACTCAATCGCAGTTTACAAAGAGACCCTTCTTAAATTGTCGGAGCTATACAATAGTAGAAATGGCTCTCAAATTACAATTTAATTTCGAGTGGGCATTTGTCATTATCTTAATTCTTGAAATTAGTCAATGAATAATTAGGCAGACATTGGGCGAAAAATCTTAGGAATATTATTTTTGAACATTTTCATGTTCAAGGTAACCAAGAAGAAAATAAAACACACCAGCAAAAAATGCTGCCACACAGTTGACATTGCCTATAAGCCGGTTGTGCTCTATGTGTGGCTTCCCGAGGTTGAGAGAGTGTTTGCCCAAATAGTAATTGATTGCCAAACTCAAAAAGAAATAGTTAGCTGTGAATATTGTATTGTGAAAGAAAACTGCCATCTCCGATTTGAGTTAGAAGACAAAACACGTAGGGTTGAAATTGAAGAGGCGTCACCAATTTTGATTGCTCCTCTTCTGCTGATAAAAGTGTAATTTGTTAGAATCCTGTTTTGTTGGTAATGTCTTTAAACGTAAGCGACGGTAAATACAGTAATCTTAACACAAGTTAAGGCGAAAGTGTTTAGCAATAAATGGGCGATGAATAGACGAGCGAAGACAACTTCAATGTAGAATTTTCAGAAGAGAATGAGGAAAACGAGGGGTGTTTAACCGCTTCAGGGATAGCAGAATACATCCGCTTTAACTGTTGTCCACGTTTCTTCAAATTAAAATTCGAAGGTAAAGAAGTAAAAAAACGCAAATGGCCCGAAGCCTTCAAACCAATAAGTCCTCTACTCTATGGAACAGGAAAAGCCCTTGAAGAGAAGAAAATATCTGAATTAAAAGAGAAAGCCGCAGAATATTTCGATTTTACCAAATTTGACCCCAAACTACATGGCAAGAATGGCTGGGAGAAAGCAAAGGATGCCACAAATAAATTATGCTATGTAATCGAGAATCAGATTAATGCAGGAGAAACAAATGAAAGTAGACCTATTTTGCTTTATCAGGTTCCTATGAAAGGTCCGATCGGTGTTTGGGATATCAAGGGTATTGCCGATTTAATTGCCATTTGGCCACTAAAAGATGGCAAAGTCAAAGTTAGGATTTTTGAACTTAAGTCTTCATGGAAAGAACAGACAGCTCATCGTATTCAGGTTGCAATTTACGTTTTGTTGCTTTCACAGGAATTAGGCAGTTTATCATCTAAGGTAACCGTTGAAGGTGGCGTCATCAATAGAGAGACAATCTTAGAGAACCTTGCTGCCGCGAATCTTCCAAAGTTCAAGTTAAGCCCACTAATTCAAGATGTAGAACGTCTTCTTGCCAAAAACGGTGAGTTAAACCGTATCCATAACCAACCTTTGGAAAAAGTCGAGTATCAACTGTGTTGGCGGTGTGATAACTGTGGTTTTAACGAGTGTTGCATTGTTTGTGCAGTTGAAAACGAGAGTATTGCCTTGCTAAATCTTAGTCGTGGTGAACAAAAAGCATTTGCACAACACGGCATAACGCGTATAGAGGATCTAGCAAAGTTGAATTTTGTGGTTGATTCTAATGATTTGCGACCTTACGATTTTAAAACCACCCCTGCAAGAGACGCAAAAAAGGTGCATGAGATATCCACTGACCCGATCATTGGTGGCAAACTTGATTGGTTGGTAGAACGTGCCCAGTATATGTTAGCAGGAATTCGGCCTAACAGTCCCTATGCAAACAAAAGCCGGTGGATGCCTTGGTTAAATGGAACAGGATATGGAAGTCTTCCTGAAGACAGCCCCGTAGCGGGAGCAGATAAAACACTAACATCTAACCCAGATGGCATGATCCGAATTTACCTGTTTGTAGAATGGGACTACATGCTCGACGTTATCTCAATGATAAGCGCCCGAGTAGACTGCACAAGTTACAAGGGTGAACCCCCAAGCCCATCCCGTATCATCGTAAATCTCCCAGACGACCATCAGGAGGCATTGGATGAAGAGAAGAAGTTAATGGAAGACTTTTTCCAAGATTTAACTCAGGCAATAACAAAAATAGCCAATGAAGTAGGTAGTCCAGCCGAAGCTCCAATTCACCTTTACTTTTTTAGCCGCAGAGAACGCGACGTACTAATGAAGAGCGTATGTCGCCAGCCATCACTTATTAGCGCACAGGCAGTTCGTGACCTTTTGGGTCTCAGACAAGCAATTGACCAACCAATGTTCTCCATACTGCAAGACGAAGTTCAGCATAGAAAAGCATTGAAATTTCACAGTACAGGATTATTGCCGATTCTTGAACAAGTCAGTTTTTTTGACCGTAAACATTGGATTGCAAAACGCAAAGATGGAACACAAGTGGATTTAAGCCTTGTTTTTCGCGACGGCTTGTTCAATTACTCTCTTCCTTATAACCGAAACCATGATGGCTCAATTGGATTTCTCCGGATTGACTCGGTACACAAAGATGGATATTACCCTGCCCGTGCCCGTTTCGGAGACCAATTGCCAATTGAGTATATTTGGGGTGCTAAGGATCGTCTGGAGAATTTTGTCGAAAATGGACCTTCGAAGGTTTTGTTGGAGAAACGCAAATGGTGTGATTATGTTCAAAAGACACGTCGAATTACCGATGAAGAGCTAACTCTAATGGGTCAAAAGATTTGCATGGTGTTAGAACATATTGAACGATCCCTAACAATTCGGAACCGACGATTAGGCAAAAAGCCTATTTCTATTCCTACTATTTCCTCGTTTACATTGGGTGAAGCCACTTTGGAACGTAGTTGCCGAGAATTTCTTGATCTGGAACATTTTTCCAAGCGCCAGGAGATGTATCAGCACTATGCTTTGCTTCCTTATCAGCGTGTTGCTTCGGGCAGATCGCTGATTTTTGAGTGTACGGGTATCGCTGAGTCAGAGAAGGAATTTGTGGTTCGGGGCAAACTTGTCTACGAGGGTATCGGATTGCCCAAAGTTGAATGCGTTGCCAACGCATGCAGAGTAAAGGGTGCAGATGGTTCAAGCTCGGGTGATTGGATGGTTGTAACTGAGCTTAAGCGTAATGAGCAGGGGCAGTTTGAAGAAGCCAATAAACGTTCACCATCCGAAGTTGAAAAATCTGCACGAGCAATCGTGGACACTGTGAATGTGAGAAAAGGCGAGATAGCGATCAATGTGGTAAGTTGGCCAAGTGGTAAAGGCAGAAAATACAGTGCCTGGCACAATCTCCCAACAACTGACCCTGAGAAAGCTCAGAACAAGTATATGCAACTTTTCGAAGTTGGAAGACTCTACATATTGGATGAATTGGCGGACGATATTATTTCTGATAGAGCTGCTAAATGCCTGGACTATGCTGGTAACAACGTGCTCTATATGTTGTTGTCGGGTTTCTTAGCTGGCAAGTCCGGGGTTTCTTTGCATTCAGCTTTGCCAAGGGATGCAGCTTTGCCGTTTTTACGTTGGGTTGAAGGTAGGAGGTTTTCGCCTAAAGCTGAGCAGCAACGGTTTATTGAACGGGTTTTTGGGAAGGAACAGATTGTTATGTTACAGGGTCCACCCGGTACTGGAAAAACAGAGACTTTGCAGTTGACGGTTTTGGCTCATGTCGCCGCTCACCGAGCTAAAGGCAGGTGTCGAGTGTTGATGGTCGCTCCAACCCACAAAGCAATCCAAGAGTTCGTCAGCAAACTAGCCCCCTGCTGGCAAGAGTACATAAAAGAAGGAGGCAAAGACCTAAAAGACCTGAATATTTACCGAGTTTTAAGCAGTTCCACTTCATCCGTCAAACCCTTAGAAGGCGTCACATATGTTAACTATAACGAGGATGAGGAAATTGTTCAGCAACTCAAGGATAGCTTGATGAACCAAGCAACGTTAGACTCCCAATACTTCAGGTTCAGATCCTCTGATTTTATGCCTCACACCTCCAGGCTTGTATGGGTTAATGAAGAAAATCGGCGACTCCGAACCTCCGTGGGGCGAAGGCTTCTTTGACTTACTTGTAGTGGATGAGGCAAGCATGATGCGTCTTCCCGAACTCATTCTTTCAGGCTCGTTTCTAACTAAAGGCTGTCAGATCTTCGTGGCGGGAGACCATCGCCAGTTGCCCCCGATTCAAGCACACAATTGGGAAAAAGAAGACAGGCGAACACTCGAAGAAATGGCATCGTTCCTCTCAGCTATGGATTTTCTTCGTCTGCTACGCCAAGAAGACCTTGGAATTGAACGAATAAGTTGCAAACACTCCGCAGACATACCGGCAGAGCGATTGCGTGAAAGCCACAGGTGCCATTCGGTTGTAGCTGAGTTTCTGCGGGAATGGGTGTATGAAAAAGATAAGATTGATTTCCACTCAGACCAAAAAAATAAGTTGGCGGTTTCGAAGCCTAAAACGGATGGTTTAGGGGTTGTTTTGGAGCCAGAGAACGTCTTCGTGTTGATTGTTCATGATGAGGCAGAAAGTTTCCAGTCAAACCTTGTTGAGGCGTCGATTGTTGAGGCGTTGGTTCGCAATGTGAAATCTGAGGGAATTGGTGTCATAACACCGCACAATGCCCAAAAAGGCTTGTTAAAGATCATGTTGTCAGAGGGTTGCGAAAATGCCAGAATCGACACCGTCGAGCGGTATCAAGGCGGCGAAGCAGACTTCATTATAATCTCCTCCACAGTCAGTGACCCCGATTATGTCCGAAGCGAAAGCGACTTCCTGCTTAACTTGAACCGAATTAATGTAGCAATTTCGCGTATGAAGAAAAAACTAGTTATAATTGCGAGCAGATCGATTTTTGAGTTCATGCCGCAAGACGCCAAAGATTACGATAAAGCACTGCTTTGGCGAGGGATTTCCCAAACTGTTGGGTTTACAGCTGATTCAAAAGCACAGTGGACAGGGGATCTAGGCAGAGTTTCTCGGTCAGGCCGCTCCACCAATTAAGGTTGAAGTTTATGTTAAGTCAGAGATACATAGGTGAGCTTAAAAGAAAATATATTTTTTTAATTTTTAAAAACATTCTTTTTGGCTCATCGTTGTATTTGATACCGCCCTCATAAAACATGATTTACTTTTCCTGTTGTACTAGCCTCAACCTTTCTTTCACGGTAGCTATGAGTTCTTCAGGTTTTACTGGTTTCACAAGAAAATCGTCCGCACCGTAGTCAGCAGCTTTTTTGCCTACTTCGTCACTAGAGAACCCTGTGACAATGATTTTGATGGTTCCAACATCATTTGCCATATTTAGAAGAAGATCAGTTCCATCCATATCGGGGAGCCTAACATCAACAATACAGACATCGAACTTTTTTGCCTCAATTTTTTCTAAGGCAGCTTTTCCGGTCTCGGCCGTCTCAACTTTGAATCCTTGCTTCTCTAAGACATTCTTGAAACCCCTCAGGATGCCTACGTCGTCGTCGACCACAAGAATTTTTTTTGTCTTCATAATCAAACAGAATTCATTTAGTTACCGCTTTAAAGGTATGTGGTGGGCTTAACACAACAACACATTTGGGTTGCTCAAAACTTTGTCAAATCGATTCCTAATCTTTTAGAAAGTTTGGGTAAATCGTTTAAGACATAGACAAACGCGTAACCTCTCCAATTTCCCCATCTTTTTTCCGCAACTATTTTGAGAGCAGATATGACTTCTCGAGGGTTTTCAGGTACTTTACCGTTAAACAGTACACTAAAGATTTTAGCGCTCCAAACATCAAGGGGAAAACCTGTCTTAGCCATGACCAATTCAGCAGAGTACTCGCCGATTCCACACAAAGTCAACAGTTTCGTCTTAGCTTCCTCTGGCTCCATGACGTATAGCTCATCCATACTAGGAAAGCATTGATTCAGCTCGGCTGCGATTGCCTTAAGGTTTTTGGCTCTGTAGCCCAATCTAGCTTTAACCTGCAATTCCTCAACTGGTGCTGCAGCTATGGTTTGGACTGAAGGCCAATAACGAATTGTTTTATCATCAAAACTAGCTTCGTCACCAAAATTAGCTATCAGCAGGTCCATCATTTGGTTGCTTCTCTTCATAGGCGCCATCTGAAGAGAAACCGCTAAAATTAAAGCTGGAAACAACTCTGGCCACCCAATAGTGTGCATACCATAGAGGTCCTCAACCACGTCACGTAAGATGTCGTCGCTTTGGCTGAGATTATAGAACCCTGTCAAATCTTCCTCCACTTTCAAAGCCCGCTTCAACATCCGCAATATGGATTGCTTGCTTGAATCATCCACCTTAGTTTTGGAATAAATTGTGCAACGAATCTGTGGTTTTCGAATTGTTCCCAAAGAGCACAGTTTTATACCCAAAAGTTCATCGTTAAAACGGGTCGCACTCCAGCAAGTGCCAGCCTCATACGTTTCTTCGGGGGTAGACCAATACCAACCTGCAGGCTTGCGAAGGGTGAGCTCAAAACTATAGGGTGAAGTAGCTTCAAACTCAACGGTAAATTCTTCTTTTAGGTTCAAAACAAAATCCTATCCATAAAGATCCAAGTAGAACCAAGTAAATAAAACCTACATGAAACAGCATCCTTGTCCTTATCACTGAATTTTGTGCAAAAAGTAAAATTTCTAATTCAAAACGAAATTATCTCTAAAGTTGCACAAAAAAATCTATAGAAACACCTACAACAACAACCAATTAAAAGCTGTTTAAATCCATAAATTTCTTGGAAAAACCGATTTCTTATTCTAAAAGAAACACGTTTAGTTTACTATTCTTTGTAAAGATTGAAGACTTATTCATAAATCTTAAAAGCAATTTCAAACAAACGCAGTATCAACGCTGGGTGTTACGATGGGTTTCCTAAAAAAATTCACAAATAAACTAACTGCTCCAGAAGCTATTGTCCGATTAAATTTTAATAACTATTCCGTTGTGTTAGGAGAAAATCTTCAAGGAAACCTCAATATAAATTCCAAAGAGGATTTTGAAACCACCGAAATTCGATGCGAAATTGTCTGCATTGAGCAAGCTAAAGTTATTAAAGAGGTTTATGACCCTGCCCTAAAACGATCAATCCCTCAAGTTGTGAATGAATCAATCATTATTTACAGTGCAAAACCAGCCCTTTCTGGTCCAACTAAATTGACAAACGGTGAAACCCGAAGTCTCCCAGTCAACACAAACATTCCAGCAGGAACAAAACCAACGTATGCGGGTGTAGATCGACGTGTAACATGGACAATAAAGGGTGTTCTTGCTGTAGATGGTAGACCTGACAGAACGACCGAACCGTGTGAAATCCAGGTTATAGCGCCCACAGTTCAAGTTCAAGCAGCGACAGCGCAAAGAGAGGTAGTTCGCACTGTAGTTATGATTCCTTGTAAGTACTGCCAAGGACTCATGGACCAAACATTGACTGCATGTCCTAACTGTGGCGCAAAAAGAACAATTTAGATTGAAGAAAAAAGAAGTTTATAGTTTGATATTTATGGGATAACACAGCTGTCTTTCAACTTTGTATAGAATCTACTATTCTTCGTCTTCGCAATCGTCGCAATCGCAGTCACAATCTTCGTCTTCTTCTTCTAATCCAAAAATAATTTTTTGCATTTCTTAAAACCTAACAAGCTTAAATAAAAATAACTAAATAAACCCTCTTGTCGGATTCTATAAATTAGCAAATATAGTTTTCCGAGCAATTTTTCTGGAAAAACAATTAAAGCAGTAATCAAACAACTTTTGTAATTATGCCGCAAGAAATTCCAAGCACCTTAAAGGATTTAATCATACACTTTGTTCAAACATACAGTAGCGTGCCAGATTTAGAGCTTGATTCATACCTCAACCCTAAACCTTGGTTCATGCCATTAACTAATAATGAAGCAAAAAAGGAAGCGGCACACTATTTTTTGCTCGCGGCTGCACTTAGCGATTACAAACTAACAGGAAACCCAAGAAACATACGACTGCTTCTAAACCAACTTTACACAACGCTTGGACCAAAACTGTACACCGTAAAAAATGAGTCCGATTTGACTGTCGAAATTTGCCGGTTTGAACACCAGATAGAGAAGTTTGACCATCTTGGGCTGGCAAAAGCTGAGATTTCAGAGGTAATATGCTCAGTTAATCAATTCGTGGAAAACAAAGCTCAGGGTAACCTCATTGCCTACTCTGAAAATTTAGCTTTGCGGGGTAGAAAACCAGCGGACTTTGTTAAGGAGCTTTCGTTTACTGTAAAACGGATGAGCAAGCATCATAAAGCTAAGGCGTGGCTATATTTGCGCTGGATGGTTCGAGAATCGCCTGACTTGGCGCTCTTCAAATTCGAGCCAAAAGACTTGATGATTCCGCTCACCACACCTAAATTCAGGGTTTATGCTGCTTTGGGACTTAGCGACAATGAAAACTTGCCTCTTGAATTAAGCATTAAGAATCAGCCGGAGAGCTGGTGGGTAAACACCGCGGCGTTTGATGCTGATGCAGAAAAGTTGACTAATTTTGCGAAATCTCTGTTTCCGGAAGACCCAGCAAAAGTTGATTTCCCCTTCTTTATTTTGGGAACTTGGCTGGAATACTCGGATTTGACTCCTGTTTCTTTAGTGAAGTCTATGAATTTTTTTATCCAAAAGCACGAGGAGTTTCTGCAACCGCTCATACGATATTTAACCGTTGTTTACCATTACAACAGAATAGGTGAACGCATCGACCCTGGAGCATTCTCTGCCTTAGAGCTCGATGTCTACGATTTTCTAAAAAGTAAACAAGTCATATTCAACTATGAATTCATGGAATTTTGCCTTTCAAAAGAAAATCCGCTGTTTACCTACAAACCAGATTTTCTTTTACCCCAAATGACAAACAAAGGGCGAAAGATGTTACTTGAACCCCATGGAATTAAAAGTAACCTTATTGAGTTTCTGGGTAAATTGTCGGCGTTTCGTAAGCATTATGGCGATTACTTCTGTTTAATTCTGATAGTGCCCGATCAATACATAAGAACAATCGATTATTTTGATCCAGAGCATAAGTCATATGATTTTCTGTGGAAACAGAGTAATTATAAAATGCAATTTGAAAACTTCCATAGTTCTTAGATAGGCATCCCGCAGTATTTTTTTAAGGGTTTCTTGTTTTGTTTGAATGAATTTCCGATTTTGAGTTTTTCCGCAAGCATTAAATTGTCTCATTCCTCTCTTTATTTTGTTCCTGACTGGGCATTTGGGAGAATGATCATGAAGGTCATTTCAAAGTCTGATTTTAGTGATTTCGTAAACAGTTTGATTAAAGATGATTCTTTGAATGTCATTGGTGTGAAATCCAAGGGTAACAAATTTGCTTTTGCACCGTTGGAAACAGCTGAAGAATTGAGGCTTGATTATGATGTCACTTTGTTGCCTCCGAAAAAATATTTCTTCCCACAACGAGAAACATTGTTTACTTATGCACTTTCGGGTGGTTTTTCTGCGAAACAACCGGAAGAAACAAAGGCAATGGTAATAATTGGAGTCCATCCTTATGACATAGTAGCATTGCTTCATATGGATGAAATTTTCAGGGAAACCAAGTCAGATCCTTATTATTTCAAGAAACGTGAATCCTCAATAATTATCGGCGTTAACATCCAGAAACTGTCCAAGTGGAATTTCTCAGCCTACATGGGTTCCTCCTCCGTTGACTGGGGGTACGACCTAATGCTTACCGACTTGGGTAACAGATACTTCATAAACGTTGGATCCCAAAAAGGAGAAGAATTACTGTCTAAATACGCAAAAAACATGAATACTGCCTTGGCACGTGACATTCAAGTTGCAGGACAGAAAAAAAGAGAAATCATGAACCTTTCACAACAAAGCTTCGATTTCTCCCCGGAACTGATTCCTGAACTGCTCAAAGACAGCTACGGAAAAAGTGGCTTTTGGGAGAAGCACTCTGAAAAATGTCTCGCTTGCGGCTCATGCGTTCTAGTTTGCCCAACATGCTACTGTTTTGATGTTAAAGACAACCCTGACCTCACTTTGGAGGCAGGAGAGAGAATCCGAACTTGGGATGGCTGTTTACTTGAGGATTTCGCGAAAATTGCTTCAGGAGAAAACTTCCGTGCAACCAGACCAACAAGATATCGTCACCGCTACTTTAAGAAAGGAAAATATCTCTTTGACCGCTTCGGCTTCGTCTCATGTGTCGGATGCGGCAGATGCTCTTCAAACTGTCTTCCAAACATAGCCAACCCTGTGGACCTATTCAACGACATGTTCCATGAAAGCCAAAACAGCGGCAACCAACTCAAGACTTCAGATGCTCCAGACGTCAATATACAGACTGAAGGTAACATCAGACTTCGTTCCCAAACTGAACAATAGTCAAAAAGATGCCTATGACTGCGCTGGAAACACTTTTTGAAATAAAACTAGATGATGGTTTAGAGCTTAATCATAAACCTGGCCAGTTTGTCGAGGTTTCAGCATTTGGCATAGGCGAAGCCCCAATTTCTCTGTCTTCTTCACCAACAAAGAAGGATACGTTTGAAATCTGTGTCCGTAAGCTGGGAAATGTCACCACTAGACTGCATAAACTAAACGAAGGCGACAAGGTGGGAATTCGAGGACCATTCGGAAACGGCTTTAACGTTGATTCGCTAAAGGGCAAGGACCTCCTATTCATAGCAGGCGGTCTAGGAATTGCCCCTCTCCGCTCACTATTCAACTATGTTCTAGACAACCGAAAAGACTACGGAAAAGTCTTCTTGCTCTACGGATGCAAGGAACCCAAGGAGTTGCTTTTCAACGAAGAAATGATTGCCTTAGCTTCAAGAGACGATGTTGAGTTTAAATCAACTGTCAACTGGTGCCCCGAAAACGAAATCTGGTCAGGCAACATCGGTGTAATAACAACTCTTATTCCTCAAGTATCCTTTGACCCAGAACAAACCCTTGCCATTCTCTGCGGTCCTCCAGTAATGTACAAATTCGTAATCGCAGATTTGAAGAAAAAGATGGTTCCAGACGATCACATCATAATGTCGCTTGAACGAAGAATGAAATGCGGTGTAGGAAAATGCGGGCACTGTCAAATCAACCAGATATATGTCTGCAAGGACGGCCCCGTGTTTAATTATGCAAAAATAAAAGGTGTTCCGGAGGCTCTATAATGAAACCTAAAGTTGCATTCTTTGATTTTGCTGGCTGCGAAGGGGATCAGCTCCAAATCGCAAACTTAGAAGAGGACTTGTTAGCGCTTTTAGGTCAAGTGGATGTCGTAACATTCAGGGAAGTTATGAAAGAGCAAAGTGACAACTATGACATCGCGTTCGTTGAAGGTTCATGTACAAGGCTTCAGGATGAAGATAGACTCAAGCAGATTAGAAAAAATGCCAAGATCGTCGTTGCAATTGGCTCTTGTGCTGCAATTGGTGGTATCAATTCTCTCAGAAACTATAAGGATTTAGATTTAGTTAAAAAAATGGTGTATGGAGAAAACGCAAGGCTCTTTGACTCTTACGCTGCAAGACCAATCGATGCCATTATTCCTGTGGATGCTTATGTTTATGGATGCCCGATCGACAGAGAAGATTTCCTGCAAGTAGTAAAATCGCTTCTATTAGGAAAGAAGCCAGAAACGGCAACTTACCCTGTTTGTGTGGAATGCAAGAAAAACGAGAACGTCTGTGCTTTTGAACGAGGGCAATATTGTGTTGGAACAGTTACCAGAGCTGGTTGCAACTCATGTTGCGTTAACGAAGGCACAATCTGCTGGGGTTGTCGGGGCTTAGTGGATAATCCAAATGAGAACTCCCAAAAAGAAGTTCTAATAAAATACGGTCAAACTGTTGATGATGCAATAGCTAAGTTTAGGTTGTATTTTGGTTGGCAGGAGGCAAAAAGATGAGCGAATCTAAAAATGTCGACGTAAATGTCCATCACATAACAAGGGTGGAAGGACACGGAAACATCAATGTATCCATAAGAAACGGTGCCATAGAAAAATGTGAGTGGAGCATTCCTGAAGCACCAAGATTTTTTGAAGCCATGGTTGTGGGAAGATCTTGGAATGAACTACACCACATTACTTCCCGCATATGTGGTATATGTTCAATAGGCCACACACTTGCCTCGTTAAAAGCAACCGAAGCAGCCTTGGGAATACCTATTAGCGAGCAGGACCTTAAACTGCGAAAGCTAGCCTTGCATGCGGAAAACATGCAAAGCCACATCCTTCATCTGGGATTTCTCGTTCTCCCAGATTTAATGGGTGTAGGCTCAGTCATTCCACTTGCCTCAACAAATCTCGCAGAAGTCAAAATTGTCCTCCAACTCCATAGAATTGCAAACGAAATGTCAAATCTTTTATGTGGCAGAACCACTCACCCTCAAAGACTAATTCCGGGAGGATTCTCTAAAATTCCCTCAATGAAGGAGCTAACGATTATGAAGCGAAAGTTGCAGGATTCTGTTTCTAACCTTCAAGCTGTGGCTGGATTGTTTAAGAGTCTAGCAGGTAATTTCCCTAATTTTGAGAGAGAAACAGAATTCATTGCCTTAACAAATCCAAATGAATATGCACTATACGATGGAGAAATAGCTTCAACTGATACTGGCGAAGCACCAGTCAAAGAATACCTTGCCTACACAAACGAATATGTCGTTCCACAGTCAACTGCTAAATGGGCAAAACACACCCGAGACTCCTACATGGTTGGGGCGTTAGCTAGATTAAACATCAATTACAAAAAACTGTCACCATTGGCTCAAACGGTTGCAGAAATGTTCAACCTAAAACCAATCTGTTACAATCCATTCATGAATAGCATCGCCCAATTGGTGGAAACAGTTCATAGCGTAGAAGACTCTATAAAATTAATCAATGAGCTTGAAGCGGCCGGACTAGAAACTCAACCTGACTATAACAATCCAAGCATTAAAGTGAAGGCGGGCAGCGGTGTTGGAGCAGTAGAAGTACCCAGGGGTATATTATTCCACGATTACACCTACAACGATAAAGGTGTATGCACAAAAGCTAACTGCGTAATACCTACTAATCAAAACCACGGAAACATTTCATTGGATATGAAAGCGTTGTTGCCGCAGATTGTGGATAAATCGCAAAAAGAAATCGAACTACGCCTTGGAAATGCTAGTTCGCGCCTATGACCCTTGCATCTCTTGCTCAACACATGTGGTAAAAGTCGATTTAACCTAATTAAGGTCATTAGATTCCAATTAGCTAATTACAAGGAAGCGATGGGTTATAGGAAATCTTAAAGGATTTTTCAATCCCCAAGCAATTGCCGTTATAGGGGCAAGTGAACGAGCCGATTCCATAGGAACACGAATTCTTTATAACCTGATTGGTTCCTACCAGGGAAAAATTTTTCCTGTTAATTCCTTTAGGCAAACAGTTCAAGGACTTGTTGCTTATCCAAGCATAGATCGCATTCCCTCCAAAGTAGACCTAGGCAATAATAGCTACTCCTGCACATACAGTTCCCCAAACTGTTGAAGAATGTGGAATAGCAGGTGTTTTGAATGTAGTTATCGTTTCAGCTGGTTTTGACGAATGCAGCAAAACAGGTCAAGAGCTTACCCGCCGAATTCTTGAGCACAAAAAACACTATGGAATGAGAATAATAGGGCCCAACAGCTTTGGCATTATAAGACCAAATTCAAATCTATTACGCAACCTTTGCAGAAAAAAAAGCCGTTCCTGGAAAAATCGCGTTCATATCACAAAGCGGAGCATTTTGTGGGTCAGCGTTGGATTGGTCTGTGGAAACGGAGGTTGGACTAAGCGCAGTTGTCTCACTAGGTCAAACCATTGATGTTAACATTGGCGATTTGATTGAATATTTTGGGAACGACCCTCAAACACGCATCATAATGCTCTATGCTGAAACAATAAAAAATGCACGGAACTTCATAAGTGCGGCAAGAGGATTTGCAAAATCCAAACCAATCATAATAGTTAAACCCAGCCGAATTGCTGAAAACCAAAATCTTGCAGCTTCAGAAACCAGCCAACTCCAAGAAGCCATACATGATGCTGCGTTTAGAAGAAGCGGCGTAGTTCGAGTTGAGACCATAAACGGACTTTTTGATTGTGCCAAAGCTCTGTCGATGCAGCCCAGCCCAACCGTTCCCGACTTAACTATAATAACAAACGCTGGAGGTCCCGCATTGATGGCTATAGATCAAATAAACAGGCGAGGAGGCAAACTTGCCGAAATAAGCGATTCCACAATTCAAGCATTAAAAAACATTTTACCATATTACTGTAGCTTGACAAATCCTATTGATCTACTTGAAGAGTCACCTCCAGAGAGATACAGAAAAGTAATCCAAACCTGCATAGATGATAACTCAAACAACAGTATACTCGTAATATATGCGCCCACTGGTTTAACTGACCCTCTGAGCTTAGCTAACATAGTAATAGATTTAGCTAGACAAATAAGGAAAAATATCTTCGTTTGCCTAATGGGCGAAGACCCAAAATGCCAAGAAGCAAGAAGAGCACTTCATCGAAAAGGTGTCCCAACATTCCGAAGCCCTCAAGAAGCTGTAAGAACTTTCATGAACATCTACGCCCGCACCCAAAACCTTGAGTTGTTGTACCAAACTCCTGATGAAATAGCTGTAGACCAAACCATCCCAACCCATCTTAATGGCTTATTACGATGTGCTTTTAACGAAGGCAGAGAAACTCTAAATCTAATTGAATCTTTCCAATTCTTGGAAGCCTACAAGATACCTACAGTAAAAACGGTTATCGCTAAAACAACTGACGAATCTGCAGATTTGGCTAAGCAACTTGGCTATCCAGTAACAATAAAACCGCTTAGATATCAATATACCCTCAAACGTGAAAACCAAACTCTTAGCTTTGATGCTTTTTCTCCTCCTCAACTTAACTTTCAGTTTAACCAATTGGCAGATGAAACAAAAAGTAGCAAAACAGCTGGTCTTAATGGAGTAGCTATACAACCAAAAGTGCTCAATGCTCCCTGCCAACTGTTTTTAGGATCAAGAAAAGACTCTCAGTTTGGGTCAATAGTTTGTTTGGGAACCGGAGGGACTTTGACGGAAAAAGACAGGGAGTTAAGTGTCGGTTTTCCACCTTTAAATCAGGTTCTAGCCCGTCAAATTATGGAAAACGCTAAAGCGCTTCAATACTGCAAAGATGCCTGTGATAATCAGTTTGAAACTGGACCGATTGAAGAAATTATTATTCGGTTTTCTCAGCTTGTGGTTGATTTTCCTGAGATAATAAGAATTGACATTAATCCTATCATAGTTAAAGACGGCAAGACTTACGCAGTTGACGCTCAAATAAAGTTAGATACTGCTAGATTCTTACGCCAAGGTGCTGAACATCCCGAAAATCTAGTAATTGCTCCCTATCCGAAAAAATATATTACCACACGAACCTTGAAAAATGGTGTGAAAGTGAAACTTCGACCGATAAAGCCCGAGGATGAAAAACGCTTTGATACTCTCTTCAAATCCCTGTCTGAAGATAGTGTGCGGTTTAGGTTTTTTGAGACCATTAAACAAATGTCCCATGATACTCTGTCTAGGTACTGTAATCTTGACTATGACCGTGAAGTAGCCATAGTTGCCCAGCTTGATGATAGCAGTATTATCGGTGTAGTTAGATTGATCCTTGATCCTGAAGGGAGAAATGGGGAATTTGCAGTTATGGTGAGTGATTCGTGGCATGGGTTAGGATTAGGTTCAAAGCTTACGGAATATATCATCGACATAGCTAAGGACTTAAAACTTGAAATGATTTTCAGTGAAATTAGCCCTGAAAATAAGAAAATGCTTAATTTATGTACTAACAAAGGATTTAAACCAAAATCCTCAGACAAGTATTCAGTAAACATGATTATGTCGTTATCACCTTAGATATTTAGATCGTTTAAGAACTTCCAGAATTCCTCAATACACGTAATAACTCTTAATTCCAAAAAATTAGCTTCAAAACTGCCACTTTCATCAACAGAGCTTCTGAAGAAACCTATCGTATGCGGATACCCATTTTCGAACATTTGATTGTCTACAACATCTGCTAAAATAGTGTGATGTCGATTCTGCTTATTTCTTCTGTCAATAAACTGAACAGTATAGAAAAGGTATTTTCTTCCATCATTTCCAGTGTTAGGAAAGCTTATTATCCAATCCATTTCTTGGAAATAAAATTTTTTGGATTTTGTTTCCATGGAACCCCACTTCGCGGTTAGGTTAGTACAGAACAGTTAATTAATCCTAATAAAAAATGGAAAAGAGTGGTAAGGTAGTTCTAATTTTTGTCCAGGTTGAATGCTTCATGGATGGCTTTGCACCACTGCCACTCCATCTTTCTCTTTAACTACGAATGAAATGTTTAGTTCGGAGCTGCCTTGCGCTATCATTCGGATGTTTATTCCTTTTTTAGCTACAACGGAAAAGATCTTTGATGCAACGCCCAGAGTGCCTTTCATGTTTGCGCCCATAACTGCGATCACAGCAACATCGTCTTCTGCCGAAACTTCGTTGACAATACCGCCTCTTTCTAATAATGCGATTTCCAGGTTGCTAATTGCCCTGCCTAATAAACTGCGTTTAATTATCATAGAGATGTTTGCTTCTGAAGCTGCAGTGGAAATCATCATGACATTTATGTTGTTTTTTCCGAGTATGTCGAAGACTCTTGCGTAGCTTCCTGGTGCACCTACCATTCCTGCTCCGTTAACGTTTAGCATGGCCACATCCTTAATCATGGCTACTGCCTTTACTGCTTCTGTAACTTTGGCGTTTGGTTCTTTAGTTATTAGTGTCCCGGGGTTTTCAGGGTGAAAGATGCTGCGTATTCGAACTGGAATATTTTCTCTGATGGCTGGTCCTAAAGCTCGGGGATGCATGGCTTTTGCCCCGAAAATCGCCATCTCCGCGGCTTCTTGATAACTGAGTTGCGGAAGCATCTTTGCAGATGGAACGATTTTGGGATCGGTAGTCATTATTCCGTCGACATCCGTCCATATCCAGACCTCATCAACTTTCAATGCCATACCCAATATGGCTGCGGTATAATCAGAGCCACCTCGACCAACAGTTGTGACAATGCCATCCTGATTTGCTGCAATAAAACCTGTTACAACAGGAATAATGTTCTTCTCAAGCAGTGGTTCCAATCGTTCACGCACTAAATGAGTAGTGAAGTTCATAAGTGGGTCAGCTTCACCAAAATTCGAATCCGTAACAATTCCAGCTTCCTTGCCCGTAAAACACTGGGCTTCGGCTTTATGATCCTTTATCGCTCCCCAAATGATAGGTGCAGACAACCGCTCCCCAAAGGACACAACAAAATCTTTGGATTTTGGCGTCAATTCGCCAACGTAGCATATTCCTGTTAAAACTTTTTCAAGTTCCTCAATGGTTTTTTTGGTTATTTGTGTAACGTCTTTTTGGATTTGCTTGCATTGTTATGGCAGTTGAAATAGCGTCAATGTGTTTTTTGAGCAGTTCTTTTGTGAAGGTTTGGAGAGCTTTTTCGTTGCTTTTTTTGGCTTGGCAAGCAATTTCAAGGAGGTTATTCGTAACGCCTGCCAATGCCGAAACAACCACAACTACATTACAATCTTTCTTAGCATATTTGGTAACTAAATCAGCAACATGACGTATATTTTCGCCTGTGCCAACGCTGGTACCGCCGAACTTCATTACTAATTTCATTTCTATGACTCTCGAGTTACTATTTAGCATTCGGTTTGCTAACTTATGTCTTATGTCTAAGAGGTCTCTTAAAACTGCACTGGCAGTTTCAATTCCGCCTGCACCTCTACCGACGAGTGTTTGTTCACCTGCAAATTCGGTTGAGAAGGTTATTGCATTTAGGACTCCGCTGACGCATAACGGATTGTTTTTCGGAATTTCCGTTGGCTTTACCGTTGCTTTGTCTCCTTCTATGGAGCCGATAAGTTTGATAGTGTTGCCCCTCTTTGAAGCTTCATCAAGCGCTTCCAAAGATACGTCCCGGATACCTGTTCTATCCACATCTTTTAAGGTTATTTTCTTGTTCAATATCCAGTTCGCCAAAATAACTACTTTGCAGGCTGTATCAAATCCGTCAATATCCATTGATGGCTCTCTTTCGGCATAACCAAGCTTTTGTGCATTCGTAAGTGCATCTTGGAAGGTCACGCGGTTTTGAGACATTTCAGTTAAGTATGTAGTTGGTTGTACCGTTTAATATCCCTCGTATCGCAAGATTTTGTCTCCTGCGAGACATCGTTTGGCGAACTCTAAGCATAGGTGTTCCACCGCCGACTGTACCACTAAATCGCAGGTAAACGTTGTTGTATTCAGCGAGTTCTGTAAGCGCTGGCATGGCTAAGGCTAATGGTCCCTTGTTGGTTGTCACAACATGTTTACCTGTTTTGAACGCTTTAGTAATGTGGGATATGGCTGGTTCAGCATTTTTGATGTTAACTGGCGTGACTTCAACGACTACTTCTGCCTCAACCGACTCGATAACATCTAAAGCTGGTATTCCTGGGCGTCCAAAATCAGGGTCTGCAGATATTGGATAACCCCGTTGCTTAATCGCTTCAAGTTTTTCAGGGCTTAGACCTCTTGGGTTAATGACCGCGCCATCTATGTCGGCGATGGCAACGATTTTTGGGTTAAATCCATAATCCTTAACCTTTTCAACATATCTGCGAGCAAGTATGGTAGTTACACCTTTTCCAACTACGCCATAACCAACTAAAATAATCCTCATATCAAATCACCGTGCAAGAATTACTTGTTGTTTTTAAACCCAAAGCATCTTCAATTGCTGAGATATCTGCGTCAACTTCGATTGGTTTCTCACTCATCTTAACCGCAGTATCAGGGTCCTTGAGTCCATGCCCAGTGGTAACACAGACAACCCGCTCATCCTTGCTGATGACGCCGCTTTTGACGAGTTTCTTTAAGCCAGCGATGGATGAGGCGCTTGCAGGCTCCACAAATATGCCTTCGATTCGTGCGAGGATTTTTTGAGCATCCAAGATTTCCTCATCAGTAACAGTTTCTGCAGTACCTTGAGATTCGTGGATGGCGTTGACAGCTTTCTTCCAGCTTACTGGTGCGCCGATGCGAATAGCAGTTGCTACTGTTTCAGGGTTTGCAACAGGGATGATTTTGTCGCTATTAGTTTTAATCGCTTGTACAATGGGGGCAGAGCCTGCAGCTTGTATACCCGTCATTTTGGGCAGCGTTTTAATGTAGCCAAGCTGGTGGAATTCAGTTAAGCCTTTCCAGATGGCGCTTATGTTTCCAGCGTTGCCAACTGGCACAATTATGCGGTCTGGAGCATCATCGTTTAGTTGCTCACAGATTTCATACCCTAATGATTTTTGTCCTTCAATACGGAAAGGATTAATTGAGTTTAACAGGTAAATGCTCTTGTGTTTCTCGGCAAGCTTCAGAACAAACTCTAAGGCTTCATCAAAGTTTCCTCTGACTTGGAGGACTTTGGCGCCGTGAATCATGGCTTGCGAGAGTTTGCCATACGCAATTTTTCCTGAAGGAATCAAAACAGTGCATTTTATACCTGCTCTTGCTGCATAAGCTGCTAAGCTGGCTGAGGTATTGCCTGTTGAAGCACAGATCACATGTCTTGCGCCAAGCTCAACGGCTTTGGTTACGCCAACCGTCATACCTCTGTCTTTGAAGCTGCCTGTGGGGTTTTCACCTTCATTTTTGACATAGAGATTTTTAAGTCCAAGTTCTGCGCCTAAACGTTCTGAGCGATGCAGCCCTGTACCGCCTTCATTTAAGGTTACAACTTTTGTGGTTTCGTGGATAGGCATGAAGTCCCGGTAACGCCAAACTGAGAGTGGTTTGTTCATCCAGCCGCTTTCTTTGAGTGTTTCGGCTAACTCTTTGAAGTCAAACTTTATTTCTAGAATGTCTCCGCATTTTTTGCAGAAGTAAACTATCTCATCTATACCGTATGTTGTTTTGCAGTTTATGCATTCTTGATGTGACATATCTTTTTTCGTCTCCACTTGGCAAGGGCTTTTACAGATTAACACGAAATACTAGACTGTAACATTATTAATTTTATTGCTTCTAATTTTCTCTTAACCCACCAAGTTTGAAAGAACCTCGTAAGTTTTGAGGCTATCTTTCTTTTCGACTACCATGATGGTTTCTGTCCAACAAGAAATGAACTCGATAATGTTCACGTTTTGCTCAGCCAACAAGGTTGCTAGGAATGCGACAACTCCCGGTGTAGCTTCCAATTCCTCAGGCGAGTGAACAACAATCATTGTGCAATTGTCATGTTTAACTAGCGTGGATATGCGTTCCGGCAATTCGCTTCTGTCAAGCAAGTAAACAAATTTTCCCAACAAATCTACCTTCATTCCTGTTTGTGAGGGCAACTCTTTGCTTGTAATCATGACGGATTTCCGGTCGTAAACAGCTATGTTGCTGCGTTTGAGAAGTTGGAGAACTTTTTCCTCCCTTTTCTGCTTGTGTTTTTGAAGTTCTTCTGAGTATCGACGCAAAGCAGCTTTTATTGCGCTCGTGTCGCTGGTTTTTAGTTCTTTCTGAATTTGCCTTGAAAGCTCACTTAGGTTTACTATACCTTTCTCTAAGGCTTCAAGTAGGTAAGGTTTGTTTCGCAGGTGGGTTCTAACGTTTTGAGCTACAGTCATGGCGTTCTTTGAATGTATCAAATGGGACATTTAAAGCTTGTTAAGTAACAAAAAAGTCACAAGGTTTAAAAATACAGCGCTCAAGGTAAGGGAAACAATTTAAAATAAAAAATGGGGGAGCAAACACATAACCGATAAATTTGTATTAGCATACTCAGGCGGATTAGACACATCCGTGTTAATCAAGTACCTCCAAGAAAAATGTAACGCACAAGTAATTACAGTAACAGTTGACGTTGGCCAACAAGAAGATATCCAAGCGGCTGAGGAAAAAGCAAAAAAACTCGGCGTGATCAAGCATTTCTCAATTGATGCCAAAGACGAGTTCGCCAAAGAATACATTTTCCCTGCAATCAAAGCCAATGCGCTCTACGAAGGCAAATACCCAATCAGCACAAGCTTATCTAGACCATTAATCGCCAAAAAAATGGTTGAAATCGCCGAAAAAGAAGGCGCATCAGGCTTAGTTCATGGGTGCACGGGAAGAGGAAACGACCAAGTACAGATTCGACGTTACACTTGGTGCATTAGCTCCAGAAATGAAAATTATTGCTCCCGTGCGTGAGTGGGGTTTAACTCGCGACGAGGAAATCGCTTATGCAAAAGCCAAAGGAATCCCGGTTTCAAGTTCAGCTAAAAAATACAGCATAGACGCAAGCGTTTGGGGACGAGCCATCGAATGTGGCTTACTTGAAGATGCTAGTCAAGCGCCTCCAGACGATGCTTATGAATGGACCGTTGCTCCTGAAAAAGCCCCAGATAAGGCAGAGATAGTTACAATCCAGTTTGAAGCTGGAGTGCCCGTTGCGGTAAATGAAAAAAAATTGGCACCGCTCGCACTAATTGAAGAAGTTAATAAAATTGCAGGTCGAAACGGTGTTGGCCGTATTGACCACATCGAAGACCGTATAGTTGGGTTGAAATCTCGTGAAGTTTATGAATGCCCTGCTGCAACAGTGATTTTGGAAGCCCACAAAGACCTTGAGAAAATGGTCATGACTCGACATGAGGTTCTCTTTAAGCAGCAAATCGATGCAGAATGGGTGTTTTTAGCCTACGCTGGATTGTGGGTTGACCCCTTAAAAGATGACTTGGATGCTTTCATCAATAAGTCCCAAGAAAACGTCACAGGCGAAGTTAAACTAAAACTATACAAAGGCAGTCTGCAAGTTATTGGACGTAGCTCCCCAAACTCACTCTACGACAAAAACCTAGCCAACTACAACATCAAATCCAGTTTCAACCAATCCTACAGCAAAGGCTTCATCGAACTCTGGGGCTTGCAAACAAGAATGTACAACTCTCTAAAGAAGGCAAGCAAGAACCCCAAGGCAAAGAAAACCTAATTTTCCTTTAAAGAGATAAATTGGTTGGAGAGCGAAAGAAACGTCAAAGATGCTTCATGGAGGAAGATTGGGCATTGTCAGAGAAGACATTGCAAAGTTTACCTCCTCACGAAAAGATGACGCACGCTTAGCTGATGCTGTTTTAGCCATCAACAAAGCTCACGTTGTTATGCTCATGGAACAGGAAATTATTCATTGGCAAGATGGAGCAAAAATTCTTTCAGCCCTCCAAAAACAAGATAACCAAAAACTCGACCCCTAATGCTGAAGACGTACACATGGCGGTGGAGGAAGCTGTTTTGGCTGAGACGGGTCCTGAGGTAGGCGGAAACCTGCATATTGCCAAAAGCAGAAACGACCAAGTTACGACCGCTATCCGTATGGCGCTACGTAGAGAAATTCTCAATATCATCCAGCAGGCAATAGACATGCAGGAAAGTCTCCTAACAACCGCCAGCAAACACACTGAAACAATCATCTTAGCTTACACTCATTTGCAACCAGCCCAACCAGTCACCTTCGCACACTATTTACTCTCACACATTAACGGATTGGGACGCGACGTACAAAGATTTCAAGATGTTTACGAGCGCATTAATCTCTGCCCTCTTGGTGCTGGGGCATTAGCAACTACAAGCTTTTGTATAAACCGGAAAACCACCGCTAAACTCTTAGGCTTCGACGCAGTTTTAGAGAATTCCATTGATGCAGTTGGCAGCCGAGACTTCATTCTTGAAACCCAATCCGCATTAACTTTACTTGCAGTGAACCTGAGCCGTTTAGCTGAGGATCTGATAATTTGGAGTTCACCCGAGTTTGGCACAGTTGAGTTGCCTGACGAATTCACATCAACTAGTAGCATCATGCCTCAAAAGAAGAATCCCGAAGTTCTCGAAGTTATCCGTGCAAGAGCCAGCCATGCTTTGGGAGATTTTGTAGCTTCAGCTGCTGCCCTCAAAAGTTTGCCATCAACCTATAACCTTGATTTTCAAGAGATAACACCCAAGCTTTGGGCATCAACCGACAACCTTAGCGGCTTCTTTGAGTATATTCATGAAGCTAATTCCTAATTTGAAAGTATCATCAAACATTGAAGGCAAAGCTGCAGCAGGATTCGTGGGGCAACTGAACTAGCCAACATGCTTGTGCGCAAATACAACGTTGCTTTCCGAACCTCTCACAAGATAATCGGAGCATTAGTCAAAGCATTGATTGATTCAAAACAGACTCTACTCGATGCCACACCTGAAATGCTCCAGAAAATAGCTCAGGAAACCGCACGAAATCAAATTAACAGTCAAAAAAGCAGACATAGTTGAATGCACAAATCCCAGCAAACTAATCGAAACCTATAAAGTACAAGGTGGTCCATCACCCGCAGAGGTTGAAAGAGCAATCACATCAACAAACAAAACCATGACACAGACAAAAGCCAACATAAACAAACTCAAAGACAACCTTGTTAACGCAGAAAACTCCCTTAACTCGACAGTGAAATCATACTCTCAAGTAGACTCTTCCAAAAACGGAAGACTTAAAAATTCAAAGTTATAGGTTGAATAGGGCTTTGGTCCCACAATATAGCACGTCCAGCAAAAATAAAAAAGCAATATCTGCTTCTTGAAGACGGAACGTCATTTATTGGCAATGGTTTTGGAGCAACAGGAAAAATCTCTGGCGAAGTTGTTTTTTCAACCCAAATGGTTGGCTATCCTGAAGCACTGACTGATCCGTCGTATAAAGGGCAAGTTCTCACTTTCACTTATCCAATGGTAGGAAACTATGGCGTTCCATCCAACGAATTAAACCTTGGGCTGCCACTTTATTTCGAATCCGACCATATACAGGTCCAAGGACTCGTCATCCATGAACTATGCCATGAACCGTTCCATTGGGCATCAACAAAAACCCTTGACAAGTGGCTCGAAGACGAAGGTGTTCCAGGCATATACGGCGTAGACACCCGACGCTTAACTAAGAAACTTCGAACCCACGGAGTAATGCTGGGGATATTGCAGGTTTTTGAATGCAGGCGAAGAACCAGATTTAGGCGCGATTTTAAAAAACGGCAAAAACATCGCTGACCCTAACCAGACTGATCTTGTTAAAGGAAGTTTCTGTTAAAAAACCCGTAAAGTACAACGTTGAGGGCAAAAAAACTGTTGTTCTAATCGACTGCGGAGTCAAATACAGCATCATCCGTAACCTCCTCAAACGGGGAATAAACGTCGTCCGAGTGCCTTATGACACGCCAGCCAGCGAAATCATGTGTTATAACCCCGATGGCGTTTTCTTGAGCAACGGTCCAGGCGACCCAAAGAAATGCACCAAAACCATCGATGCCATCCGAGAATTAAGTGAGAAGGTTCCAGTGATGGGTATCTGTCTTGGCGCTCAAATCCTCTCGCTCGCGTTGGGCGGAGACACCTACAAGCTAAAATTCGGTCACCGCGCCCAAAACCAGCCTGCTCTTGATTTGAATAACAACCGCTGCTACATCACCACTCAGAATCACGGTTATGCCATAAACATGGATTCCCTAAAGACCACGCCGCTTGAACCTTGGTTTATAAACCCCAACGATAAAACCACCGAAGGTATCCGCCACAAAAACAAACCCGTTTTTGCCGTACAGTGGCATCCAGAAGCTTCACCAGGACCATACGATACCGAGTTGCTATTTGACAAGTTCGCTAAAACCTTGGAGGCGCCATAGCGTGCCAAAGTTTGATTGGATAAAGAAAGTTCTTGTTCTCGGCAGCGGCGCAATTAAGATAGGTGAAGCAGCGGAATTTGATTACAGCGGCAGCCAATGTCTCAAAGCTCTGCGAGAAGAAGGCATAGAAACCGTCCTGATTAACCCCAACATCGCTACTATCCAAACTGATCCTCGCCTCTCAGGCAAAGTGTACCTTCTCCCAGTCACACCAGAATTTGTAGAAAAAGTAATATCTAAAGAACGCCCAGATGGCATCCTGTTGGGCTTCGGAGGACAAACAGCTCTTAACTGTGGCTTAGAACTTGAAAAGACAGGTATTCTGCAAAAGTATAATGTTAAAGTTTTGGGTACACCCGTCCAAGCCATAGAAGACACAGGCGACCGAGAAAGGTTCCGCCAAGCCATGCAAAAAGCAGGCGTTCCATTCCTAAAAAGCCGAGCCGCCACCAGCGTAAAACAGGCAATGGAAATTGCTGACGAAATCGGCTACCCTGTAATGGTTCGTGTGGCTTACACTTTGGGTGGTAAAGGTGCTGGCGTTGCTCACAACATTAAAGAACTCAAAGAAATTGTGACCATCGGCATAGCGCAAAGCAGAATCAACCAGGTTCTTGTGGAAGAGTACGTTGGGCACTGGAAAGAAGTTGAATATGAAGTTATGCGTGACTACGCAGACAACTGCTTAACGGTTTGCAACATGGAAAACTTCGACCCGATGGGCATCCACACTGGCGACAGCATAGTTGTCGCGCCTTCTCAAACCATGACTAACCGCGAATATCACCAAATCCGCTCAATCTCCATAAAAGCGATACGCAGCCTTGGCATCGTAGGCGAATGCAACATTCAGTGGGCGCTTCACCCAAAATCTGAGGAATGCCGTGTCATCGAAGTTAATTCCCGTATGTCACGCAGTTCTGCGCTTGCCAGCAAAGTTACAGGTTACCCCCTTGCTTACATAGCAACAAAACTTACTTTGGGCTATGCTCTGCCAGAATTAATTAATAAAGTCACCGAAGTCACAACCGCATGCTTCGAACCAGCACTCGACTACATAACCGTTAAAATCCCCCGTTGGGATTTGCAGAAATTTAAGAATGCCGATCGACATGTAGGTCCACAGATGCGTTCTGTAGGCGAAGTCATGGCTATTGGTCGCTGCTTTGAAGAAGCCCTCCAGAAAGCTGTTCGTATGCTTGATACCGGCAAGATTGGACTTGTCTGCAACCCGGAAGATTCAGAGCTTGAGTCTGAAGAGCGCATCAGAGATGAGATGGCACACCCCACTGACGAACGATCTATACAAAATTGCTAAAGCCCTCAAAATGGGCATACCCAATAATGGAGATTTACCGTTTAAGCGGCGTTGACCCTTTCTTCCTCTACAAGATCCAAAACATCGTTGACATGGAAGCACAACTTCGCAGCCTAAACCTCGCTGAAGAACTCAGCTAACAGAAACCATCCGCGAAGCAAAACGGATAGGCTTTTCTGATGAGCAAATTGCTGAATGCCAAAAAACAGATGAATTCACAATTAGGGCATTTAGAAAAAACGCTAACATTATTCCAGCTATCAAACAAATCGACACTTTAGCAGCAGAGTGGCCAGCTAAAACCAACTACCTCTACCTCACCTACGGCGGAGACGAAGACGACATAGAACTTTCCACCACACCAAGCAAAGTCATCGTGCTAGGCGCAGGCGTTTTCCGAATCGGTTCAAGCGTAGAGTTCGACTGGTGCGGCGTCAACACTATTTGGGCGCTCAAGAAGAACGGCATAAAAGAAGCCATCATGGTCAACTACAACCCAGAAACAGTCTCAACTGACTACGATGTCTCCGACAAACTCTACTTTGAAGAATTAACCATCGAACGCATCCTGGACATCTACGAAAAAGAAAACCCATTAGGCGTCATCACAAGCGTAGGCGGACAAATTCCAAACAACCTATCCATGCCCCTCTCCAAAGCAGGCGTAAAACTTTTGGGCACCTCAGCGGAGAACGTGGATTTAGCTGAAGACCGCTCAAAATTCAGTGCACTCCTGGACCAACTGGAGATATGCCAGCCGAGCTGGAGTAAACTCTTATCCATCGACGATGCGAAACGTTTTGCGCAGAAAATCGGTTACCCCGTGCTCGTGCGCCCAAGCTATGTGCTATCGGGTTCCGCGATGCGCGTCGCGTACAACGAAACCTCGCTGGAAAACTTTCTTAACCTAGCCGCAAAAGTCTCACGAGATCACCCAGTAGTAATCAGCAAATTCATAACTCAAGCCAAAGAAGTCGAAGTCGACGGTGTTTCCGACGGAGAAAACGTGTTTATCGGCGCCATAATGGAGCACGTGGAGAACGCTGGTGTCCACAGCGGCGACGCAACCATGACAATCCCGCCTCAAGCACTCAAAGTTGAGGTTCAAAAGAAAATAGAAGAATGTACACTAAAGCATCGTGAAGGCGCTGCAAATTCATGGACCATACAACATCCAATACCTTGTTAAAGACGATGTAGTCAACGTCATCGAATGCAACCTAAGAGCTTCCCGTTCCATGCCCTTCGTTAGCAAAACTCGGGGCATAAACATGATTGAGTTAGCAACTTTGGCGATGTTGGGTAAGAAAATCGACGGCGTCAAACTCTCGCCCATGCAGGTTGCGCCTCATGTTGGTGTGAAGGTTCCGCAGTTTAGCTTCATGCGCCTTAGCGGGGCTGACCCAGTTTTGGGAGTGGAAATGCTCAGCACAGGCGAAGTAGCGTGCTTAGGCGAAAACTTTTCAGATGCTTTCAGCAAGGCGTTGCAGGCTGCTGAATTCACGATTCCGCCCAAAGACGGCAAAGTCTTCATCAGTGTCGGAGGCGACGAAGCGCGAAAGGCAAGGGTTGTGCCGATTGCTCAAATCGCTTGCTGAAATGGGCTTCAAAATCTACGCTACTCAACACACTGCAGACGTGCTTAATGCTCATAATGTCGCTGCCACAGTGCTCTACAAGGTGAAGGATGCCCAAGTTAGCCCTAACATAATGGATTACTTGCAGGAACGCAAAATCGATTTAGTTATCAATGTACCCATGGCAAATCGACGGTCAAGCTTCTCAGACATCCTAACTGATGGCTATATCATAAGGCGCCAGGCAGTAGAATTCAACGTGCCAGTAATCACCAACCTGCAACTTGCTGCTGCACTAGTCGAAGTACTAAAACAAAAAGGACAAAACGGCAACTCCATTCGAAGCCTAAACGAATACATGGATGAATTACCCTGGAAACAGTGGTAAATTCAATAGGTCACTCGATTTTCCCAGTTATATCTTTTGAGTTTTTACGCAAAAAATATATTCTTGCGCCTTCTTCTCGATTGACATTAAGGTAAGCTACTTTGTCTGAAAAAGCGAAGACTCGGACCGTCGAAGAAATTAATGAGAAAATCCGCAAGGGCGACGCCCAAGTTTTGACCGCGGAAGAAATGAAAAAGCTAGTTGAAAGCAGTGGTGTTGAGGTTGCCTTCAAAGAAGTGGACGTTGTAACTACGGGCACATTTGGAGCTATGTGTTCATCTGGCGCTATTGTTAATCTCGGGCATTCTGATCCACCAATAAAAATTGAGAAGGCATGGATGAACGATGTGGAAGTTTGCCATCCTGGCGCCGCAGTGGACTTGTTTATTGGTGCCACATGCATGTCTGAGAAGTTGCCCTTTGAGTACGGCGGCGGACATGTTATCCAAGACTTGGTATCTGGAAACGAGGTTGAACTCAGAGCCACTTCATATGGGACGGACTGCTACCCTCGGACTTCGCTAAAAACAACCCTTTCAAAAGACGATTTAAACCAGTTTTACCTTCTCAACTTCCGCAACTGTTACCAAAGATACAATTGCGCTGTGAACAGTAGCGATGAAACTATCTATACTTACATGAGCAAACTTCTGCCCAGATTCAGAAATGCTACATATTCAGGTGCAGGCGAACTAAATCCCCTCATGAATGACCCAGACTACGAGACGATGGGGATGGGAACCCGCATCTTTCTTGGAGGCGGCCAAGGCTACATCATCGGCGAAGGAACCCAGCATAGTCCCAAAAATCTTAACGGAACACTCATGGTTAAAGGCGATGCAAAGAAGATGTCTCCTGAATTCTTGCAGGGTGCCGCCTTCACGGGTTATGGCACTTCGCTTTATGTAGGTTTAGGTGTTCCTATTCCGATTCTAAATGAAGGTTTAGCCAAAAAAACTGGGATCCAAGACAAGGATATTCTAACAGACATCGTCGATTACAGCGTCCCACGACGAGATCGACCAAAATTTGGGCAAGCCAGCTACAAAGAACTAAAATCAGGCTCTATAACTGTTAACGGCAAGAAAATTCGAGTAAGCTCACTCTCAAGCCTCAAGATGGCAAAAAAAGTTTCCCAAACTCTAAAGTCGTGGATTGATGAGGGCACCTTTTTGTTAACTTCACCCGTTGAGCGGCTGCCCATCAATACAGTATTTAAACCCATGAGGCAAACCGAGGAAATACCGTTCGTAGTCAGCGTTATGCATCCAGCAGTCACTTGCACCGAGAACGAAGAGATACAAGCTATTGCAAAACGCATAGTAACCAAATCAGTCAATCACATAGTTGTCGTAAATGGAGCAGGTAAATTACTTGGAATCGTAACGTCGTGGGATGTCACACGAGCTATGGCTGAAGGCAAAACAGCATTAGCAGACATAGAATCCCGTAATGTTGTCACCGCCAAACCCGATGAGCCACTGGAGATTGCTTCTAAACGGATGGCACAAAACAACATTTCAGCATTGCCCGTGATAGATATTGAAAGAAAAGTGCTTGGCATTATCACAGCCGAAGACGTATCTAAACTATTAGGACGGTAAAAGTATGGCAAGAATTCTCATAAGGTTCGACGAAGACCAAGTTTCAGAGCCCATAGCATCCCAAATCATAATAGAATACAAGGTGCCCATGGCAATTTTATCAGCGCACGTCAACTCGAAAGGAGGAGAAATTCTCGCCGAGGTTCCAGATGCGATTTTGGAGAAAGTCGTTAACGCGTTCCGCCAAAGAGGCGTTTCAGTAACTGTACCCAAACTAATCGAAGTTGACTCGAACAAATGTTTCAGTTGTGGCAGCTGTATTGCTCTGTGTCCTGTGGAAGCCATCAGCATAGCTAAAGACTCCACAGTGCAGTTCGACAAGGAGAGATGTGTAGGTAGCACCTGCAGCGTATGCGTTGATGCTTGCCCTGCCCGAGCAATAAAATCAATCAAACAAAATAGTCTTGAGAATCCAGCTAATAGGAAAAAGAAAAGGTGACGGAAAGACTTTTCAAAGAACACTTTACCCATAAAGAATCACAATGCACAATAATTTCCGAAAGTCAAAAAGCCATTAAAACTGCAATTGAATCCATCAATCATAATTACCAAGAACTTGAACTCTATGTACGGACTAATCCCAAGTTTTTACACACCCTAACGCCTATTCCTGCACCAGAAAAACCTCTTGTTGCTAGATTAATGGCATTGGCTGCGCAAAAAGCAGATGTGGGTCCCATGGCTGCAGTTGCAGGAGCCATAGCTGACTTAGCTGTAGAAGATATGAAGCGCGAAGGTTGCGAAGTTGCGGTTGTTGAGGATGGCGGAGAAATTTCGGCGGCCTCAGATAGATTTGTTGATGTAGCGGTTGCTGCTGGAGAAGAACCTCTTTCAAAAAGCTTCGGCTTCCGTCTTACAGAATTTCCAATTGGCATTGCCACCAGTTCAGGACGCTTTAGCCATGCACTTAGTTTTGGGGATGCAGAAGCCGCAATTGTTTTCTGCAAAAATGCAACCTTAGCGGATGCGGCAGCCACGGCTGTTGGCAATGTGGTTAGAGGCGAAGATGCGCAGGCTGGGCTTCAGGCTGGAATTAGCAGAGGAAAATCAATTAACGGGGTTGAGGGTGTGCTTATAATTTACAAGGGACAGGTAGGTACAGCTGGAAAGATCCCGCAGATGATTAAAATACAGCCGAACAGGTAACGTTGGTTGAGAAATTTTGGGTTTTAGCCCTGCATCTTAAACCTTAGAATAGCCGCGATGCCGCCAAAAGCATTCTTTAACATCTGTCCTTCTTCAGTTTCACCAGAAATGACTTCAACATCCGTATTTGATAATTCAGCAAGCTCAGCCAAGTCGTCTACAACATCCTTCTTATCCACTACTGTGAATGATGGCGCTTTACAAGATGCACAAGGTTTCCCAATCAAGCCTTTCTCGAAATCAGCCACTTCCTTGCCTTTAATCGTGTGCTGTTCTTCGTACCCGCAGGCACCGCATTTGACGGTGACTCTGACTAAATCTATATCTTCCGATAACAAAACTGTTCGAACGGCTCCATTTTGCAGCAGACGTCGCACCTCGGCTTCGCCATAGGTAATCAGGCCTGTGTCGTGTCCGACTTCGTAGAGAAACTTTTGCATTACTTCTTTTTCTTCTATGTAGCGGACTTTACGCATAATTTCGGGCGCTTTGTCCACTATTTCTTTAACACCTTGCTCTTCTACGTAGGCAGTGTCGATTACATCGAGAATCTTGTTCTTCAATTGGTAGTTGAGGTAGTCGCCTTTCTCAAAATCATATTTTGTGGGACCTGGACCACCAAGGATTATGCCTTTTAAGTTCTCAATCGGCAAAAGAATATCGTTTGCATGTGCGCCCACACGAGTAAAGTATTCGTTGAGTTGCATGTCTCTCAAGCGCTCATATCGCCTAGCTGATTGCCCACCTGCCTTAGTTTTACCTGCAACACCCGAATGCATCTGCCTCACAATCTGCAAACGCTTTCCTTGCAAGGTTGCAATAGTAGCGTTGTTGGCGTCAACTAGCAGGATGCCATAGCTTTCTTTCTCCCGAAGCATATCTTGCAGGTACTCAGTGTGGAAACGTGAGTCGCATCGGTAGAGGAAAATTTTGATAGGTTCAGGCGGAACGATAACGTAGGCTTCCATGCGTTCGGTTCCTGGCGCGTCTCCTTCCCCAAGTAGTGCACCTGTAAAAATCACTATGCCTTTTTCGCCTGGGTCTTTGAAGAGCTTGAGTTTCTGTTGGGCTTTGGTGATGGCGTCGAGAACGTTTTTGCGTGTAACGTTGGATTTGATGTTGCTTGCGGTTCCATATTCATTGCGCAGTAGGTTAAGGGCATCGCTGATTTGTTTTCCTGGTGGAACGTAAACAGTGATAAGTTCCGTGTGGCTGCCCTCTTTGTTGGCAAGGGCATTTAGTGTTTTTCTTAGCCTGAATAGTTCAAGAGAGCTCTTTTTTGCGGTACTCAAATAACTTCACGGATTTCTTTAACTTGATAACTAACGTTAAAAGGAATCAAATAAAAGTTCCGACTTAAAAAAATGAAGTTTAGGTTTTTGGTTTAGCTGGAGGGGCGGGCTCTGGAGGTGCACCTATGGCGTCTCTGAGAAAAGCTTTGTAGGGACCTAGTTTTCCTCCGTAGTTGCCTGACGAAATCTTTACGACTCCTGGAACATCTACTGCTGCTGTTACACCTAACTTAAGGGCGTTTTTGACAGCATCAAGTGTTAAGCCGTTCACGACAATTTCATAAACGCAAGTTACACCTTCTGGAACAACAGAATCGGGCACAAGTGTGCGCAAAGTTGGACAATATGGATGGTTAGTTGATGCTTTTAATTTGTATTTAAGAGATCCTGCTTTGCTTCCTGCACGACAAACTCCTCCGGGGAAAATCATGATTACATCAGGAGCCCCTGTTCGGATTGCTTCAGCTGCTAATTCGCTAGCTTTAAGCCCCGCTTCTTGGGTTGCTGCGAAAATCATAAAGTTGCCACCTGCAATTGCTTCCATGGCGCCAAAACCGTCTTCAACAATAAAGTTCCCTTCCATTACTGGGATTTTCCAGCATTTTCTTCCGCCAACCATAGCTTTTTTCTGGAATCCGTCGCCGAAATATCGGAGGCTGCTACCAACGTTGAGGGTGCGTTTGCCAGTTAAGCCGTTGAATGCAGCGGTTGTTGGGCAAGTTAGGGTGCATTGGCCAATGCGTTCCATGAGTTGGTGTTTGAGTTCAAATCGGTCTCTATTATAAATTTGTATGAGTACGCCAGGCCGTTTGTCTGGGGTTTGATCTGCTGGAACAGAACGTTCAATTGATGCCTCTGCAGAAGCTGCAATTACGCTTGTGGCAAAACCTGTAGTTAAGCTTGCGGCGATTTGTGCCCATTTCTCGTTTTGAGCGGTGATAAGAACTCGTCCTGCCCAAAGCCCGAACATTTCAGCAAACGTGTCCTGAACCTTTACGACGTTGCCGGATGGTGATTTTACAATGAACATTTTTGTGTTTTCGTCATAGCTTTGGATTTCAAGCTTGTTAGTATTTGGTGACATTAAATGACCTGCCTGTTCTGTTGGGATTTGTATAATTTAAGAGTTTTCATGTTTTTTCTGGTTTCAACTTGACTACTTTTTGGTTATTTTAAGCGATTTAAATTCGATTAACAGGTTAATCCACAAATAAAAATGTGCTATAAGCGTTGTTTTTGTAAATTCAATCTGTTTTAGTTGATGAATCAGGCGTTTTAATTAGAGTTGACTTATCTGTTGTTGCCAACTCGTAGTTGCATGTTGTTTTTATTGCTTTTTTTGGACAGCTTTCAGCACACTGATAGCAGAAGACGCATTGGGAAAGGTTCAATTGAGGACGTTTCTTGCCATCAACGATAACCATTTCTATAGCTTTTGCGGGGCAATCTCTACTACATAATCCGCAGCCGATACATGAAGAAAAATCAAACATTGGTTGTCCGCGAAAATTGTCGGCTAACTTTGGTTTAACAAAAGGATATTTTGTTGTCGCTGGCTTCCCAAATGTTTGCTTAACAACTCTTTTCGCAATTGCGGAAAACCGTAATTTTTTTGACATTCAAATCACCTTTATGATTTTGAAAGACCTGTAAAAATCTTCAGTCACATAATACTTTGTTGGCTTGTATTTATTTTTGTTTATTCACTTCTACAGACAAGAGGCTTTCAAAAAAAGAGTTTCTTGCAATTGTTGGCTCTGTTGTAGTCACCAAACAATCACTCATACTTAATTGCCACTAGAGAGGTCAATATCTTGTGAGTTCAAATGGCTGTTAGTGAGAGGATAGGAATTGTTCGTTTCTGCGAAAAACCAAAGGGTAAGAGCAGAATCATGAGCAAATTAGGCTTGAATGATGTTCAAGCAGAATCCTACCTTGCAATTCTCACAAGACAAAGCATGTTAATGCAAAACAAAGGCAAATATATTGTCACCTCAAAAGGTCAAAGTTACATTTCTTCTTCTGACAGAATTCGAAGAATTAGATCTTAAAACAACTTTTTTAAAAAATTGATTTATTTCACTTGACAATTACTTCAATTATTCATAATCAAATTTAAGTGGAACAAAGGTTTGTTTAGGTTGTTTTTGTTAGTCTTTATCAAGTTGACTTGTAATATAGAAACTGAAGGTTAAGCGATGGAAACTCAAGTTGACTGGCAACAAATTCTATGCGAATGCAAGATTAATGTGCAATCAGCCATCAAGCCATGCCTCAAAACTCTAAATGAACCTCAACCTAAATTGGGCATTGGTGCAGGCGGAGACATGATGAAGCCAGTGGATTTAGCAGCAGAAACAGCGATCGTTCAAACCCTTCAGCAACACGACGTTTCCTTTACACTTATTAGCGAAGAATCAGGCATCAAAGAGTTCGGGTCCTCACCTCAAGAGTGCTATTTGTGTGTTGACCCAATCGATGGCACCACCAACCTAATGCATGGCTTGCCCTTCTATGCTTCATCAATTGCTGTTTCAAATACACCCGAACTCTCCGATGTCTACGCAGGCATGGTTATTGACCTTGTGCATGATGAAACATTCATGGCGTTAAGCGGCAAAGGCGCATATCGCAACGGCAAACGAATACATACATCAAAAACTCAGTCACTCGATGAAGCAGTCGTAGGTTTGGATTTAAACACATTCAAAGCTAAATTAAACATGGATATTGCAGCTATATTAATTGAAAACATCAGGCACACACGACACTTTGGCGCCAACGCCCTTGAAATCTGCCATGTTGCAGCAGGATTAACCGATGCCTTCATAGATCTAAGAAAAAAAATCCGCACAACTGACGTTGCCGCAGGATTTCTCATAGTTAAAGAAGCAGGCGGAACCGTAACCGATCCAAGAAAATAAACCTATAAATGTAAAGTTGGATCCTAAACAAACCCTTAAGTTTTATTGCTTCAGCCAACTGCGAAGATTCATCAAAAAATCTTGAGCCTGGTTAAACCCTAATGTTAAATTTGCTCTTACCCTACCCAGCAGCGCTTGTAAAAACCCCAAAAACCAAAACGCTTCTTATCGCCGACCCTCATTTAGGCTGGGAAATGCAACTGCAAGAAAAAGGCATCCATGTACCAAGCCAAACATCAAAAATCCTAAACAAATTAACAGGCGATCATTACCGAATACAAACCCGACAGACTGGTCATTCTTGGCGACGTGAAATACACGGTTGTTTCGCATGAATTTGGCGAGTGGCAGGATATCCCAGATTTTTTCAAAAAACTTCAGAGTTCGATTGGCAAGCATAGCTGTTGTTCGTGGTAACCATGATGCCAACTTAGAGCCGCTCTTGCCAGAGAACGTTGAGTTTTTGCCTGCGACGGGAGCGGTAGTTGGCGACGTTGGGGTTTTTCATGGGCACAAATGGCCTTCACCTGCACTTGTTGGGTTGTAAGACATTGGTTATGGGACATCTGCATCCTGTGGTGGTTTTTCGTGACCCAACTGGATGCAAAATGACAAGGCAAGTTTGGATGAAGGCTAAATGCGACACCGAAGCCTTAGCAAAGATTCTTTTGCAAAAAAGCAAAGTAAGAATTGAAGGATCAGTAGCTGAAACATTAAAGAAACATTATAATGTCAAACCGAAAGCAGCATGAAATTTTCATAATGCCAAGTTTCAATGATTTTTTAGGTGGCAGACCCGTAAATGAAACTCGTCCCAGGAAAGAAATCGGTAGCGAAGCGCTGATTGGGCCTGTTTTGCGTTCTGAAGCGGTGGATGTTGATGAGGCTGAGCTTTATCTTTTAGACGGCACATATCTTGGGAACTTTAAATCAGCTTAGGCAATTGTGATTGGTTAGCGTTTGCTATGCTAACTCTTATATTTGCCACATGTTATATGCATGATATAGTTTAAGGAGGATAAAACAAAATGAAATTGTAACAGTCTTACTTCCAGAAGCGTACCTGGAAGGTTTAGATGAATTAGTCCGAGCCAACATGTACCCAAGCAGAAGCAGCGTAATCCGCTCTTCGGTACGTGACTTGCTCAAAAAAGAACTTTGGGAAAACAAACGCAGATAAAACTGCGGCTAAATCCCTCTTATTGAATCACACAGCGTACGTGCGGATTTCGCTGGGTCATCTGAATTGGTTATTTCTCTTCCAACGATTAAGTAATTTGCACCTGCTTTAATTGCTGTTTCCGCAGCTCCACCCTGAGCACCAACCCCAGGTGAATAAATAGCTACATTTTCACCGAGAATCTGTTTAACTTCAGCAATTTTTTGAGGAACAGTAGCTCCAACCACACGCCGTCAGCGCCCCATTTCAAAGCTTTTTTTGCAAACGAAACGTATTGCGGGATTTGTTGGCCTGTTTCTGGGTCAATTATGGTTTGCCCATAGCCTTCGTTTGCGCCTTTATGGCTCATATAAGTGAGCAAGTATTACGCCGCGATTAAGTCGTTTTGAAACTTCGAAGAGCGGTTTTAAGCCTTCTTCCCAACCAACAAATGGGTTAGCAATTATGGCGTCAAAACCTGCTGCAAAATAGTATTCGGCTATTATTTGGTTAGTGTTGCCGATGTCGTTGACTTTGGCATCCATGATTGCAAGCATGCCTTCCCCGCGGATCTGCTCCACAAGCTCCTGCACACCGTCAAAGGTGCCAAGTGGAAGAGTCAAATGATGATTAATCTTAACCGCGCAAATGTAGGGGTGAACAGCTTTGAGAACTTTTTGTGCTTTAACCAAAATTCTATCTCGGTTCTCAGCAGCTTCGAAGGGAAAATCCAATGCCAAAATAAGGCGGGAATCTTTGCTTTTTGCTGCTTCCTGCATTTTTGCTTTAAACGACAATTGCTTTGCCTCTTGCTATAGGTGTTAGTGCTTGACTATTTCATTTTTTCCATTAAATATCTGTTTAATCCTTCCAGCCTATGAGAGCTTGAAGTTCATTGATTACAATTTAAAATATTTTAACAGTTACTTGACAAATTCGATTTGCATAAATAAAATGTTGAAAGGGAAAAAAATTAGGTTTTACTTTACTACCCAAACTGACGAGTTGAAAATGTTCCAAGTGATGGTTGCTTTCATTACGGGGTTATTGTATTCATGATAGTTAGTGAGTGTTTCAAGCATACCTGTAGTTTTATCGAAGGTGACGCCAGTGTAGTCATATCTTAGGGTGCTTTGTGTTGGGTCGTTGACATCGTAGAACTGGTTTTCGATAAACCAGAAGTTGCCCACCTTGAACTGTCAGCAAATGTTTTGTATCTGTTCGGTTAACAGTTAATCCATCAAATCCTTTTGGACGAATCAAATCGCCTACTTTTAGGTTTGCTGGGTAAAGAGCCCAGAATCCGTTTTCATCTGTTTTTTGGCCGCTTGCAATATCAAGTAGTTGCGTCCCAGTTACTTCTGTTCCATTTATGAATCGCCATAATGTATTAATCGATACATTGGTGCCAGTGATATCTGCAATTGTAATCTTGTAGTAATCTGTTTGATTGTATTGGAAAAACCCAGGAAGTTCCACCGCATCTAAACCAATCAAAGTCGATGTGCTTGTAATATTATAGATAAAGCTGTCACCAACGTGGACTCCTACCGTGACTACTTTGGGCGAGGGTTTGCAACCACAAATATTACTGCTGCTGCCGCCACTATTAATATAAATAAGAGAACGACTGCTGCGTAAATTGTTTTAGATGACCTTTCCGTTTAAATGCCATAGCTCTAACATTGCCATGGACAAGTATTTAGTTGTTTTCCCAAAACCCACTAAAAAGTAGGCATTAATTAACAAAGCTGAAATTGATCATTTTTTATTGTAAACTGATAATTTCTCGGTCAATTATGAGAATTTTATGTTGCTTTGAGAGTCAGTTCTTAGATTCGATTGATTCTGAGGTCAAACTTGGTTTTTCTTCAGCTTGCTTTTTGTTCAAACTAATAGTAAGTTTATGGTTTTTCTTAACCAGAACCACATCAGTCTCCAGAACATTCTCGACAAGAACTTCCCCATTATATTTCATATGGTTAAAGTACCCCAATTCTTTTAGTTCTTTCATTAAAAGCTCACGTGAAACCCTCAACGATTCGCTGGATGTATTTGGTCCTCGGTTAAAACAAAAAGTCAGAACCTTGCTTTCGAATCGTAGTTTGCCTTTGTCCCTTTACCGATTTTCTCTACTTGACCCCATTCTAATTTTTCAGTGGATTCCCGCATTCTTTCACTCTTATTTTTCTCTCTTAAAAGACCCATGTCCGCCCGCTTTGATAATGTTATCGACTACATTTTCGCCTACTTTATCGAGCACTTCTTCGGCGCGTTTCCAATTATCAGCTGAAACTTCAACACTGTATTTTGGGGCGGCAATAACTGAGAATTCGATTTTGGCATCTTTGGCTTCTTGGGATTTTTTGCTCCGTTGAATGCGTCTTGAATGCACCTAACGCCGTTAGGTTTCATGCATCGAACTTCGATGACTCCTCTAACTTGAACAGTTTTTATTTTTATGCGTTCTTCTGCAACTTGGGCGATTACTTTGGCTAGGTCATCAGGGATTTGGAGTTTAGTTAGGACCTCTGAGCCTTCTTTGACTACTTTTTCGAAGCCATCATATAAGCCATATTTTTCTTCAAGAATAACTCCTGCTTTCTGATAGACTTCATGAATGGGTAAACCTGTTTTTTCCGCAACTGCATGAAGTAATGCGTCGCCTTTGCGGTCTTTTTTCCAAGATTTGATTTTTTCGATTCTTTCACGTTTTGTAACTCGTCTTAGGGATAGGTCAATGTGTCCTTTTTCAATGTCTATGCGGAGGACTTTTAGGACCATTTTTTGGTTTTCACGAACAAAGTCTCGGACGTTTCTTATACGGGCACTGGAGATTTCGCAGATATGAAGAAAACCACGTCTGCTATACTCGTCTAGGTTAGCGTATGCTCCGTAATCCATCACGCTTTCTATGGTGGCGATCACAAGGTCGCCCGATTCAGGCCATTCAGGTTTATGTTCAGACATTATTTACATCCTACTCAAGGAAGATTTTTCTTTACTCGATTGCTTGCGTAAAGGTAAATCTTCCTCATGATTAGCAAAAACTCCTGAAATAAATCTTGTCGGGTTTAAGATAAGGTTTTCTACCATAAGAAGCGCCATTTTAAACTAAACCAATAAGTTATGCGAACAGTTTGTTGTTGGCCTTATTTGCATTTTTTGGGATAAATTTTTATTAACGACTTGGATGATCCAACCAGAGAAGAGGTTGAGTGAATAAAATAACAAAAAAACTGATAATCGTTTTAGGGCTCTCCACTCTTGCCTTCGCCCAGTGCTTCCCCTTCAAAGTCTTCAACTTTGACAAATAGTGTTGATTATCTCTCAGTTATTGTGAGTGCCATAATTGTGTTCATAATACTGATTTTGGCAATTGTCCTTTTTATGAGCAAACGTAGCATGGATAATTTGCAGGCGAAAGAATGAAAAGGGAATCATGATGAATCCTATTTTGTTTCAGGGTTGGATTCAACCACTGAGCTGTGGATATCGCCATAGTTCAGCTTTTATGTGATCGAAGTCAATGCATAAAACTGAAACTGCACAGTTTTCAATAAATTGTCTTTTTACGATTTGAACACAAACATTAAATCTCAATCGCGACAAGGGAAAGATTGGGGTCAAAATGAAACTCTCTATTTTAGAAAGATTATCCCCAGAATTAAAAGGTAAAATCAAAGTGGCAACGCTATTGGTTGTCGTCACCTTAATTGTCGCCGTTTTTATGTATTACTTCACTTTTACTTCTGTGGGTTACGGAAACTGGATGTTCGTTGCAATGAACATCGCACTGTTTAGCGTTTTCTTTTTGCTTTCATCTTTCCGAAAAAAACTCAACCGTCTTCCAAACAGCGTCTACGTAGCATTCATCGTAGCTTTGTTCGCTGAAATGTATGGAATACCGTTAACAATGTATTTTTTTATGGGTGCCTTTGGGTATGTTAAGATCTTCAGTCTAGAATTTCTCTTCACACAAGTAATGGGGCAAAACGCATTTTATGTGATATATCACTACTATGTTTTTCCTGCATCTAAATTTATAATCGGATTCGGCATCCTTTTGGTAATCTTTGGCTGGTACCAAATCTTTGAGGCAAAGGGTAAACTCGTTAAAACAGGCCTCTACAAATACACTCGCAATCCCCAATACATTGGTTTTCTATTAATAACCGGCGGCTTAAACGTTCAATGGCTGACAATCATCACGACTATTATTTGGCCAATCTTAGCTTTGCTGTATTGGAGACTTTCAAAGATTGAAGAAAAGGAATCTGAAGCGAAATATGGTGAAGAGTTTCTCGCATACAAACGTTCCACGCCCAGATTTATTCCACGCCTAAGAAGAAAAAACAGCTAAACATTTTTTCCTCATTTTTTTTAATCTAACTAATCTTTGCATTATTTCAACAATTTTGAACGACAACTAACTCAATTAACAGCCCGATTTTATAGTTGGGCTCTCACCATAATATTTGGTTTATTTCAAGTTGTCTGCGTATGACTTGTAATGATATATCCCAACCAGTCAGATGATAAATTAATTCCTTAAAGTCGTGTAAATTCAAATTTGTTTTCTCTTGCTCTGTGATTGTGGTATAGATTGTGGAAAGTGGAAACACTTCCAAATTAGGCAAAGAGTTTCTTACTTTTTTTGCTAGACATGTTAATTCTTCAGTTTGCATTGTTTGTTTCTCCAAATAGCATCTGCTTTTTTTGTTCACTTTTCAAAGATGCCTCGATTTATATTATAGTTTTTTGAAAAGTCCAATAACCTTAATTGTCAACTTCGATCAATTTTAGCAAACTCAACTTAACAAAGCATATGAAATTCAACAAAATTGCGATTTTGGGATCAGAAAAACT